>NZ_JBYKCM010000002.1:0-735694 GCF_057736575.1 Saccharopolyspora sp. MMCC62 | reverse complement strand
GGCGGGGCCACCCCCCCCGGGCGCTGCCCACAGCCACGGGGTTTATCGTGGGGCGCCCGGGGCGGGGGGGGGGCGCGGCCCCGCCGCGCCTCTTCCCGTTCGCGCTCCCGCCCCGTCCGCTCCGTCCCGCTCCGTTCCGGGCCCGTTTTCGCGCGGATGGCGCGGAGTTCGCGACCTCACCTGCTCCCCAGTGGACCCGGCCGATGCGGCCGAACCGGTGAACGTCGAAGTCCGGGGCAACCGGCCGCCCCCGGCCCGCGTGCTCAAGTCGTACGAAATTCCTTGCTGTGCAAGCGAGAAGGGGACGTGCCTTGAACACCAGGAACTGGGGAATCATGCTCGCCGCGGCCGCCGTGCCGCTCGCCCTCGCCGGGCCCGCCGCCACCGCGGCCGCCGCACCGGAACCCGCCGGGCAGGTCCAGCAGCAGGCCTTCACACCGATCGAAGAGCGGTACTGGAACGACGCCGGCCTGCGGCAGCTGCTCGGTGACCCCGTCGACTCGCAGCAGTCCGACGGCGACACCACCTACCAGCAGTACCAGTACGGCTGGCTGTTCCACACCGAAGCCACCGGGGTCACCGAGATCCACGGCGACATCGCCGCCCGGTACGCCGACATCGGCGGTTACGCCGTGCTCGGCGCCGCCGAGGCCGACGAGCGCGTCGCGCCGGACGGGGTCGGCCGCTACAACCAGTTCGCGGGCAGCGACGCGACCGGCCCCGCCTCGATCTACTGGACCGACGCGACCGGGGCGCAGGGCGTGTGGGGCCCGATCCGGGACTTCTGGGAGTCGAAGGGCTGGGAGGTCGGCTATCTCGGCTACCCGACGAAGACGACCACCGCCACCGCCGACGGATCCGGCAGCTACAACCACTTCGTCGGCCCGAACGGGGACGGCGCCTCGGTGTACTGGTCGGAGGAGACGGACGCGCACTCGGTGCAGGGCGCGATCCGCGAAGCGTGGGCCGCGCAGGGCTGGGAGACCGGCGAGCTCGGCTACCCGACGACCGACGAACAGGTCGCCGACGACGGCGTCGGCCGCTTCAACGAGTTCTCCGGCCTCCAGGAGACCGGGGCCCTCTACTGGTCCCCGGAATCCGGGGCGCACTGGCTGCGGGGCGACGTGCTGCGGCACTGGTACGACCTGGACCGCTACTCCGGTTACCTCGGTTACCCCACGTCGGACCCGCACGAGGTCGAGGGCGGCGTCCAGGTCGACTTCCAGGGTGGCTACATCCTGCGCGACCCGGCCACCGGCGCGATCAGCGACGCGCCCTGGTGATCCGCTGACGGAGCACCGCCGGTGAACGGCCCACCCACCCGCTTTCCCGGCGGAGGGGCCGTTCACCGGTTCGTTCGTCCACTGCGGATTACCCGAGGTCGGCGGCCGACCCGGTCAGCAGATCGGCGAACTCCACCGGGCGGCAGAAGTACGCGACGTGCCCGCAGTCGAGCGTCCGCACGTCGAACGGGTTCCCGGGCGCCAGCGCGTCCGCGTCCGCGATCATGCGGTCCTGCTCCGGCAGCGGGGTGCAGCGGTCCGCGGTGAACCGCACGAACGTGCGCGGCACCCGGCCCCAGCGCTCCGCCGTCGCAGGCACCCGTTCCCCGGCGATGCGCACGTTCGCGTCCGGCTCCAGCACGTCCACCAGGGCGCGGAACTCGTCGTCGGTGCCCTCCGCGAGCATCGCGGCTTTCGCCGCGCGGAACCGGGCCGGATCGGCGTCGCGCAGGTTGAACCGCAGCACGCCCAGCTGCGCCGGATCGCCCAGGACCGGCCACCCCACCCCGTCCAGCAGGTTCCCGGTGTGCTCCGGCCAGCTCGCCGAATCCGCCACCGACTCCGACCGCACCGCGCACCACGCGGACAGGTACACCAGCCGGTCCACCAGCTCCGGGTACCGCTCCGCGACCGCGGTGATCGGGATGCCACCCGCGCTGGTGCCCGCCAGCAGCACCGGTCCGTGCTCGGCGACGCGGCGCAGCAGGCCCGCCAGGTGCTCGACGTAGTCGTCGATCCCGATCCCGGCCAGCGCGGACGGGGCGGTGGCGAACGCCGCCAGGTCCTGCGGGGACTGGTAGTAGCTCGGCGGGTGGTGCGCGTTCAGGCCGTGCCCGGGCAGGTCCGGCGCGAGGCTGCGCACGCCGCGCAGCGCCAGCTCGCGCTGCAGCGGGGCCCAGACGCCCGCGGTGCTCGCGGCGCCGTGGACCAGCACGATGGTGGGATTCGCTGACATGAGGCCTCATCTCCACGGCGCGCGGTCGCGCCGGAACGTGGTGGGATGCCCGGACTCCGCGGTCGCGGTCCGGGGCGGCTCGACGTGGCGAGCGGGCGACTTCGTCAGCTGATCACGAGTTCAGAGTAGGGCACCGGGCAAGCGAATATCGACGCGCGACGGCGGCGCGAGCGGGGCGACCGGGCGGCGTTCCCGGTGCGCGCGCAGCGCGAGCGCGGTCTCCAGCCGGTAGCAGAACCAGTCGTCGGTGTGCAGCCGGTGCCTGCCCGCGCGCTCCTGCGGGTCCTGCTCCGGCCACGTGATCTCCTCGTCCGGCACGTCCTCGCCCGGGGCGGCGAGCACGGCCACCTGGGTGGGCCGGGCCGACTCGGACCGGGCTGATGCGGGCAGGGCGGGTGCGGGCAGGGCTGATGCGGGCAGGGCTGATGCGGGCGGGCTCGATGCGGGCGAGGCCGGAACGGGGATCGCGGGGGCCGACCGGGGGCCGGGCTTCGGGGGGCCGGGCTTGGGCGGACCCGGTTTCGGTGGGCCGGGCTTGGGCGGACCGGGCTTGGGTTGGGCGGGTTCCGGCGCGGACGGCTCCGCCGCCGAGGTCGGCGTGCCCGGCCCCGGTATGGCCGACCCCGATGTGCCCGCTCCCGATATGGCGGACGCCGGTGCAGGCGACCCCGCCGCTGCCACCCGGTCCGCGGCGAACCGGGGCCGCCGGCGGGCCGCGAGCAGCGGCGGCGCGTCCGCACCGAGCACGGGTCGGGGCGGCACCGCACCGCTCCCCGCGATCCGGGCCGCGCGGTCCAGCGCGCGCCGGTCCGTCACCCGCCCGCTCGACGAGGGCGCGGACGGCGTGGACGGGCCCGACGACGCGGACGGACCCGACGACGCGGACGGACCGGACGGCGCGGATGGGCCGGCAGCGACGGCAGGAGTGACCGCCACGGCCTGCCGCTCCCGAAGGCCGCCGTTCCGCCGCGACCGCGGAGCACCACCGGAAACCCGCGAGGCTCCGGCGGAAACCCGCGACGCTCCGGTGGAATCCCGCAGCGCTCCGGCGGAGTCCCGCAGCGCACCAGCGGGGACCCGCTCGGCCACCGGCGCACCGCGGGAGTTCCGCCGCAGCCGGTCGACGGTGACCGTGCCCGGCCCCGCGCCGCCGTGCTCACCCCGGCCCCCGCGCAGCGGGAGCACCAGCGCCAGCACCCCGGCCAGCAGCATCGATCCGGCGACCACGGCCCCGAGCTGCTCGGCGCTCATCCCTGCTCCCTCGCGTCGCGCAGCGCCTTCGCCCTGGCGAGGCAGTCCGCGCAGGACTCCGCGAACCAGTCGCAATCGCTGGGCTCGTTGATCGTGAACCGCAGCCCGCACAGCGCATCCCGCACCTGCCCGGGATACGGCCGCTGCTCGGCGGACAACGCGTGCCGCTCGCCCTTCGCCGGGCGCCAGTACGCGACCGGACCGGCCAACCTGATGAACACCGCGAACCTCCTCGTCCTCCGCCGCGGGCACCGCTTTCACGGCCTGCCCGCTCGCCGAAATCCGGGACATTCCGGGCCGCCGCACCGTTCTCGCCGCCGTTCTGGCCGAACGTTCGGCGCGCAGCCGGAACCGGTCTACCTGAACGATAAAGAGAGTTCATTCCCGGAGGAACTACCCATTCGGATGATCTTGATTGCGAACGGGTCCGCGCACTGGAACAACTGGACTCGATCCCCTGTTTCGATCGAAAGGCCACCGATGAGCATCACCGGCCCTCCCGTGGCCCGCCTCCAGCTCGGCAGGCTGCTGCGGGACATGCGCGAGAGCTGTGGAAAGACCCAGGAGCAGGCGGCGAACGCGCTGGAATGCACCAAACCGAAAATCAGCAAGATCGAGACGGGCAAGGCCACCATCGGACCCGGAGATGTGCGGCTGCTCATCGACTGCTACGGCGTTCCCGGAGAGCACGCGGAAACCGTTCTGCAGCTCGCCCGCCAAGCCCGAAAACGGAATCACATTCGCGTTCCGGACTGGGCACAGCGATTCGTCGCGATGGAAAGCATCGCCGCCACCCTCTGCGCGTACGAGTCCGAACTCGTTCCCGCGCTGTTCCGCACTCCCGAGTACGCCAAAGCGGTCGCACTCGCCGTCGATCCGCGGCGCGACCCGGACGAGCTCGAACGGCTCGTCACCGTCAACACCGACCGGCAGGCGCTGCTCGCCAGGGAGGAGCCGCCGGTGGTGGCCGTGGTGCTCAACGAGACCGTGCTGCGCCGCCCGGTCGGCGGCTGCGCCGTGATGCACAAGCAGCTCGCGCACCTGCGCGACCTCACCGAGCGGCCGAACATCACCGTGCAGGTGCTGCCGTTCGGCGCCGGCGCGCACGCGGCCATGGGCACCTCGTTCCAGCTGCTGCACTACGAGCAGCCCGCACCGGGCCGGCTGGTCTACCTGGAGCACCTCAGCAACGCCGACTACCTGGACGGACCGGCGCAGACCGAGTGGTACGACACCGCGTTCGCCCGGCTCAGGGCGGCGTCGCTGAGCCCCGGGGACACCGCGACGCTGCTCGACGAAATCCGCTGACCCGAGGACCGGGCGACGACGGCAACCGGAGCCGTCCACGACGCGTGCGCAAGAATGATCCCGCGGCGACGGGGAAGATCTTCTTGAGGACGGTGTCGTGGAGCCCAGCAGCCCGATCCGCTCGGACCGTGCACCAGGGGAAGCGCGACGCCCCCTCGACGAGCTGACCGCTCCCGCGGCGCGGCGCGCCAGGTGGACCGCGCACGTGGTGGCGCTGCTGGTCGGCGTCGCCGGGCTCTGCTGCGCGCTCGCCCTGCCGTTCGCGCCGGTGTGGGCCGACCGCACCGAAGTGAGCTGGCCCGCCGCCGACGAGCCCGCGGTGTCCACCACCGCGCTGTTCGCCCCGTACCGCCCCGCCGAGTTCACCGCGACCGTGCCGTGCCCCGTGCTGCGGGCCGCGCTGGACCGGCCGGAGCCGGTGCTGCTGCTGGCCACCACGCCGCCCGGCAGCGAGCGCGACGGGCTGGTGCTGCGCACCGAGGACGGCGTCCCGGACCTGGTGCTCGGCGAACGCGCCGTCCCGCTGCCGCCGCTGCCCGCGGACTGCGACCTCACCGTCCGCGCCGACGCGCACCGGACCGAGGTCGCGGTCGGCGGGCTGCCCGCGATCGTGCTGCCCGACGTGCCCGCGCCGGAGGTCTTCGCGTTCCGCACCGGACTCGCCCCGGAGCAGGCGGCCGAGCTGTCCGTCACCGCCCGCGCCTACACCTGGTTCGAGACCGCGCCGAGCTCGCTGAAGCTGTCGCTGATCGGGGCGGCGCTGCTGCTGGCCGCGGCCGCGCTGCTGCTGCTCGTCGCGCACACCCCGCCGACCTGGGCCGCGATCCGGCGCGCGGCGCTCGCCCGCATCCGCTACCGCTCGGCAGCATTATTGCTCGTTGATGCCATCGTGGCGGCGGTGCTGGCGTCCTGGCTGGTCATCGGCCCGATCAGCGACGACGACGGCTTCGCGATGCTGACCGTCCGGAACCACGCGGCGACCGGGGACATCGGCAACTTCTACCGCTGGTTCAACGCCTCCGAAGCCCCGTTCACCCTGGTGCAGCACCTGATGCGCTGGGTGTCCGAGTACAGCCTCGCGCCCGCGTGGCTGCGGGTGCCGAGCGTCGTCGCCGGGATGGTGACCTGGCTGGTGCTGGCGCACGGCATCGTCGCCCCGCTGTGCCGCGGCGTCCGGCGAGCCGGAGTGCACCTGCTGGCCGCGGTGTTCTTCCTCGCCTGCTGGCTGCCGTTCGACCTCGGTATCCGGCCGGAGGCCTTCGTCGCGCTCGGCACCGCCGCGATCGTCGCGCTGCTGCTGCGCGCCACCGCGCCCGGGGCGCGGGCACCGTTCGGCCCGCTGGGCGGGGCGGCGCTGCTGACCGGGCTCACCGTCGCCGTCACGCCCACCGGGGTGGCGGCGCTGCTGATCGTCCTGGCGTTCGCGCCGCGGATCCGGCGGGTGCTCGTGGCACCGGGGGAACTGCCGCGCTGGATGACCGTGCCGACGCGCGCCGCGCTGCTGTGCTGCCTCGGCGCGGTCGGGGTGGTGGCGATGTTCGCGGGCACCAGCTGGACCGGGTTCCGCCGCGCCACCGAGATCCACCAGAAGTTCGGGCCGAGCCTCGGCTGGTACCAGGAGATCGACCGGTACGAGCAGCTGCTGGGCACCAGCACCTGGGGGACGGCGAGCAAGCGGCTGGCGGTGCTGCTGGCGATCGCGGCCGTGCTGCTGGCCTCCGCGGCGGTGCTGCGGCGGCTGCACCGGGCGGTGGGGATGCCGGAGCTGCCGCTGCTGGTGGGGGCGGTCGTCGCGGTGTTCGCGGCGCTGTGGCTGACGCCGTCGAAGTGGACGCACCACTTCGGCGCGCTCGCCGGGGTGGCACCGGCGCTGCTGGCGGTGACCGTGGTGCTGCTGGCCAGGGTCGGAGCGTTGCCGGGGGCGAAGCGGGAATCCCGGCAGCTCGGCGTCGCCGGTGCGGTCGGCGGCGCGGTGCTGGCGGCGCTCGCGTTCACCGGGCCGAACTCGTGGTGGCAGTACTCGGACTTCGGGGTGGCGTGGTCGGACACCGCGGTGCGGCCGCTGGGCCTGCCGCTGGACGGTCCGCTGCCGTGGCTGCTGCTGGCCGTGGTGGTCGGCCTGCTCGGGTTCGGGCTGGTGCGGATGCGGGCGCTCGCGGGGGCGTGGACGCTGCCCGCCTCGGCGCTGTTCACCCTGTCGGCGCTGGTGATGGTGGTGGTGCTGCTCGGCTCGTTCGCGCAGGCCCCGGCGCAGGCGGGCGCGTTCTCGGTGGGCCGCTCCAGCTGGGACAGCGTGCGGGCGCGCAGCTGCGGCATCGAGAACGAGGTGGAGACGCTGCCGCTGGCCGAGGACGGCGTGCTGCGGATCGCCGACGGGCCGCTCGACGACACCGGGGCCGCACCGGGCTCGACCGGGGAAACCGGCACCGGGGAAACCGGCACCGAGAGCTCCGGCACCGCGACCTCCGAGACCTCCGCCGCCGGGGACGCCGAGCCCCCGGCCACCGCGTTCGCCGCGAACCGCGAACGTCCCGGCCGCCCGCCGCAGGAACCGCTGCTGCGCCGCGAACCCGGCGAGCTCGCGCTGCGCCCCACCGGTGCCGAAGCGGAACCCACCGACGCAGGCCCGCTGATGTGGGACAGCCTCCGCGACGGGCCCGCCACCACCGGCGAGGTCACCACCGGCTGGTTCGACCTGCCCGCGCTGCGCAGCGGCCAGGAGCTGTCGGTGTGGGTCGCCGGGCGGCCCGAGCAGGGCAACGAGCTGGAGTTGCAGTTCGGCGGCCGCACCGGCGACCAGGTCCGCGAGCTCGGCACCCGCGCGCTGCGCGACACCCCGCCGCGGCAGCTGCCCTACGACGACCCGCGGATGGGCCGGCCCGCCGACTGGCGCGACTTCGGCTCCTGGCGGCTGATCACCGTCACCGCCGCCGACCTGCCCGCGCGCGCCGACCGGGTCCGGCTGCACGCCGTGGACACCACCACCGACGAGCAGGGCTGGCTCGCGTTCAGCGGGCCCGCGGTGCGCGACGTGGTGCCGCTGCGCGACGTGCTCGACGGCGGCATCCCGGCGCTGGTGGACTGGCCGATCAGCTTCCTGTTCCCCTGCTACGTCGACTACCCGCGGGTCTCGCACGGCACCGCGGACAGCCCCGGCTTGCTCATCACCCCGCCCGCCGGGGAGGGCTCGATGGCGTTCGACCCGTCCTACGGCGGCGTGTTCACCGGAGTGCTCGGCCAGTCCCGGCGGCTGGAGACGCCGAGCAGGCTGCGCGGCGATCCCGGGTTCATCTGGGGGCACGTGCTGTCGGTGCGCTACGACCTGGACCGCGACGCCTACGACCAGCGCACCCACCGGGTGCTGCAGGGCGGTGCGGACGGCGACGGCGCCTACCCCTTCGAGGAGGGAAACCTGCACCCCTGACGCGCGGACGTCACCGGACCGGTGGGTAACGATCACGCGTTGCCGGTGCACCGCGGTGGCCCGATGCGGAAAACTGGTCGAGCCGGGCACCCCGAGCCGTTCCCCGCCCGGACGAACCGCGCCGGATCGCCCGACCGACGGGCAACCGATCCGCCGCGCGCGGCGTCCACGCGAACGCGGGGACGGTGATGAGGGGGAGTCAGGTGGCCGAGACGATCAGCCGAGCAGTGCCGGTGCCCTCGCCAGACCGGCGGACCGAGGAGGCGGCCACGGGTTCGCTCATCTCCTACGTGCTGCCGGTGTACGACGAGCAGGACGGCCTGCGCCGGTTCCACCGCGAGCTGGTCGCCGCCACCGGGACCCGACCCGACCTGGACTACGAGTTCGTGTACGTCAACGACGGTTCCCGCGACGGTTCGCTGGCCGTGCTGCGGGAGCTGGCCGAGGCCGACCCGCGGGTGCGGGTGCTGGACTTCGCCCGCAACTTCGGCCACCAGATCGCGATCACCGCCGGGCTGGACCACGCCGAAGGCGACGCGGTGGTCGTGATGGACACCGACCTGCAGGACCCGCCCGCGGTGAGCATCGAGATGATCGACGCGTGGCGCGGCGGCGCCGAGATCGTGTCCGCGCGGCGGCGGACCCGGCGCGACACCCGGTTCAAGCGGCTCACCGCGCACTCCTACTACCGGCTGCTGCACAGCCTCGCCGAAGTGGACATCCCGGTGGACACCGGTGACTTCCGGCTGCTGGACCGGCGCGCGGCCGAGGAGCTGCGCGGCTACCGGGAGCGCAGCCGGTTCATCCGCGGCATGGTCGCCTCGATGGGCTTCCAGCAGGAAGAGGTGCTGTTCGACCGGGACGAGCGGGCCGCGGGCGAGACGAAGTACCCGCTGCGCAAGATGGTGCGGCTCGCCGCCGACGGGGTCACCGGGTTCTCCACCGCGCCGCTGAAGCTGATCACCCGCATCGGGTTCCTGAGCCTCGGGCTGGCCGCGCTGGGCATCCTCTACGCGGTGGCGTTACGGCTGTTCTTCCCGCAGATCACCGTCTCCGGCTGGACGATGATCATGGTGGTGATGCTGTTCCTCGGCGGCGTGCAGATGCTGTCGCTCGGCGTGATCGGCAGCTACATCGGGCGGATCTACGACGAGGTGCGCCAGCGCCCGCTCTACATCGTGCGCAAGGTGATCCGGCGTGACGAGGGTTGAGCAGCGCCGGCTGCCCAGGCCGAGCCGCGCCCTGGTGCTGTACGGGATCATCGGCGTCAGCGGCGTCACCCTCGACTACCTCGTGTT
Organism: Saccharopolyspora sp. MMCC62; assembly: GCF_057736575.1. NCBI lineage: Bacteria > Bacillati > Actinomycetota > Actinomycetes > Pseudonocardiales > Pseudonocardiaceae > Saccharopolyspora > Saccharopolyspora sp. MMCC62. The sequence goes on along the minus strand of NZ_JBYKCM010000002.1, from coordinate 726,175 downwards.
CCTGCTGCTGTTCAACACCTGCGGGCTGCACGAGCAGCTCGCGAACGCGATCAGCACCAGCATCGGCATCGCGAACAACTTCGTGCTCAACGCGTGGCTGAACTTCCGCACCCGGGACCGGCTGCTGGTCCGCTTCGCCCGGTTCTACGGCGTCGGGCTGGCCGGGATGGCGGTGACGTTCCTGCTGCTGCAGCTGGGTTCCGGGTTGTTCGGGGTGACGCCGAACCTGGTGAAGGCGGCCGCGATCCCGCTGGTCGTCGTGTTGCAGTACCTGATCAACAAGAGATGGAGTTTCGGATGAAGCTGGGTGTCGTGGGCGCCGGTGCCACCGGTCTGACCGCCGCGTTCGACGCGGTGAAGGCGGGCCACGACGTCACCGTGCTGGAGGCCTCCGCCGAGCTCGGCGGGCTCGCGGCGTCCATCGAGGTCGGCGGCACCCCGCTGGAGCGCTTCTACCACCACAGCTTCAAGACCGACCGGGCGATGATCGACCTGATCACCGAGCTCGGCCTGGCCGACGACCTGCGGTTCCACTCCCCCACCACCGGCGTCTACCTGGACGGCGAGCTGCACCCGTTCGGCACGCCGCTGGAGATGCTGCGGTTCCCGAAGTTCTCGCTGCTCGACCGGCTGCGGTTCGGCGCCAGTTCCGCCGCGCTCAAAGCGGTCCGCGACGGCTCCCGGTTCGGTTCGGTGCGCGCCCTCGACTGGATGCGCCGCTGGGCCGGGCCGCGGGTCACCGAGACCATCTGGGAACCGCTGCTGACCGGCAAGTTCGGCGACCGCGCCGAGCAGGTGTCGATGGCCTGGCTGTGGGCGCGGATCCACTACCGCACCTTCGGGCTCGGCTACGTGCACGGCGGGTTCCAGAAGGTGTACCGGGCGCTGCTGGACGCGGTGACCGAGCGCGGCGGGCGCGTCGAGTTCGGCAAGCCCGTGGTCTCCATCCGGCAGCCGAACTCGGTGGAGGTGAAGACCGCCGACGGCACCGCCTACGAGTTCGACCGGCTCGTCGTCACCGTCCCGCAGCCGGTGTTCGCGCAGGCCGCCGACATCGAGTCCGACGACGTGCTGTGGCGCAACCAGTACCTGGGCGCCACCTGCTTCGTGCTGGAGTGCGACCGCAGCGTCATCCCGTACTACTGGCTCAACATCAACGACACCGAGTTCCCGTTCCTCGCCGTCGTCGAGCACACCAACATGGTCGACCGCGCCGAGTACGGCGGGCGGCACGTCGTCTACGTCGGCAACTACGTGCCGCGGGACGACTGGCGGTTCACCACCGAGCCCTCGGAGCTGCTGGCGCACTACGTCCCGTGGCTGCGGAAGCTGAACCCGGAGTTCGACGAGTCGTGGATCCGGGACTGGCACTTCTCCAAGGCCGGGTTCGCGCAGCCCGTGGTCACCCCCGAGTACCGGGACCTGATCCCCGAGCACACCACTTCGATGCCCGGTGTCACGCTCGCCACGATGTCCCAGATCTACCCGCAGGACCGCGGCCAGAGCTACGCGATCCAGATGGCCCACGACACCATCCGCGACCTCGGCCTGGACCGGCCGGCGGGGGCCGCCTGAGCGACACCCGGCCGGGGTCAGCGTTCCAGCAGCTCGGTGGTCTTCGCGGTGACGGCCTCGGTCGCCGTCCGCCAGTCGGTCTGCTCGGGCTGGAGGGTGAGCAGCACGACGATCTCGCCGTCGACGATTCCGGTGGTGTGCATGGCCTTCCGGGTCAGGTCGAGGTCGCCGGCGGCGGCGCGCGCCCCCGGTGCGGCCTCCGGTGCGGCCTCCGCCGGAGCCGCCACCTTCGCCCGCGCGACGTCCGGGGACGCCAGCAGCGAGCGGGTCAGGGCGGGGTCGTCGGAGGCGGCGCACTCCTGCCCGTCCTCGGGCCCCTCGCCGAAACCGGCCCAGCCCTGCTTGACCGCGACGTCCTCGTCGGTCGCGCTGGGCAGTCCGAAGGACTGGTCGAAGCCGTCCGCGGCGCAGCGGGTGTGCTTCTCCAGGTTGCCCAGGACGAAGTCGCGAGCCCGCGGGCTCGCCTCGTGCAGCAGGTAGCGGTAGGTGGTGGCGACGTCGGCGGCGCTGACGCCGGTGTAGCCCCACACCCCGGCGTCGTCCGCGGGCGGCGGGACGGTGTCCGCCAAGCCGAGCTCGGCCACCGACCGCTCGATGATCTCGGCGCCACCGCCGCGCACCCAGAAGGCGCTGGCCGCGTCGTCGTTGCTGGAGCGCAGCATCGGTTCGAGCATCGCGCGGTCCTCAGCGGACATCTCGCCGGACGGTCCCAGCCGGTCGAAGTAGTCCAGCGCGATCAGCAGCTTGACCACGGACGCCGAGCGGAACACCTGGTGCTCGTTCTGCTGCGAGGCGACCCGGCCGGTGGCGTCGTCGACCACGACGTGCGCGGCCGTCGATCCGGCGGGGAGATCGGCGGCGGTGGCGATACCCGGCGTGGCCAGCAGCGCCACGCCCGCCGCGACGGCGCCCAGGCATCGCCGGGCACCGGGGAGGAGGTTCAGGTTCGTTCGGAGCACGCGACCCATCGAACGTCCGCGCGCCCGGCCCGTGTGGCGCACGGCGGGCGGTGCCGGGAATGCCCTCAGGAGAGCTCGGCCCCGGGAATGCGGAAGCGCCCGGCCGGGGTCCGGCCGGGCGCTTTCGGTGGATCGTCCTACAGGTAGTACGCGAGGAACAGGCAGCCCGCGAGCATGGCGCCGAGGACCAGCAGCACCTTGTCCTTCAGCGCCACCTCCTCCGGCTCGCCCGCGACGCCCTTGTCCACGTCCACCGCGTACCGCAGGATCGCGATCACCATCGGGATGATCGAGATGATGCCCCAGCGGGACTGCTCGATCTCGCGGATGTCGTACGCCCACAGGCAGTACGTCATGATCGTGATCGCGGCCGCGATGGCCCACACGAACCGCAGGTACGAGGGCGAGTACGCCTTCAGCGACTTGCGGATCTTCGCGCCGGTCTCGGCCGCCAGCTTCACCTCGGCGTAGCGCTTGCCCGCCACCATGAACAGCGAGCCGAACGCCACCACGATGTAGAACCACTGGGTGATCTCCAGCCCGGCCGCGGCACCACCGGCGACCGCGCGCAGCAGGAAGCCGGAGGCCACGATGCACAGGTCGATCACCGGCTGGTGCTTCAGGCCGAAGCAGTAGCCCAGCTGCACCGCGATGTACACGGCCATCACCGTGAGCAGCCCGAAGCTCACCACACCGGAGATGGCCAGCGAGCCGCCGAGCAGCAGCACCGCCACCACCCAGGCGATCGGCACCGGGATGAGGCCCGCCGCGATCGGCCGGTTCCGCTTGGTCGGGTGCTGGCGGTCCGACTCGACGTCGATGGCGTCGTTGATGAAGTAGATGCCCGAAGCGGCCATCGAGAACACCACGAACGCCAGGGCGGCGTCGAGCACGACCTCGGTGTTGAGCAGCGCGCCCGCGGTGAACGGGGCGGCCAGCACCAAGACGTTCTTGACCCACTGCTTGGGGCGCAGTTCCTTGATCAGGCCGCTGATCAGGCCGGCGGGCGTGCCCGCCTTGGCGGTGACCTTGGCGTGGTAGGCGTCGGAGGACTTGTCCTTCTCGTCGCCGGCCTTCGCCTCGGGTTCCTCCAGCGCGGCCGCGCTGCCGCCCGCCTCGGAGCCGATGGACCCCTCGGCGTCGGCCTCGACCTCGCGCACCTGCTCGGCGTCGGTCTCGACCGGAGCCTTCGCGCCGCCGGCGGCGGAGTTCTCCGTCCCGCCGTCCACCTCGGTCTTCGCCGCGGCCTCGTCGATCCCGCCTTCGGGTTCGCTGACGGTCGCGCCGGTCTCGTTCTTGTCAGCCACGGTTCCTCCGCCGTCTCGTCAACCGCCGGACGACCAGCGCCACGGCACCGCCGAGCGCTGAACCGGCGAGCACGTCGCTCGGGTAATGAACCCCCAGGACCATCCGGCTGACCATCATCGGCGGCACCAGCGCCGGGGTCAGCCGCTTGCCCAGCAGACCGCCGTAGAGCACGGCGGCCGTCGTCGTCGAGGTGGCGTGCGAGGACGGGAAGCTGAGCTTGCTCGGCGTCCCGACCAGCACCTGCACCTGCGGGTCACCGGGGCGGCTGCGCCGCACGACCCGCTTCACCCCGATGGACGCCCCGTGCGCGAAGGCGACCCCCGCCGCGGCCGCGACCCATTCGCCGCGCCGCTTGCGGTCCACCAGCGCGCCGACGGCGCCGATCGCCAGCCAGCCTGCCGCGTGCTCGCCGAACAGCGACATCGCGCGGGCCGCCTTGACCACCGGCGGCTTGGCCAGCGCGCCCTGCACCTTGCGCAGGGCGAGCGTCTCGGTGGTGACTTCCGGCATCGGTTCCTCGGTGCCGGGGATGAACTCCCGCTCCGCGGCGCTGGACGCGCCGGGAGTCGTCGTAGTCGGTTCAGCAGCCACTTCGTCTCCGGGGTCGGGGCACACAGGTCACGGGGTCGATCACTTCTGGTCGAAGACCTGTTTCCAGGACTCCGGGCTGGTCAGCTCGGGCAGCGCCGAGCGGTAGACCTCGCGCAGCCGCGGCCATTCGCGGGCCAGCTTGCGGTAGTTCGCCAGGGCGCGGAGCCCGAGCCTGCGGAACTCCTCCGGGTCGCGGCGCCGGAACGACACCCCGCTGCCGTCGGCGTTGGACACGGTCGCGCTGTCCAGCGCGCCGAGCAGGAACCAGCGGGCGCTGTCGGCCGGGATGTTCAGCTGCGGCCGCTCGCCCGCCGCCTGGTCCGGTTCCTTCAGGTTGTGCAGCAGCGCCTTCGACGCGCGCGCCGCGATGACCGCCGGGTTCACCGGCGGCTTCAGCAGGCCCTCCGCCATGATCGGGTCCGCCGAGGGCGGCGGGAACTCGCGAGCCGAGGGCAGCGTCTTCGCGTCGTCGTAGTTCTTGCGCAGTTCCAGCACGTCGGGACGCGCCGTGCGCAGCGAGTCGAACAGGTCGCCCGGGCCGGCGAGGAAGTCCTCGATGGCCTTCTGCTGCACCGCCACCGTGGAGTACTCCATCGACAGCAGGTGCCGCAGGGTCAGCTTCAAGCCCTGCTTGACCAGGATCTGCCGGACCTCTTCCGGGCTGTGCAGCGCGGCCATCACCAGCCGGTTGCGGGTGTGGAAGTAGGCGGTCCAGTCCGTGGCGTCGTTCTTGTCCGTCCACGGCATGTGCCACACCGCCGCGCCCGGCAGCGTCACCGTCGGGTAGCCGTGCGCACCCGCGCGCAGCGAGTACTCCGAGTCGTCGAACTTGATGAACAGCGGCAGCGGCAGCCCGGAGTTCTCGATGACCTCACGCGGGAACAGGCACATCCACCAGCCGTTGTAGTTCGCGTCGATCCGCTTGTGCAGCTTCTTGCTCTTGCGCAGCGGGGTCTTCGCGAAGTCGTAGTCGGTGACCGCGCCCGGCGCGGGGCGCCAGATGCCGACGCCGACGTCGACGACCTCGCCCATGCTGTGCAGCCGCGAGCGGGCCTGCAGGTTCAGCATGTGGCCGCCGACGATCACCGGGTGGCTGGCGGCGCGGGCGAACGCGTTGGCGCGCAGCACGCCGTCCGGTTCCAGCGCGATGTCGTCGTCCATGAGCAGGACCTGCTCGGCGTCCGAGTTGTGCACGCCCTCGTACATGACGCGGGTGAAGCCGCCGGAGCCGCCGATGTTGGCCTGCTCGATCACCTGCAGCTTGTCGCCGAGCCGCTCGGCGGCCAGCTCGAAGCCCTCGGTGTCGCGGATCTTCTGGCCGCCCTGGTCGGCGACGACGACCTTCTCCACCACGGCCATGACCTCGGGGTCCTCCCCGAGGGTCTGCAGCGCGACGACGCAGTCGGCCGGGCGGATCGTGGTGGTGCCCACGACGACCCGCTGCCGCGGCAGCGCGACGTCGGTGGTCCAGGCCGCCTCGTCGACTTCCAGCGCGCTGTCGTTGGTGAACAGGTCGAACCAGATCCAGCCGCCGTCCTCGAACGGCTTCAGCGAGACCCGGAACTCCAGCCACGTCCAGGCCTTCGGACTGGCGACCGGGGCACCTTCCAGGTGCACGCTGTCGCCGTTGGCCTTCGAGCGGTAGACGTCGAGCCGACCGGCCCCCTTGACCTTGAGCCGCAGCACCACCTCGTCGACCTTCGTCCACCGCTTCCAGTAGCTGGCGGGGAAGGCGTTGAAGTAGGACGCCAGCGAGATCTTGGAGTGCGCGGGCACCTTGATCGAGCGCCGGGACACCACCGTGGTGGTGCCGGTCTGCGGCTCGTCGATGTAGAGCGCGCGCACGTCCAGCGGGTCCTCGCCGCGCGGGAACACCACGCGTTGCAGCACCTGCTCGGGGGCCACCTTGCGGCTCTTCGAGCGGGTGGTGGCCGCTTCGCCGGTCTTGCTCTCGGCCGTGGTCCCGGCGCGCTTGGTGGCGGCCGCGGACTCGTCGGGGGTCCGGTCGGTCACGTCAGTCCTCCAGCGAGCCGTCCAGCGAACGGCCCTCGGTGAAATAGGGGGTGAGCTTGTTGTCGAACATGCTCAGCGCCGAGCCGATCGCCATGTGCATATCGAGGTACTTGTAGGTGCCCAGCCGGCCGCCGAAGAGCACCTTGCGCTCCTTGGCCTCGGCCTTCGCCTTCTCGCGGTACGCCTCGAGCTTCGTCCGGTCGTCGCCGGTGTTGATCGGGTAGTACGGCTCGTCGCCGTGCTCGGCGAACCGCGAGTACTCCCGGACGATGACCGTCTTGTCCTTCGGGTGCCGGTCCTCCCGCTCGGGGTGGAAGTGCCGGAACTCGTGGATCCGGGTGTACGGCACGTTCTCGTCGGCGTAGTTCATCACCGGGGTGCCCTGGTAGTCGCCGGTCGGCACGACCTCGGACTCGAAGTCGAGGGTGCGCCAGCCCAGCTCGCCCTCCGAGTAGTCGAAGTAGCGGTCCAGCGGGCCGGTGTACACCACGGGCACGTCGGCGGGCAGCTCGGCGCGGACGTCGAAGTAGTCCGTGCTGAGCTTGACCTCGATGTTCGGGTGCTCCGCCATCTTCTCCAGCCAGGCGGTGTAGCCGTCGACCGGGAGACCCTCGTAGGTGTCGTTGAAGTAGCGGTTGTTGAAGTTGTAGCGGACCGGCAGCCGGGTGATGTTCGCGGCGGGCAGCTGCTTCGGGTCGGTCTGCCACTGCTTGGCCGTGTAGCCGCGCACGAACGCGTCGTACAGCGGACGGCCGATCAGGGAGATCGCCTTCTCCTCCAGGTTCTGGGCGTCGGCGGTCTCGATCTCCGCCGCCTGTTCCGCGACCAGCGCCTTGGCCTCGTCCGGGGAGAACGCGCGACCGAAGAACTGGCACAGCAGGCCCAAGTTCATCGGGAACGAGTAAATCTGTCCCTCATGCCGGGTGAACACCCGGTGCTGGTAATCGGTGAAATCCGTGAACCGGTTCACGTACTCCCACACCCGCTTGTTCGAGGTGTGGAACAGGTGCGCCCCATAGCGGTGCACCTCGATACCGGTTTCCGGTTCCGGTTCCGAATAGGCGTTTCCGCCGATGTGGTCACGTCGGTCCAGCACCAGCACCCGCTTGTCCAGCTGGGTGGCGGCGCGCTCTGCGATCGTCAGTCCGAAGAATCCGGAGCCAACAACGATCAGGTCATAGCCTGCGAAGCTCACAGCCGTCGAGGGTAGCGGCCAGCCGACGGCGCCCGGGAACCGCGTTGAGGTTCCCGTCCCGAATCGACTACGACACGTGTTTTTGCAGGTCCTACGGGTGACACCAAGTCCGATCAGGACCGATTGCGTACCACGAACAGTGACCTCCCAGCACCCTCCGGAGTCGCCGTCGGGCTCGGCGTCGCTCTCCGGGGCGACAAGACCGGCGAGTCGGATTCGGTAGCATCGCCGCGGCCCGCTCCCGGACCTGGAAGGTGATCTCAGGCGTGTCCAAGGTCCGAGACGGCCGATACCTGCTGGTGGCCGCGATCGTCCTGGAAGCGCTGGCGATCTGGTTCGTGCACTGGATCGACACCCGCGGCTACATGGACACCGAGATTTACCGGCTCGGTGCCCGAGCGTGGCTGAACGGTTACGAGATCTACGGCGATCTGACTCCCGAATCCCCGGACAGCACGACCCTCCCGTTCATCTACCCGCCATTCGCGGCGATCGCCTTCACCCCGCTGTGGTGGTTGTCCGGAGATGCCGCCGTCGTCGTGGTCTCGGTGATCTCGCACCTGTCGATCCTGCTGACCGCGTATTCGCTGGCGCGTTCCTCGCCGTACCTGGCGCCGAACGCCGGCTCCGTCGCGGTGGCCACCGCGGTCGCCCTTCCGTTCATGACGATCATCGAACCGACCCGGGACACGGTGAACTACGGGCAGGTCAACCTGCTGCTGATGGGACTGGTGGCCGCCGACTGCCTGCTGCCGCGCACCCGGTGGCCGCGCGGGCTGCTGGTCGGCATCGCCGCCGCCATCAAGCTCACCCCGCTCGGCTTCCTGCTGCTGTTCCTGCTGCGCAAGGACTTCCGGGCCATGTCGGTGACGGCCGTGACCTTCGCCGGGACGGTCCTGCTGGGGCTGCTGGCCGCGCCGGACGACTCCGCGGACTGGTGGCTGGACAAGATGTTCTCCACCGGCGAGGACATCGGCGCGGTGTACGCCGGGAACCAGACGCTGCGCAGCCTGCTGGCCAAGCAGGACATCACCGGGTCGGCGCTGGACGCGCTGTGGATCGCCGGATCGCTGGTGCTGCTGGTGCTCGCCGTGCTCGGGATGCGGTACGCGCTGCGCACCCGGAACGTGCCGCTGGCGCTGGTCGTCAACGCGGTGCTGGTGCTGCTGGTCTCGCCGATCTCCTGGTCGCACCACTGGGTGTGGGCCGGTCCGGCGCTGGTGCTGGTGTTCGCGATGGCCTGGCGGCACCGCTGGTACGGGATCGGGATGTACGCGGGGCTGTGCGCGCTGACGGTGCTCGTCGCGCCGCACTGGTACCTGCCCAACACCGGGGACCGGGAACTCCAGTGGACGTTCTCGCAGCAGGTCGTGGGCAATTCCTACGCGCTGCTGGGCATCGGGTTCCTCATCGCCTGCGCCGCCGCTCAGCTGCTGCACCGGCCGCGGCCCGCGGTGGAACCGGTCGCCGAACGCGTCGGCACCGGGGTCTAGCCAGGACGCCGTGTCCGCCTCCCCAGTTCGAACACGGCGCCGTCGGATGTTCATCGGATCTTCACGCCGCCCGCGGGCGGCACCGGGTCAGCGGGTCACGGCCACCAGCGCTCCAGCACCTGCGCGACCCCGTCCTGCCCGTTGCAGGTGGTGATCTCGTCGGCGATCTCCAGCACCCCCGGGTGCGCGTTGCTCATCGCCACGGCGTGCCCCACCCAGTCCAGCATCGGGATGTCGTTGGGCATGTCGCCGAAGCCGATCACCGCGTCCGGCGGGACGCCGTACGCGTCGGCGACGAACGCGAGCCCGCTGGCCTTGTCCACGCCCGGCGCGGACAGCTCCACCGGGCCGCCGCCCATCGAGCAGGTCAGGCACAGCCGCGGCCCCAGCACCTCTTCCACCGCGGGCACCAGGTCGGTGCGGCTGTCCTCGTGCAGCACCATCAACTTCGCCGCGGGCCGGTCGAACAGCTCGGCGCGTCCCACCACCCGGATGTCCCGGTTCGGCCAGACCCGGTGGAACCCGGCTTCGGCGAGGAACTGCTCGGCCACGTCGTCCCGGGCCCGGCCGGTGGAGCGCTCCACCGCGAACGTGCAGCCCGGCAGCGCCTCGCGCAGATCGCGGGCCGCGTCGCGCAGCTGCTCCGGTTCCATCTCGGTGCGGTGCACCACCCGGTCGGCCTCGGCGTCGTAGACCACCGCGCCGTTCGAGCACACCGCGATCCCGGCCACGCCGAGACCGTCCACTATCTGCGGCACCCATCGTGGTGGTCGTCCGGTGACCAGCACGAACGGGGTGTCGTCCACGACGGCGCGCACGGTGCGCGCCGTCCGCTCGCTGACCTGGACCGACGGGTCCAGCAGCGTTCCGTCCACATCGGATGCGACTAGCGCGGGTTTGTTCACGCGGGACATGCTGGCGAGACGGCGCCCCGGCCGTGGCTGATTAATCGGGCTTCACCTGACAGTGTGGATCTTTCAGGATCGGCCGCGGACCACTCCGACGTGCGGCAGGCACGAAACCTGGTCAAGAGCTCGAACAGGGTCGAACCCGTCCGGGTGGTACCGATACGGTCAGCGGTGTGCGCGTTGGGATTGTGATACTGCCCGAACATCGGTGGTGGGCTGCGGAGCCGCTGTGGCGGATGGCCGAGGAGTACGGCTTCGCCCACGCCTGGACCTACGATCACCTGGGCTGGCGGTCGCTGGTCGACAAACCCTGGTTCGACGCGGTGCCCACCCTCACCGCGGCCGCGACCGTGACCTCCACGATCCGGTTGGGCACGCTGGTGGCCTCGCCGAACTTCCGGCACCCGGTGCACTTCGCCCGGGAGATCACCGCGCTCGACGACATCTCCGATGGCCGGATCACGCTCGGCATCGGCGCGGGCGGGCCCGGTTTCGACACCACGGTGCTCGGCGGGCAGCCGCCCGCCCCGGCCGACCGGACCGAGCGGTTCGAGGAGTTCGTCGAGCTGCTCGACAAGATCCTCACCCAGGACAACACCAGCTGGTACGGCGAGCACTACACCGCCGTGGAGGCCCGCCGCGCCCCCGGCTGCGTGCAGCTGCCGCGGTTGCCGTTCGTCATCGCCGCGAACGGGCCGCGCGCCATGCGGCTCGCGGCCCGCTACGGGCAGGGCTGGGTGACCACCGGCAACGGCGGGGACGACGTCGAGTCCTGGTGGCGCGGCGTGGGCGAGCTGACCAAGAAGTTCGACGACGCGCTCGCCGCCGAGGGCAAGGCCCCGGCCCGCGTCCACCGCTACCTGCAGGCGGACGCGGCCCCGGCGTACTCGATGAGCAGCGTGGAGTACTTCAAGGAGGTCGTGGGCCGCGCCGCCGAGCTCGGCTTCACCGACGTCGTGACGCACTGGCCGCGCACCGACTCCCCGTACGAGGGCACCGAGTCCACCGTCGAGGAGATCGCCTCCGAGGTCCTCCCCGAGCTCTGACCCGGTGTGGAGGGCCCGTTCGACCAGCGGCCGGACGGGCCCCCGATCCCCTACGCGGGCGGGTCGGTGGTGAGCAGGGTGGCGCCCACGGCCAGGAACTCGGCGGGTTCGCCGCCGGGCACCACCAACCGGTGTGCCACGGTCGCGCCGAAGCTCGCGCTGTCCCCGGGCCGCAACGTCACCGAGTCGTGCTCGAACTCGATGCGCAGCTCGCCGCTGAGCACGTACAACCAGTCGTGCCCCTCGTGCTGCACCGGCCGCACCCCGACGCTCGTCGGGTCCAGCCGGTAGCGCGCCGCGTACATCCCCGGCAGCACCGAGCGGGGGGTGAGCACCTGCACCGCGAGATCACCGGATTCGACGGTGGGCACCTCGTCACCGCGCAGCACGACCGCGGCCGGGCCGGGCACGGCGTCGGTGAACAGCTCGGCGAGCGCCACGTCCAGCGCGCCGGCGACCGCCGTGAGCTCCGGCAACGTCGGCGTCACCTGCTCGTCCTCGACGGCCGTGAGCCGTTCCTCGGTGAGCTTCGCCGCCTCGGCCAGTCCGGTCCCGGACAGCCCGCGTTCGGTGCGCAACCGGCGGACCCGCTCGCCGATGCCCGCCAGTCCGCGGCCGTCCGCGCCGTCGCCGGGCGCGTTCTGTCGTTCAGCTGATGGATCCGCCACGCCCACCACCATAAGCGCTGGTCCACCGCGCATCCCGGCATCGGGCCCCGCGTGCCGGTGTGGCCGCGAGCACGCCCGGGTAGGCCGGGCCCGAGGAGGTGCCGAGATGTCCGAACGGTCCACCGCCCGCGCGCTGGTGCGCGAAGCGGGCACCACCTACGCCGAGCAGGCGGGCATCGCGCTCGCCGACAAGCCGTCCCCGCTGTACCGGCTGCTGGTGCTGTCGGTGCTGCTGTCCACCCGGATCAAGGCCGAGATCGCGGTGTCCGCGGCCCGCGAGCTCGGCGAATTCCCCACCACCGAGCGGATGCGGGACGCGACCTGGCAGCAACGGGTGGACGCGCTGGGCCGCGGCCACTACGTCCGCTACGACGAGAGCACGGCGACCGCGCTCGGCCGGGGCGCCGAACTGGTCCTGGACCGCTACCGCGGCGACCTGCGCCGGATGCGCGCCGCGGCGGACGGCGATCCGGCCGAGGTGCAGCGGCTGCTGCGCGAGGTGCCGAGCCTGGGCCCGGTCGGCGCGCACATCTTCTGCCGCGAAGCGCAGGCGGTGTGGCCGGAGCTGCGCCCGCACTTCGACCAGAAGGCGCTCTCCGGCGCCGAGAAGGCGGGCCTGCCCGCGGACGCGCACCGGCTGGCGGAGCTGGTGCCCGCGGACGACTGCGCCCGCTTCTCCGCCGCCCTGGTGCGCATCACGCTGGAGAAGGGGCTCCTCCGGGAGATCACCGCGTCGGCGTGATCAGGCGACCGGTTCGAGCACTTCCCGGCCGCCGAGGAACGGCCGCAGCGCCTCCGGCACCAGCACGGAACCGTCCGGCTGCTGGTGGTTCTCCAGGATCGCCACGATCCACCGGGTGGTGGCGAGCGTGCCGTTGAGCGTGGAGGCGATGGCGTTCGGGCCCTCGGCCTCCCGGTAGCGGGTGTTGAGCCTGCGCGCCTGGAACGTGGTGCAGTTCGAGGTGGAGGTCAGCTCGCGGTAGGCCTGCTGGGACGGGACCCACGCCTCGCAGTCGAACTTGCGGGCCGCGCTCGCCCCGAGGTCGCCCGCCGCGGTGTCGATCACCCGGTACGGCACCTCGATCTTGGCGAGCATCTCCTCCTCCCACGCGAGCAACCGTTCGTGCTCGGCGCGGGAGTCCTCCTCGCGGCAGTAGACGAACATCTCCAGCTTGTTGAACTGGTGCACACGGATGATGCCGCGGGTGTCCTTGCCGTAGGAGCCCGCTTCGCGGCGGAAGCAGGTGGACCAGCCCGCGTAGCGCAGCGGCCCGGAGGCGAGGTCGAGGATCTCGCCCGAGTGGTAGCCGGCCAGCGGCACCTCGGAGGTGCCGACCAGGTACGCGTCGTCCTCTTCGAGCCGGTACACCTCGGTGGAGTGGGAGCCGAGGAACCCGGTCCCCTCCATGATCTCCGGCCGGACCAGCACCGGCGGCACGACCAGGGTGAACCCGGCGGCGGTGGCCTGGGCGGCGGCCATGTTCAGCAGCGCCAGCTCCAGCTGGGCACCGATACCGGTGAGGAAGTAGAACCGGGCGCCCGCGACCTTCGCGCCGCGCTCCATGTCGAACGCGCGCAGCCCCAGGCCGAGGTCCAGGTGGTCCCGCACCTCGAAGTCGAACTCGCGCGGGGTGCCGACGTGCTTGAGCACCACGAAGTCGTCTTCGCCGCCGGGCGGGGTCTCGGGCTCGACGATGTTCGAGACCTTCTTCTGGGTGCTGAGCAGCTCGGCGTCGGCCTCGGTCTGCTCGGCCTCGGCCTGCTTGACCTGGTTGGAGAGGTCCTTGGCGCGGGCCAGCAGCTCGTCCCGCTCCTCGCCCTTGGCCTTGCCGACCTGCTTGCCGAGCTGCTTCTGCTCGGCGCGCAGCGTGTCGGCGCGGGACACCGCGGACCGGCGACGCTCGTCGGCGGAGAGCAGCGCGTCCACGAGGGACGCGTCCTCACCTCGGGCGCGCTGCGAGGCGCGCACGGCCTCCGGATCTTCGCGAAGCGTCTTGAGGTCGATCACAGCAGGTCAGCCTAGTCGGTATCCGGGGTGCCCTCCGCGCGGGGCACCGGGGTCAGGAACCGGGGATGCGGTGCGGGACGAACGCGGCGCCGTCGTCGGTGATCAGGCCCGCGGTCTCCCGGATGCCGAGGCCCGCGGCGGAGTCGCCGACGACCCAGGCGCCCAGCGCCGGCCGCATCCCGTCGAACTCGGGCAGCGGGTCGAACGCCTGGTAGACGTAACCTTCTTCGCCGTAGAAGCCGCCGGTCTCGGTCTCCCAGCCGGGCGCGACCACGGTGATGTTGTTGCCCTCCCGGCCGAGCCGCGGCTTGCGCACGTACTCGGTGAGCATGCCGGGCTGGTCGAGGAACGTCGGCAGCAGGTTCGGGTGCCCGGGGTACATCTCCCACAGCACCGCCAGCAGCGCCTTGTTGGACAGCAGCATCTTCCACAGCGGTTCGATCCACTGGGTGGCGGGCAGCGTGTGCACCGCGTGCTTGCCGAAGTCGTCGTCGACCATCCACTCCCAGGGGTAGATCTTGACGACGGAGTTCATCGGCGCCTCTTCGAGGTCGACGAAGCGCTCCAGCAGCGGTTCCCAGCCGATCTCCTCGATCACCAGGCCGACGGTGTCCATGCCCGCCTCGGCCGCGGTCTCCTGCAGGTAGGCGGAGGTGATGTTGTCCTCGCCGCTGGTGTCGGAGCCGGACCAGGTGAAGTGGACCTCGCGGGTGGCGAGCTGGTCGGAGATCTCGCCCCAGCGCTCGACCAGCTTCTCGTGGATCGAGTTCCACTGGTCGTCGCCCTCGTGGCACTCGGTCAGCCAGTTCCACTGCACGACCGCCGCCTCCAGCAGCGAGGTCGGCGTGTCCGCGTTGTACTCCAGCAGCTTCGCCGGGCCGGAGCCGTCGTAGCGCAGGTCGAACCGGCCGTAGAGGTGCGGATCGTGCCGCTTCCACGACTCGGCGATGTGCGGCCACACCCACTCGGGGATGCCGAAGTCCCGGTACCGCTCGGTGGTGACCACGTGGTCCACCGCGTCCAGGCACATCGACTGGAGCAGCTCGACGTCCGCCTCCAGGGAGAGCACCTCGTCCAAGCTGAACTCGTAGTGCACGCTCTCGTCCCAGTACGGGCGCTGCGAGCCGTCGGCCGCCCGCGCCGGGGTGCCGAACACGAGACCCAGTTCCTCGACCTTGCGCTGCCAGTCCGGCCTGCGCCCGGTTGTCCTCCGCCGCACTCGTTCAGCTCCCGCTGCTGCCGCTCTTGTTGCTGATTCCGAAACCGCCGCGCTGCACCGTCTGCCCCTTGGTGTTCTTGATGTTCGCGTCGGCGGGCTTGGTGAAGTTGGGGCTCGACACGGGCTGGCCCACCGGCGGGGCCGCGGTGCCGGGCGAGGTGTAGCCGTACCGGTAGGAGTTGTAGTTCCCGCTGGGGGCGCCACCGGGCAGGAAGATCGGCATGAAGAACATGCCGCCGCTGTGGTACCCGCCGTGGCTCTGCACGTAGTTCTCGTCGCACATGTTCGGGTCCTGGACCGTCGTCTGGCCCTGACCCGTGGCGCAGTACTCCTGGACCGCGGTCTGCTCCTGGCTGTACGCCGATGCCGAGTAGAACGCGGCGACCAGCGCGACCACGCCGACGGTGACCCCGCCGCCGACCATCACGCGCCGCCTGGTCTGCGTCTTGCGCTCCTGCTCGGCGAGCGCGGCCTGCGCCTGCTCCTCCTGGCGCTTCTCCGCCGCGATCCGGGCCCGCTTCTCGGCGAGCGTCGGTTCCCGCGGCGTCGTCGTCTCGTCCTGGAAGCGCATCCGGCCGGGGGTCCCCTGCTCACCCGGTTGCTGCACCTCGTTCGGCCGCGTCACATCGTCAGCCCCGCCCATGGGCGGCTGGTCTCTGCGGTCCGGCCCGTCCTGGTCTGCCAATGGTCTGCCATCTTCCGTCATCGCCCACTCCCAGCGGCAACACTACCCATCGCGCACCCGCGCCGGGTACGCCTCGGTAGGACGCACCGGGACACGAAACGGTTTCAACTCGATGCGTGCGCGTTTGGGCACGGGTCCGGGCCGCCAGGCATGATGTGATCGATGGCCGAGCGCAGCGATCCCCAGAAGCACCGCCGGAAGAAGCCCAACACCCGGCTGGTGATGATCGCCGCCGCCATCGGTGGGGCGCTCGTGCTGCTGATCAGCGCGCTGCTGAACACACCCGGCCAGGGCGGATCCGGCATCGGCGGACCCGGCCGGGAAGGCGCCGCCCCCGCCACCCCGCCGGTATTCGAGGCCGCGGCGGGCAGCTGCCTGCACTGGACGGAAGCGGACGCGGCGGACATCCGGCCGGTCAAGTGCCGCGAACGCCACCTGTTCGAGGTCACCGGCAAGGCTGATCTCAAGGCCGATTTCGCGGGCACCGCGCCCTACCCGTCCGCCGAGCAGTGGCAGCAGCTCAAGCAGGAGCGGTGCACCACCGTCTCGGAGCAGTACCTGCGCGGCAGGCTCGACCCGGACGGCCGGTTCTCCGTCGGCGCGTTCACGCCCAGCGAGAAGGGCTGGGGCTCCGGGGACCGCATGCTGCACTGCGGCCTGCAGCAGCCCGGACCGTCCGGGGAGCTGTTCGCCAGCCAGGGCAAGGTCGCCGACCAGGACCAGTCCAACACCTACGAGGCAGGCCGCTGCCTCGGCATCAACGGCACCGAGGTGTGGGACCCGGTGGACTGCGCGCAGCCGCACTCGGTGGAGATCACCGGCGCCGTCGACCTCGGCGAGCAGTTCCCCGCCGACTACCCGGCCGAAGCCGACCAGGACGGGTTCCTCGCCACCCGCTGCGGCGAGCTCACCGCCGAATACGCGGGCAGCCCGACCGCGGTGCAGGACAAGAAGCTCGTCCCCTACTGGGACACGCTCTCCGAGGAGAGCTGGAACGCCGGGTCGCGGCAGGTCAACTGCAAGGTCAGCGCACAGCTGCCGGACGGCAGCGGCCTCGCCCCGATCACCGGCAGCGTCAAGGGCGACGTGCAGGTCGGCGAGGAACCGGCGCCGCAGAACACCGCCCCGATCCAGCCCGGCGTCCCCGCCGCCGGGGAGCGCTGAACCGGTGCCGGTGGAGATGACCCGGGCCCGGTTCGAGGAGCTCGTCGCCGATGCGCTCGACCTGGTGCCCGAGCAGTTCGCCGCCGCGATGAACAACGTGGTGGTGCTCGTCGAGGACCACAACGAGGAAGACCCGTCGCTGCTCGGGCTGTACTTCGGGGTCGCGCTCACCGAACGGGACAGCACCTACGCCGGTGTGCTGCCGGACCGGATCTCGATCTACCGGGAACCGCTGCTGGAGATGTGCGACTCGGAGGACGAGGTCGTCGACGAGGTGGCGATCACCGTGGTCCACGAGATCGCGCACCACTTCGGCGTCGACGAGGACACCCTGCACTCGCTCGGCTGGGGCTGAGGTCAGTCCGGCAGGTCGTCCCACCGGGCGCAGCACCAGCCCGTCGGCGACGCCGAATCAGCCTCCAGGACGATGATCCCGGTGTTCGGCAGGTAGGCGGCGCTGGTGCGGCGCGGCCCCACCTCGGGCGCCAGCCGGGACGCCACCAGGCGCACCATCGCGCCGTGGCTGACCAGCACCACCGAGCCGGTGGTGACCTCGTCGAGGACCGGCTGGGCGGAGGCGAAGAAGCGGGCGAGCGCCTGGGTGCCGGTCTCCCCGCCGGGCATCGACCGGTCCGCGCCGTGGTGCCAGCCGTCGTAGACCTCGTCGAACAGCTCCCGGGCTTCGAGGTCGCCGCGGCCTTCGAGCTCGCCGACGAAGATCTCGTGGGTGCCGTCGAGGATCCGCACGTCCAGCCCGTGCCGGTCCGCGGTGGGCCGCGCGGTCTCCTGGGCGCGCAGCGCGCGGCTGGCGTGCACCGACAGCACCTTCTCGGTGCCGAGCCGGTCCGCCAGGTCCGCGGCCTGCCGCCTGCCCTGCTCGGTGAGCCCGGGACCGGGCGGCAGCGTGTCCAGCAGGCCCGCGACGTTCGACGGGGTCTGCCCGTGGCGCACCAGCACCAGCCGGAGCCCGTCGGCGGGCGGACGCAGCAGCGGGGTCATGCGGTCCCTCCTTCGCGCAGCCGGGCCAGCCAGCGGGCGGACGCCTGGAACGCCTGCTCCGACACCGGGGTGGGCACGCTGGCCGGCGAGTGGTCGGCCTTCGGGTAGGAGCCGAGGAACCGCACCTCGCTGCACCGGCGGTGCAGGCCGCTGAGCGCGTCCCCGACGCGGGCGTCCGCGACGTGCCCGTCGAGGTCCAGGAAGAACCGGTACTCGCCGATCCGGTCCTTGATCGGGCGGGACTCGATGCGGCTCAGGTTGATGCCGCGCAGCGACAGCTCCAGCAGCATCTCGGTGAGCGTCCCCGGCTCGTGCGCGATCACCGCGGCGACCGAGGTGCGGTCCGCGCCGGTCGGTTCGGGCAGCGGTCCGGGCCTGCGCAGCAGCAGGAAGCGGGTGACGGCGTCGGTGTTGTCGGCGACCCCGCGGGCGAGGCGCTGCAGCCCGTCGAACAGCTCGATCGCCAGCGGCGAGGCGACCGCCGCGTCCAGCTCCCCCGCCGCGACCTGCTCGACGGCGGCCGCGGTGGACGACGCCATCCGCACGTCGGCGCCCGGCAGGTTCGCCGCGAGCCAGCCGCGGACCTGGGCGATCGCGTGCGGGTGGCTGGCGACGGTGCGCACCTGGTCGGCGGTGGTCCCCGCGCGCACGAGCACGTCGAACTGGACGGTGACCGTCGCTTCGCTGACCGCGATCAGCGGGTCGCCGCCGGCCAGCGCGTCCAGCGTGGCGGGCACCGAGCCCTCCACCGAGTTCTCCACCGGGACGCCGGCGGCGAGGACGTCGCCCGCGCGGAGCGCGGCGAGCGCCTGCGGCACGGACTCGTAGGGCAGCAGCTCGGCGTCGAAGCCTTCGGTGAGGATCCTGGTCGCCTGTTCGGTGAAGGTTCCGGGCGGCCCCAGGTAGGCGATGTGCGGCACGGGCACCAGCCTACGGGCCGGACGGAACGTCCCACTCGGACCCGGACCGGTGATCAACTTTCCCCGGAGGTGTGACCTACCCAATTACATTCAGTCGCCCGTTCCTGCGATGCTGTCGGTGTGACCGCGGACTCGGAGCGCTCATCGGACCGAGCGGAGCCGGAGCTGCGGCTCGTCCTCTGCGCCTTGGACGAGCCGCTGACGGCAGCGTGGCGCGCCGTCGCCGCCGACCGCGACAACCTCGACGTCCACCAGGGTTCCGTGCTGGACCTGCGGGTGGACGCGGTGGTGAGCCCGGCGAACTCGTACGGCTGGATGCGCGGCGGGGTCGACGCCCTGTACGCCCGGGCCTTCCCGAACGTGGAGGAGTCCGTGCGCAGCGCGGTGCTCGCCTACCACGGCGGTGAACTGCCCGTCGGCGAAGCACTGCTGGTGCCCACCGGTTCGCCCTCCCCCGCCTGGCTCGTCAGCTCCCCGACGATGCGCCAACCGGGTGAAGTTCTGCCGATCGACACCGTGCACCCCTACCTGGCCGCGCGGGCGGTGCTGCGGCTGTGGACCGGCGGGATGCTGGAGAACGGGATGCGGGTGCGCGACGTGGTCCGCACGATCGCGCTGCCCGGCCTGGGCACCGGTGTCGGCGGAGTCGACCCGCAGCGGTGCGCGCACCAGGTCGCCGCGGCCTGGGACGAGACCTTCGCCCGCGCCGACCACAGCTGAACCGCCCCGGCACGAGCGCGACCCCTGCCCGCCGCACCCGAGCAGCGACCGCCCGGGCGCACTCGCACCGCGGCGCGCACTCAGCAGGATTCCGCCGCGGACGGCGTCGTCGCCTGCGGTGAGACCACCCGACGACGGTTCCACGAGGAGAATCCCGCTGACTGCCCGTCGCTGAACCTGCCCGGCGGGTCGTGTCGGCCTTCCGTCAGCGGCGAAGCCGCTGAGCCAACGACCACCTGAGACACCGGCACCGCAGCGGGTTCTCAGCGGCTCCCTCGCGAGGACAGCGATTTCTCCTGTGGCGGAGCCACCGGTGAAATCGATCCCGCAGCGAGGAAGCCGCTGAGGTTCCGCCACCCGCCCCGACGAGAGCTCGGAGCGGACGGGGCGATCACTGCTCGTCAGCGGCGCGGTTCCGGACCGCGATCTTGGTGGGGGCCGCCTGCTCCAGAGCGCCGCGCACCCGGACTTCGAGCACGCCGCGGTCGTAGTCGGCCTCGACCTGCTCACCGGTCACGCCCTTCGGCAGCCGGAAGCCGCGGCTGAACTCGCCACCGCGCAGCTCGCGGACGAGCACCCGGTGCGGCGCGGACCCGTCCGCGTCCTCGGCCGGCGCCTCGGTGCGGGCGCTGCGGCTGCCGCTGATCTTGAGGGCGCCGTCGGCGACCTCGACGGTCACGTCCTCGACGTCCACCCCGGGCAGGTCCAGCCGGAACACCAGGTCGGAGCCCTCGCGCAGCACGTCGGCCGCCGGGGCGTACCGCTGCTCCGCGCCGCCGCGCCCGTGGAACGCGCCACGGATCAGGGCGTCGAACTCCCGGTCCAGGCCGGCGAACTGGTCCCAGCCACGAACGGCAAGAGCCATCACTCATCACTCCTTCGTCGACTCCGGGACTCCACCGGCTCGGCTTCGGGCCGACCCGGACACCCGGTCACTGCGGTTACATGAGTGCCAACGGCTCAACTTTGCGGATTGTTCCCGGCGCAGCGAACCTTTTTCCGCGGACTCCGGCCGCAAGATCAATTCCACGGCGGGGCGGCGCCCGCGCGGCGCGGTACCGTCGAGGCCGCGTCCACCTAGGAGGTACCCATGCTGATCCGCCGCCTGGCCCGCCCGCTGCTCGCCGCGATCTTCATCAGCGGCGGCATCAACGCCCTGCGGGACACCGGAGGCCACGCCAAGGCCGCGGCGCCGTTCCTGGACAAGACGGTCGGCAAGGTCGAGGACTCGCTGCCGGAACAGGTGCCGACCGACGCGGTGACGCTGGTCCGGCTGGACGGCGCGGTGAAGCTCGGCGCCGGAGTGCTGCTGGCGCTCGGCAAGGCACCGCGGTTCGCCGCGCTGCTGCTCGTGGGCAGCACGGTGCCGACGACGCTCGCCGCGCACGCCTTCTGGGAGATCGACGACCCGCAGGAGCGCGCCGGCCAGCAGATCAACTTCCTGAAGAACATCGGCCTGATCGGTGGCCTGCTCATCGCCGCCGTGGACACCGAGGGCAAGCCGTCGGTCGCCTACCGCGCCAAGCACGGCGCCTCCCGGGTGGCCGAGCAGACCCAGGTCAACGCGAAGGCCGCGAAGAAGATGGCCCGCAAGGCGAAGCGCAAGGCCCGGCGCTGACCCCGCGGGTCAGGGGACCCTTACCTGCACGACCGGGTGATGCGGTCGTAGCGTGAAGACGTGCCGGTACGCGTGCTGCTCGTCGACGACCACGAGGTGGTCCGCCGCGGCCTCCGAGACCTGCTGAGCACCGAGTCGGACCTGGACGTGGTCGCCGAAGCGGGCGGGGTCGGCGAGGCCGTCGTCCGCGCGCAGGCCGCCGAACCCGACGTCGCGGTCGTCGACATGCGGCTGCCCGACGGGGACGGCTTGGACCTGTGCCGCAAGCTGCGCGCGCTGCCGACGCCGCCGCAGTGCCTGGTGCTCACCGCCTTCGACGACGAGCAGGCGCTGATCGGGGCGATCAACGCGGGCGCCGCCGGCTACCTGCTCAAGCAGGTGCGCGGACGGGACCTGGTGAACGCGGTGCGCGAGGTCGCCGCGGGCCGCTCGCTGCTGGACCCGGTGACGACCGCGCGGGTGCTGGAACGGATGCGGCGCGGCGCGGAACAGCCCGCCGACGAGCTGGACGCGCTGACCGAGCAGGAACGGCGGGTGCTGGACCTGATCGGCGAGGGCCTCACCAACCGGCAGATCGCGGAGCGGCTGTTCCTGGCGGAGAAGACGGTGAAGAACTACGTCACCGCGGTCCTCGCGAAGCTCGGCATGGAACGCCGCACCCAGGCCGCGGCCTGGGTGGCCCGCCGCCAGGGCTGACGCCCCGCACAACGCGCGCCCCACCCGCCCGAGCCCGATGGGCCAACGGGCCACCCACCCCGACCGACCCATCAGGTGAGCGCCCCACCCGCCCGAGCCCGATGGGCCAGTGGGCCACTCACCCCGGTTGAGCGATCAGGTGAGCGGGCCGCCCGACCGAGCACGTGGTGCTGGTGGGCCACTCACCTCGGTTGATTCGTCGGGGTGGTGCGTGGGGCTGGGGTCGGGTTCCGCTCGGGGTGCCGGGGCCGGCTCGCTGCGGGCTGGACTACCGGTCAGAGCGGGACTTCCCAGGTGATCGTGGTCCCGCTGTCCGGCGACGAGTGGATGACGCAGCGCCCGCCGGAGGCCGCCGCGCGCTCCTCCAGGTGCCGCAGCCCGCGCTTGGTGACGTCCCGCGGTATCCCGCACCCGTCGTCCACGACCTGCAGCCGCATGGCCCGGTCCGAGCAGCGCACCCGCACCAGCACGACGCGCGCTCCGGAGTGCCGGACGACGTTGGACAGGGCTTCGCGGAGCGCGGCCCGCAGGTGGTCGGCGAGCGCGACGGGCACTTCGCCGAGGTCGCCGGTCATCTCCAGCTTCGGCGGCCTGCCGAGCAGTTCACCGGCGATCTGCACTTCGGAGCGGATCGAGTCGGCCAGGTCGGGGGCGTGCGCGGGCGTCTCCGGGTCGGCGGAGCGCAGCGTGCGCACGGTGGCGCGGACTTCGGCGATGGTCTGGTCGAGCTGGTCCATCGTGTCGGTGAGGCGCTCGGAGTCGGCCGGGTCGAGGCGCCCGGCGAGCCTGCGGTCCAGCACTTCCAGCTGCATCCCGGCGGCGTAGAGCCGCTGCACGATGACGTCGTGCAGGTCGCGGGCGATGCGCTCCCGCTCCTGGTAGACGGCGATGCGTTCGCGGGCGGTGGAGCCTTCGGCGAGGACCAGGGCGAGCCCGGCCTGCGCCGCGAAGCCGGTGAGCACTTCGACCGCGACGCGGGTGAACGTGGTGGCGCCGCGGCGCCGGTAGACGGCGAGCGCGCCGAGCCTGCGCTCGCGGGTGCCGAACGGGGCGACGGCGAACGGCCCGTAGATCCGCAGCGAGGACGGCACGTAAGGGGCGGTCAGCGGGTCGTCGATCAGGTCGTCGACGACGATCGGCACGCCGCTGCGGGCGACGCGGGCGGCGGCGGAGCGGGCGGAGAGCACGGCCCCGACCGGATCGCCGGAGGACGCGGGTTCGGCGGGGTAGGCGGCTTCGACGGTGAGCCTGCCGTCGTCGGCGCGGACCATGACGAGCCCGAGGTCGGCTTCGGCGAGCGCGGCGGCCCGGCGCACCACCATCGGCAGCACCACGTCCGGGTCTTCGGCGGACAGGGCGGCCTTGGTGATCTCGGTGGAGGCGGCCAGCATGCGCCGGGCGAGTGCGGGGTCCATGGCGTCCACGAGGCTAGCCCTCCGTTCCGCTCCTGACCTGCGCAGCAGGTGGCCGGTGTGACCTGTCCGATGATCGGCGGTGCGCGGGTCCGCGCTCATCCGGCGGTCGCCGGGGTGCGCAGCGCGGTGAGGGTGCCGTCGTGCACCCGCAGCACGAGGTCGGCGGTGTCGGCTTCGACGGGCCGGTGCGTCACGTGCAGCACGGTGCGGCCGGTCTCGGTCCGCAGCCGGTGCAGCAGCGCCGTCGCAGTGGGCACGTCGAGGTGCGCGGTGGGTTCGTCGAGCAGCAGCGGGCCGTCGCCGAGCAGCGCGCGGGCCAGCGCGAGGCGCTGCGCTTCGCCGCC
Source organism: Saccharopolyspora sp. MMCC62 (assembly GCF_057736575.1). Lineage (NCBI taxonomy): Bacteria > Bacillati > Actinomycetota > Actinomycetes > Pseudonocardiales > Pseudonocardiaceae > Saccharopolyspora > Saccharopolyspora sp. MMCC62. Next base: position 702,631 of record NZ_JBYKCM010000002.1, on the reverse strand, counting down.
GGAGAGCGCGGTGCCGCCGGAGCCGACGTGCTCGCCGAGCCGGTCCGCCCAGCCGGGGAGCCCGGCGAGCCGCAGCGCCGCGCCGAGCCGTGCGTCGTCGGCGTGCGGCGCGGACATCCGCAGGTTCTCCCGGACGGTGGTGGACACCAGGTTCGGCTCCTGCGGGCACCAGGCGGCGCGCTCCGGCAGCCGCGCGGTCCCGCGTTCGGCGGGCAGGAAGCCGAGCAGCAGGGCGAGCAGCGTGGACTTGCCGCTGCCGGAGGGGCCGAGGACGGCGACGTGCGCGCCGGGCGGGACGGTGAGGTCGACGCCGCGCAGCGCGGGTTCGGCGGCGCCGGGCCAGCGCACGTCGACGCCGCGGAGCTCGATGCGGCCGTCGGTGGTGCGGGCGGCGCCCACGGGTGCACCGCCGGGTGCGGGTGCGGCACCCGGTACAGCGCCGGGTTCCAGTACAGCGCCGGGTTCCGGTGCGTCGCCGGGTACGAGTGCGTCGCCGGGTTCAGGTGCGGCATGGCGTTCGAGGACGGCACCGGAGCCGGGAGCCACGTCCGGTGCGCCGACCCGGCCGGATCCGACGGCGCCACCGGATTCGGCGACCTCGCCGGACCCGCCGACCCGGCCGGATCCGGCGAGGCCCTCCGGCCCGGCGGCCCCCGCCGCCAGCAGCGGCGCGAGCCGTCCCTGCGCGGCCCGCAGGTTCCGCCACTGCTGCGCGGCGGGCGGCAGCAGCGCGACGGCTTCGGCGGCGGCGAGCGGCACCAGCGCGAGCAGCGGGGCGAGTTCCGGGGCGAGCCGCCCGGCGGCGACGGCGTCGGCGCCGAGCCACGCCCCGCCGAGCACGGCGACACCGACGGCGAGGGTGCCCACGGCGGTGGCGGCCCCGGCGCCGAACGCGGCGCGGCGGGCGCGGGCGGCGAGCCGGGCGTCGGCGGCGGCGAGTTCGGCGCGACGCGCGGCGTGCGCGCCGAAGGCGAGCAGTTCGGCGGCGCCGTCGAGCAGTGCGAGCACCCGGTCGGCGACGTGCCTGCGCCCGTCGGCGACGGCGGTGCTGGCGCGGCGTTCCGCGGCGAGCGCGGCCGCGACCCCACCGGCTCCCGCGACCAGCAGCGACACCGCCAGCAGCGCGCCGGCGGACGGCAGCACCAGCGCCTGCAGCACGACGGCGGCGAGCGCGACGAGCACAGCGGTCAGCGGCGGCAGCACGACCCGCGGCACCAGGTCGCGCACGGTGTCGACGTCGTCGACCAGCCGCGCGACGCCGTCGCCGCGCCGCAGCCCGGCGGTGCAGGCCGGGCCGAGCCGCACCAGCGCGTCCCAGAGCCGTTCCCGCAGCGCTCCGGCGGTGCGGAACGCGGCGTCGTGCGTGACGAGCCGTTCCGCGTAGCGCACGGCGGCCCTGGACAGCGCGAAGGTGCGCACGCCGACGACGGCGACGGACAGGGTGAGGATCGGCGGCTGCTGCGAGGCGCGGGCGATCAGCCACGCGGAGGTCGCGGCGAGCGCCAGCCCGGACAGCAGCGACAGCGCGGCCAGCCCGACCCCGGCGAGGGTGCGCGGGGTGATCAGCTCGCGGAGGCCGCCGCGAGCGGCGGGCAGCCCGGGCACGGTGCCCGCGGGTCCGTCGGCGGCGGGCGCGGGTTCGGGTTCGGCGGTCTCGGCGCCGGGCCGGTGGCTGGCGAGCACGACGGTGGCGCCGCGGTCGGCGGCGCGCTCGATCGCCCGCTCCACCTGGTGCGCGGTGGCGGGGTCGAGGTGCGCGGTGGGTTCGTCCAGCAGCAGCACCCGGGCGGTGCCGCGCAGCCGCAGCAGGGCGCGGGCGACGGCGACCCGCTGCCGCTCCCCGGTGGAGAGCCCGTCGACGGGCCGGTCCCGCAGGTGCGCGGCGGCGGCGTCGGCGAGCGCCTCGTCGAGCGCGTCGAGGGTGCCCGCGGGCTGGTCGGCGACCGCGAGCGCGAGCTCGTCGGCGACGGTGCCGCCGGTGAACGCGGGCCGCTGCGGCACCCAGGCGAGGTGCCTGCGCCAGGTGGCCGGATCGAGGTCGCCCAGGTCGGTGCCCGCGTAGCTGAGGCTGCCGCGTTCCGGCCGGGTGAAGCCGAGCAGCACGCCGAAGGTGGTGGACTTGCCGCTGCCGCTGGGTCCGATCCCGTCGAACCCGTCGAGCCGCAGCACTTCGCCGGGCATCGCGGTGAAGGAGAGCCCGTCGGGCGCGTGCCCGCCGCGGCGGGCGACGGCGAGGTCCCGCACCCGCAGCGGGCCGGCGCCGAGTTCGACGGTCGAGCCCGCGGCGGCGGGCGCAGCACCGGTGATGATCTCGTCGGCGCGCCGCACCGCTTCCACGCCGTCCTCGCTGGCGTGGTGCGCTGCCCCGGCGGCGCGCAGCGGCAGGTAGCACTCGGGCACGAGCACCAGCACCATCAGCCCGGTCGCCAGGTCCAGCTCCCCGGACACCAGCCGCAGCCCGATGCCGACGGCGACCAGCGCCACCGACAGCGAGGAGCACAGCTCCAGCACCAGCGCGGACAGGAACGCGATGCGCAGCGTGGCGACGGTGCTGCGCCGGTGCCGGTCGCCGACCCGGCGGACCACGGCGCGCTGCGCGCCCGCCCGGCGGAACGCCGCGAGCACCGGCAGCGCCCGCACCAGTTCGTGCAGCTGCGCGGACAGCCGCCGGGTGTCGTCGGCGGCGCGTTCGGTGCGCTGCTCGGTGTAGCGGCCGACGAGCCACGCGAACAGCGGGATCAGCGGCACGGTGACGAGCACGACGACCGCCGACACCGGGTCGGACCACAGGATCCAGGCGCCCGCGAGCAGCGGCACCACCGCGGCGGTGACCAGCGCGGGCAGGTACTTGGTGAAGAAGGCGTCGAGCGCGTCGAGCCCCTTGGTGGCGAGCGCGGTCAGCTCCACCGGCCCGCGGCCGCGGATCCACTCGGGTCCGCGGCGCAGCGCCGAGTCGAGCAGCTGCTCCCGCAGTTCCTCCTTGGCCCCGGCGGCGGCGCGGGCGGAGACGGATTCGGTGGCCCAGCCGAGCGCCGCACGCGCCACGATCGCCGCGGAAAGCACGCCGAGCCGGTCGGTGACGGCGGCCGCGCCCACCCCGGCGGTGACGACCTCGGCGAGCGCGCTCGCCAGTGCCCAGGCCTGCACGATCAGCGCGGCGGCGTGACCGGCGGCGAGGGCTCCGGCGGCGAGCAGCGCCCACCGCGCCGACCGGGACAGCCGGGGCAGGGCGCCGAGCGGCCCGCTCACGGCGCGTGCACCGGCGGGATGTGGTGGGCGCCGATGCGCTTGCGGAACACCCAGTACGTCCAGCCCTGGTAGATCAGCACGGCCGGGGTGCCGAATGCGGCCACCCAGGTGATCACGGTGAGCGTGTAGGGGCTGGAGGCGGTCTCGGCGATGGACAGCGAGAACGCCGGGTCGAGCGTGGAGGGGATGACGTTCGGCCACAGCGCCCCGAACAGGGTGACGACGACCCCGGCGAGCGCGATGCCCTGCAGCGCGAACGCCTGCCCCTCCCGCCAGGAGATCATCCGGGCGAGCGCGGCGAGCGCCGCGGCCAGCGCGATGCCCAGCGGCACCCACGTCCACGCCTCGCCCTGGGTGAGCTGCGCGATGAGCAGCAGCGCGATCACCGGCAGCAGCAGCACCGGCCCGAGCCGCAGCGCGAACTTGCGCGCCCGCTCCCGCACCTCGCCGGCGGTCTTGAGCGACAGGAACACGGCGCCGTGCAGGAACGAGAAGCCCCACACCGCCAGCGCCCCCACCACGGTCGGCAGTGTCAGCAGCACCAGCGGCCCGCCGACGCGATCACCGTTGGCGTCCAGCGGCAGGCCGAACACGCTCGCCGACAGCACCAGCCCGATCATCATCGGCGCGATCCAGGAGGCGAGCACGATCACGGTGTCCCAGGTGCGCCGCCACCGCGCGGTGTCGACCTTGCCGCGGTACTCGAAGGCGACGCCGCGCCCGATGAGCACCAGCAGCAGGAGCAGCAGCGGCAGGTAGGCGGTGCTGAACAGCGAGGCGTACCAGCCGGGGAAGGCCGCGAAGGTGGCCCCGCCCGCGACGATCAGCCACACCTCGTTGCCGTCCCACACCGGCCCGATCGTGTTGATCAGCACCCGGCGTTCGCGCTCGTCGCGGCCGAGGACGGGCAGCAGCATCCCGACGCCGAAGTCGAAGCCCTCCAGGAACAGGTAGCCCAGCCACAGCACGGCGATCAGGGCGAACCAGAAGGTGGGCAGGTCCATCACGTTCTCCATTGGTGGCTGAATTGCTCGGTGAGTCGGGTAGCGGCCTCAGTGGTCCATTGACTGAGGTGGTCGCTGCTCAGCGGCTCCGCCGCTGACAAGACACGGATGAAAGGCCAAACCGCCCTCCTCGGCTCAGTAGGCGAACGACAGCGTCTCGCCGTCGTCGGATTCGTCGTCGGAGGGTTCGTGGGGCATCGTCGCGGCCACGCCGCCCTTGACGAAGCGGACGATGAGGAAGATCTCGACGCAGGCCAGCACGCCGTACACGGTGGTGAGGCCGATCAGCGAGGTCAGCATCTCCCCCGGCGTCACCCCGGAGGACACGGCCGACGCGGTGTACATCCACACCCCGTCCACGCCCGAGGGGTTCGGGTTGGGGGCGACGACGAACGGCTGCCTGCCGAGCTCGGTGAAGATCCAGCCGAACGCGTTGCCGAGGAACGGGGTGGCGATGCTCGCCACGGCCAGCGGCCCCCACCAGCGCCCCTTCGGGAAGCGGCCGCCGCGGGTGAACCAGAGGACGGCGACGGCGCCGAGCGCGGCGACCCCGCCGAACCCGATCATGAACCGGAAGCCCCAGTAGGTGGCGGGCAGGTTCGGCACGTAGTCGATGGGCTGCCCGGCGAACTGCCCGAGCCGCGGGTCGTCGGGGTAGTTCGCGCCGTAGGCGGCCTGGTACTCGGGCACCAGCGCCTGCACGCCCTTGACCTCGCTGGTGAAGTCGCCGTTGGCCAGGTACGAGAGGATGTAGGGCACGGTGAAGCTCTTGACGTCCTCGCAGTTCTGCCGCCCCACGTCGCCGTAGGCGAAGATCGAGAAGCTGGCGGGCTCCTCGGTGTGGCAGAGCGCTTCGGCCGAGGCCATCTTCATCGGCTGCTGCTCGAACATGAGCTTGCCCTGCACGTCACCGGAGATCGCGAGCCCGGCGAAGGCGACCACGCCGACCCAGGCACCGAGCCGCATCGAGGTGTGCCAGAGCTTCCGGTCCTCGTCGTCGCGCGGCGAGTCCCGGTGGTGCCGCACGATCTTGTAGGCGCCGATGCCGATGAGGAACGACCCGGCGACGGCGAAGCAGCCGAAGACGGTGTGCGGGAACGCGGCGAGCACGGTGTTGTTGGTCATCACCGCCCAGATCGAGGTCAGCCGCGGCCGCCCGTCGACGACCTCGATGCCGACCGGGTGCTGCATCCACGAGTTCGCGGCGAGGATGAAGTAGGCGGAGGCGACGGTGGCCAGCGAGAACGCCCAGGCGCAGGCGAGGTGCACGCCCTTCGACAGCCGGTCCCAGCCGAAGATCCACAGGCCGAGGAAGGTCGACTCGACGAAGAACGCGACGATGCCCTCCATCGCGAGGGGCGCGCCGAACACGTCGCCGACGAAGCGGGAGTACTCGCTCCACGCCATGCCGAACTGGAACTCCTGGACGATGCCGGTGACCACGCCCATCGCGAAGTTGATCATCATCAACTTGCCCCAGAAGCGGGTCATCTTCAGGTAGCGCTCGTTCCCGGTGCGCCACCACGCCGTCTGCATTCCCGCGACCAGCAGGGAGAGTCCGATGGTCAGCGGAACCATCAGGAAGTGGTAGACGGTCGTGATCCCGAACTGCCACCGGGCGATGTCGAGGAGTTCCACGCGGCCAGTCTGCCGGGGCTCGGCACCCGGGGCGCAGGGGCCGCCGTCCCCATCGGCCCAGGACGGAGGTCCCGGTTCCGGTCAGGACGTTCGTCCCGGATCGCCGCGGGCGGGGTGTGATCTTTTCTACCAAGCCGATCCCATGATCGGAACCCCCGTCGAGCCGAACGTCCCCCACCGGAGCGGGACCGGCCCGTTCCCGCTGCTCAGCGGAGGGCGTCGGCCACCGCGCGGGCCGATCCGGCGACGAGCGGGCCGATCTCCTCGGCGGGCAGCGGTTCCAGGGAGAGCACGCCGACGCTGGCGCGCAGCGCGGGCACGCCGAGCACGGGGGCGGCGATGCCGTAGCCGTTGCACTGCAACTCGCCGCTGCTGATCACCCACGGCGGCCCGTCGGCGGGCAGGTCCACCGCGCGGCCGGCGGCGCCGCGCTGCACGGGGTGCCGGGTGCCGATCCGGTAGGCGACGTGGTGGGTGGTCCAGGACGGTTCGGCGACGGCGACGGCCTGCGCTTCGCCGCCGTCGGCGATGGTGAGGTGCGCGGTGGCGCCCGCCTGCTCGGCGAGCTCGTGCAGCGCGGGCGTCGCGGCGAACCGCAGCTGCGGCAGCACCCGCCCGGCGACGCGCAGCACGCCGAGCCCCAGCCGCACCCGGGTGCCCTCCCGGCGCACCAGCCCGCGGTCCTGCAACGGGCCGAGCAGCCGGTACACGGCGGCGCGGCTGACGCCGACGGTCGCGGCGAGGTCGCTGATGGTGGGGGCGGCGCCGTCGGCTTCGGCGACGGCCTGCAGCAGGTTGAGCCCGCGCTCCAGGGTCAGCGAGGTCTCCTTGGCGACCGGCCCCCGCGCCGGTGCGCGGTGGTGCGCCGCGCTCGGCGGGGCCGGATCAGGTGGTCTCGCCGGGTCGGGGGTTCGGGGCACCGGTCACCTCCAGGTCGCGGACAGGACCGTGCCCGTCACCTCGCTGAGGCCGATCACCGAACCGTCCGGTCCGGGCGCGGTGCCACCGAGTGTGACCCGATCACCGTCCTGGAGGAAGGTGCGCTGCTCCCCGTCGTCCAGCGTGATCGGTTCGGAGCCGCCCCAGGTGAGTTCGAACAGGCAGCCGCGCTCCTCCCTGGTGGGCCCGGAGACGGTGCCGGAGGCGAACAGGTCGCCGGGCCGCACGGTCGCCCCGTTCACGGTCAGGTGCGCGAGCTGCTGCGCCGGGGACCAGGCCATGTCGGCGAACCGCGGCCGGGACAGCACGATGTCGTTGCACCGCACCTCCAGCGACAGGTCCAGGCCCCACGGCTCGGTCTCGGTGAGGTAGTCGTGCAGCGCGTGGTCCGGTTCGGCCACCGGGATGCGCGCGTGCTCGAAGGCCTCCAGCGGGGTGATCCAGCCGGCGATGGACGTCGCGAAGGACTTCGCCAGGAACGGGCCGAGCGGCTGCGATTCCCACAGCTGCACGTCCCGCGCGGACCAGTCGTTGACCAGCGCCACGCCGAAGCAGTGCTCGGCGAAGTCCTCGGTCGGCACCCGGGACGCGGTCTCACCGCCGCAGACGAAGCCGACCTCGGCCTCGAAGTCGAGCCTGCGGGTGGGCCCGAACGCCGGGTTGCGGTCGCCGGTGGTGCGCCGCTGCCCGCTGGGCCGCGGCACATCGGTGCCGGAGACGCGGACGGTCCCGGCGCGGCCGTGGTAGGCGACGGGCAGGTGCGTCCAGTTCTCCGGCAGTTCGCTCGCGCCGTGCCGCAGGATGCGGCTCACGTTCCGCGCGTGGTGCGGCGAGGAGTAGAAGTCGACGTAGTCGGCGACGGTGAACGGCAGCACCATCGTGTGCCAGTCGGTGCGCACCAGTTCGGCCCCGGCGGGCGCGGTGCGGGCGGTGACCAGTTCGGTGAGCCGTTCCCGCAGTTCCCGCCAGCGAGCCCGCCCGGCCGCCAGCAGCGGGTCGAGCGAGCGCGCACCGGCCAGGTCCGCCAGCCGAGGGCCCAGCGAGTCCGCGATGCCGCGCAGCGGCAAGGCGTGCTTGCCGACCCGCACGGCCACCACCGGTCCGGTCGAGGTGACCAGCACCCCGTAGGGCAGCGTCTGCGGTCCGAACGGCCGGTCGGCGGCGAACTCGGGGTCCTCGATCCAGGTCACAACAGCCCCAGTCCTTCCAGGTCGGTCACCGGGTCGGTCAGCGAGCAGGCGCCGTAGGAGGCGAACACGTCGCGCACGGCGGTCGCGGCGGCGTCGGACAGCGAACCGGCCTCGGCGGCCAGGGCCTCGCCGTCGGCGCTCTCAAGCGCGTCGCGCACGTCCTTGCCGGACAGGCAGCGGGCGGTGGCGACGAGCAGGTTGAGGAAGCCGTGCTGCATGAACCCGGTTTCCGGGTCGGCGCCGCGGACGGCGGTCTGCATGCCCGCGGTGGTCTTGAACGGCACGCTCAACGTGCTGACGGTGGCGAGGAAGTCGGCGACGACGTCGACGGGCGGCACCGATTCGGAGGTGGGGCCACCGGTGCGCAGCTTCGGCCAGCACCCGTGCTCGGCGACGCGCTTGATCCCGTCCAGCCAGCCTTCGGGGCTGCGGCGGGGTTCGACGACGCGGACGACGTCCTCGGGCACGAACTCGGAGACGCGTTCCAGCCAGACGTCGTCGACGTCGGAGGGCGCGGGCATCTCGACCATGCGCAGCGCCAGGAGTTCCTGGCGGCCTTCGATGATGGACAGCGCCTTGGGCACGCCGCCGAGCCCGGTGTCGCAGACCAGCGACAGCGGGACGGGTTCGGCGGGCTTGGCCTTGGCGAGCTCGGTGATGAGCTCGGCCAGCCGGGAGGCCTGGCACAGCATCGGGCCCAGCACGCCCGAGTACTCACCGGTCCGGGCGGCGAGGTGGGCGTTGACCGCGTGGTCGACTTGCGCGCTGCCCGGTGGGAACAGCGCTGCGTCGTCGACCAGTCGGGCGAACAGTGGCGGGATGCCGCGCGGACCGGGCGCGCGAAGCTCAACAGCGCTTGACACGGCAGACACGCTAATGCCGCGCCGTTCGGTGAACAAAGGTGGCCGAGGTACGGGCGTACGGCGGCGGTTTCCCGCCTGCATCCGGCGGATCATCACTGCTGGTGGCGGCCTTCGCGGGGCTCGTTGATCCACTCGGGTGATCTTGGGGGTATCGATCGGGGTGGCGCTGCGGCCGTTCCGGTGAGCGGATCGATCCGGCCCGCCACCGTCCCGACACCGGTCCGCTGGAACCGCGCACCCGATCTCCCCCGCCGATTTCGCGGGCGCCACCCGTCCCGGACCGCGGGAGAACACCCGGGCGGTGGTGGAAACTTCCCGCGCACAGCCCCGCGGTGCGCCGATCAGCTGGTAAGACGGACAGCGGCTTTCCCCTGCGGACCTGCTGGGTTAGGCTTACCTAAGTTGGAGGTGAGCGGTGCGCGAGAGGACGACACGTCGCCCGGCCAAGCCGACCCCGGCGGAGCGGGCCCGGACGATCGCTAGACGAGGTGGCAGGGCTGCGTTGATGCCTTCCGGGGAGAGTTCCGCCCGGATCGCACCGCTGCTGCACCACGTGCATCCGGACGGCACCGCCACGGTGCTGCTCGGCGACGACCACCCGCTGGTCGCGACCGCGTGGCAGGCGCCGCGCACCGAGATCGCGGCGGTGCTGGAGGTGGCCGACCCGACGCCGGTGCAGCTGCGCGAATCGGTGCGCGGGCTGCTGTGGCTGACCGGCCAGCTGCGCGTGCTGACCGGAACCGATGCCCGGGAGGACGTGCTGGCGGTCGCCGAGCAGCGCCCGGACAGCAGGTTGCTGGACGCGGGCCACGGCGCTTCGGTGCTCAAGCTGGAACCGGCGTCGCTGGTGCTGGCCGACGCGGAGGGCACCTGCTCGGTGCCCGCCGCCGAGTTCACCGCCGCCCGGCCCGATCCGTTCTGCATGTTGGAGGACGGCTGGCTGCGGCACCTGGAGAGCGCGCACCGGGACGTGGTGGGGATGCTCGCGCGGCACCTGCCGGACGACCTGCGCGGCGGGCACATCCGCCCGCTGGGCCTGGACCGGTTCGGGCTGCGGCTGCGGGTGGAGTCGGCGGACGGGGACCACGACGTGCGGCTGGCGTTCTCCGAACCGGTGGAGACCGCGGAGTCGCTGGGCCTGGAGCTGCGGCGGCTGGTCGGCTGCCCGTTCCTGGCGGGGCAGCGCTCGGCCTGATCCCGTTGCGGCGGCGCGGGTTCCGCCGCGCCGCGCGGGTACGGTTCCGCGGGTGAGCACCTTGCGCGAGTGGCTGAGCCCGGCCCGCCCCGAGGAACCGGCCCGGCTCACCGATCCGGCGCAGCGGCGCGCGATCGGCGTGGAGCTGGTCGTGGTGTTCGCGGTGACGCTGGGCATGTCCGGCCTGCAGAGCCTGCTGTCGCTGCTGGACGCGCTGTCCCAGCCGCAGTCGCTGGCGGATCAATCGGTGGCGATCAACGCGCCGCAGGCGGAGGCCGGGCTGCTGGACCTGGCGCAGCAGCTGCTGAACGTGCTGCGGTTGTTCGCGTGGGGCGCGCTGGGGATCTTCCTGCTGTGGCGCGGCGGGATCGCGCTGGCGCGGATCGGCCTCGACCGGTCGCGGCCGTGGCGGGACGCGCTGGGCGGCGCGGGTCTGTCGGCGCTGATCGGGGTGCCGGGGCTGGGGTTGTACCTGACGGCGCACGCGCTGGGACTGAGCCTCACCGTGCAGCCGTCCACTTTGGACGACGCGTGGTGGCGGGCGCCGGTGCTGGTGCTGTCGGCGTTCGGCAACTCGTTCGCCGAAGAGGCGCTGGTGGTGGCGTACCTGCTGACCCGGCTGCGGCAGCTGGGCTGGTCGGAGAACCGCTCGCTGTGGGCGTCGGCGGTGCTGCGCGGCAGCTACCACCTGTACCAGGGCTTCGGCGGGTTCGTCGGCAACGTGGTGATGGGCCTGGTGTTCGGCCGGGTGTGGCAGCGGACGAACCGGTTGTGGCCGCTGGTGCTCGGCCACGCGCTGATCGACGTGGTCGCCTTCGTCGGCTACGCGGCCCTGCGCGGGAAGGTCGGCTGGCTGCCCTGACCCGGTGCGGGACCCGCGGGCCGAGCCGTTCCCGATCGCGTGATCCGTTTCGCGGGCGGCGTGCAACGAACCGGCGTTCCGGGGTGGATTTCGCGCAACGTCCGATGTTTTTGGCGGCGGAACAGGGTTCTTTTCGAACGTGACGGCTAGGCTCGGCGGCGTGAACCCACGCGCGAGGGAACCGCACGTGCGCAGCGAGGTAGGCCCGCTGCACACCGTCCTGCTGCACCGCCCCGGCGACGAGCTCAAGCGGCTCACCCCGCGCAACAGCGATCAGCTGCTGTTCGACGCGATCCCGTGGGTGGACCGCGCGCAGGCCGAGCACGACGCGTTCGCCGAGGTGCTGCGCTCCCGCGGCATCGAGGTGGTGCTGCTGCACGAACTGCTGGTGGAGACCCTCGCGGATCCGCGGGCGCGGGCCGCCGCGGTGCACAGCGCGGTGGACGAGCGGGAGCTCGGCACCGACATCGCCGACGTGCTCCGCTCCCACCTGTCCACAGTGGACGAGAAGGCGCTGGCGGGCGCGCTGATCGCGGGCATGACCTTCGAGGAACTCCCCGCCGCGGAAGGCGATTCGCTGGTGCGCCGGATGCACCTGCCGCACGACTTCGCGCTGGCCCCGCTGCCGAACCTGCTGTTCACCCGGGATTCCTCGGTGTGGGTGGGAGACCGGGTGGCGGTGGCGGCGCTGGCGATGCCCGCGCGGCGCCGCGAGTCGGCGATCACCGACCTGATCTACGCCTACCACCCGCGGTTCTCCCGCTCCGGCCGCGCGTACGGCGCGCACTCCGCACCGGTGGAGGGCGGGGACGTGCTGCTGCTGGCGCCGGGTGTGGTCGCGATCGGCGTCGGCGAGCGCACCACCCCGGCCGGCGCGGAATCGTTCGCCCGCTCGATGTTCGCCGACGACCTGGCGCACACCGTGCTGGCGGTGCCGATCACCCAGCAGCGCGCCTCGATGCACCTGGACACGGTGTGCACGATGGTCGCCGCCGACGCGGTGGTGATGTACCCGGCGATCCAGGACTCGCTGACCGCGTACGCCTTGCGCCCGCACGAGGACGGCGTGTCCGTGTCCGGACCGGAACCGTTCCTGGAGTCGGCGGCGCACGCGATGGGCATCGACCGGCTGCGCGTCATCGACACCGGCCTGGACCCGGTGACCGCGGAGCGCGAGCAGTGGGAGGACGGCAACAACACGCTCGCCCTGGCCCCCGGCGTCGTCGTCGCCTACGAGCGCAACGCCGAGACGAACGCGCGCCTGGAGGACGCCGGCGTCGAAGTCCTCCCGATCAGCGGCTCCGAACTCGGCTCCGGCCGCGGCGGCCCCCGCTGCATGTCCTGCCCCATCACCCGCGGCGAGCTGTGAACCGCCGCTAGGGCCGCGAGTTCCGGCGCAGGTCGAGCAGGGCTCGGGCCCGGTGGCCGCAGTCGGGGCAGGTCGGGTCGAGCCAGTCCACATCGGACGGTTCGGTGAGCTCGCCCGCGGCGCCGCACAGCGCGCCGCGCCACTCCCCTTCGCGCGGCGGCCGGTCCGGGCTGAACGCGTGCCGAGCGCCGCCCATCGGCCGCCAGTAGACGACGAGTCCTGAAGCACCACCGAGCACGCCGATCACCTCTCATCGCTGCGGGAACCCACCCGGGAAGAGCGGCGGCCCCGGCTCCGGGGTCGGGGAGGTACCGGTGCCGAGGCCGCCGCCGACGGTGACTCGGAGTGGTCTATCGTCACCGTCTGACACGAAGCTAGTGATCCGCGAGCGAATTAGCTAGCGACCTGTTCGACCTGAACCTGATCGAGTGATCGACTACGAGGTGGTTCCGCATGGCACCGAACTCACCGACCGTCGCCAACTGGGAGCTGGGCCGCCGGGTCCGGGAGAAGCGCGAAGCCGAAGGGCTGCCCGGCGCGGACGGCGCGAAGCGGGTCGGCATCACGCCCGCGTTCCTCTCCGAAGTGGAGAAGGGCAAGAAGAACCTCTCCCCCGACAAGATGGAAGCACTGCTCGGCGCCTACGAGTTCACCGCCGAAGAGCAGGACGAGCTGCGCGATCTCCGCGACGAAGGCAGTCGACGCGGCTGGTGGACGAGCTACAGCGCGCTGTTCAGCAGCGAATTACTCCGCCTGTTCGGACTGGAGCACGGGGCGGAGAGCGTCTGCACCTACGACAACGGCCTGGTGAACGGACTTCTTCAGACCGAGGACTACGCCCGCGCGATCATCGAGTCCGGAACGCCCAACGTCCGGCTGGCAGAAGCCGATCGCAGGGTCGAGTGCCGGATGAGGCGCCAACGGCGACTCACCGGCGACGATCCGCTGCGGCTGCGCACGATCATGACCGAAGCGTCGCTACGACAGCAGATCGGCGGTCGACTCACTTTGCGGAACCAGCTGAACCACTTGGCGAATCTCATCGAGAACCACGAGGACCACATCGAAGTGTGGATCGTTCCGTTCGAGGCGACCGGAGGTGACGCCCTCGGCGGTTCGTCCTTCCTGCTGCTGGACTTCCCGAGCGGGCAACTCCCGACGATGCTCTGGCAAGAGACCGTGACCTCGACCCGCTTGACCTCCAGTCAACTGGCGGTGCGCGAGTACAGCATCGCCGTTTCCTCTGCGGCGGAACACTCGCTGAACAGGGAAGAGTCGCTCAAGCTGATCAAGAAGACTGCGGACGAGCTTTAGCCCACTCCTATAGTGAGGTCCATGGACAGGATCGAAGCCACAACGTCGCAAGACGCGCTCTGCTGGCGGAAATCCAGCCGTAGCGCCAACAACTCACACTGCGTCGAGGTCGCCGTGGCCGAGCAGGCGGTCGCGGTGCGCGACACCAAGGACCGCACCGGCGGCACGCTCGGCTTCACCCGATCCCAGTGGACGGCGTTCCTCGCCTCCCTGTGAGCGACCGGATCGAGCGATTCGGCGTGCGCGCCGTCCCCCGCTGCCAGAGTGGAGGCATGGGATTCGGCATCGCGCATCTGGAGGAACCGGCGTACAGCGAGTTCGAGCTGCGGGTGGAGCAGGCCGAGATGGGGATCGCGAGCGGACCCGCGTTGGTGTTCCTCGTCGACGGGGAGGACCTGTTCGGGCGGACGCTGGGGCTGAAGGGCGTCGGCCGGGACCCGGACGACCTGCTGGGCAGGACGAGTCCGCTGCTGCCGCCCGAGTCGCCGCACCAACCGCCGACGACGCTGCTGTGGCGCTGCGACTGCGGCGTCGAAGGGTGCGGATTCGCCAGTGCGCGGATCGAGAACGACCGGTTCAACAACGACTACGACCACATCGTGTGGACCGATTTCACGGTGCACTGCCTCGGGGACGTCGAACCTCCGCGAGAACTGCGGTTCCGCACCAGGCAGTACGTCGCGGAAATCGTGCGATGCCATGCCGACCGCACGTGGGAGACCGATCTGCGGCGCACCGCGCGCGAAGTGGCCGCGGCGCTCGACGCCGAACCCGGAATCCTCGGGCAGTGGGACTGCGGCCTGCGGTGGGCCAAGCCGCACGAACGCGCCGGCCAGGTCTACGTGCTGGTCACGGACGGTTCAGCCGAGTACTCGACGAGCCACGACGGCGCCGCGGGCACGGCGGAGATCATCTCCCGACTGCGCGCCACCGACCCGCGCGAGAGCGCCGAGTTCACCTATCCCAGACCCGGCTGAATCCACTTAGGATTGCCTTGCCGAAATAAGGCAAAGTGAACTTAACCAAGGTTCGGCGAACATTTCCAAGGGTTACCTGACGAATTGCGAGGTGTCAATTGGAGCGTATTCTTCATGCCATGCCCACCACCGCAAAGAAGATCCGTCCCCGCGAATCCCGATTCCACCAGCTGCTGCAGGACCAGGTGCGCAACGAGCTCACCGCCTCGCAGCAGTACCTCGCGGTCGCGGTGTGGTTCGACAACGAAGACCTGCCCCGGCTGGCCGCGCACTTCTACCGCCAGTCGATCGAAGAGCGCAACCACGCCATGATGATCGTGCAGTACCTGATGGACAACGACATCAAGGTCGCCATCCCGTCCATCGAAGAGGTCCGCAACGACTTCACCGAGACCCGCGAACTCGTCGCCCTCGCCCTGGAGCAGGAGCGGGAGGTCACCCAGGAGATCGTGACGCTGGCCAAGGCCGCCCGCGAGGAGGACGACTACCTCGGCGAGCAGTTCCTCCAGTGGTTCCTCAAGGAACAGGTCGAAGAGGTCTCGCAGATGTCCACGCTGCTGGCCGTCGTCGACCGCTCCGGCGGCAACCTGTTCGACGTGGAGAACTTCCTCGCCCGCGAAAGCGTCGGCGACGAGGGCTCCGACCCCACCGCGCCGCCCGCCGCGGGCGGAGCGCTCTGAGCTGACCGCACCCACCACGCGGCCGACGGCCCCGGAGCTCACCCGAGCCCCGGGGCCGTCGCGCGTTCCGGTCAGCCCGGGTCGGACGACGGTTCGGTCGACGGCTCCGTCGGCTCCGACGACGTCGGGTCCGGCTCCGACGGTTCGGACGGCTCCGACGACGTGGGCTCCGGTTCGGAGGTGGCCTCCCGCAGGATCGACAACCGCTCCTCCTCGGCGTCCTCCGCCGGATCGCCCCGCTCGGGCGGCGACCAGCGCGGCACCCAGCCCCCGCCCGGCGCCGGATCCGCGGGCACCGGCGGCGACGTCGGCAACGGCAGCGGCGTCTCCACCGGCGACGGCACCGACGACCCCACCACCGGCGGGACCGCGGGCGGCAGCTGCGCCGGATCGGGCCGCGCCACCAGCACCGCGCCACCGCCGACCAGCACCGTCATCGCCAGCACGCCGCCCACCGCGGCCATCGTCGTCTGCCGCTTGCGCCGCCGCCGCGCGCCCGCCACCAGGGACCACTCGGCGCCGGTGCGGACCGGCACCTCCAGCCGGTCGTCCGCGAACATCCGGCGCAGCTCGTCGTCGAGGTCGCCCATCACACCCCACCGCCCTCGAACACCGGGCCCAGCCTGCGGCGCAACGAGGTCAGCGCCTTGCTCGCCTGACTCTTCACCGTGCCCGCGCTGACGCCGAGGGTCTCGGCGATCTCCGCCTCCGACAGGCCCTCGTAGTAGCGCAGCACCACCACGGCGCGCTGCCGCGGCGGCAACCCGCGCAGCGCCTGCCACAGCGGCTCGTTCTCCAACCGGTCCGGCGACTCCACCGCGGGCACGTCCGGGAACTCCGCCAGCAACGTCTCCCGGCGAGTCCGCCGCCACCGGCTCACGTGCGCGTTCGCCATCGCCTTGCGCACGTACGCGCGCGGCTCCTCGCACTGCTGCCGGATCTTCGCCCAGCGGGCGCCGACCTTCTCCAGCACCGTCTGCACCAGGTCGGCCGCATCGTGCGGGTTTCCCGTCAGCGCGTGGCCGTAGCGCATCAACCCCGGCAGGGCGACGCGCACGAACTCCGCGAAATCGTCCTCCGTCGCCATATCCCCTTGCAGTGCTGCCGGGCGCGACCAACCCACCGCCGCCTCCGACGAGGCGCGCACGGCAGGCATGTGAGCGGTCACGCCGCCTCCCCTCCCCGGGCTTTCGCTGCGGAGAGGACACGCGAGGCCGGGGCGCGCGGTTGCCGGAACCGCCCGTCTTCACTCGAACGGGCTAGCGCGCGCCCGGCCGGATCGCGTCAGCGCAAGGTGACCTGGCGGCCGCGCAGGCCGTCGCGGGACCGGCGCTCGGTCGCGTCCAGCGGCGTGTCCGCCAGCGACTCCAAGGCCTCCGCCAACCGGCGGCCCAGCGCCGCGGCCGGCTCGTTCCACTCCCGCGGGTGCTTGTCCCGGTCCAGGTCCCACACCGGCACCAGCACGCCGTGCGCGCGGAACGAACCCGCGAACCGGCTGTCCTCGTCCAGCGCCAGCTCACCGCGCGCGGACAGGCGGGCCAGCGCGGCCAGCAGCTGCTCCTCCGGCTCCGGGCGCACCCAGCGCAGGTGCGCCTTCTCGCCCGGATCCACCCAGTACGCCGAGCGGGCGCCCTCCGCGGTCAACCGCTCCGTCGGCATGATCGCCGCGTTCGCCCGCTCCAGGGACAGCGCGACCTCGCCGGTCGCCTCGGTGCCCTCCGGCAGCCACCACGAGAAGTCCTCGTGCAGCTGCACGTCCAGCTCCGCGGCCGGGTCGAGCAGGTCCTGCAGCCGCGTCGGCACCTCCGCCTGCGCAGGCTCCGGACCCACCACCGGCAGCGACTGACCCGGCTCCGCCTGCAAGACCCACTCGATCGCGCGAGCCACGTCCCGGCTCAGATCACCCGAACGGGTCTGCACCTGGAGGCCGATGAACGCCCGCCCGTCCGTGCGCCGGACCGCGGCGGCCGCCATCGGCAGCACCGACGCGACCGTCACCTCCTCGCCGGAGCGCAGCGGCAGCTTCGCCGTCGCCGAAGGCACGAACTCGCGCAGCGCGACCAGATCGCCCTCCGCCGCGAGACCCTCGAAAGGCCTGGTCACGATCACATCGGTGGCGCCGCCCGCCTTGCCGTGGCACGCCTTGTAGCGCTTCCCCGACCCGCACGGGCACGGCTGCCTCGGGCCGACGGCGCCCTCAGCTCGCTGGGACGGGGTGGCCGTACGCTTCGACACTCGAAGCCTCCTCGCAGCTGTGACAAGACCCACCGACGCTATCGAGCCCCCGCCGCGACCGGCGTCCCGGGTCAGCCGCCCGACAACCGAAGCCGGGTCGCACCCGGCCGGTTCGTCGCCACGAACCGCACCCCCGCGCGGCGGCACAGCTCCACGTCCGCCGGATCGTCCACCGTCCAGCAGTAGGTGGCCCGGCCGCGATCCGCCCACCGGCCCGCCAGCTCCGGATCCCGGCGCAGCAACCGGATGCTCGGGCCCGCCAGATCCGCCCAGCGCGGCAGCTCCCCCGCCCGCGCCGCGCGCGACGCCCGGTCGAACAGCAGCACCGTCGGCACCCTCGGCGCATCCGCGCGGAAACGGCGCACCGCCGCCGACGAGAACGACATCATCACCACCGGCGACTCGTCCTTGTACGCCGGAGCCGACACGCCGTGCCGGGCCAGCGCCGCCGTCAACTTCGCCTCCACCAGGCCCGCGTAGCGCACCGGGTGCTTCGTCTCCGCGAACAACCGGACCCGGCGGCGCTGCGCGCGCACCAGGCCCAGCAGGTCGTCGAACGTCAGGATGCGGCGTTGCGAAGCACCGATGGCCGCGCTCGCCTGCGGCTCGAACACCAGCTCGTCCGCCGATTCCGGGAGCTCGTGGTGCCAGTGCGCGAAGTCGAAGCGGGACAGCGCGGGCAGCGTCAGCTCGCTCACCACGCCGCGGCCCGAGGACGTGCGGTCGACGCGGCGGTCGTGCACGCACACCAGGTGCCCGTCCCTGGTGACCCGCACGTCGCACTCCAGCGCATCGGCCCCCTGGTCCAGCGCCACCTGGTAGGCGGCGAGGGTGTGCTCGGCGCGTTCCGCCGACGCACCGCGGTGCGCGACGACCTGCGGGGAACCCATGCCGGGCATTATCCCGACCGCTGCACGCGCGAGCCCGCCACGCCGGAGACCCGCCAGGTGAACGGGCCACTCACGCCGTGCGGCTGGGCGAATGGGCCACTCACCTCGGAGCTCCACCCAGGTGAACGGGCCACCCGCCCAGTGCGGCTGGGCGAATGGGCCACTCACCTCGTGCGGTTCGGGGGAGTGGGCCGTTCGCCTGCTGCCAGGTCAGCGGGGGGCGTCCGCGGGGCGAGCCGCGCGCGGAGGTTTCGGGGCGCCGCGCACGCCCACGACGCGAGGGCGCACCAGCAGCGTCGGGTCCAGCGGCACCAGCAGGCTCGTCACGTACGTGATCACCCGCATCGCCAGCACCGCGCACGCGCACGCCGCCACGTCCGCCCAGAAGTGCAGCACCACGCCGTCCGCCATCGCCTGCACCCCGCCGCGGAAGCTCCACAGCAGCGCGGCCCAGCCCAGCAGCAGGCTCACCGCCCACGACAGCCACCAGCGGGACACCAGCCGCGACGGCCGGGGACGCTCCCCCGGCTCGCGCGCACCGGCCGCCACCAGCACGCCGTGCTCCAGCTCCGCCAGCGCCGTGCCCGGCGCCACCAGGTTCCAGCCCGGCACCAGGACGCCGGCCACCACCTGCCACTCCGGGCGGCGCGGCACCACCTCCAGGTCCCGCGCCGACACGCGCCGCGCCCACACCAGCCACAGCACCGCGAACACCCCGCTGGTCGCCCCGAGCAGCCAGCTCAGCACGCCCGAGGTCACCACCAGCGTGTCCGACAGGTCCAGCGCCACCTTCGACAACGCCGAACCCCGGCTCATCAGCAGCAGGCCGTACCGCCACGCCTCGGCCACCGCGGCCACGCCGGACACCGCCGCCATCAGCCACAACGCCGACCACGACATCGCCGACAACCACGTCACCCGCTGCACCGGATCGACCTGCCGCTGCGTCGGCAGCGCCAACGGCCACCGCCAGCCCAGCAGCGGAAAACCCCAGCGCGGGACGCCCGGGTACGACGGAGGACCCGAG
This sequence comes from Saccharopolyspora sp. MMCC62, assembly GCF_057736575.1. NCBI lineage: Bacteria > Bacillati > Actinomycetota > Actinomycetes > Pseudonocardiales > Pseudonocardiaceae > Saccharopolyspora > Saccharopolyspora sp. MMCC62. The sequence continues at coordinate 683,199 of NZ_JBYKCM010000002.1, read as the reverse complement.
TAGCGGGCCTGCGGGCGCGCGCGGCGCCGCGGCCGCAACCCGCCCGGCGGAGTGGCCACCCACTCCACCCGCAGGCCCGAACGGGCGGGGCGATCCGGTGGCGTCGTCACAGCACCATCGGTTCGGCGCCGGGCTCGTCCGACACCACCGGTCGGCCGGTAGCCGCCCAGCCGTTCATGCCGCGCTCCACGTTCACCGCGTCCCAGCCGTTCGCGTTCAGGTAGGCCGTGACCCGCGCGGACCGGCCGCCGGAACGGCACACCACGTAGACCTGGTCGGCCTCGGGGAGCTCGTCGAGCCGCTGCGGGACCTCGTTCATCGGGATGTGCAGCGCGCCGGGCGCGTGGCCCGCGGCCCACTCGTCGTTCTCCCGCACGTCCAGCAGCACCGACTTCGCGTCCGGCAGCTCGGCGGGCAGGTCCTCGGGCGGCACACCGGGTACTTGCATCGGGGTAGTCACGACCCCGATGCTGCCACGCGCCCCGTGGGCCCGTCGTGAGGTGTCGCGGCGCGGACGGACCGTCCGTTCGATCTCATCGGACGAACGGTCCGCTCACTCCGGAGATACCGGCCGCTCCCGCGGAAACGGACGAGCGGACCGTCCGTCCCTTCGCATCGGACGAACGGTCCGCTCACTCCGTGACGCGGAGCCCGGCGGGTGCTCCGGCGATCAGTGCTGCGGCGTGGACTTCTCGGCGCCCGCCCCGGTGAGCGAGCGGACCTCCATCTCCGCGTACTTCGCCGCGTTGTGCGGCTCCTTGCTGACCACGGTGCCGAGGTAGCCGAGCAGGAACGACACCGGGATCGAGATCACCCCGGGGTTCTTCAGCGGGAACCACGCGAAGTCCAGCGCGGGGAACATCGCCTCCTCGTTGCCGCTCACCGCGGGCGAGAACACGATCAGCGCGATGGTCACGGCGAGCCCGCCGTAGATGCTCCACAGCGCCCCGGTGGTGTTGAACCGCTTCCAGAACAGCGAGTACAGCAGGGTCGGCAGGTTCGCCGAGGCCGCGACCGCGAACGCCAGCGCCACCAGGAACGCCACGTTCTGCCCGTTCGCCGCGATGCCGCCGAGGATGGACACGATGCCGATCACCACCGCGGTGATCCGCGCGACCTTGACCTCCTGGTTCTTGTCGTCGACCTTCCCCTTCTTGATCACGTTCGCGTAGATGTCGTGCGCGAACGACGCGGAAGCGGTGATCGTGAGACCGGCGACGACGGCGAGGATCGTGGCGAACGCGACCGCCGAGATGAACCCGAGCAGCAGCGGCCCGCCCAGCTGCAGCGCCAGCAGCGGTGCCGCCGAGTTCACCCCGCCCGGCGCGTCCTTGATCGCCTCGGGCCCGACCATGGCACCGGCGCCGTACCCGAGCACCAGCGTGAACAGGTAGAACATCCCGATCAGCCAGATCGCCCACACCACGGAGCGGCGCGCTTCCTTCGCGGTCGGCACCGTGTAGAAGCGCATCAGCACGTGCGGCAGCCCGGCGGTGCCGAGCACCAGCGCGATGCCCAGCGAGACGAAGTCGAGCCTGCTGGTGCCGCTGGCCCCGTACTGCGCGCCCGGGTTGAGCAGCTCTTCGCCGCCCGTCCCGGCCCGCTCCACGGCGGCGCCGAGCAGCCCGGACAGGTTGAAGCCGTAGTGGCCGAGCACCCAGAGCGTCATCACGAACGCGCCGGCGATGAGCAGCGCGGCCTTGATGATCTGCACCCATGTGGTGCCCTTCATGCCGCCGACCAGCACGTACAGGATCATCAGCGCGCCGACGACGGCGATCACGATGGCCTGCTGGGCCTTGCTCTCGATGCCGAGCAGCAGCGCGATGAGCCCACCGGCACCGGCCATCTGGGCGAGCAGGTAGAAGAACGACACCGCCAGCGTGGACAGCGAGGCGGCCGTGCGCACCGGGCGTTCCCGCATCCGGAAGCTGAGCACGTCGGCCATCGTGTAGCGGCCGGTGTTCCGCAGCAGCTCCGCGACCAGCAGCAGCGCCACCAGCCAGGCGACGAGGAAACCGATCGAGTAGAGGAACCCGTCGTAGCCGTACACGGCGATGGCCCCGGCGATGCCGAGGAACGACGCCGCGGACAGGTAGTCGCCGGAGATCGCGATGCCGTTCTGCGGCCCGCTGAACGCCCGGCCCGCCGCGTAGTAGTCCGACGCGGTGCGCGTGTTCCGGCTCGCGCGGAACACGATGACCAGGGTGACCAGCACGAACAGCCCGAAGATGCCGATGTTGAGCCACCGGTTGGACGCGGTGTCGGTCTGCTGCGCGAGGAACGGATGGGCGGCCTGGAGTGTGGTCACCGCTGCTCTCCTTCGACGCGTTCGCGGATCTGCTCGGCGACCGGGTCCAGGTTCTTGTTGGCGTACCGGACGTAGAGCGTCGTGATGAGGAAGGTGGAGACGAACTGCAGCAGGCCGAGCACGAGGCCCACGTTGATGTTGCCGACGAGCTTGATGCTCATGAACCCGTGCGCGTAGTCGGCGAGCAGGACGTAGATCAGGTACCAGACGAGGAAGATCGCCGATACCGGGAAGACGAACTTGCGCAGCCGGAGCCGCAGCGTGGCGAATTCGGGGCTGCTCTGCGCGGCCGCCCACGTCTCGGCGTCGATGACGGGGCCGGGGGTGGCGCTGGAGTCATCGGCGCTGGGGTCATCGCTGGGGTCATGGCCCGGACCGGGCTCACGACCGGAGTCGCTGCCGGGGCTGGGGTCGCTCTGGCCCGTGGAATTCACGGTTGTCCTCCTGGGTAGGAGAGGTCGCACCCGCCGGCGACGTGTGACCTCTATCTCCTGTCGACGCGCGAACGCTACGTAGTTCGTCCGAATCTGGATAGACCCCGAACGTGGATTGATATCAATCCGCTGGGTGACCGGTGCACCGACAAACCCGCTATCATGACACGCGGCGTGACACCTGTCACGCCTTCAACCCGTTCGGCCCAATACGAGACTCAGCAGGTCAGCGAGTCGCCCGCCCGGCCGTCCGGACGAACCGGGCACGTCGCCCCGGCGCAGCGGGCGCGGCCGGTGATCGCAGCCGGTGAGCACCGCGCGACCCGCTCCGGACGGACGTCCGCACTGATCACGGAGCCGGGATCGCCACGCCCCCTGGCCCCGGCCGCGCCACGGACCCGGGACTGCTGGGCCGAACGGGCTAACGGCGGTGCCTGCCACCGGAATCCTTGGCCGGCGCGGGCTTGCGCACCCGCCGATCGTCCTGGAAACCCAGCCGATCCGGCGCGTGCATCCGCAACATCACCCGGGACACGCCCTCCGGAACCCGCTGCCTGGTGCCCGCGCTGACCAACACCATCACCAGGAACGCCACCGGAACGCTCACCAGCGCGGGCTGCTGCACCAGCTCGGCGAGCAGCCCCTCGCCGCCCGGCCGCACCGCGCCCACCGCCAGCGCCAGCAGCACCAGCGCGCCGCCCGCCACCAGACCGGCCGCCGCGCCGAACGCGGTCAGCCCGCGCCACCACACCCCCAGCACCAGCAGCGGGCAGAACGTCGACGCCGCCATCGCGAAGGCCAGTCCGATGCTGCGCGCCAGGTCCTGCTCCGCCACCACCAGCGCCACGCCCATCGGCACCACGGCCGACACCACCAGCAGCAGCGGCATGTGCCAGCCCTTCACCCGCTGGAAGTTCGACGACACCACCCCGGACAGGCTCACCACCAGCCCCGAGGACGTCGACACGAACGCCGCGAACGCGCCCGCCGCCGTCAACGCCGTGAGGACCCCGCCCAGCGGGTTGTGCAGCATCTCGTTCGGCAGCAGCAGCACCGCGGCATCCGTCCGGCCGGTGACCAGCAGCCGCGGCACGAACAGCCGGGACAGCAGCCCCAGCACCGTCGGGAACAGGTAGAAGGTGCCGAGCAGGACCAGCACGAACAGCGCCGTGCGCCGCGCCCCGTGCCCGCTCGGGTTCGTGTAGAAGCGCACCAGCACGTGCGGCAGGCCCATCGTGCCCAGGAACGTCGCCACCAGCAGCGAGTACGTGCCCACCAGCGAGGCGGGGTCGCCGCCGGACGGGTGCAGCCACGACCCGTTGTCCGGTTCCGCCTCGGACACCACCGGCACCGCGGCGCCCGGCTCGAAGGTCAGCGTGCTGCCCGCGTCGACCTCGTACTCCCCCGGCTCGACCCAGGTGTTCGCCTGCCCGTTCGGCTGCAGCGAGCCGCCCGGGGACTCCCGCGGCGACTCCACCAGCACCCAGGTCGGTTCCACGACCCGCACGGTCACCGGCGTCTCCACCGACACCTCGGTCCGCGCGTCGAACACCGGCCCCGGCTCGTCCAGCCGCTCCGCCGAACCGCCCAGCAGGAACACCCCGAACAGCACGAACGCGGGTGCGGTGATCGCGAACAGCTTCAGCCAGTACTGGAACGCCTGCACCAGGGTCACCGCGCGCATCCCGCCGCTGAACACGCTCGCCAGCACCACCGGCAGCAGCGCCGCCGCCCCCACCCAGGCGGGCAGCTCGGTGAGCACCGCGAACGTCAGGCCCGCGGCCTGGAACTGCGGCACCAGGTACAGCCAGCCGATCAGCACCACGAAACCCGTGGTCAACCAGCGCAGCCACGGCGAATCCAGCCGCACCACCGCGAAGTCCGGCACCGTGTACGCCCCGGACCGGCGCAGCGGCGCCGCCACGAACAACATCACCGCCAGGTAGCCGGAGGCGAACCCGATCGGGTACCAGAGCGCCTGCGACCCGTCCTTGAGCACCAGCCCGGCCACGCCGAGGAACGACGCCGCGGACAGGTACTCCCCGGAGATCGCGGCCGCGTTGCGCTCCTCGCGCACCAGGCGCCGCGCGCGGTGCAGGTCCGAGGTGGTCCGGGCGTGGCTCGACCCCCACACGCCGATCGCGAAGGTCGCCGCCACCACGACGGCGATCCCGCCCAACGCCCAGAACACGGTCTCCGGCACCGCCGAGCCCCCGCTACCGCTCGATCATGTGCAGGAAATCGCGCTCGTGCCGAGCCGCGGCCCGCGAGTACCAGAAACCGAGCAACACCATGAACGGGTAGGGCAGCACCCCGAGGACCAGCCAGGGTAACCGGATTCCGGCGATCACCATGTCTCCCAGCGACGGCAGCACGTAGAACAGCAGCGGCAGGCCGAACAACCCGGCCACGAGCAGACCCGTCATCAGCAGTGCGCTCCGCAGCTGGGCGCGCACCAGGTAACTGACCAGCACTTCGCCGACGCTGGTCTGCTCCTCCAGCTCCATGATCGTACGGGCTACCGGCGTGCTGCGGCGACGATCGGACAGGACGACGCGCTGCCTGCGGGGGCGGCGGCCACCGGGGGCGGCCGCCGGTTGTTCCGGCGTCATGCCCGGCCGGCCGGGCGGTGGGGCGCGCTCATCCCTGCGACCCCCAGCCCTGCCGCGGCGCTCGCACCAGCCGGTCCTTGAGCTCCCGGGTGTGCCGCCTGCTGACCGGCAGCTCCTTCGGTTCGCCGCCGCCGAGCAGCACCGAATAGCCGGACGAGGACATCCGCAGCTCGGTGACCAGCGTCATCGACACCAGGTACGAGCGGTGGATCCGGATGAAGTTGGCGTCCGCCCAGCGCTCCTCCAGCTGCGCCAGCGGTATCCGCACCAGGTGCGAGCCGCCGTCGGTGGTGTGCAGCCGCGCGTAGTCGCCCTGCGCCTCCACCCAGCGGACCGTCTTGCGGGAGACCATCTTCGTCGTTCCGGCGAGTTCCACCGGGATCACCTCGTCCTCGTCGGCCGCGGCGGGGAGTTCCGCGGCCGTGGCGTCCGCCCGGCCACCGGCGACGCGTTCGGCCTTGCTGCGCTCGATGTTGCGCAGCGCGCGGTCCACCCGGTCCGCATCGGCGGGTTTCATGATGTAGTCCAGCGCGCCCACCTCGAAGGCCTCCAGCGCGTTCTCCTCGTGGCCGGTGATGAACACCAGCGAGGGCGGCTGCTTGAAGGCGTTGAGCACCCTGGCGAGCTCCATGCCGCTGAGCCCGGGCATCGACACGTCGGCGAACACCGCGTCCACCACCGAGTCCTCGCCGTCCCGGGACCGCAGCTGGTCGTCGCTGCGCAGCAACCGCAGCGCCTCGGCGGCGTCGAACGCGGTGAGCACCCGGCCCACCCGCGGGTTGTTGCCGAGCAGGAACTTCATCTCGTCCAGCCCGGCCATCTCGTCGTCCACCGCCAGCACCACCAATCCCGTGGTGCCGGGTTGAGCGCTCGTGTCCGGTTGAATACTCACAGTAACGCCAATCCTGCCGCGCCGGGTGGCGCAATGTCCACGATCAGGTTTCTCGGCTCGGTGCGCCACGACGGCGTCGTCGCGGTGCCCGGCTCGCACGTGCGGCGTCGCCGAGGGATGCCGTGGCAGCCGCTGCGTCGATCATCGTGGCATCACTCGGCCGAGCGACACAGGCCACGCCGTGAGCCACGGCTGAGTGAGGTGTGTCACGCCGCCGAAACAACGTACGGTGCGCACCCGGGCAGGACTGCGGCGGGGTCGGCGAAGCGCGGCGGCTCGCCGCGCTCCGCCGGGCGGTCACAACCCGAACCGCGACCACTGGGCGCGCTGCTCCAGCGCCTCCACCAGCGAGGACGCCGACGTGCCGAGGCCCAGCCGGGCACCGGGTCCGCCACCGCTGAGCCGGGCCAGCAGCGGCTTGCGCGGTTCGACGTCCACGATGTGCGCCTTCGGGAACCGCTCGGCGACGACGCCGCGCAGCGTGCCCAGGCCGTCGACCAGCCCGAGCTCCTTCGCCTTCGCCCCGGTCCACACCTCGCCGGTGAACACGTCGGCCTCGGCGATCTTGCTCCCGCGGCGCTCCCGCACCCAGTCGGTGAACTGCTCGTGCAGCTCGGTCTGCAACCCGTGCAGCCAGCGCACGTCCTCGTCCTTCTCCGGGCTGAACGGGTCGAGCCGCACCTTGTTGGCGCCCGCGGTGTAGAGCCTGCGCTGCACGCCGATGCGCTCCAGCAGCCCGTCCAGGCCGAAGCTCGCGCTCACCACGCCGATGGAGCCGACCATCGAGGTGCGGTGCGCGTAGATCTCGTCGGCGGCGCACGCCAGCCAGTACCCGCCGGAGGCCGCCACGTCCTCGCAGAACGCCAGCACCGGCACCTTCTTCTCCGCCGACAGCTGGCGGATCCGGTCGGCGACCAGCGCCGACTGGGTCGGCGCCCCGCCCGGCGAGTTGATCGACAGCACCACCGCGGACAGCCGGTCGTGACCGAACGCCCTGCTCAGCGCGGACTCGGTGGTCTGCAGCGAGATGGTGCCGCGGTTCATCGGGCTCGGCGTGGGCGTGATCGTGCCGTGCAACTTGACCACCGCCACCACCGGTCCGCGTTCGGCCCGCTCGGCCAGCTTCGGCGGCAACTTCGAGGCGAGCTTGCCGGTCAGGACGTCGGTGAACTTCTGCGGTGCGTTGTCGTTCATGCCCCGACGTTACCGGCTCCGCGGCCGCCGGAACCGGTGTTCGCACCGCAGGTGAGGGACCCGGCCGGTGCGGGTCAGCGGCTGGGTTGCGGGGTGGCGCCGGGCGGTGCCGGTTCGTCGAAGGCCGCCACCGGGAGCGGGAGCACGCCGGGCGCGAACTTCGGCACCCGCATGATCACCTTCATGCCCGCGTCCTCCGCCGTCTCCACCACCAGGCCGTAGTCGTCGCCGAACGTCGCCCGCATCCGGTTGTTGATGTTGCCGAGGCCCACGTGCGCGCCGGTGAGGTGCGCGTTCGCCAGTTCCGCGTCCAGCCGGTTCGGATCCATCCCGATGCCGTCGTCGTCCACGCTGATCAGCGCCTCGGAACCGCGGTCCTCGGCGATCACCGACACCGTGCCGCCGCCCGGCTTCGTCGCCAGCCCGTGCCGCACCGCGTTCTCCACCAGCGGTTGCAGCGCCAGGAACGGCACCACCACCGGCAGCACCTCCGGCGCGATCTTGAGCTGCACCTTCAACCGGTCCGGGCCGAACCGGGCGCGCTCCAGGATCAGGTAGCGGTCGATGTTGCGGATCTCGTCGGCCAGGGTCGTGTAGAGGCCGGTGGAGCGGAACGAGTAGCGGGTGAAGTCGGCGAACTCCATCAGCAGGTCGCGCGCCTGCTCCGGGTCGTTGCGGATCTGCGAGGAGATGGTGTTGAGCGCGTTGTAGATGAAGTGCGGCGAGATCTGCGCCCGCAGCGCCCGCACCTCCGCGTGCGCCAGCTTCTCCTTCGACTCCTGCAGCTCGGCGAGCTCCAGGTGGGTGGAGACGTGGTGCGCCACCTCGCTGGCCGCGCGCAGCAGCCGCTTCCGATCCCCGCCGCTGATGATCACCAGCGCGCCGCGGATCTCCCCGGACACCTCCAGCGGTACCACCACCCCGTACCGCATCAGGCAGGGCCGCTGGTCGCACAGCAGGTCGGTGTGGTCGATGTACTCGCGCTTGCCGTCGCGCAGCGTGACCTCGATCTTGCCGCGGAGGTCCGCGTAGTGGTGGTTCGCGTCGCCGTCCCAGCTCAGCAGCGTCGCGTCCGCGTCCACCACGCCCACCGCCACGCAGGCCAGCAGTTCGCGCAGGTGGGGGGCGGTCTTGTCCGCCGACTCCTGGGTCATGCCCGCGCGCAGGAACGGCGCGGCACCCGTCACGTGGTGCAGCGCCGTCAGCATCGCGTCCTCCACCGAGGTGCTCACCCGGCGCGAACGGCACAGCAGCACGAACATCCCGAGCACGGCTAGGGCGGCGAGCGCGGTCAGCACGGTCCGCTCGGTCAACATCTCCGGCACGCCCACCAGTATTCGTCCCCGGCACTCGGGGAATCAAGAACGCTACGCCGGGTAGCCGGTTCCGGTCGGTGAACGGTGCTCACCGGCTCCGTTCGGACCTGTCGGCTGCGCCGGACGAACCCGACCGGCGGTCATTTCAGCAGCCGCGACATCCGCCGGTCCGCCAGCCGCTTGCCGCCGGTCTGGCAAGTCGGGCAGTACTGCAGCGAGCGGTCCGCGAACGACACCTCCCGCACCAGGTCACCGCACACCGGGCAGGGCAGTCCGGTGCGCCCGTGCACCCGCAGCCCGGAGCGCTTCTCCGCCTTCAGCCGCGGCGCGTCCCGGGAGCGGTCGACGGCGTCCTCGAGCAGCTCCCGGAGCGCGGCGTGCAACCGCCGCACCCCGTCCTCGCCCAGCTTCCCGGCGGTGGCGAACGGGGACAGCTTCGCGCGGTGCAGCACCTCGTCCGAGTAGGCGTTGCCGACCCCGGCCAGCCGCGACTGGTCGGTGAGCACCGTCTTCACCCGCTCCGAGCGCCCGGCGAGCACCGCGGCGAACTCCTCCTCGGTGATCCCGAGGGCGTCCGGCCCGAGCCGCGCGATGCCGGGCACCTCCGCCGGGTCGCGCACGATCCACGCGGCGAGCCGCTTCTGCGTGCCCGCCTCGGTGAGGTCGAAGCCCGGTCCGCCCAGGTGCACCCGCAGCGCGATCGGCCCGCGGCCCGGCTTGGGCGGGGCGGGCGGGAGCGCGTCGGACCAGCGCAGCCAGCCGGCCCGCGCCAGGTGCACCACCAGATGCAGGCCGTCGCAGTCCAGGTCCAGGTACTTGCCGTGCCGGTCCGCGCCGGTCACGGTCCGGCCGGCCAGCGCGGTGTGCGGCGGGTCGGCGGTCTTGAGCACGCTCATCGAGGCCACGTCGACCCGGGTGACGGCGCGACCGGCGGCGACGTCCCGCAGGTGCCGCGCCAGCGCTTCGACTTCCGGCAGCTCGGGCACCCCACCAGTCTGCCAAGATCCGCGGCCCGGCTCACTCGGTCGGCTGGAGGGAACCGTTCATGTCGGGTTCGGCGTAGAGCTCGATCTGGCGGGCGATCTTCGCCGTCTCCTGGCGGGTGTTGAAGAAGCCGCGCTGCACGCCGACCCAGCGCTCCGGCTGGTGCTCGTCCTCGTCGCCCGGGGTCTCCGCGATGATCGTCCACGGGCGGTGCATCAGCCAGCGGACCGGGAAGAACAGCACCGCCGCGACGAGCAGGAGGATCACCCAGATCGGGACGTAGACGCCTTCGGGGGTCCACAGGATGAAGGTCAGGATCAGCACCGCGAGCACGCCGAACATGAGGATCGCCGGTCCGGCGCCACCGTTGACGTCGTGCTCGAAGTCGTCACCCGCGATCGGGTTCGACCACTCCAGGCTGGAACGCACGTTCCACAGCCTGCCGTCGGATCCCCGCACCACCCGGTTCATCGTCGCCTCCTCGCCCGGCGCCGGGCGTTCTCGGATCGTTCGTCCCAGCCGTGCCCCCGGTTCCGGCGGCAGCGCACCATCACCGAGCGTGCCGATACCGTATCGCGTGCGTCATCGGCCTTGAGGGTGAAACCCGGGGGCACCCGGATCATTGTCGATCACGGACGGCGGCGGGACCAGCCCCGGCCGGTTCGCCGACCGCGGAACCCGCGGTACCGGGGCTACGGTGGGTGCGGCCGCGACGACCGGGAGGACGACATGGATCTCGACCGGGCACGTTCCTTCCTGCGCGAGCACCACCGCGCCGTGCTGGGCACGCTGCGCGCCGACGGCACCCCGCAGCTGGTCCCGGTGCTGGTCGCCGTCGACGACGCGGGGCGCGCGCTCATCAGCACCCGGGACGGCAGCGCGAAGGTGCGCAACCTGCGGCGGGACCCGCGGGCGTGGGTGTGCGTGCTGCCGGACGAGTTCTTCGGCGAGTGGGTCCGGGTCGACGGCTCGGTGGAGGTCGTCGAGCAGCCCGCGGCGCTGCCGCTGCTGGAGGACTACTACCGCCGGGTCGCCGGGGAGCACGAGGACTGGGCGGCGTACCGGCGCGCGATGGTCGAGGAGCACCGCGTGCTGCTGCGGGTCGAGCTCGAACGGGCCGGCCCGAGCGGTGGGTGACCCCCCGGAAACGGGCCGCGAACGATGGGTTAGAGTGTTCTCAACAGCGCTTCGAGGGGCGCGAAGATCACTCCGGTGATCGAGTCCTCCGAGATCGTTGATGCGGATGTAGCGCAGCTGGTAGCGCATCACCTTGCCAAGGTGAGGGTCGCGGGTTCGAGTCCCGTCATCCGCTCGCAGAAGGCCCCGCCGGTGACGGCGGGGCCTTTTTCGCGTGCGGGCCCGGTTGCTCGCGCGGCCCCCGGTCAGTCCTCCAGCTTGAACCCGATCTTGAGCCCGACCTGGAAGTGGGCGACCTCGCCGTTCTCGACGTGGCCGCGGATCTCGGTGACTTCGAACCAGTCCACCTCCCGCAGCGTTCGCGCGGCGCGGCGCACCCCGTTGCGCACGGCGTCATCGACGCCCTGCTCGGACGATCCGACGATCTCGGTGACGCGATAGACGTTGTCTGCCATGCCGGGATGGTCCGCACGGCGGCAGTCCCCCGCAAGCCGACGGTGATCATGGGCTAGACCAATCGGGCTCAAGGTCTGGACCAATAGCGGCGGGTCTGCCAATCTCATGTTGCCCGGAACGGAGCTATTAAGCCAGAAGAGTGACACGTAATTTTGCGACACCGATTCAGAAAGGAGCACTCCCCCATGCTCAAGAAAAGTGTGAAAAGCACGATCGGTATCGCCGCGGTCAGCATCGCCGGATTGGCATTACCGGTTTTCACATCCGGAGTGGCGACCGGGCACGGATTCGTCCAGAGCCCCGCGAGCCGCCAGGAGGCCTGCTCGAACGGGACGCTGAACGACTGCGGAGCCATCCAGTGGGAACCGCAGAGCGCCGAAGGGCCGAAGGGCTTCCCCGAAGCCGGCCCGCAGGACGGCAGCATCTGCTCCGCAGGCGTGGCGCAGTTCTCCGAACTCGACGACCCGCGCGGTGGCCAGTGGCCTACCACGGACGTCGCCGCTGGTCAGGACTTCCAGTTCCAGTGGAAGATCACGGCCGCGCACTCCACCAGCTCGTTCCGCTACTTCGTCACGAAGGACGGCTGGGACCCGAACCAGCCGATCAGCCGCGACCAGCTCGAGCCCGCGCCGTTCGTCGACGTGGACTACGGCGGCGCCCAGCCGCCGAACACCTACACCCACGACGGGAAGATGCCGGAGGGCAAGTCCGGCAGGCACGTCATCGTCGGCGTGTGGGACATCGCGGACACCGCGAACGCGTTCTACTCCTGCGCCGACGTGAACTTCGGCTGATTACATGATCTAGAATGTCCCCCGGTGCCGCGGCCCGGCGTGCCACTAACACGCCGGGCCGCGGTGCGTCGAATTCCGTTCAACGGAATTCGGCGCTCCCGGTGACGCGCTGGGCGACCGTCCGGGAATTCTGTTAATTGAACGGAATCGCGGGAAAATTCCGATCGCGGTTCACCCGGGATCGCCCCGGCCGAACCGAGTGGATCTTGCCACGCCGGGCGACCGGCCGCGATCACTCCGTGACGAGCCCGACAGGGCAGGACACCCCGGTGCCACCGATGCCGCAGTAGCCGTTCGGGTTCTTCGCCTCGGACAGGTACTGCTGGTGGTAGCCCTCGGCGTAGTAGAACTCGCCCAGCGGCGCCACCTCGGTGGTGATCGAGCCGCGGCCCGCCGCGGTCAACGCCGCCTGGTAGGCGTCGCGGGTCCGCTCGACGACGGCGCGCTGCTCGTCATCCGCGTAGTAGACCGCCGAGCGGTACTGGCTGCCGCGGTCGTTGCCCTGCCGCAGGCCCTGCGTCGGGTCGTGGCCCTCCCAGAAGACCTTCAGCACCCCCGCCAGGTCCAGCACCGCCGGGTCGAACACGACCAGCACCGCCTCGGTGTGCCCGGTCAGACCGCTGCACACCTCCTCGTAGGTCGGGTTCGGCGTGTAGCCGCCCGCGTAGCCGACCGCCGTCGTCCACACCCCGTCCGTGCGCCAGAAGACCCGTTCCGCGCCCCAGAAGCAGCCCATGCCCACGACCAGCGACTCGGTGTCCTGCGGGAACGGCGGCACGATCGTGCGATCGCCGAACACCGCGTGCCGTTCCGGCACCGGCAGCGGGGTGGAACGCCCGGGCAACGCCTCGTCCGGACCGATCATGCGGGTCCGGTCGCCGAAGAACAGTCCCATGGCTCCGATGCTACGCGCGGGATCAGCGGTGGTCCCCGATGTGGAGCGCCCCGCGCCCGGGGTGACGGGCGCGGGGCGCGGGTGCGTCGCGGGGACTCCCCTCCCCTGAACGCAGCAACACCGTAGAACGCGCGTTCGACTGATCGCCAGTCCGGTCGGCGCAGGTCACACCGGCCGGTCAGGACTGCGACGGGGGGAAGCGGCCCAGCGGGCGGGTCTCCTCCACCGCGGGCGGCGGAGCGGCGCGCCTGCGTCGGTGCGGTTCGGCGGAGGCCGGATCGGCGAGGTCGCCGGTGAAGCCGCGCGAGGTGGTGGGCTCGGCCTGCTGCTCGCCGCCCGGCCAGGAGACCGGGGGCGCGGCGCGGGCCGGCTCCGGGTCCGCGCGGGGGCGGAGCTCGGCGGGGCGTTCGGTGCGGTGCGTGGGGTGGTCGGCCTCGGATGGCCGGGGCGGTTCGGAGCGCCGGGACAGGTCCACCCGCCGGGTCGAGTCGGCGTGCTGGGCCGGATCGACCCGCTGGGTGGGGTCGACCCGCTGGGTGGAGTCGGAGCGCCGGGGCTGCTCGACGTGCCGGGCCGGTTCCGGGCTCCGGATCGGCTCGGCGCGCTGGGTCGCCTCGGCGCGGGAGGTCGGATCGGCGCGGGAGGTCGGTTCCGCGCGCGCGGCCGGGTCGGGCCTGGCGGGTTCAGGTGAGCCGGATTCCGGCCGAACCGGTTCGGGCCTGGCGGGTTCCTGCCGGACTGGTTCTGGTCGGCCGGGTTCCTGCCTACCGGGTTCCTGCCTGCCTGGTTCGGGCCTGGCGGGTTCCTGCCGAGCCGGGCCGGGGCGGCCGGGGTCGGGTCTGGCGGGGTCGGGTCGGACGGATTCGGCGCGCTGGGTCAGCGGGTCGGCGCGGTGCCGCGGCTGCTCCGATCGGTGGACCGGCACGGCGGCCCGCTGGGTCCGGGGCGCGAAGTCGTCCCGGTCGCCGCGCTCGGCGTGGGCCTGGTGGGCGGCGGTGAGCGCGGCGCGGCCGTCCCGATCCGCGGGGTCCCGGTCGTCGCGGTCGTCCCCGCGCGCTCGGTGGCCGCCCTCGCGGTCGTCGCGGCCGTACCGTTCGCCGTGCGCGCCCCAGCGCTCCCGGTCGTCCCGGTCGTCCCGGCGCTCGCGGTCATCCCAGCGCTCGCGGTCATCCCAGCGCTCGCGGTCATCCCAGCGCTCGCGGTCATCCCAGCGCTCGCGGTCATCCCAGCGCTCGTGGCCGTCCCGGTCATCCCAGCGCTCGCGGTCATCCCAGCGCTCGTGGCCGTCGCGGTCGCCCCTGCCGTCGCGGTCGTCGTCGTCCTCGTCCGACCAGTCGTCCCGGTCCGCCCAGTGGTCGTCCCAGTCGTCCTCGTCCGCCCAGCGGTCGTCGTCCTCCGCACGACCGCCGTCCAGCGGGCGCTGCTCGGCGGCGCGGGCCGGTCGGTCCGGGGCCACGTAGCGGCGCAGCTTCATCGTCGGGTCCTCGACGAACACCCAGGACGCCGTGCCCAGCACGTACGCGATCGGCGCGGCGCACAGCAGCATCACGTACTGGTTCGCGATCCCGGCCATCGCCAGCAGCTGCTGCACCGGGAAGCCCCACACGTAGACGCCGTAGCTGCCGTTGACGAACCAGCCCGGCACCGTCAGCCGCGCGGGCCAGAAGTGCCCCGCCACCACCACCGCGTAGCTCGCCACGAACGTCATCAGGAACGACGCGGCGATGCTGTTCGGCATCGCCGCCAGCACCACCAGGCCCGCGACCGCGGCCGTCACCGACAGCGGGATGCGGTAGAGGTTCAGCACCACGCCCAGCGCGAAGGCCACCAGGAACGCCACCAGCGACTCGACCGGGACGCTCAGCAGGGCACCGCCCGACTCCGCGCCGGGGAGCTGCTCCAGGTGCCGGTCCCACACCACCAGCGCGATCAGCGCCGCGACGGCCAGCCACCGCCACCGCTGCTTCGCCGCGCCGAGCAGCAGCAGGACGTACAGCCCGCCGTAGGCGAGCAGCTCCATCGGCAACGTCCACAGCGAACCGTTCACCGCGTCCGGCCACGGGTTCGCGGTGAACACGCCGGGCAGGGTGTGCTGCAGCGTCAGCATCCCGGCGTTGTTGACGACGTAGCCCCAGGTCTCGTGCGCGGCGAAGTACTCCCGCGCGGGCAGCGTCGTCACCAGCGGACCGACGATCAGCGCCATGCCGAGGGTCACCGTGAGCATCGGCGGCCACAACCGCAGGACACGCTTCGCGGCGAACCGGACCGGGTGCGGATCGCGCACCCAGCTCTCGGTGATCTGGAATCCGCTCATCGCGAAGAAACCCATGAGGACGCCTTCGTCGGGCTGCACCGGCCATTCCGGCGGGAACAGTTCTCCCGTTCCGACCAGCGGCGAACTGTGCCCGTAGATCACCAGCAGCGCGCCGATCATGCGAATCCACGCGAAACCGTGCGAGGGCTCGGCGAACCGCTCGGGATGGGCGTGATCGACACGCTGCGTGCCCATCCGTTTCACCCCCGCGATGTCACCGTCGAGCCCACCCTCGACGCCGAGTAGCGTATCCGGTGGCACCGCGATCTCGACGCGCGTTTCGACGAGCGAGGCCGCGCGCAGTTGCTCACACCGGGCGGATCGTTATCCGGCCGGTGCATCGCGCGCGCTTCCCGGGGTGCAAAATGACGATCGATCGCACATCGGCAGCGACTCGTGAAAACCGGAAAGGGCGCATCGGTGACCTGGCAAGACGAGCTGCACAACCTCGACGCCGAACTCGCGGCAGGCAGGATCTCCGCCGAGGAGTACCGCTCCCGGCGGGACGCGCTGATCGGCAGGTCGCAGGGCGGACAATCCGGACCTGCATCCGGCGACTTCCCGCAGCAGCAGCCCGGCACGCCCTCCGGCGGCTTCCCCCAACAGGGGACCCCGCAAAGTGGTCAGCAGAGCCCGTTCCCGCCGGCGTTCAACTGGGGCGCCGCGGCGGCGCAAGGCGCGCAGGCCGCCCAGCAGCAGCCCCAGCAGCCCCAGCAGCCGCAGCCGTCGAACGAGTCCACGCAGGTCGTGCCGAACCCGATGGCGCAGCAGTCGGAGAGCACCCAGGTCGTCAACGTCGGCCGGCAGCAGCCGTGGGCGGGCCAGCAGCAGTCCGGCTGGAACCAGCAGCCCGGCTGGAACACCGGCGAGCAGGCCTCCCCGTGGGGCGAGCCGGAGCAGCCGTCGACGCCGGAGCACGGCGACACCAGCTGGATGCGCCAGGGCCCGGAGGTCTTCGAGGTCGGCGACGGCGCGTCGAAGGGCAAGGCCATCGCCGGGATCGCGCTCGGCGCGGTGCTGCTGGTGGGCGTCATCGTCGCCGCCGTCTTCTACTTCACCTCCGGCAGCGATGAGGCGGGCCCGCAGCAGCCCACCCAGCAGCAGGCGCCGCCGGTGCCGACCAGCGAGCCGCTGCCGGAACCGCCCGCGCCGAAGCCCGCGCCCGCCGCCACCCCCGAGGTGCTGGTGGCCGTGCCGCCGGGCGAGCCGCACCCGTACAACGGCCCGCTGGACCGCCCGGCGCTGGAGAACAGCCCCAAGTCCGGCGTGCTGCGCGACCCGGTGCGCGCCGCCGCGCTGCAGGGCGGGCTGATCGACGGGTTCTTCAGCCGCAGCGACGGCGCCGCCACCTCGGTGCTGATCGCGGTGCGGATGCCGGACCAGACGGCGGCGCAGTCGGTGGCGGAGGCCTACCTGGACGACCAGCAGGGCCTCGCCGCGGACGACGACCTGTCGTACCGGGGCGTGGAGGTCATGACGACCGGCGGCGGCGTGTTCCGCACCGCGTACGTGGCGCACGGCTGGGCGATCATCGTGGACGTGAACGCGCCGGACAAGGCGGCCGCCCAGACCGCGTTCAAGGCGCTGCTGGACCAGCAGCTCGCGCAGACGCCGCCGACCGTCCGCGACTGACGGCTCCCGAACACCGACGGCCCGCCATCCCGTGGGATGGCGGGCCGTCGCACGTCCGATGCCCCTGACCGGTACTTCGACTCGCGCCGCGCAGCACTGAGGCGGCGGAACCCCACGGCCCGCCTTCGAACCCGCATCGCGAATCTTGGCTGTTTCCTGTCAGCGGCGAAGCCGCTGAGCCGCCGCCCACCCGCTCAACAAGACCACCCGCGGGTTCTCAGCGTTCTCCTCGCGAGGACAGCGTTTTCGCCTGTGGCGGAGCCACCGGTGAAAACGATCCCGCAGCGAGGAGAACGCTGAGGTTCCGCCACCCGAGCGCTACGCAAACCGAGTTCACAGAGTCGTGTCGAGGAGCTTCGCGATGGTTGCCCGGGAGACGTCCGGGCCGAACTGCGCGGCGATGCCCGCCTTGCCCGCCGCCGACAGCCGCGACCAGGTGGCGTCGTCGGTGAGCAGCCGGGCCACGGCCGCCGCCAGCCCCGCCGCGTCGTCCGCGACGAGCACGTCCCGCTCCGGTTCGAGGTGCATGCCCTCCATCGCCAGCGTCGTGCCCACCACCGGCACGCCCAGCCCGAGGCTCTCCCCCACCTTGCCCTTCACGCCCGCGCCGAAGCGCAGCGGCGCCAGCACGACCCGGCTGCGCGCGTACAGCGCGGCGAGGTCCGGCACCCAGCCGTGCACCTCGACGCCGTCCCCGGCGAGCGCCAGCACCTCCTCGGTCGGGTTGGAGCCGACGACGTGCAGCACCGCGTCCGGGCACTGCTCGCGCACCAGCGGCAGCACCTCGGCTGCGGCCCACTCCGCGGCGTCCCGGTTCGGCGGGTGGTCGAAGCTGCCGACGAACAGCACGTCGCGGCGGCCGTACGGGGACTCGGTGCCGTCGTGGACGTCGTGCACGTTGGACAGCACCCGCACGTCGGCGTCCGGCACCAGCTCGCCGAGCAGCTCCTGCTCGGCCTCCGACACCACCAGCGTCACGTCGCAGGAGCGGACCAGGCCGAGCTCCATCTCCCGGGACGCGAAGGCCTTGCGCCGCAACGCCTTCGCCACGTCCGGCTCGCCCTGCTCCTCGGCCAGCGCGGCCTGCCGCTGCAACCGCAGGAAGTGCACGTCCACGGTGTCGTAGGCGAGCACGGCCTGCGGCGCGCGGGTTCGCAGCTCCTCCACCAGGCTCCACGCGACCTGCGGGCGGGACAGCACGGCCAGCGAGATCTCCGAGCCCGCCTCGACCAGGAACGCCTGCTGCAGCTCGGGTTCCGGCAACACCGTCACGCCCGCCTGCTGCAGCTCGGTGGTGTAGGGCTCCAGCTTCGCGTGGTTGGCGGGGAAGAACACGACCCGGGCGCCGAGCTCCACGAACTGCTCCAGCACGCGGCGGATCCGCACCGAACCGGAGTCGAAGTCGGGGCGGGGCACCTGGTGGTCCTTCACCAGCACGATCGGCCCGTGGTGCCCGCGCGCGCCGCGCTGCCGGGCCAGCCACAGGTTCCGCGGCGAGGCCTCCGGCAGGTGATCGGCGAGGACGTCCCGCCACTTGTCCACGAACACCTGGCGGTTCAGCTCCTGGTGCCGCTTCACGCCGGTGGACAGGTCGGTGCCGTTGGAGACGCCTTCGTGGTGCACCACCACGGCCTTCGGCTGCACCACGGTGCGGTAGCCGGCGGCGCGCACCGCGAACGCCAGGTCGGTGTCCTCGTAGTAGGCGGGCGCGAAGCGGGTGTCGAAGCCGCCGACCTGCTGGAACACCTCGGCGCGCACCAGGATCGCCGCCCCGGAGCAGTAGTCCACGTCGCGCAGCACGTTGTGCTCGGAGGCCGCCGGTTCCCCGTTGCGCCCCAGGTTCCAGCCGGTGCCGTCGGACCAGACGATGCCGCCGCACTCCTGCAACCGGCCGTCCGGGTAGACGAGCTTCGCGCCGACCAGCCCGATCCGCTCGTCGGAGTCCATAGTGGACATGAGCAGGTCCAGCCAGGACTCGGTGACCTCGGCGTCGTTGTTGAGGAAGAACAGGTGCCTGCCGCGCGCGTGCTGCGCCCCGAGGTTGCAGGCGCCGATGAACCCGAGGTTCCGCTCGGCGCGCACCAGCCGGACGCCCTCGCACTCCGCGAGCCGCACCGCGCTGTCGTCCGGGGAGGCGTCGTCCACCACGATCACCTCGAACGGCACCGACACCAGGTGCCCGCCGAGGAATCGCAGGCACTGCCGGGTGTACGGCCACTTGCCGTGCACCGGGACGATCACGCTGACCACCGGGTCGTCGCTGCGCGGCACCGCGACCGGTCCCGTCTCCGGCGCCTGCTCGGCCACGACCGCGCCGGGCTGCCTGCCGAGGGCGAGTTCGTAGGCGTCGCGGCGCGCGGTGCCGCGGGGCGCGACGCGCTCCACGACGGTGCGGTACTTGCGGACGGCGCGCTGCACCAGCGCCGAGTTCTGCGCGGCGAGCTCGGCGTTGCGCGCGGTGAGCTCGGCGGCGCTGCGCTCGGCTTCCGCGGTGCGCTGCTCCAGGCGGGCGACGGAGTCGCGCAGCCACTCGATGCGGGCCGCGTCGCGGTCGGCACCGAGCCGCGCCTGCTCCAGGCCGGATTCGAGTTCGGTGCGCAGCCGCTGCTGCTCGCGGACCTGCTCGTCCGCGCGGGATTCCTCGGCGCGGCGCAGCTCCTCCAGCCGGGCGACCGCGCCCTTGAGCTCCTCGGCCTCCGCGCGGCTGCGCCGGTAGTGCTCGTTCAGCTTCGCGACGTCGGCGACGGCCTCGTCGCGCTGCTCGATGATCGGCCGCACGTCGGCCTGCCCGGCCCGGCGCACCAGGGTGAGCTCGTCGTCCAGCAGCACCGCCGCGGCGGGCAGCTTCGGCAGCGCCCGGTCCGAGGCCACCCCCAGCAGGTAGGTGTGCGGCAGGCCCTGGCGCACCGTCCACGCGCCCGACCCGTCCTGGTGCAGCGTCTGCAACCGCACGCCGGCGATCGCGGTGTCCGGGTCGCCCGGGTCGGCGGGGGTCAGCACCGAGCCGACCGCCGTGTTCTGCCGCAGCACCGCCACGTGCCGGAACGCGGCCTCCAGCAGCGATTCGAACTCGGGGCCGGTGAGCTCCTTGACGTGGAACGGGTTGTCGTTGCCGTGCTCGTGCTGGTAGACGTCCGTGTCCGGGGTGCTGACCAGGAACAACCCGCCCGGTTCGAGCCGGGAGCGGACCAGGGCGAGCACCGCGTCGTGCTCGGCGACGTGCTCGATCGCCTCGAAGCACACCACCACGTCGAACGGCTTCTCGTCGGCCAGCGCGTCCGGGTCGGTGATCGAGCCGGTGCGGAACGAGACGTCGCGGGAGCCGTAGCTGCGGGTGGCGTGCTCCACGGTCGCCGGGTCGACGTCGAGGCCCACGACCTCCGCGCCCTCGGCGGCCAGCAGCGCGGCCCCGTAGCCCTCGCCGCACGCCAGGTCCAGCACCCGCTTGCCGCGGACGAACCGGGCCGCCAGCGCGTACCGGTGGTAGTGCTCGTAGATCACCTGCACGTCGTCGGCCCAGGGGACGCAGCGCTCCCCGGTCCAGTCGATGAGCCGGTCGCCGTCTTCATCCATCGCGTCTGCCTTCGACCCCAGTACCCGTCGGCGCCGATCCGCGCGATCGCGGCCGCACCCGTTCGTGGTGCAGGCTAGCCGCTGGGCGGCGCGGTCAGGTGCGGGAGCCGCACAACCCCGGCACCTCCGCATGAGAAAGTTCTCATGCCCTTCTCATCCCCGGTGCCAGGAAGGCGGCGACGATGCGCGCATGAGGCCGGTGAAGAGATTGCCACTGCTCATCGCCGCGCTCGCGCTGCCGATCGCCGCGGTGCTGCTGGGCTACGCGTTGAGCAACGGGCCGCGCACCCCGCAGGTGCCCGCCGAGGTGCGCGTCGGCGACCTCGTCGGCCCGGCCCCGAGCGGGTCCGCACCGCCACCGGTCGTCAGCACCGCACCGCGCGCCGACCTGCCCCCGCCGGAACCCGAGGACGACGACGATTCCGATGATCCCGACGACGACCGCTCCGACGCCCCGGACCGGCCGGATCCCTCGGACGAGCCGGACGATGACGACTGAGCAGGCGCGCCGCGGCACCCGCGTCCCCGCCCGCGCGCAGATCATGGGCTGGATGCTGCTGGTGCTGGTCCTGGTGCTGGCCGGGATCGTGCTGCTGGTCTGGCGGTTCCTGCAGAACGAGGCGATGAACAAGGTCACCGCCGCCCTGGAGCAGGAGGGGCACGAGTTCGTCAACTTCGCCCACGTCGGCCGCGACCCGGCCACCGGAGTGCCGATCGCCGACCCGGAGGTGCTGTTCGAGACCTACCTCGGCCAGCAGTACCCGGACGCGTGGGAAGCGCTCATCGGCACCTGGGACACGCCGACCGGGTTGCAGGCGCGGGTGCAGGCGCAGGACAAGGGCACCCGGACCGCGGTGCACGAACCCGGCCTGCTCGAACGCATCTCGCACGATCCGAACCGGCAGGGCACCGCCCGCACCGGCGCCGGCCCGCTGCGCTGGGTGAAGGTGGAGGTGCACACCCGCGAGGGCGGGCACGCCTGGTTCATCACCGGGCACTTCACCGCCGCCGACGTGTCCGAGGTGCACGAGGTGGTGCGCACCCTGGCGCTGGTCAGCGCGTGCGGCGTGCTGCTGGCGGCCGCGTCCTCCTGGGTGGTGGCCGGGGCGATCCTCGGGCCGGTGCGGGTGGTCCGGCAGACCGCCGCGGAGATCAGCGAGCACGACCTGACCCGGCGCATCCCGGTGGAGGGCCGCGACGACATCGCCGCGCTCGCCTACCAGTTCAACGCGATGCTCGACCGGCTCGAATCGGCGTTCAGCACCCAGCGCCAGTTCGTCGACGACGCCAGCCACGAGCTGCGCACCCCGATCACCATCGTGCGCGGGCACCTCGAACTGCTCGGGGACGACCCGCAGGAACGCGACGAGGTGGTGCGGCTGTGCACCGACGAGCTGGACCGGATGACCCGCATCGTGGAGGACCTGCTGATGCTGGCCAAGGCGGACCGGCCCGACTTCGTGCACCCCGCCGAGGTGTCGCTGGCCGAGCTCACCAGCGACATCGACGCGAAGGTGCGCTCCATCGCGGACCGGCGCTGGGTGCTGGAGAGCATCGGCGAAGGCGACGTGGTGGTCGACGCGCAGCGCCTCACCCAGGCCGTGGTGCAGCTGGCGCAGAACGCGGTGCAGCACACCGAGGACGGCTCGGAGATCCGCATCGGCTCCGCGCTGAGCCTGGGCCGGTTGACGCTGTGGGTCACCGACCGCGGCCCCGGGGTGGACCCGGCCGAGGTCGAGCAGATCTTCGCGCGGTTCGCGCACGGCAGCGGGCCGGGCCGCGGCGGCGCCGGGCTGGGGCTGGCGATCGTCGCCGCCATCGCCGAAGCGCACCAGGGGCGGGTGCGGGTGCTGTCCGAACCCGGGGAGGGCGCGACCTTCGGCCTCGACCTGCCCGCCTGGCCGGGCGCGGTGCCCGGTCTCGTCCCGTCCGCGACCGCCGAGGAGGCCCACCCGTGAGCAAGATCCTGATCGTCGAGGACGAGGCGCGCATCGCGGCGTTCCTGGAGAAGGGGCTGCGCGCCAACGGCTTCGGCACCGCGGTCGCCGGGGACGGCGCCACCGCGCAGGAACTGCTGCTCGGCGGCGACTACGACCTGGCCGTGCTCGACCTCGGGCTGCCCGGCAAGGACGGGTTCTCGGTGCTGCAGGCGGTGCGGGCGCAGCGGATCACGCTGCCGGTGATCATCCTGACCGCGCGGGACTCGGTGCACGACACCGTCGCCGGGCTGGAGGGCGGCGCCGACGACTACATGACCAAGCCGTTCCGGTTCGAGGAGCTGCTGGCGCGGGTCCGGCTGCGGCTGCGCTCGGCGGACCGCGCGCCGGACGTGGCGGTGCTGCGCGAGGGCGACCTGTCGCTGGACCTGCGGAGCCGCCGCGCCCAGCTGCCGGACGCGACGGTGGACCTCACCGCCCGCGAGTTCGCGATGCTGGAGCTGTTCCTGCGGCACTCCGGCCAGGTGCTGTCCCGGGAGCAGATCCTGTCGCACGTGTGGGGCTACGACTTCGATCCCGGGTCGAACGTGGTGGACGTGTACGTGCGGGCGCTGCGCCGCAAGATCGGCAGCGAGCGGATCCGCACCGTCCGCGGGATGGGCTACCGGCTCGGTTCCTGAGCGCCGGCCCGAGACCCGATCCGGTCGACGGCCCGGTTCCCGGGGGCTCCGGCGTCACCCTGGGTCGCGATGACCGCCGACCGCCCGAAACCTCCCTGCGGCGCCTCGACCGCGGTGCGCGCCGAGTTGTGCACACCTGTGGACAACTTCGTCCACACCTGTGCACAACCGGGTGCGGACCGGGTCCCGCGCACCCCCGGGAACTCGGGGAACGGAGTTGTCCACAGGCTGTGGAAAGAATGTTTGCGCTGGCCCGGCGGTGTGGACGCGCGTTCACCGGCCGGTCATCCACCGGTTCCGCACCGGACAGCCACCGGGGCGCCACCGCCTGCCCGGCGCACGGCCCGCGGACCGCCCGTCCACAGCCCCGCGGCGCCGGGGACGATCCGTCCCGAGGTCCGGCACCGGACCACCGGCCTCACCCGTCCCAGAAGCCGCACGTGCCCCAGGGTGACCGCCCCGCAAGGCAACCCCGCCGGAGCGATCGATGCCGACGCCGCACCGCCCGCCTTCGCCCCTCCCCAGCGGGCCGCCGCTGCTTCTCGTCAGCGGCGAAGCCGCAGAGCACCGACCACGTACCCAGGCCGACCACCCGCGGGTTCTCAGCGGGATTCTCGCGAGGACAGCTTTTTCCCTCGTGGCGGAGCCACTCGGGAAAAAGATCCCGCAGCGAGAATCCCGCTGAGGTTCCGCCACCCCAGCGCTGCGCAAAAGGAGCTCATCGACAGGAAGTCAGCCGACGGGGAGCCTGCCTACGCCGCGCCAGGAGATCCCGGCCCGCCGCAGCACGTCCGGGTCCAGGTGGTTGCGGGTGTCCACCACGACCGGTCCCGCGAGCAACCCGGCCACCCGCGGCCAGTCCAGCGCGCGGAACTGCTGCCACTCGGTGAGCACCACCAGCCCGGCCGAGCCCTTCGCCGCCTCGTACGGGTCGTCCACCAGGGTCACCACGCCCTGCAGCGGCGCCTCGTCCCCGCGCAGCCCCGGGTCGCAGGCCACCAGCTCCGCACCGCGCGCGGCCAGCAGCTCCGCCACCGCCAGCGCGGGCGAATCCCGCAGGTCGTCGGTGCCCGCCTTGAACGTGAGGCCCAGCAGCCCCAGCCGCACCCCGTCCAGCGAGCCCGCCACGCCGACCCCGCACGCGTCGGAGACCTTCGCGACCATCTGCTCCCGCTGCCGCGCGTTCGAGTCGATCGCGGCGCCGAGCAGCTCGAAGTCGAACCCGACGGACTGCGCCACCTGCAACAGCGCGGCCGTGTCCTTCGGCAGGCAGGAGCCGCCCCAGCCGGGGCCCGGCTGCAGGAACGATTGCCCGATCCGCCGGTCGTAGCCCATGCCCTCGGTGACGTCGGAGATGTTCGCGCCCAGCCGTTCGCACAGCTCCGCCACCGCGTTCACATAGGACAGCTTCGTGGCGAGGAAGCAGTTCGCCGCGTACTTGACCATCTCGGCGCTCGGCGCGTCGGTGAGCACCGTCGGCGCGCCGAGCCGCGCGTACAGCGCGGCGACCCGCTCGGCGGCGTCCTGCGAGGCGGAGCCCACCACGATCCGGTCCGGGTTCAGGAAGTCGTGCACCGCGGAGCCCTCGCGCAGGAACTCCGGGTTCGACACCACCGGCACGTCGGGGCGGCCGACGAGCTCGGCGACCCGCGCGGAGGTGCCCACCGGGACCGTCGACTTGCACACCAGCACGCACCCGGTGGGCAGTTCGGCGGCGACCTCGGCGACGACCGATTCGACGGCGGCCAGGTCCGCACCGCCGCCGGAGCCCATCGGCGTGGGCACGCACAGGAACACCACTTCGGCGTCGGCGACCGCGCCGGCCGAGCCGAGCACGAACTCCAGCCGCCCGGCCGCGATCCCCTCGGCGACGAGTTCGCCGAGGCCGGGTTCGAGGATGCCGACCTCGCCGCGGGACAGGCGGGCGACCTTGGCCGCGTCCACGTCGCTGCACACCACCCGATGTCCCAGCGACGCCAGGCAGGCGCCGGTCGTCAACCCGACGTACCCCGTCCCGACGACCACGATCCGGCGAGCGAACACGGCGACCTCCACAGCGGCGGCCCGACCGGGAAATCCCCAGTTCGGGAAGCTGACCTCGTCCGAATCGTGGCACACCGATCGGGTGGGCGACGCTGCTTCGGCAACTGTTCACGCGCTGCTGCTCGGGCGGTGACGCAGCGGTGCACCGCAGTTCACAACACGATCAGTACTGCACAACGGCGCTCAGTACTGGTTGACTACGGGCGCATCGCGATCGACACCGAGGAGAACCCCATGCAGATCACCGGCACCGCGGCCATCGTCACCGGCGCCGCCTCCGGACTCGGCGCGGCCACCGCCCGCGCCCTCGCCGAGCGCGGCGCGCACGTGTTCGGCGTGGACCTGCCGGATTCGGTGGCCGCGGCACCGCCCGTCGACGGGATCACCTACACCGCCGCCGACGTCACCGACGCCGACCAGGTGGGCACCGCAGTCGAGCAGGCCGCGGGCGCCGGGGTGCCGCTGCGGATCGTGGTGAACTGCGCGGGGATCGGGCCGTCCGCGCGGATCAGCGGCAAGCAGGGGCCGCACGACCTCGACCTGTTCCGCAAGGTCCTGGAGGTCAACCTGCTCGGCACCTTCAACGTGCTGCGGCTGGCGGCCGCGGCTATCCGCGAGACCGAGGCCGACCGGGAGGGCCAGCGCGGCGTCGTCGTCAACACCGCCTCCGTGGCCGCCTTCGACGGGCAGATCGGCCAGGCCGCCTACGCGGCCTCCAAGGGCGGGGTGGCGAGCCTGACGCTGCCCGCCGCCCGCGACCTGTCCTCCGCCGGGATCCGGGTGATGACCATCGCGCCCGGCATCGTGGACACCCCGATGCTGGCCACCGTCAGCGAGGAGTTCCGCGCCGGGCTCGCCGCCGGGGTGCCGTTCCCGAAGCGGCTGGCCGTGCCGGGCGACTACGCGAAGCTCGCGGTGGGCATCGTGGAGCACGACTACCTCAACGGCGAGGTCATCCGCATGGACGGCGCGCTGCGGATGGCGCCGAAGTGAGCGGGTGCGGGTTCCGGCCGCGGCGGTCGGCGTCGGCTCGCCCGGTCACCTCGGGTTGCGGGCCGCCTCGGACGCCGACCGCGGCGGCCCGCCGTCCAGCAGGTCAGCTGCCGTAAGAGGTCGCCCGTCACGCAGGCTGCCCGTCACCAGGCTGCCCGTCACGCAGGCCGGCGGGCGCCGGAGGTCAGAGGTCCTCGGTGAAGGGGATCTCGCCCGCCTCCGGGGAGGTCATCCAGCGGCGGACGGCGAGGGTGGCCCGGACGTCGTCCTCGTTGTACTGCAGCAGCCGCCGCCGCTGGGACGGTTCGGGGCGCTGCCCGTCGAGGCCGACCGCGTCCCGGTACCAGCGCATCGAGTTCTCCCCGCTGGCCTCCGGGTCGCGCCAGGCGAACCCGGCGCTGGGCGCGATCACCTTGAGCCCCTTGCCCTGCGGGCACAGGAACTGGTCCCGGACGGCGGCGAACAGGTCGACCCACTCGCCGGAGCCGATGAACCGGCGCACCTCGGACACCTCGGGGATGCCGGGCTTGCCCGCGAAGCGCTCGGCGGAGGACAGCATCCAGCGGTTCTCGGCGAGCTCGTTGTAGCAGTAGGCGCGGAAGGTGAGGCCGCGCGCGTGCGTCCGCTCGCGGACGGCGGTGAACCAGCACCAGAACTCGGCGAACGAGCGGGCCTCGTCGTCGGAGGGCAGCGGATCCCAGGTGACGAACGCGCGGTAGCCCTGCTCCTCGTCGACGTCCGCGCCGGAGAGCCAGCAGCCCCACATGTAGGCGCCGGAGTCGGCGTAGCTCTCCATGTCGACGTCGATCTCCACGTCGGCGCGCGGCACCTGGAGTTCGCGGACGCGGCGCACCAGCGGGAGGTCGCGCAGCCACGCCTTCGCCAGCAGCACGGCCTCGGCGGTGCGGGCGGCGCCGAGCGCGGTCGTCCCGCCCCGCTCGGGGGTCATGGCGGCGAGGTCGTCGACGGTGTGCACGTCGGCGCCGCGCAGCGCGGTGGCGTCCTCGCCGCGGACGACGAGGCTCACGTCCCGGGCTTCGCGCAGTTCCGCCGAGCAGGTCGGCCACCACGGGCAGCCCTTGCACTCGGTGACGCGGGACGGCAGGGCGAGCGGTTCGGCGCCGGTCGCGGCCGCGGTGGCGACGGCGACCCGATCGGTGAACCGGGCGTCGTACTCGGCGAGCGCGGTGCGGCCACCGGGCCAGTTCGGGGCGAGCAGGTCGTGCCAGACGACGACGTCGCCGTCCACGCCGATGACGCCGCCGGTGGGGTTGCCGGGCGCGGCCATCCCGCACGCGGCGAGCAGCCGCACCAGGTGCGCGAGCCGCAGCTGGTCCCGGGGCTGGGAGCGCACCTTGCGCCGCGGGTCCCGCCGCGCCGAGCCGGGCAGCGGATCCTCCACCGGCGAAGTGCGGGCGCCGTTGCCCGGGTCGGTGGTCTTGTGCCGCACCACCAGCACCGGCAGGTAGCCGGACTCGACGCGCACCAGCAGGTCGATGCCGCCGAACCGGCCCGCGTCGGGGTCCGGGGGCAGCTGCGCGCCGGAGATGAAGCGGACGCCGTCCCGCATCGCGGTGAGCGTCTCCCGTTCGCGCTGCCGCCGGGACGCGTCCCGCGGGATGCGCGCGAACGAGTCGCCGAGGGCGGCTTCGAGCCGGTCGGCGATGGCGCGGCGGTGGTCGGCGGCGTCGCTGACGCGCTGCTCGATGCCCGGGTCCACGGGTGCTTTCGGCAGGTCGCGGGCGTGCGGATCGTTGTCGAGGTGCACCCTCCTGCGGCATCGCGTGACCACGCCCGCATCGAGCAGCACCTCGTTCTCCACGCCCCGCAGCGTAGGCCGTGCCCCCGACGATCGCGCCCATCACCCCGGTGACGCAGCAGCACGATCGGTCACCCGGAGTGCACGACCCGTGGATCACTCGCGCTTCCGGTCAACCGGCATCGGCCGCGATGACTCCTTACAGTGATCCGCGAGCGAGGGGAAGCCCCGGGCCGGGGCATCGGCACGGCGCGGACCGCGCCGGAACAGCAGGAGGCGGCGATGACGCGAGGCGAACCGGCCACCGCAGCACTGACCACCGAGGTGCTCGGCACCGAACCGCTCACCGGCGGCGACACCGGCGAGGACGTGCGCTCGGCCGCCAAGCAGGTCAAGAAGGTCGCCAAGCTGGAGGCGAAGGCCGCCCAGCAGCAGACCAGGACGGCCAAGGAGCACACCAAGGCCGTCAAGCAGGAGACCAAGGCGGAGACCAAGACCGCCAAGCAGGAGGCGAAGGCCGCGGACAAGGCCGCCAAGCGGGACGAGAAGGCGCGCAAGAAGGGCGAGCACGGCCGGTTCACCCCGGGCGACGCCCGCAAGGCCGTCGGCGTCGCCAAGATCCTCGCCCCGGCGCTGGCGCCCTACGCGTGGCAGGCGTTGACGGCCGCCCGGGACGGCTACGACCGGGCCCGCGCGCGGCGGCTCGGCGTGCCCGTCGACGACCTGGGCCGGTTCACCGGGCGCGGCGCCGCGCTGCACGCCCGCATCGCCGGGGACGCCGCGGCGCTGCAGGACCTGCGCTCCCGCACCGGCGGCCGCAGCGCCGCCGAGATCTCGGTGCAGGAGAAGTTCGCGGACCAGGCCGACGGCAGGCTGGGCCAGCTGGCGGGCGCGGTCCGCGCGGCCGAGCACATGCCCGCCCCGCGCCGCCGCGCGGCGCACCGGGCGGTGACCGGCGAGCTGGACCGCATCGAAGAGGACCTGCTCAAGCGGCTCGGCATCTGACGGGCCGCGAACGACGGCAGGGCCGGTCGCTCCCCGAACGGAGCGACCGGCCCTGCCGCGATGGTCAGCGGGCGCGTTCGTCAGAGGGTGACGAACCCCTGCTTCACCATCCAGTCGCGGGCGACGTCGGCCGGGTCCCGGCCGTCCACGTCGACCCCGGCGTTGAGGTCCAGCAGCTCCTGGTTGTTCAGCCGGTCCGAGATCGGCTGGAACACGTCCTCCAGCTGCGGGTACTTCTCCAGCATGTCCACCCGCACGGTGACGCCCAGGTTGTAGCGCGGGAAGAACTTCTTGTCGTCCTCCAGCACCTTCAGGTCCAGCGCCTGGATCCGGCCGTCGGTGGTGAACACCTCGCCGAAGTTGCAGGACTTGCCGGTGGCCGTGGCCGTGTAGATGGTGCCGGTGTTCAGCGTCTCCACCCGGCCCGGATCGACCGCGAACCCGTAGGTCTCCGCGACGCCCGGCATGCCGTCGTTGCGGCTGGCGAACTCGCTCTCCAGGCAGAACGACAGCTCGTCCGGCTTCTCCCGGCCGAGCCGCTTGAGGTCGGACAGCGTGTTCACGCCGAGCCGGTCCGCGTTCTCCCGGTTCAGCGCGAGCGCGTAGGTGTTGTCCGAGTCCAGCGACAACGCGAACCAGGCGACCCCGTTCTGCTCGCGGTCGAGCTTGCGCACCGCCTCGTACTGGGCGATCGCGTCCGGGATCGGGTCGGTCTTGCCGTTGTAGCTGATCCAGGACGAGCCGGTGTACTCCCACACCACGTCGATCTGCTTGCTGACCAGCGCGTTGCGGGCGCTCGCGGAACCGGTGATGTTGCTCAGGTCCCGCACGTCCGCACCGGCGGCCACCAGCGCGAATTCGGCGATGTAGGCCAGCACGATCTGCTCGGTGAAGTCCTTGGAGCCGACGGTGAGCGGCACGCCCTCCAGCTCCGGGACCGGCTTGATGGAGCCGGGCCGCACGCTCAGCGGCACCGACGAGCCCGAGCTGAGCCCGCAGCCGGTGAGCGCCGCGCCCGCCGCGGCGGCCGAGAACAGCTTCAACGCTCCCCGGCGGGACATCGGAGTTCCACGCATCATCGAAGCCCCCTCGGCGACAGGTACCGCTCGGCGAGCCCGCCCAGCCAGTCGACGATCAGGGCCAGCGCCATCGCCAGCACCGCGCCGACGGACAGCACCGTCCAGTTGCTCAGCTTGTACCCGGTGTCGATCAGCTCACCGAGCCCGCCCGCGCCGACGAACCAGGCCAGCGTGGCGGTCCCGACCGCCAGCACCAGCGCGGTCCGCAACCCGGCCAGGATGAACGGCACGGCCAGCGGCAGTTCGATGCGGACGAGCACCGAGAACCCGGACATGCCGATGCCGCGCCCCGCGTCGATCAACGACGGGTCGACCTGCTGGAGGCCGACGAGGGTGTTGCGCAGCACCGGCAGCAGGGCGTACACCGCGATCGGCAGCGTCGCGATCCAGAACCCGGTGGTGCCGTTGGTGAGCAGGAAGAACAGCACCAGCAGACCGACCGACGGCGCGGCCTGACCCATGTTCGCCAGCCCGATGACCAGCGGGCTCACCCGCCGCGCCCACGAGCGGCTGAGCAGCATGCCCAGCGGCACCGCGACCAGCACCACGATCAGGGCGACCGCGACGCTCATCAGCACGTGCTGCCAGGTGAGCGTGAGCAGCGTGGACGGGGTGATGTTCCGGCTGGTGACGACGTTGTCCCGGTGGGTGAACGCCACGCCGACGACGACCACGACCAGCAGCAGCGCCGCGAGCGGCTGCGCGAACAGGCGCAGCCGTTCCGCGGTGCGGTTCCCGGAGTCGGCGGCGTAGGAGCCGCTCATGACCGGTCCCCGGTGTCGGCGGGCGCATCCGCGGGGGCGTCCGCAGGCGCGTCCGCGTGGTCGTCGGCGTGCTCCTCGCGGAGATCCTTGATCGTCGTCATCACGGTGTCGATGTCGACGACGCCGATGTACTCCCCGCGCGACCCGGTGACCACGGCGACGCCGTCGTCGTCGGTGAGGATGGCCTCCAGCGCGTCCTGCAGCGTGGAAGCGGGCGAGACGCTGTCCTCCACGGCGCGGCCGGCCCGCTCCAGCGCGGAGACGGAACCGGCTTCGCGGGCGGTGGCCCAGCGCAGCGGCCGCTTGCGGCGGTCCAGCACGAGGCCGATGGCGCCGCGCCGGGTGCCGAGGCGTTCCTGCAGCACGCTGGGCTGCTCGTCGATCCCGGCGGTCGGCACCTGGCCGAGCTCGATCTCCCGCACCCGGCGCAGCGTGAGCTGCTTGAGCGCGGCGCCCGCGCCGACGAAACCGGCGACGGTGTCGTCGGCCGGGTTGGCCAGGATCGCCTCGGGCGTGTCGTACTGCAGGATCTTCGACCGATCACCGAGCACCGCGATGCGGTCGCCGAGCTTGACGGCCTCGTCGAAGTCGTGCGTGACGAACACGATCGTCTTGCCCAGGTCGGCCTGCAGCCGCATCAGCTCGTCCTGCAGCACGCCGCGGGTGATCGGGTCCACCGCGCCGAACGGCTCGTCCATCAGCAGCACCGGCGGGTCGGCCGCCAGCGCCCGGGCCACGCCCACGCGCTGCTGCTGCCCACCGGAGAGCTGCCGCGGGTAGCGGCCGCGGTACTCGGCGGGGTCCAGGCCGACCAGGTCGAGCATCTCGTCGACCCGCTCCACGATCCGCTGCTTGGTCCAGCCGACCAGGCCGGGCACCATGCCCACGTTCTCGCCCACCGTCATGTGGGGAAACAGCCCGGCCTGCTGGATCGAGTAGCCGATCTCGCGGCGCAGCTTGTCCGGGTCCAGGCCGAGCACGTCCTGGCCGCCGATGGTGATCCGGCCAGAGGTGGGCTCGATCAGCCGGTTGATCATGCGCATGGTGGTGGTCTTGCCGCTGCCCGAGGGGCCCACGAACACGACGGTCTCGCCGGCGGGGATCGTCATGGTGACCGATTCGACCGCGGCCAGCTTCTGGCCCGGGTACCGCTTGGAGACCTCCTCCAGGCGGATTTCGACGCCGTGGCCGCCGGCGCGGCCGTCGGTGTCGGGCTTGTTGTTCTCAGCCACGAATACCTCTCGAAGTCGTCAGGCGTCCGAGCAGCACGAACACCGCGTCCAGCAGCAGCGCCAGCACGATCACGCCGAGCGTGCCCGCGAGCGCCATGTTCAGCGCGTTCGCGCTGCCGAGGCCGGACAGGCCGCTGAAGATCAGGTTGCCGAGCCCGGGTCCCTTGGCGTAGGCGGCGATGGCGGCGATGCCCATCAGCATCTGGGTGCTCACCCGCATGCCCGCGAGGATCCCGGGCCACGCGAGCGCCAGTTCGATCCTGGTCAGCACCCGGAACCGGTTCATGCCGATGCCGCGGGCGGCGTCCAGGATCGGCTGGTCGACTGTAGACAGCCCGACGATGGTGTTGCGGATGATCGGCAGCAGCGCGTACAGCACCAGCGTCACCACCGACGGCGCGACGCCCAGCCCCAGCACAGGGATGAGCAGGCCGAACAGGGCGAACGAGGGAACGGTCAGCACTGCGCTGGACAGGGCGGTGGCCACCGCGGCCCCGGCGGGGCTGCGGTACACCGCAACCCCGACCAGGACGCCGACGATGGTCGCCAGCACGATGCACTGCAGCACCATGCTGGCGTGCTGGTAGGAGTCCACCAGCAGTTGCTGCCACCTGGAGGCGACGTATTCCAGGAAACTCACGAAGTGGACGCCCCCGGTTTCGCGGCGCTGTCGTCCTCGTCGTCGTTCTCCGCGGGAGTGGTGACGAGCTGGAACTCGCCGTCGTGCTCCTCGGTACCGGCGATGACGGCCTGCTCGAGGACCTCGGCGCCCTTCTCGTCCCGCAGCGTCATCTCATCGCTGCGCAGGTCCTTGGTGAGCGCCACGCACAGCAGCACCATGACGATCGCGAACGGCAGCGCACCCATGAACGTCAGGTTCTGGATGCCCGAGAGCGCGTCGTCCTCACCACCGCCGATCACCAGCATGATCGCGGCGACCGCACCGGTCGCGGCACCCCAGAAGATGACCACCCAGCGGCTCGGCTCGATGGAGCCGCGCTGCGAGAGGGTGCCCATGACCACCGAGGCGGCGTCCGCACCGGACACGAAGAAGATCGCGACCAGGATCATCACCAGCACCGAGGTGATCAGCGCCAGCGGCAGGTGCTCCAGCACCGTGAACGTCTGCGCTTCCGCGCCGCCGTTGACGATGGCCGGGTCGGCCTTGCCGGTGTCGATCGCGGCACCGCCGAAGATCGCGAACCAGACGAGGCTCACCACGCTGGGCACCAGCAGCACACCGCCGATGAACTGGCGGATGGTGCGGCCGCGGCTGATCCGGGCGATGAACATGCCGACGAAGGGCGTCCAGGAGATCCACCACGCCCAGTAGAAGACCGTCCAGCTGGACAGCCACGAGTGCATCTCGTCGCCGCCGGTGGCACCGGCGCGGGAGGCCATCTCGCCGAAGTCGCTGATGTACGCGCCCAGCGAGGTCGGCAGCAGGTTCAGGATCAGCACGGTCGGGCCGGCCACGAACACGAAGATCGCCAGCACCGCCGCGAGCACCATGTTGATGTTCGACAGCCACTGGATGCCCTTGGAGACGCCGGACACCGCGGAGGCGATGAAGCAGATCGTCAGCACGACGATGATCAGCACCAGCAGCACGGTGCTGGTCTGGCCGATCCAGCCCGCGGCCTGCATGCCCGACTGGATCTGCAGCGTGCCCAGGCCCAGCGAGGCGGCCGAGCCGAACAGCGTGGCGAACAGCGCCAGGATGTCGATCAGCTTGCCGATCGGGCCCTCGGCGTTGCGCTTGCCGATCAGCGGCATGAACACCGCGCTGATCAGCTGCTTGCGACCGCGGCGGAAGCTGCTGTAGGCGATCGCCAGCCCGACCACCGCGTAGATCGCCCACGGGTGCAGGGTCCAGTGGAACAGCGAGGTCGCCATCGCGGTGC
This sequence comes from Saccharopolyspora sp. MMCC62, assembly GCF_057736575.1. Lineage (NCBI taxonomy): Bacteria > Bacillati > Actinomycetota > Actinomycetes > Pseudonocardiales > Pseudonocardiaceae > Saccharopolyspora > Saccharopolyspora sp. MMCC62. Next base: position 649,259 of record NZ_JBYKCM010000002.1, on the reverse strand, counting down.
CCACCGCCGCGTCGGTACCGCCTTGGACGGTGCCGGGGGGCGGGGTCATGAAGTGCGTCAGCGGCTCGCTGACGCCGTAGAACATCAGCCCGATGCCCATGCCGGCGCTGAACATCATGGCGATCCAGGAGATCGTCCTGAACTCCGGCTTCTCGCCGTCAGCGCCGAGCGGGATGCGCCCGTACCGGCTGAACGCCAGGAACAGGGCGAAGATCACGAAGCCGGTCGCGGCCAGGACGAAGCCCCAGCCCGTGTTGGTGACCAGCCATTCCAGTGCGCCCTCGGCGAAGCCGCTGAGCGATTCCGTGCCCACGGAGCCCCACGCCACCAGGATGAACATGATGGCGGCCGTGACGCCGAAGACGGTCCAGTCCGTCCGCGGCTTGCCGATGAACTCGGGGTGACCCGGTGGTTCCGCTGAGTGGCTCGACGAGCCACCCTCTCGTAGATCTGCTTCAGTCGACACAGGTTCCGGCGCCCGAAAGTCGCGACGCCCCCTCCTCTCCGTACCTCATGTCACGACGGCCGGAACGTGTATTCACCTGTCACTGCCTGCTCCTACAGGGACAATTTCCGACCGTCTGCAACCTATAAACCGTGACCCATTCGGCGGATCAAGGCAAGCTCACTTGCGCTCAGCGTGGCCGAACCGACATCTAGGCTGGACATCCGTGGCGACCTGTTCCATCCCTGCGCGTGGCGCTGCTCGTGCGCTGCGCGGGCTGGTGCTGACGGCCACCTCGGCGTCACTATCCGTAGCCGCACATGGCGCAGCAGGTGGTTCCACACCCGATCTCGGAACCACCATGTTGATCACCGCCTTGTTGTCCGGAGCCGGGGTCGCGCTCGCCGACCGCAGGCGAGGGTTGTGGAGCATTGTAGGGGCAATCTGTGTCGGACAGGTGTCACTTCACTTGTTCCTGCAGCTAGCGAGCTCGCACGCGGGGTCGGTTCCTAGCACGGGGCTGCCGCTGGACCCCGTTTCGATGACCCTGGGTCATGCGCTCGCCGGGCTGCTGGTAGCCGCCCTGCTGCACCGAGCCGACGATGCACTCTATGTAATCGTTTCAACCTTACGATTGACGCTTCCGCGCAAGATGTCGTCACCGTTACCCCCCGTGACGACGAGATTCGCGGCCTGCCTCCCGGCGGAGCCGCTCCTCCTGATCGAACAACTGATCCGGCAGCGGATCCACGCTCTGCGCGGACCGCCGGAACCGCCGAACGGCGGACCCGGAGTGACACCGAACGGCACCCGGATCGTTGCCCATTCGTATCCCCGATCGATTCGCAATTCTTGAATTGGTGTGCGAAACCGCACAGATCAGGAGTCCAGATCTTCATGTCCACAACTCGATCTCTGTTCCGGGCCACCGGCGTCGGCACCGCGATCGCATTCACCGCGCTCGCCGGGGCGGGCACGGCCGCCGCGCACGTCACCGCGCAGCCCGAGCAGGCGGAGCAGGGCGGCCACGCCAAGGTCGCCTTCCGCGTCCCGAACGAGCGGCCCGACGCGAGCACCGTGCGGGTGCACGTCGCGCTCCCCCTCGACCACCCGCTGAGCTCGGTGCGCACCAAGCCGCTGCCCGGCTGGACGGCCGAGGTGCAGAAGGTGCGGCTGGACCGGCCCGTCGACGTGGCGGGCGCCCAGGTCACCGAAGCCGTCGCCGGCATCACCTGGACCGCCCGGCCCGGCACCACCATCGCGCCCGACCAGTTCCAGGAGTTCGAAGCCACCCTCGGCACCCTCCCCACCGACACCGACCGGCTGCTGCTGCCCACCGAGCAGACCTACGACAGCGGTGAGGTCGTGCGCTGGGACCAGCCCCCGGCCCCGGACGGTTCCGAACCGGAGCACCCGGCGCCCGCGCTGGCCCTGGTCGAAGGGGACGGCGATGGGCACGGCCACGGCTCGGCGCCGAGCGGCGCGGCGGACGGCCACGGCGAGCACGGCGACGCTTCCGACGCCGCCGAGTCGGGCGGGACGGACGACACCGCGCGGATGCTCGGCGGCGCCGGGCTCGTCGTCGGCGCGCTCGGGCTCGGGATCGGCGCGGGCGCGCTGCTGACCGCCCGCCGCAAGAACGGGGGCAAGGCGTGAAGCGGCTGCTCGCGATCACCGCGCTGACCCTCGCGACGCTGCTCGGCGCCGCGGGTCCCGCGTTCGCGCACAACACCCTCGTCGGCAGCGACCCCGCGGAGGGCGCGCAGCTGAGCACCGGTCCCGCCGAAGTGCGGCTCACCTTCGACCAGCCGGTGCGCGCGGGCGAGGGCTACAACACGATCACCGTCGTCGGCCCGGACGGCACGTTCTGGACCGACGGGGAGGTGCGGGTCGAGGGCACCGAAGTCGTCGCACCGGTGCGCCCGCTCGGGCCCGCGGGCGACTACACCGTGGGCTACCGGGTGCTGTCCAACGACGGCCACCCGGTCAGCGGCAAGCGCGGCTTCACCCTGACCGAGGCGGGCACCGGCACGCCGGCACCGCCGCCGGACACCGGCCGCGGCGAGTCCGAGTCGAGCGGCGGGATGCCGATCTGGCCGTGGATCGCGGGAGCCGTGGTGCTCGTCGCGCTGGGCCTGGTGCTGGCGCTGCGGCTGGGCCGGTCGAGCGACTAGTCGCGGCGGGCGGGCCGCTCCACCGCGGGCGGCCCGCTCCCGGCTGCGCGAAGGTGCCACGTTCGGCGGTACAGCGGCCGACGAGCGGAACTAGAGTCGGACGATGCCGCGGAGCGCGGACCCCGGGACGGCTCCCGGATTCGCGCGCGGCGCTTCAGCCCGGACGAACTCCGGGCGGTTTTTCCGCGGTGCGGAAAAGATCGGCTCGTCGCCGAACGGTCATTCGCGCTCGGTGAGCTGCTGCACGCCGGACGACGAGAGCGACTCCAACCGGCCCAGCGCGCCCCGGCCGCGGCGCTCCAGCTCACGCCTGCTGATCCAGCCGTAGGAGTAGTGCCGGTAGGCCTGGCTCAGCTGCACGAGCTCGGCGAGGTGGTCCACGGCGCGCTGCCGGGCTTCCCCGCTGAGCCCCGGCACCAGCCGGACCTCGCTGTTCACCACGTCGTCGAGCACCCGCGCCGAGTCCAGCGCCTTGCGCCCGCGCGAAGTGAGCTTGCGCCGCATCCGCGCGACGTTCCTGGTCATCACGTCCATCCGGGCCCCCCGTGCCGCAGACACTCACACATACGTATTACTTCAGACCTCGCTCGTCACCAAGAATCACCGACGTGGCCCCCACGCGTCGATGAACTTCGCCCGATCGTACGCATCAATCGCTACCTGTAGGGCTCCCACTGAGCCGCTGCGTCACCCTCCCGCATCGAGCGCAACCTGCTCCGCAGCTGGTCGCGCACTCCGGGATTGCTGCGCAGGATCGGCAGCACGCTCACCGTGATCTTGAGCTCGCGCAGGTCGCGCAGCACCGGGAACCCGGACCACGCCGTCACGTCGAAGCCGTAGACCTCGGACAACCGGTGGTACCGCTCGGCGGGCGCGCCCAGCCGGAGCATGCCCACCGCCATCGGCGTCAGGTCCCACTCCGGCTGCCCGATGCACAGCGAATCCAGGTCGCACAGCAGCGGTCCCGCCGGGCCGGCGATCAGGTTGCCCAGGTGGGCGTCGCCGTGCACCACCGACGGCGGCAGCGGGAAGTCCAGCTCCGCCAGCCGCGCCTCCACGTCGTCGCAGCGCTGCTCCAGGAACGCCCGGTCCGCCGCGTCCAGCTCCTCGGCGTCCGCCAGCCGCCTGCGCACGTCCGGCATCGGCTGCCAGCTCGGCAAGGTCGACGGCAGCGGCATGTCGTGCACCTGCCGCAGCAGCCTGCCCAGGTCGGCACCGTCCGGGGCGGGCCCCACCTCCGGGACCGCCTGCCACAACGTCGCCAGGTGCCCGCCGGTGCGCACCGGCTGCGGCACGCCCGGCAGCAACCGCACCGCGGGGACCTCGTGCTCGGCGAGCAACCGGCCCGCCTCCACCACGTTCACCGCGCGGTAGGCGAAGGACGGCGCGAGCACGATCCGGACGATCACCGGGTGCTCGCGCAGCAGGAAGACGCCGTTGTTGACGAACCGCACCAGCCGAGCGCCCCGCGGGTCGAGACCCGCGGCCGCGCACACCTCCGCCAGCGCCAAAGCCAGTTTCGGCCGCGTGTAGCGGCCCTCCGCCGAGCGGGTCCCCGACGTCATCGGGGTCCTGCCCGGTCGTGCCGTTGCACCGCGCCGGGGAAACCGGCACGGGCCGGACCTCGCGAGAACCGCGCACCGAACCGCCTGCCGCGCACCGGTCTCACGCCTCGCGGAAGCGGCGGATCTCTTCGGACAGGTCTCGGGCGTCGGAGTTCATCCGGTGCCGCCCGGCTTCCAGCTCCAGCGGCTTGAGCCGGTCGGCGACGCGGGCCGACTTGACCTTCTCGCCGATCTGCAGCGCCGAACGCCCGACCTTGATGCCCTCTTGCAGGTCGCCGGCCCGGATGTGGTTGGTCGCCTGGAGGCTCAGCCCGAACACGTGGGTGCGCTGCATGTCGGCGCCGTACGCCTCGTTGCACTTGATCGTCTCGGCGACGGCGAGCGGCGCGTAGCGGTCCGGGTCGAACACGGCCAGCGCGTCGTGCGCCGAGCCGATCATCCCGTGCAGGTCGTTCTCGTTGAAGAACCGCACCCAGTCCGGGGCCTCGGCCACGTTCGCCCTCGCGAACTCGTCCTTGGTCCGGCCGACCATCTTCTGCACCTGCTCGGGCTTGTTGAGCATCCCGTAGGCCCAGGCCTCGTTCGCGCACAGCACCGCGACCGTCAGCGAGGAACCGGATTCCTGCGCGGCGATCTGGCCGAGCTGGAACAGCTTCAGCGCCTCGTTCGGCTCCTGGTAGTGCAGGTAGACGCGGCCCATCCGGTACAGCACGCTCGCCACGAGGCTGTCGTCCTCGGCCTGCTTGGCGAACTCCAGCGCCTTCCCGAAGTGGCCGCGCGCCGGGTCCAGCAGACCCGTGTCGAAGGAGGTCCAGCCCGCCAAGCTGTGCATGTCCGCCAGCGACACGTAGAGCTTGCGCTTGACCTGGTCGGACGCGTTGGCGTCGAGTAACTGCTGAGCCCAGGACAACTGGGCGACCACGGCGTCGCGGCAGGTGCCGCCGCCGTAGCGGTAGTCCAGGTCGCGCAGCGCCTTGGTGGCCGCCTGGATCTGCTGCACGTCGGTCATGCCGATGCGCATCGGAGCAGGCGTCTGCACATTGCTCGGCACCCAGGTGCTCTCCTCCGCCCCGAAGACCGCGGCACCCATGGTCACCGCGGCCGCGTGGGACAGGAACTTCCGACGCTTCACCGACTCGTCCTCCTCAGCCTGGGGGCCGCTGTTCGACTTCGCGACCCTCATTGCCGTCGCCCCGTCGTAGGCGAGGCCCATGTACCCCCTCGGTATCCCGAGGCCGTCGGCGATTCGGGCCAGCACGTCATAAGCCATGACCTGGCGGCCCTTCAGGATCTCCGAGACCTCGGACTGCGACTGGCCCGTCGATGCCGCGATCTGGCGCTGCGAAACCCCGATCCGGCGCAGTTGCCGGTAGATCTCGCTGACGTTCCGCGCCGCCAACGCGTCCCGCATCTCACGGCCGTCCCAGACGTCTCGTGTAACGGGCGAGCCGTTCGAACCGATGGTGTTCATTTAGACCCCCTCACACTCTGCACGGGCGTCGGTCGCAGAGTAAGGGCACTTCGACGAGCCGGTGAAGTGCGTATCGGCAGAGGTGATCGGTGGGGGTGAAGTCCACCGACCGTTCGTCGTCGCCGTTGAGCCGGTCATCGCCTACCGGCTACCGCCCGCGTTCGACGCATTCCAATCTAGTCATCGGTAGCAACCGAGCACGGAGAGGAACCCGAACGGCAGTGGACGGGATGACGGAGTCCGACCCCCGGGGCGGCGTGGAGGTCACCGCGAACGCGGCGGTGCCCGAACAGGCCGGATCCGCGGCGGAACCCGCCGGCCGCCGCCGTTGGTGGCGGGTGCTGTGTCGCGACGTGGGGCACATCCGCCGCTACCTCACCGTGCTGGTCAACCGGGACAGGGTGGTTCTCGTCGGACCGCCCGGCCGCACCGTGGTGCTGTCGACCGATGGAGTCGGCGAGTTGAGCGAAGCACTGCGGCGGGCCGCTGAGCAGGCGAGAAAGTGACGGTGAGGTTGCGGTGGACGAGATCTTGGGTCAGGTGCTGCGCAACGCGGTGTGGGAGCGGCTCGACGTGTTGAGCGAGCTGGCGAACCGCGCGGACGCCCCGTCCCTGCTGTCCGTGGCGCGTTCCGAACTCCCCCGGCTCACCGAGGGATGGCGGACGCTGCTGGCCGCGCACGACACCGACGACAAGGGCAACTGCATCGAGTGCTCTTCCCGATGGCGACCCCGCAGCGCACCGTGCTCGGTGTGGCGCTCGGCCTACGAGCACTTGGTCGCGGGAGCCCTGGCACCCCGTCCCGCACGGCACCAGCGACCGGCGCACGAGCTGCGCCCGGCGGCGCCGGTGCCGTAGACCGGCGATCGCCCGATCCCCCGGTCAGCACCACTCCCTCCCCGAACCGGACGGATCGAGCCATCGCCCCGGTGGCCGGCGCACCAACGCCGTGCACCCCCGACCACGGCAGTGGTCGCCGGCCACCACACAACTTCCAATTCCACAGTGGACGTGCAGGCGGCGCCCCGAAGATCTCCTGATCCCCGAAGGCGCCCGAGCTCCCCGAGAGCCCGGAGCTACCCCGAAGAGCTCCGTTCCCCGCCAGGTTCGGGAGTCCCCCCGAAGGACTCCCGAACCGCAGGAGATCGCCGCCGCACGAGTCTTCCGCGGGCCGGTGCTGCAGCACTCCCCTCCCCCGACCGGTACCGGTCCGCGGATTCCAACGACTCCGGTTCCCCTTTCCCCGAAGGGGCGCCGGGGTGGACGAGGGGTCCCGGTGCTCGTTTCCCCGGACGAGCGCCGGGACCTTTCTTGTCTTCAGCCGCTCTCGCCGTCAGCCGCAGCCCGTCATTTGCGGCGCAGCCGGGCGGTGGCCGCGAACTCGGGGTCGAGCCGCATCCCGCCGTCGGGGCCGGGCCGGGTGTGCTCCGCGGGCACCGCGAACCACGGCTGCCGCGGCCCGAGCAGCGGCGTGTACACCGGCACGAATCCCCTGTCCTGCAACGAGACCGCGAAGTCGGCGCCGAGCCGCCCGCGGCCGTCCAGCGCACCGGTGCCCTGCCACGGCAGCAGCCCGGACCCGCCGAGGTAGGTGAACCCGCAGCGCCCGGGGCGCGCGGCGCTGACGGTGAGCCGCACCCGGTTCGGGAACAACCGCTCCTCGTAGCCGAGTTCCTCGTCCACCCGCATCGTCGCCAGGTACCGCACCACGGTGTGCCAGGCGCGGCGCAGCACCTCCACCCGCGACTGACGCAGCAGCGGCGGCACCGCGTTCCCGTCCAGGTCGTAGACGTCCGCGTAGACCGCCCGCGCCCAGTTCGCCCGGTCGATGCCCTCCGGCACCGACAGCGGGACCGAGAACACCACCGACATCAGCATGTCGCGGAACATCCGGACCGAGGCGGCGACCTCCTCCGCGACGCCGTCCGCGCGCCGGTCCACCTGGTCGAGGGTGCGCAGCGGGTTGTCGGAGATGTCCAGCCCCCGCAACGCTTCCGCGAGCAGCCGCCGGTGCCGCGCGGTGCGCTCGGCTCGTTCGGCGGGCAGGTCCACGTCGAGCCGCCGGGCGGCGACCGCGTCCACCTCTTCGATGGTGGCGGCCGACCCCAGCCCGGCCAGGTCGGCGTACTCGCGCAGGATCGAGCTGTAGGTGCCGGTGATCGACAGCGGCCGCGGTCGGAAGTGCCTGCCGTCGGTGAGGATGCGGAACCGCAGCCCCGGCGGGTGCACCGCGCTCGCCGCGCGCTGCATCTCGCGCAAGCGCGCCAGCCCACCGAACTCGGCGAGGTCCGGCAGCGGACCGCTGGCCTTCAGCCCGTTCAGGCACTGCTTGATGGGGAAGCCCAGCAGCACCACGTCGATCGGCTCGCCCGACCGCAAGAACGGTTCGACGTCCTGGCGCAGGTGCTCCACCTGGTAGTGGGACCGCGCCCCCTTGAGGAACTGCTTGCGGCCCAGCACGTGGTGCAGCGCGTGCACCACCCGTTCCCGGTGGTCGGACTCCGTCGCGGGTTCGTCGAGCCGGAACCGGTCGCGGGCGGCGCGGGCCACCCGGTCGGCGGCCCGGTCCACGTCGGCGAGCACGTTCCCGGCGAGCTCCAGCGCGGCGTCCCGGTCCAGGTGCACGGCCCAGCGCTGCGCGGAGCGGTTCGCCCGCAGCGCGCCGATCTGCAGCTCCTCCAGCGAGTGGGTGTGCGAGAGCAGCCCGGGTCCGGATCCGCCCGCGCGCGGCCGGGGTTCCACCTCGAAGGTGGCGATCGCGGGGGCGCCGTCCGGCACCGGCCCACCCGGGACGCGTTCGTGCACGAGTCCCGGCACCTCCACCGCGACGGTGAGCGCGCCCGGGAACTCCTTGCCCAGCGCGGTGCGGTTGTCCTGCATGTCGTCGAAGACGGCGACCACGTCGAGCTCGCCGAACTCCCGCAGCCGCGCCACCTTCAGCTCCGGGATGGGCCGGGTGCGGTCGTCGGGCATGCACAGCAGCGGCGCGTCCGGCACGCCCGCCGCCCGCAGCACGGCCGCGGTGTGCTCGCGGACGCGTTCGCGGCGGCCGGTGCAGAACACGACCTGCCCGCCCGCGTCCCGCACGTCCCAGGTGAAACGGGCCAGGCCGGCGTTGACCTCGTCGGTGCGCAACCGCTGCCAGGGCCGGGCGAAGGCGCGGAAGAACTCGGCGTGCACCGCGCGCCAGTCCACCGCCGGGTACTTCTCGGCCAGGCCGGTGAGCTCCAGGAAGACGTCCCAGGTCGATTCGGCGTAGGTCGGCAGCACCGGCAGCGCGTCGGGATCGGCGAGCTCGGGGATGCCGTGCGGCGCGCCGGGCCGGGGACCGGACACGGCGCGGGTGGCTTCGACGGTGCGCCGCAGCGGGACGATGCCGCACAGGTCGAGGTCGATGACCACGGTGGGGCGCGGCCGCTCGGGTTCCCAGCGGCGGTGCCGGGTCCGCTCCTGCACGGTGTCGAGCACCCGCCGCAGCACCGCGTGCTGCTCGGGGTCCACCGAGTGCGCGTGGGCGCGCAGGTCGGTGCGGCCGAGCAGCCGCGCGGTGGGCCGGTCCAGGTGCCGCAGCTCCTGGTCGAGCACCCGGTCGATGCCGGTGCGCACGGATTCGCCGCGCGGCAGCGGGTAGCCGATGCGGCGGAAGCCGTCGGCGAGCTCGGCGATCACGGCGAGCAGCTCCCGCGCGGCGGAGCGCACCGCCTGCTCGTCGGGTTCCGCGACGGCGGCGGAGGCGATGACCCGCCCGGTGGCCTCCAGCTCGGTGGAGAGCTCGAAGGCGATCGGGTCGGTGCCCGCGGCGTCGACCGCGAACAGCGCGGTGCCCCGGTGTTCGAGCGCGTGCCGGAAGGCGCGCAGCGGTGGGCGCACGAAGTGCTCCAGGAAGAACCAGAGCTCGTGTTCCCGGTGGCCGAAGCGGTTGTCGATGACCAGTCGCAGCAGCCCAGGCGCCCCGTCGGGTCCCGGCGCCAGCAGCGCGGCCGGCCGGACCGCGATGGTGCCGCCGGGGTGCTGCGGATGCGGTGGGGTGGGCAGCGCACCGCCGCGCGGGTCGGGGTCCGCGCCGCGGCGCGCGGCGTCGGGAACGAGGGTCGCGCAGTGCATGCGCAGCACCGGGTCGTCGCGGACCGCGCTCGGCAGCGGGTCGGCGGCGAGGTCGGCCCGCGGCGGGAGCACCGCGCCGAGGGTTCCGGTGAGCGCGCGCAGCCAGCCGGGGTCGTGGTCGCGCCGCCTGCGCCGCAACCGGACCAGCAGCCGGTACAGCTCGGCCCAGGTCGGTTCGGCCCCGAGCGGCAGGCCGTCGCCCGCTCCGTCGCCGACGAGCCGGAGCTCGCCGCCGTGCCTGCGCAGGCGCAGTGCGTATCCGCCGTCGTGCAGCATCCGGTCGGCTTCCGGTACCGGCAGCGGGGACCACAGGTCCTGGGCGGGCCGGTCCGTCCACATCGGGACCAGGGCGGCCGGGAGCGCCGCGGAACTCGGCCGGGAGACCGGCGTGTGCGCGGTCACCGGGCGGACTGGCGCGGTGCCGGCGCGGGGACCGCGCGCGGGCCGGGCGGTGCGGGGTGGCGGTGGGCCGCCGGAAGTCTGGGGGCGATCCGGTCCTGGCCGGCGGGGCGCCCCGGCGCGAGGTCGCGGGGAGTGCGGATGCGGGGAGAACCAGGCGCGACGCCGCAGTAGCTCACGATCACCTTTCCATCACAGCTCGGGTCAGGTCGACTCACGCTAGATAGTGACAATGCGCGTCGGCAACGTGACCGAATGCATACGCCAGTACCGTAACTCCGACCCGATAGCAGTGACCTGGAACACTATGGGGGTGAGATGAATCCGCAAGCCGCTCCTTCCGCCGAGCGAGACGACCCCGCGCAGCGGCACCCCTTCGGTGGACACCGGCCCCGGCATGTCCGCTGCCTGCGCGGACGGCGCGCGCGGGACACTGTGGCGGACCGAGCGCTGCCGCACCGTCGTCCCGCGGCACCTCGATCCGGAAACGGCGAGCACCGGCGGCTCCGGCCGGGAGCGCGGTTCCCGCTCGTCGATCCGGTCGGCGGCGAATCGCTTCCGAGGATGATTGATCTCGTCGATTGAGATGATCTCGAACGCAAGGACCTGGGATGATCTCGCGGCGGGACCGCAAGGGGAGTTCGCCGACCGTCCACCGCGCACCTGCCGGACGCCCCTCCCACGACGGTCCGCACGAGTGATCAAGGAGTCGCCTTGTCCGCCGAAGTCGCACCGCTGCGGCGCAAGCCCGTCCAGCAGCGCAGCACCCAGCGCGTGGAGAAGATGCTGGAGTCCTGCGCCCAGCTCATCGACGAACTCGGCTACGAGGGGGTCACCACGACTCTGATCGCCGAGCGCGCCGGCGTCGCCGTCGGCTCGCTGTACCAGTTCTTCCCGGACAAGCGGGCCGTCGTGCAGGAGCTGACCCGGCGCAACCTGAACCGCTTCGTGGAGACGATCGGCGAGCGCTTCGCCACCGCCGAGCTCGCGCACTGGTGGGACGCGGTGGACACGGTGATCGACGTGTACATCACCATGCACCGCGACGTGCCCGCGTTCAGCAGGCTGCACTTCGGCGACGTGGTCGACCTGCGACTGCTCGACGAGAGCAAGGACAACAACGCGGTGATCGCCGACAAGCTCGTCGCGCTGCTCGGCGAGCGGTTCCCGCTGGACGGCGAGCAGCTGGTGCTGCCGCTGTCGGTGGCCGTGGAGGCGGCCGACGCGGTGCTGAACCTGGCGTTCCGGCGCGACCCGGCGGGCGATCCGCAGCTCGTCGCCGAGGCGAAGGAGCTGGTGCGCGGCTACCTGTCGACCCGGATGCCCGACGATCAGCCGAACGACACGCCCTCGCCCCGGTAGGTGGGCACCTCGCCGACCAGCTGGTTCCCCTCCACCAGGTGGTAGTGGGCGAAGCGTTCGGCGAGCTCGCCCGCCTTCGCGTGCCGCAGCCACACCCGGTCGCCGATCCGCAGCCGCCGCGCGGCCGCGCCGGACACCGGGGTCTGCACCTCCCCGGCCCCTTCGGCCGCGGTCAGCTTCAAACCGCGCGGCAGGTGCACGCTCGGCGCCCGGCTCGGCCCGGTGGGGCCGGAGGCGATGTAGCCGCCGGTGAACAGCGTGGCGAACGACCGGCTCGGCCTGCGCACCACCGGCAGCGCGTAGAGCACGGCGGGCTGCGGGCGGAACGCCCGGTAGGCGTCGAACAGGGTGGGGCCGATGAGCCCGGAGCCCGCGGCGATCTCGGTGACGCTGCTCTCGGCGCCGGTCGTCTCGATGCTGCCGGTGCCGCCGCCGTTGACGAACTCCAGCTGCGCGACCGCGCGCACCCGGGCGACGGCGTCGGCGCGGCGTTCGGCGAGCTCGGCGGCGGACCGGCGCTGCATCCAGCGCAGCAAGGACGCCAGCAGCGGTTTCCCGGGCGGGGCGTCGCCGAGGCCGGCGATCTGCCCTTCGTAGGCCATGATCCCGACCAGCCGGAACCCGTCGCGGCGCACGATCCGCTCGGCGAACCGGCGCGCCTGGGCCGGGGTGTGCACCGGGGAGCGGCGGGGCCCGACGTGCGCGAGGCCGCCGGGGATCGGGTGCCAGGCGGCGTCCACCTCGAGGCAGACGCGCAGCGGTTCGCGGTGCGGTCCGACGACGTGGTCGACGTGGTCGAGGTGCTCGTCCGAGTCGACCAGCAGGGTGATCGCGGCGGCGGCCGCGGGATCGGCGGCGAGCGCGCGCAGCGCCGCGCGGTCGGCGGTCGGGTACGCGACGAGGATGTCGTCCGAGGTGCCCTGCCGGTGCAGCCAGAGCGCTTCGGCCAGGCTGTACGCCATCAGCCCCTCGAACCCGGGGGTGCCGAGCACCCGTTCGAGCAGGTCCCGGCAGCGCACGGACTTGGAGGCCACCCGGATCGGGGTACCCGCGGCGCGGCGGCGCAGGTCGGCGGCATTGCGCCGGAACGCGTCGAGGTCGACGACGGCGAACGGCGGGTCGAGGTCGCGGGTAGCCCGGTCGAGCCTGGCTCGGTCGGCTTCCGGGTCGGGCTGCGGTGAGGTGTGGGCCACTCGTCCACGGTAGGCGGCCGGGGGTTGTTATGTGAATCTCATTCACTTAATTTCTTCGGCACTGCCCCCGCACCGGCCTCGAGCAGCAGCACCGCCCGGGCCACAGGAGGTCTGCCGCCATGTCTCGACCAGGTTGGACGAACTGGGCGCACACCGTCAGCCGAGCGCCCGGCGGCACCGCCCGGCCGCGCGACGTCGCCGAAGCCGCGATCCTGCTCCGCGCCGCCACCCACGGCGGTCGCACCGTGCGCCCCCTCGGCAGCGGGCACTCGTTCACCGGCGTCGGCGCCCCCGACGACGGCGCGCTCGGACTCGACCTCGTGCACTGGAGCGGCATCGAACGCGTCGAGCGGACGGACGTCACCGTCCGCGCGGGCACCCCGCTGCACCTGCTCAACCGGGAGCTCGGCGAACTCGGGCTCGCGCTGCCCAACCTCGGCGACATCGACCGGCAGACCGTGGCCGGCGCGATCTCCACCGGCACCCACGGCACCGGAGCCGAGCTCGGCGGGCTCGCCACCCAGGTCACCGGGCTGGAACTGCTGCTCGCCGACGGGCGGACGCTGCGCTGCTCGGCGACCGAACGGCCCGACCTGTTCGCCGCCGCCCGGGTCGGGCTCGGCGCGCTCGGCGTCCTCACCAGCGTCACGCTGCGCTGCGTCCCCGCGTTCCACCTGGTCGCCGACGAACGACCGGAACCGCTGGCCGAGGTGCTGGACCGGTTCGAGGAGCTCGCCGCGGAGAACGACCACTTCGAGTTCTACTGGTTCCCGCACAGCACCCGGACCCTGGTGAAGCGCAACAACCGGCTCCCCGCCGGCGACGCGCCGCGGCCGCTGAGCAGGGTGCGCGAGTTCGTGGAGTACGAGGTGGTGGAGAACCGGGCGTTCGGCGCGCTCTGCCGCCTCGGCCGGGTGCAGCCGCGGCTGGTGCGCCCGCTCAACCGGTTCTGCGCGGCGACCTGGTCCGCCCGGCACTACAGCGACCACGCGCACCGGGTGTTCGTCACCAACCGGCGGGTGCGGTTCGTGGAGTCCGAGTACGCGGTGCCGCGCGCCGCGCTGCCCGCGGTGCTCGGCGAACTGCGCGCCGCGGCGGCCCGGCTCACCGACCCGGTGATGTTCCCGGTCGAGGTGCGGGTCGCCGCGCCGGACGACATCTGGCTGTCCACCGCGCACCGGCGCCCGAGCGCGTACATCGCGGTGCACCAGTTCGCCGGCATGCCGCACCGCGAGTGGTTCGAGGCGTTCTGGTCGATCGTGGACGCGGCGGGCGGACGGCCGCACTGGGGGAAGATGCACCGGCTCGCCGCCGACGACCTGCGGGAGCGCTATCCGCGCTTCGACGACTTCCGCGCGCTGCGGGCCGAGCTGGACCCGGGCGGGCTGTTCCGCAACCGGTACCTGGACCGGGTGCTGGGGTGACTGCCTGTCCCGCTACTTCTGCCGCGTAGTGCTCAGGTAGCGGAACCTCAGCGGCTTCCCGCGCTCCCCCGGGACGCCCCGGCCGGCGGGACCGCGGGAAGCCGTCCGGTCAGGCGACGGCGCCGCGCACGGCCTCGGCGATCGGCGTCTCCCCGTTGATCAGGGTGAGGACGTGGCCGGTCGACTTCGGCTCGTCGAGCAACGCCACCAGCACCGCCGCCACGTCCGCGCGGGTGATCTCGGCCCGGCGGGTCCGCTCCGCCAGCTCGACCCGGCCGGTCGGCTGGTCGTCGGTGAGGGTGCCCGGGCGCAGGATCGTCCAGTCCAGGTCGCGCGCCCGCAGGTCCTGCTCGGCGGCGAGCTTCGCGTCCAGGTAGGCGCTGAACACCTCGCCCACGTCCGCGGGTTTCGGCTCGTCCACGCTGATCGCGCTCACCTGCAGGAAGCGCCGCACGCCCGCCTGCTGCGCGGCCTCGGCCAGCAGCACCGAACCGGCGCGGTCCACGGTGTCCTTGCGCTCGACGCCGCTGCCGGGGCCCGCTCCCGCGGCGAACACCACCCCGTCCGCACCGGTGAGCTGCGCGGCGAGGGTGGCCGCGTCGGTGGACTCCAGGTCCAGCACCACGGGTTCCGCCCCGTCGGCGCGCAGGTCGTCGGCGTGCTCCGGGTCGCGGATCAACCCGACCGCCGTGTCACCCCGCTCGGCGAGCAGCCGCCCGAAGTGGCGGGCGATCTTGCCATGTCCTCCGGCTACCACGATTCGCATGCCCCCACCCTAGGTCCGGGCGCGCGGCCACCGCGCGCTCCGGACCGGGTGTCAGCTGCGGGACGGAGCCGGGGCCTCCGCGGACAGCAGCTGCTGGTAGACGACCTCGTTGACCCAGCGGGACACGGCGGTGTGCTCGATCGGCGGGGCGTCCGCGAAGGACCGGCCCGGCAGTTCGACCTGCACGTCGTCGGCTTCCGCGCTGAGCACCGCCACGCCGAACTGGCGCGCCCGGATCAGGCAGGTGGACATGAAGTCCTTCGCCAGCGTCACGCTCTTCGGCACGATGATCGCGGTGCTGGTGAACCGGGCGAACGGCACGGCCGCGGTGAGCGCGGTCCGCCAGTGCCTCGCCGGCGCGAGCATGCCGACCAGGTGCGCGCTCGGTGGTGGCACCCGGCCATCCATCTCCGGCCACACCCAGGTCGATATCTCGGCCCGGTCCAGCACCGGCTCGCTGCCGAAGCACAGCCGTTCGGCGTGCGCGTCGGGGACGAGCTCCGCGACCGGCACCACGTGCCTGCCGAGCATCTTCACCGGCGGCAGCACCGTGCCGGACCAGGCGAGGGCGTCGGCCGCCAGCGAGGTCAGCCTGCCGATGGAGGCAGGTAAATCGAGCGGAGATCGTGCGTGGGTAGAGCTGATCCGGACCTCGTTGTCGACCGTGGCACGTCCCGGCATTCCGGTCACGGCTCCCCGCCTCCCTCGATGCACTGGCTGCAACAAAAAGTGCTCACTCGCCCGGCATTCGTTCTTCCCAGGCAGCTCGACTAAAACAGGTCGGGGCCGATTCCTCTGCGCTCATGCGGTGCTCCTGCGACCGGCGGCGGCGAGCGGTCGGTGACCGGTCGGTGAGCGGTTCAGCGACTTCAGCCCGGCGGTGCGGCCAATCAGGTGACGCTCAGAAGGGGATGGTCCCGCGGTCCGCGAACCCGCCCCCACCTGCGCCGGAACGGGCCGGATCGTGCTCGGCCAGTCGTTTCCCGATCGCTTCCGCCGCGGGGAGCAATGGCTTGACCAGCTTGGAATGTTCGGTTCGGACACTGCGAGCGACCAGACCGAGCGCGGCGACCACCGCACCCCCGCCATCGCGCACCGGAACCGCCACCGAGCAATTACCGAGGGTCATCTCCTCCGACGTTCGCGCGAACCCCCGACTGCGCACCGCCTGCAGCTCCCGCACGAGCCTGCCGGGCTCGGTGATCGTGTAGGGCGTGTGCCGGGACAGGCCGTGCTCGCAGTACTCCTGCACCACGTGCGCGGGCGCGTGCGCGAGCAGCACCCGGCCCACGCCGGTCGGGTGCAGCGGCAACCGGCCACCGGTCCGCGAGACGATCGGGACCGCGCGGGGGACGGTCAGCTTCTCCACGTACACCGCGTCCCGCCCGTCGCGCACCGCCAGGTGCACGTTCTCCCGGGTCAGTTCGCACAGCTCCTGCATCAGCGGCAGCGCGGCCGCGCGCAGCGCGGTGTGCACGGGGGCGAGCAGGCCGATCTCCCACAGCCGCAGCCCGATCTCGTAGCGCCCGTCCGCGGCGCGTTGCACCGCTCCCCACGACTCCAGCTCGCCGACGAGCCGGTGCGCCGTGGCCAGCGGGATCCCGGAGCGGCGGGCGATCGCGGTGAGCGTGAGCCTGGTGTGCTCGATGTCGAACGCGGTCAGCACGCTCAACGCGCGCCCCGTCACCGAACGCCCCGCGTCCCGGCTGTTGCCCGCCATCGCGTCCTCCCGGCCGGCTCCTCGTCCCGGTGCCCAGCCCAGCACAGTCCCGGTCGGCGGCCAAGGGCCGTTCGCCGAGCCCGGTGGTCGGTCCGGCCGGATCGGGCGGACCGCGCCCGCGGCACCCGCCGCGCGTGGCCGATCACTATCCGAGACCGACCGGTTCACTCCACCGATATCTACTGATCGCGCAGCATCGCGGCTAGCGTTCACCGGACCGCCAGGCTCGGGGAGGCGCGATGCGGGAGACGGTGTACTGGCTGGTCGGGCCGGGTGCGAAGGTCCGGCACGCCGTGGAGTTCGCCCCCGGCGCATTCCCCCGCGGGCAGCTGCTGCCCACCATCTGCAACCGCTGGATCAAGGTGCCCTTCGCCGGCCGGGACGCGGCGATCGACGCGATCACCGCCCGCTGCCGGGACTGCAACGACACCGTCCGCCCGCACCAGCCCTGCGAAGTCACCTGGAACGCCTGACTCAGCCCGCGACGCCGAGCAGCGCCCGCATCGCCGCGTACTTCGCCGCGAGCCGCCGCGCGGTCGGCCCGTCGAGCTCCGCCAGCCGGGCGGGATCCGCGTTGTGCGCGAGATCCGCCTCCTTGACCAGCAGCGCTCCCGGGGTCGCGAGGATCCGGGCCGCGTAGTCCTCGGGCCGCTCCCCTACCCGCCTGGTCAGCGCCAGCACGATCAGCCTGCTGCGCTCGGAGATCTCCGCGGTGTCCAGCCAGTCCTCGGGAACGGCCCCGTCCTCCACCGCGTCGTGCAGCCAGGCCGCGACCACCTGGTGCTCGTCCCCGCCGCGCGCGGCGACCCCGCCCGCGACCGCGGCCAGGTGCTCGGCGTAGGGCCGCCCCGCCTTGTCGACCTGGCCCGCGCTCGCCGCGCGCGCGAAGGACTCCACTTCGGCCGCTGTCAGCACACCGCTCTCCCGCCCGTCGGCAACGGGGACATGCAACCACGCCCGGCTCGGACCGCGGCGGCCTTCCCAGCGCAGCCCCGCTGAGCCCGTAGGGGAGCAACGGCTGAGCCGTCTGAATGCATTGTCAACCAGAACATTGCCCGTCATGACGATCTGATGAATGCTGTCCACCGAGGGGTACCACTGGGGTGGGTTGAATCTCTCCGTCGATCGACGGGTCGAGTTCGGCCACGAAATCGACGTCGTCACGCGCATTCTTGCGGCCATTTTCGCGCGGTTTCCGGACCGCACGGAGAACTGGGGGCAGCACGTGTTCATGGAAACGTCCACGACTAATGCCGACCAGCGCGGGAGAACGGTGCTGGTGATCCCCGGCGAGTCACCGCCGAAACGCTGGCAGCGGCTCGCGCTCGCCGCCTTCGAGCAGCGGATGCTCGAATCGCGGGAGCCTTTCCCCTGCATCTTCGGCGTCGACGCGGTGCGCAGGGGCACCCTGCGCTACGCCTTCGCGCGCAGCGGGCGGAACCGGATTCCCGACCTGGTCGCCGCGCTGCGGGAATACGCGGCGGGATGTGCCGGGCTGGGGCGGCGCACCTCGCTGGTGACCTTCTTCGAGCACGATCCCGGGATCCACGGCATCGCCGCGTTCCGGGCGGAGTTCTGGCGGTTGCTCGGCGCCGTCCGCGATGCCGACGACCACCCCTGGCCGGACGGGATCGACCAGGACCCGGAAAGCCCGCTCTGGGAATTCTCCTGCTTCGGCACACCGTTCTTCGTGGTCGCGAACACCCCCGCGCACGAACTGCGGAGGAGCCGGAACTTCGACCACTTCGCGATCACCTTCCAACCCCGATTCGTGTTCGACGGACTCGCCGCCGACAGCCCGGCGGGGAAGAACGCCCGGGGCATCATCCGGAAGCGCCTCGCCGAGTACGACCGGATCCCGGTGCACGCCGATCTCGGCGATTTCGGCGCCCCGCACAACCGGGAGTGGGCCCAGTACTTCCTGCCCGACACCGATCAGAGCACGCCCGGCGGGCAGCGGTGCCCGCTGTCCGCGCGACCGGAGGGAACCACCATGACCGGACCAGCGATCACCGACGCCGCGGCGCTCCCGCTCCCCCGGGAGCTGGCGGACCTGCTCCCCGAGCAGGGCGCCGTCGAGCTCCAGCACGACGGCCCAGGCAAGACCTTCAGCTGGCACGCGCACAGCGTGGACGAGCAGCTCCACGTGATCAGCGGTGATCTCGTGCTGTTCTGGCACGACGGGACGACCGGCTACCACGAGCGCCGGTGCTCGCCGGGCGCGGTGATCGAGCTACCCGCCGGAACGGTGCACGGATCGGTCGCGGGTCCCGAGGGCGCCTGCTACGTGATCCGGCCGATGGGGCCACAGCCGGAGACCCGGTTCCTCCCCGAGCAGGACTGGCCGCACCCGCTGCCGGCCGCCCGGTGACGCGGCCCGGGAGCGGATCAGCGACACCGCCGCGCCCGCGGCGAACAGCACGAGCGGGTAGCCGATCGTGAGCAGGTCGAACCCGACCACCGCCACCGCGGCCAGGCACACCGCGACCGCGATGCCGAACGCCCTGGTCGTCGCGCGCTCCGCGACCTTCGCGTACACGGCGGCGCACAGGACGTAGAGCAGGAAGAAGTTCTGCCCGGCGACCTCGAACATGGTGGTGACCGAGATCAGGCCCGCGGCGGAGACGACCACCACCACGAGGAACAGCGCCGCCGTGGCGAGCACCGCGCGGCGCGGGACCCCGCTGGCGCGGCCCACCACCGCCAGCGCCCGGGGGAGCAAGCCCTCGTCGGCGCTGGAGTACACCAGCCGGGAGGCGCCCCACACCGCGCCGACGAGGTTGGCGCCGAGGATCAGCACCCCCAGCGCGGAGACCAGCGCGGCCGCGGCGGGCGAGAACGCCACCGCCACCAGCTCGGCCAGGGGCGCCGTGTCCGCCCGCGGCGACGAGGGGTCCAGCACCGCCTGCACCCCGGCCGCGAGCACCAGGTACACCCCGATCACGATCAGGAAGCTCAGCGCCACGACGCGCGGGAAGTCCCGGCGCGGATCGCGGTACTCGCCGGTGGTGAACGCGATCATCTCCCACCCGGTGAAGCCGAAGAACACGATGCCGACCACGGCGAGGGCGTGCTGCCAGCCGCCCGCCCCGAGGTCCGGGCCGCTGAACTGCGCTCCCGGCGCCAGCAGCCCCAGCGCTCCCACCGCCAGCAGCGCGATCGTGAGCACGGCCGCCAGCACCGTCTGCACCCGCGCGGACAGCGACGAACCGGCGGTGAGCATCGCCGCCACCAGCACCAGCAGGACCACCGCGCCGATCCACGACCGCTCGGCGGGCCAGCCCAGCGCGGCGGCGAGGTAGCCGCCGCCGCTGAGCGCGATCGCCGGGATGCCCAGGCCGAAGGTGCCGATCAGCACGACCTCCACGCCCGCCGCGCTCACCCGGCCGAAGCTGGCCCTGGCGAACCCGGCGATCCCGCCCGCCGACGGGAACCGCGCTCCCAGCCGCGCGAACACGAAGATCAGCGGGATCGTGATCACCGCGGCCAGCACCCAGCCCAGCAGCGCGTCGTCGCCCGCCTCGCGCAGCGCGGCTCCCGGCAGCACCAGCGCGCCGCCGCCGATCACCGTGGTGACGGCGAGCGCCGTGGCCGGGACCACCGTCAGGTGGCGGCGCAGCTCGGCAGGGGGCCCTTCGGCCGGGTTCGCGTCAGTCGTGTCGCGCACTGTGAAAAACCTCGCTCTCGGCGGGTGCCGCGTGCTCCTGCGGCCCGGACCCCAGCTTCCTGCCGATGAACAGGTGAGAAAAGCGAATTGTTCTAAGCTCGACCACGTAGCAGAACTGATGATTCCCGACAGGGGGCTCCCGTGAACCTCGAACGCCTGCGGCTGCTGCACGCGGTCGCCACCGAGGGCTCGGTCGCGGGGGCCGCCGCCACCCTCGTGGTCACCCCGTCGGCCGCGTCGCAGCAGCTCGCCAAGCTGGAGCGGGAGGCCGGGCAGCAGCTGCTGGTCCGGGACGGGCGCGGGGTGCGCCTCACCGACGCCGCGCACCGGCTCGTCGACCACGCCAAGCGCATCCTCGCGCTGGTCGAGGAGGCCAAGGCCGACCTGGAGGAGCACCGCGACCGCGTCTACGGCGTCCTCTCGCTGGCCACCTTCGCCACCGCGGCCCGGGGGCTGCTCCCGGGGGTGATGGCCGAGCTCGCCGCGCGCCACCCCGAGCTGTGCGTCGAGCTGCGGGAGCAGGACCCCGGCGAGTCGATCCCGGCCGTCGCCCGCGGAGCGGTCGACCTCGCGCTGGTGCAGGACTGGGAGACCGATCCGCTGGTCGTGCCCGACCACCTCACCAGGACCGCGCTGTTCGAGGACCCGGTGGACGTGGCCCTGCCCACAGACCACCCGCTCGCCGGGCGGGAGCAGGTCGACCTCGCCGAGGTCGCGGGGCAGCGCTGGATCAGCTGGCCGTTCGGCTCCACCTGCCACGCCTGGCTGCTGCACACGCTGCGCGGGCAGGGCGTGGAACCGCTGATCGCGCACGCCGTCACCGAGCACCCGACGCAGCTGGCCCTGGTCGCCGCCGGGCAGGGCATCGGCATCGTCCCGCGCCTCGGCCGCGGCACCGTGCCGAACGGGGTGCGGATGGTGCGGGTGCGCCCGGCGCTGTCCCGGCGCGTGCACGCGGTGTGGCGAACGGGGGCGGGCCGACGTCCCGCGCTACGGGCCGCGCTGGACGTGCTCACCACCACTCCCCCGGACTGAGCATCCCGAGAACGACGAAAGGCCCCCGGCTGAACCGGGGGCCTTTCGCTGGTGGGCGAGGAGGGAGTTGAACCCTCACGTCCTTACGGACACACGGACCTGAACCGTGCGCGTCTGCCATTCCGCCACTCGCCCGTGGCTTGGTCGAAGCTTATCCTGCCCGCTTCGGCCGTCTGCACCGGGGTCCGTTTCACCTGGCTGGTGTTCCGTGCCCCCGTCGTGCTGGCTGGGAAAGATTAGCACCCCTCCGAAGGTGACTTTCAGCGGGGGTGGCACGAGTTGGGAACTGGTCGGTGTCCCGCCCCGTTGACCCAGATACGATGGGTGCCGGAGTCGTACGCGTGGAGGGGATTGTCGTGGGCCTCGTGCAGCGCTTCGAGCGCAAGCTCGAAGGCATGGTCGGCAATGGCTTCGCGCGCGTGTTCGGCGGGAAGGTGGTCCCGCAAGAGGTCGCGCAGGACCTGCAGCGTGAGGCTGAGGTCCAGCTGCGGGAGCTCGCGGGGGGCCGTCTGCTGGCGTGCAACCACTACGTTGTGCTCCTGAGCCCGTCCGACCACGAACGGCTCACCGGTGATGAGGCCCGGGTGACCGACCTCCTCACCGACTGCGTTCAGGAGCACCTCACCGAGCAGGGGTGGGACACATATGGTGACGTCGTAGTCTCCCTGGAGCGCTCTGAGACGCTGCACACGGGACAGTTTCGTATCAAGTCGTCAGTCGACCCCGACATCAATCGGCGGACGGCACACCCTCGTACCGCAGGAGACCGACCCATGAGCCAGCCACCCGGCCACTACCCCCAGGGAGATCCGTACGGCCAGCAGCAGGGGCAGTACGGCTACGACCAGGGCTACGGCCAAGGTCAGTACGGGCAGGACCCCAACTACGGCTACGGCCAGCAGCCCGGTTACGACCAGGGCTACGGCCAGCAGCAGCAGCCTGGCTACGGCCAGCAGCCGCCGCAGCCGGGCTACGACCAGGGCTACGGACAGCAGCCGGGTTACGGGCAGCAGCCCGGCTACGACCAGGGTTACGGGCAGCAGCCCGGGTACGACCAGGGTTACGGCCAGCCGCAGCCCGGGTACGGCCAGCCCCCGCAGCCGGGTGGCGGCTACCCGCCGAGCACCCCGGGCGGCTTCCCGCAGCAGCCCGGGTACGACCAGGGCTACGGCCAGCCGCAGGGCTACGACCCCGGTTACGGACAGCAGCCGGGGTACGACCAGGGCCAGGGCTACGGTCAGCAACAGCCCGGTTTCGACCAGGGCTATGCTCAGCCGCCGCAGCCGGGTTTCGACCAGGGCTACGGACAGCCCGGTGGGGCCTACCCGCCGAGCGCTCCGGGTGGCTACCCGGAGGCGCGCCAGCAGACGGCGATGCTGCAGCTCGACGACGGTTCCAACCGCTCGTACACGCTGCAGCACGGCTCGAACGTGATCGGTCGCGGTCAGGAAGGCCAGTTCCGGCTCCCTGACACGGGTGTGTCCCGCAAGCACATCGAGATCACCTGGGACGGCATGTCCGCGATGCTGGCGGATCTCGGTTCGACCAACGGCACCACGGTCAACGGCACCCCGGTGCAGACTTGGCAGCTGGCGGACGGGGACGTGATCCGCGTCGGTCACTCCTCGTTGGTGTTCCGCAGCCAGGGCTGACCCGTCGGTCCCGGCTCACAAGACGGAGTAGGAGCGTTCACAACAAGTGCCAGAGCTGGTGATTCAGCTGACCAGAGCAGGGTTCCTAGCCCTGCTCTGGTTGTTCGTGCTGGCCGCGCTTCGCGTGGTTCGCTCCGATCTGTACTCCGCCTCCGGCATGCGGGTGTCGATGCCGGGGGCGGGTAAGACGTCGAGCAAGCAGGCCCGCGGCAAGAGCAAGGCGCCACGGCAGATGGTCGTGACGCACGGTCCGCTCGCGGGGACCCGCATCTCGCTCGAAGGTCGGCCGATCATGATCGGCCGGGCCGACGACTCCACGTTGGTGCTGGACGACGACTTCGCGTCGACCCGGCACGCACGGTTGTCGCTCCGCGGCACCGACTGGTACGTGGAGGATCTAGGCTCCACTAACGGCACATACCTCGATCGGGCGAAGGTCACGGGAGCCACGAAGGTCCCGCTCGGCGTTCCGATCAAAATCGGCAAGACGGTGATCGAGCTGCGCTCATGACCCTCGTCCTTCACTACGCTGCCCGCAGCGACCGCGGCCTGGTGCGCTCGAACAACCAGGACTCGGTCTACGCCGGCCCACGACTTCTCGCCCTCGCGGACGGCATGGGAGGCCATGCCGCCGGTGAGGTCGCCAGCAAGGTCGTCATCGCGGCCCTAGCGCCGCTCGACGACGACGAACCCGGTGACGACCTGCTCGGACACCTGCGGCAAGCAGTGCTGTCCGGGAACGGTGCGATCTCCGAGCTCGTAGCCCAGGACCCCGACCTAGACGGCATGGGGACCACGCTGACCGCGGTGCTATTCGCGGGAAGCAAGCTGGGGCTGGTGCACATCGGCGACTCCCGCGCCTACATGGTGCGCGACGGCGAGCTATCCCAGATAACCCACGACGACACCTTCGTCCAGTCGCTGATCGACGAGGGTCGGATCACCGAGGAGGAGGCCGCCAACCATCCGCAGCGCTCGTTGCTGCTGAAGGCGTTGACCGGCCACGAGGTCGAGCCCAGCCTCGCCGTGCGCGAAGCCCGGGCGGGCGACCGCTACCTGCTCTGCTCCGACGGCCTCACCGGTCCGGTCAGCGAGGAGACGATGGCCGACGCGCTGCGGATCCCCGATCCGCAGGCCTGCGCCGACCGCATGATCGAGATGGCGTTGCGCGGCGGTGGCCCCGACAACGTCACCGTGATCATCGCGGACGTGGTGGACGTCGAATTCGGCGAGGACGCCCCGATCGTCGGTGGCGCCGCGGGAAACGGAGAGGAGGATCCGCAGCCGGACTCTTCGGCGGCCCGCGCCAGCGCGGCCACCATGCCGAAGCCACAGCCGCAGCGGTACGACACAGCCCCCCCTCCTGACCAGGGCACGCACCGGCGAGGCTGGCTGCGTGCACTTCTCGTCGTCGCCGCCGCGATCGTCGTCCTCGTAGGAGCCGGCCTGGTCGGCCGCTGGTGGCTGCTCCAGCAGTACTACATCGGTGTCAACGACGCCGACGACGTGGTGATCTTCCAAGGCCTCCAGGGCAGCGTGCTCGGCGTATCGCTGCGCTGGCAGGTCGAGGACTCCTGCCCCGAGGGCTCCGCTCCGGACTGCCAGCCGATCGGCATCAACGATCTGCAGGAAGCCCGGCGGAGCGACGTGCGCAGTGGCATCACCGACGTGGACGGCCTCGACTCCGCGCGCGACGCGATGCGGCGGCTGCGGATGACCGCGCTGCTGCCGCAGTGCGAGGAGCCGGACCCCACTCCCCCGGTGCACACGCCCTCCACGCCGCCGGAAGCGCCCGTGCCTCCCGGCCAGACCTCGGAGCCGGGTGAACCGCCCGCGCCGGGTGCTCCCCCGTCGCCGACCGACACGCCGCTGGCGTCGGCCGAGCAGACTCCCGGGGTCACCTGTCGGACGGTGAGCTGATGTCCCAGCCGGGCACGTCCGCTGACAGCACCTCCGGTTCGAACACGGCCTCGTCGGGCGACACCCGGCGAGGCACCGAACTGTTCCTGCTGGTGTGCTCCGCGGTGATCGTCACCTTCGCGCTGATGCTGGTCGAGATCAGCCAGGAGAACACGATCACGCGGCAGCTGTTCATCTACGGCGCCGCGTACCTCGCGCTGTTCGGCGGCGCGCACGTCGCGGTCCGCAAGTGGGCGCCGTACGCGGACCCGCTGATGCTGCCGCTGGTCGCGCTGCTCAACGGCCTCGGGCTGGTGATGATCCACCGGATCGACATCGCCAAGGAGACCGAGTACGCGGTGCGGCAGATCGCGTGGCTGACGCTGAGCCTCGTCCTGTTCGCGCTGGTGCTGGCCTTCATCAAGGACCACCGCGTGCTGGCGAAGTACAGCTTCACCTGCGGTTTCGTCGGGCTGGTGCTGCTGGCCCTGCCGGGTCTGCTGCCGAGCGCGATCTCCGAGGTGAACGGCGCGAAGCTGTGGATCAAGTTCGGGCCGCTGGGGCAGGTCCAGCCCAGCGAGTTCGCCAAGATCCTCCTGATGATCTTCTTCGCGTCCTTCCTGGTGTCCAAGCGCGAGCTGTTCACCACCGCGGGACGCAAGTTCCTCAACGTGGAACTGCCGCGGCCGCGGGACCTGATGCCGATGCTGGTGGCCTGGGTCGCCGCGATCGGCATCGGCGTGCTGGAGAAGGACCTGGGCACGTCGCTGTTGTTCTTCGGCATCGTGCTGGTGATGCTCTACATCGCCACCGAGCGCGCCATCTGGGTCGTGCTGGGGCTCTCGCTGTTCGCCGTCGGCGCGGTCCTCGCCTGGCAGACGGTGACCCGCGTGCAGTCCCGGGTGAACGTGTGGCTGGACCCGCTGCACCACGAGGACGGCTACCAGCTCAAGCAGGCGCTGTACGGCATGGGCAGCGGTGGCATCGGCGGAACCGGCCTGGGCAGCGGCAGCCCGGAGACGGTGCCGTTCTCCAACAGCGACTTCATCATCACGTCGATGGGTGAAGAGCTCGGGCTGATCGGCCTGATCGCGATCTTCCTGATGTACCTGCTGCTGATGATGCGCGGCCTGCGCAGCGCGCTCGCGGTGCGGGACTCGTTCGGCAAGCTGTTCGGCGGGGGCCTCTCGTTCACCGTCGCGCTGCAGCTGTTCGTGGTGGCGGGCGGTGTGACGGGGCTGATCCCGCTGACCGGCCTGACCGCGCCGTTCCTCGCGTACGGCGGCTCGTCCCTGCTGGCGAACTACATCCTGATCGCGATGCTGCTGCGCATCTCGGATGCGGCCCGCAGGCCGCAGGCCCCGGCGAAGCCGAAGCCGCAGCAGGCACCCATCGCCGAAGCCCACACCGAATTGGTGGAACGTCCCCGATGAACAAGCCGCTACGCCGAGTCGCCCTGGCCATGATGGCCATGGTGCTGCTGCTGATGGCCAACGTGACCTACGTGCAGGTCATCGAGGCCGACGACCTGCGCCACGGGCCGGGCAACGGCCGCACCCAGCGGGCCGAGTACGCCAAGCAGCGCGGCCAGATCATCGCGGGCGGGCAGTCGCTCGCGAACTCGGTGGAGACCGGGGACGAGCTGAAGTTCCAGCGCACCTATCCGAACGGGCCGCTGTACGCGCCCGTCACCGGCTTCGACTCGCCGACCTACGGCGCGAACGGGATCGAACGGGCGATGGACTCCATCCTCAACGGTTCCGACGACAGCCTCGCGTTCAACCGGCTCTCCGACATGATCACCGGTCGGGCGCCCGCAGGCGGCGACGTGGAGCTGACCATCAACCCGGCGATGCAGAAGGTCGCCTACGACGAGCTGACCAGCAAGGGCTTCCAGGGTTCGGTGGTCGCGCTGAACCCGAAGACCGGCGAGATCCTCAGCATGGTCAACTCGCCGTCGTACGACCCGAACCCGCTGGCCTCGCACGACAACAACGTGGCCGCCGAGCACTGGCAGGCGATGGAGAACGCGGACGGTTCGCCGATGAGCAACCGCTCCGTCTCCGAGATCTACCCGCCCGGTTCGACGTTCAAGCTGATCACCACCGCGGCCGCCCTGGACGACGGGTACCAGCCGAACTCGACCGTCACCGACGCGGCCTCGATCACGCTGCCGAACACCAGCACCCAGCTGCCGAACTACGGCGGCAACACCTGCAAGGGCAACACCCTGACCGAGGCGCTGGCGCACTCCTGCAACACCGCGTTCGCGGAGATCGCCGGCAAGGTCGGCGCCGACAAGCTGCGCGAGACCGCGGCCAAGTTCGGCTTCAGCAGCGACCTGCAGATCCCGATGACCGTCGCCAAGTCGGACCTCGGGCCGATGTCGGACGACGCCTCGCTGTACCAGAGCGGCATCGGCCAGCGCGACGTCCGCGTCACCCCGATGCAGAACGCGATGATGGCCGCGGCCATCGCCAACGACGGCAAGCTGATGAAGCCGCAGCTGGTCAAGAGCACCCGGGCCCCCGACATGGAGGTCATCGACGAGCTCAAGCCGGAGCAGATGAGCCAGGCCGTCAGCTCCACGGTGGCCGACCAGATCCGCGAGATGATGCTCAAGTCGGAGCAGTACACCAAGGGCTCCGGCAAGATCTCCGGGATCGACATCGCCTCCAAGACCGGTACCGCGCAGCACGGCGACGCCGCCGACAAGCCGCACGGCTGGTACGTCGCGTTCGCCCCGGCCGAAGACCCGAAGATCGCGGTGGCGGTCATCGTCGAGAACGGCGGCGACGAGGGCGCGGAGGCCACCGGTGGCTCGCTCGCGGCCCCCATCGGCCGCGAGGTGATCCGGGCGGGCCTCCAGGGAGGTGGCTGATCCGGTGCTGACCTCCGGCCAGTTGCTCGCCGACCGGTACCGGCTGGGTCGGCGGATCGCCGTGGGCGGAATGGGCGAGGTGTGGGAAGCCGTCGACGTCCGGCTGGACCGGACCGTCGCGGTGAAGGTGCTCAAGCCGGAGCTGTGCGGGGACGCGGAGTTCCTGCACCGCTTCCGCACGGAAGCCCGCACCACCGCCTCGCTGAACCACCCCGGCATCGCCGCCGTGCACGACTACGGCGAGACCGCCGCCATCCCGGACGGGCCGGAGGACACCGCCTACCTGGTGATGGAACTGGTCGAGGGCGAGCCGCTGGCCGCCGTGCTGGCCCGGGAGGGCCGGATCGCCGTCGAGCGCACCCTGGACATGCTGGAGCAGGCGGGCAACGCGCTGCAGGCCGCGCACGAACGCGGACTGGTGCACCGCGACGTCAAGCCCGGCAACATCCTGATCACCCCGACCGGGACGGTGAAGCTCACCGACTTCGGCATCGCCAAGGCCGCCGACGCGGCTCCGGTGACCCGTTCCGGGATGGTGATGGGCACCGCGCACTACATCGCGCCCGAACAGGCGCTGGGCAGCGAAGCGAGCCCGTCCAGCGACGTGTACTCGCTGGCCGTGGTGGGTTACGAATGTCTCAAGGGGCACCGCCCGTTCCTGTCCGACAACGCGGTTACCGTCGCGATGATGCACATCCGTGAAGTGGCCCCGCCGCTTCCGCCGGACGTGCCGCCGGGAGCTCGCGCGTTGATCGAGGCGACGCTGGTGAAGGACCCGCGCAGGCGCTACGGCGCAGGCGGGGAGTTCGCCAAGGCGGTCGCCGCGGTCCGCGCCGGATTACCGCTGCCGACACCTGCCGCGATGGTCGTCCATCAGCAGGCACCGAGGAATGTGGGGGCACCCGCGGGCGGCGTGCCCCCGCTGCACGTCGGGCCGCCGTCGCCGCAGCAGCCACCGATGGGCGGCGGCACGTACCCTCCGGGCACCATCCCGCCGCAGGGGCGGATGCCCGCCGCGCCGCAGCTGCCGCAGCAGTCCGGGCCGCCGACCTCCGGCATCCCGGCCGTCGCGCCGTACCCGCAGACCCCGGTCACGCAGGCCCGCACCGGGCTGTGGATCGTGCTGGCGCTGGCCGGTCTGGTGCTGCTGGTGCTGTTCGGCTTCCTCCTCTGGATGCTGCTGCCCGCGTCCGCAGGTCCGATGGGCGCGGCGCTGCTGGTCGCCGGTGCGCCGCGGCTGCGCGCGCGGGACGACCACCGACGGCCGGGTGCTCCGATGGGAGTACCGGAATCCGCCGCAGGCGGCTCTGCGACTATGGGGGTCACTCGCGTGGACCCGCAGCGGTGCGCCGGGAAGCGGACGCTTCTAGATTCTTCGGACCAGATCCGACAGACTGCGCTACGGAAAATCGGTCCGGACCGCGCGCGCCACCACGGCGCCGCGTTCCGGCCGTCGGAACGGCGTCGGTCCCAGCACTGCCGGGTCGGTCCCGGCAGCGACTGGATCGGTGCCGAGACGCGTGCCGCGGCGGTCGGGTCCGAGTTCGACGGTTCCGGCACACCGAAGTCGGGGACACACCGCGCGGATCATCGCCACCGGATGGCGGCGATCGGCAGTGCGCAGCGGGTCGGCATGATGGGACGATCATTGACAAAGATCGGGACGACGCATCGATGAGCTCACCGCGACTTCTCAACAACCGCTACGAAATCGGGGACACGCTCGGTTACGGCGGTATGTCGGAGGTCCACCGCGGCCGGGACATCCGGCTGGGGCGGGACGTGGCGGTCAAGGTACTGCGTGCCGACCTGGCCCGCGACCCCACGTTCCAACTCCGGTTCCGCCGCGAGGCGCAGAACGCCGCCGCGTTGAACCACCCGGCGATCGTCGCCGTCTACGACACCGGTGAGACGGACACCGAAGAGGACCAGCTCCCGTACATCGTCATGGAGTACGTGGACGGCCGGACGCTGCGCGACATCGTCAAGTCCGAGGGTCCGCTGCCGCCGCGCCGCGCGATGGAGGTCATGGCGGACGCCTCGGCGGCGCTGGACTTCAGCCACCGGCACGGGATCGTGCACCGCGACGTGAAGCCGGCCAACATCATGATCACCCGCTCCGGCGCGGTGAAGGTGATGGACTTCGGCATCGCCCGGGCGCTCGCCGACGGCCAGGCCGCGGTCACCCAGACCGCCGCGGTGATCGGCACCGCCCAGTACCTGTCGCCGGAGCAGGCGCGCGGCGAGTCCGTCGACGCCCGGTCCGACGTGTACGCGGCGGGCTGCGTGCTGTTCGAGCTGCTGACCTCGGAGCCGCCGTTCACCGGTGACTCGCCGGTCGCGGTGGCCTACCAGCACGTGCGGGAGGACCCGCGCAAGCCGTCCGACGTGAACTCGACGGTGCCCGCATCGCTGGACGCCGTGGTGCTCAAGGCGCTCAGCAAGAACCCGGCGAACCGGTACCAGTCGGCGGCCGAGATGCGCGCCGACCTGGTGCGGGTGCTGTCCGGCCAGCGGCCCAAGGCTCCGATGATCATGTCGGAGGAGGACCGCACCTCGATGATGGCGCCGCCCGCGGCGACCGAGGTGTTCAGCCCGGGCAGGCACCGCTCCGCGGAGCGCCACACCGGCTCCACGGCGACGGTGGCCGCCGCCGACTACGACGACGGCAAGCGCCGCCGGAACTGGCTGATCGCGCTGGTCACGCTCGCCTGCGTCGGGGTGTTCATCCTGGTCGCGTGGCTGGCGACGACCTTCTTCACGCAGCCCGACGAACCGGAGAAGGCGGCCGTCCCGCCGCTCGAGGGCATGACGATGAGCGCGGCCCGCTCGCAGCTCAACGCGAGCAACTGGCTGTTCGACGTCAGCCCGCAGAAGTGCGAGTCCACCGCCGAGCAGATCGGCACCGTGGTCAAGGTGACCCCGGCCGCGGGCACCCAGGTGGTGAAGAAGGAGCAGCGGCTCCAGCTGTGCGAGGGCGGCGGACCCGCGATCGTCAGCGTCCCCGACCTGTACGGCAAGGAGAAGAGCGAGGCCTCCACCCTGCTACGCGACCAGGGCCTGGTCCTGGGCTTGGACGACGACGAGGTCGAGGTCGAGGACTCCAACCTGGTCGGCAAGATCGTCGACTGGGAGAGCAAGGACGGCTCCGTCGCCCGCGGCACCACGATCAACGTGACCGTCGGCAAGGAGGTGGCGAAGACGCAGGTCCCGGACGTGCGCACCCTCTCCTACGAGCAGGCGAAGGCCACCCTGGAACCGGCGGGCTTCAACGTGCAGCGCCAGGAGCGGGACTCCGACCAGGACGCGGGCACGGTGATCGACCAGAACCCGTCGCCGGGGACCAGCGTCAAGAAGGGCTCCGAGATCACGCTGGTCGTGTCCAACGGCGCCCAGCTGACGATGCCGCCGCTGACCGGCAAGTCCAAGGACGAGGCCGAGCAGGCCCTCAGGTCGATGGGCTGGAACGGCAGCATCAAGGAGGAAGAGGTCGAGACCGACGACCTGAGCAAGGACGACGAGGTCATCGGCAGCTCGCCCGGAACCGGGCAGAAGATCGGCAAGAACCAGACGGTGACCTTGCAGATCGGCAAGTACTCCGCCAACCCGAGCACGAGCAATCCCCCGACCTCGGACGGGTTCTTCCCCGGCTTCGGTTGAAGGGGGCCGCGGGGCTGAACACCGGTGCCCGGAAGCCCGGTTCGCGCGCATCGCGCGGGACCGCGGCCTCCGGGCACCGTCGTGTTCCGGGCGGTTTCACGTGGAACGGGAGTCCGTGCAGGTCAGCGGACTCGGAACGATCAAGAACGCTGCGCGGCGGCGGCCAGCGAGCGCATCCCGCGCTCCAGCTCGTCCACCAGTTCCGCCTGCGGCGGGTGGCCTGCGGCGGTCATCCAGTTCGCCAGCATCCGGTGCCCGCCGTCGGTGAGCACGGACTCGGGGTGGAACTGCACGCCCTCGACCGGCAGCTCGCGGTGCCGCATGCCCATCACGATGCCGTCGGCGGTGCGCGCGGTGACCTCGAAGTCGTCCGGCACGCTCACCGCCCGCACGATCAGCGAGTGGTAGCGGGTCGCGACGAACGGCTGCGGCAGCCCGGCGAACACGCCGGCGCCGGAGTGCTCGATCAGCGAGGTCTTGCCGTGCAGCAGCTCGGGAGCCCGCTCCACGACACCGCCCCAGACCGCACCGATGGCCTGGTGCCCGAGGCACACCCCGAACAGCGGGCGCCGGTCGCGGGCGCAGGTCCGGACGAGCTCCATCGACCGGCCCGCCCGGTCCGGCGTCCCCGGCCCGGGGCTCAGCAGGACGCCGTCGGACCAGGCCACGTCCTCGTCGGTGACGGCGTCGTTGCGCCGCACCACGCAGTCCGCGCCGAGCTGGGCGAGGTACTGCACGAGGTTGTAGACGAAGCTGTCGTAGTTGTCGACGACGAGTACGCGCACCCCGCCAGCGTACCGGCGAGCCTCAGACCGTGGTGACGTCGTTGAACGGCAGCAGCGGCTCCAGCCACGGGAACACCACGAACAGCAGCAGCGCGACCACCATCAGCACGATGACCACCGCTTCGACGATCTTCACCGGCAGCGGTCCCGGCAGGTGCCGCCAGATCCAGTGGTACATCAGGACTCCTCGAGCTCCGCGGGCCGCAGGTCCCGGTGCACCGGGTCCTTCGGGTACTGCTTGACCAGCACGCCGTGCACGATCAGCCGCTGCTGCGCGGACCACCGCGGGTGGCAGGTGGTGAGCGTGATCAGCCGGGTCCGCTGCTCGGGCGGGACCTCGTCCCGCTGCCGCCACGGCACCGGGTAGATCACTTCGCCCTGCTCGGGGCGCACGATCTCCTGCCCGACCAGGCCCTGGTACGGCCCGCCGATCGGCGCGACGCCCGCGCAGCGCGGGTCGGCGGCCGGGTTCCAGCCCGACACCTGGTCGCGCATCGGCAGCACCCGGTACACGTACCAGTCGCTCGCGGTCTCCACGACGAGCGCATCGCAGGCGGTCAGCCGGTCGAGGTCGCCGAACGGGGCGCCCTTGCCGATGCGGTGCCCGGCGATGGCGAGGTTGCCCTGCTCACCGGGCAGCGCGGTGCCGGCGTAGTGGCCGGGTCCGGCGGCGAGGGTGGCCGAGTCGGTGCCCTCCAGCACGGTGTAGCGGAAGTCGGGACCGAGCGCGGGGATGTAGAGCTCGGCGAACCCCTCCCCCTCCGCGGTGGGCCCGGCGGTGGGCGGCGCGGGCTGCTCCCACTGGGCGCGCAGCCGGTCGCTCGCCGCGGCCTGGCTGCGGGCGCTGGTCCAATCGGTGACGTACACCGCGTAGAACACGAACAGCAGGACCACCAGC
The DNA here is from genome assembly GCF_057736575.1 of Saccharopolyspora sp. MMCC62. Classification (NCBI taxonomy): domain Bacteria; kingdom Bacillati; phylum Actinomycetota; class Actinomycetes; order Pseudonocardiales; family Pseudonocardiaceae; genus Saccharopolyspora; species Saccharopolyspora sp. MMCC62. The sequence goes on along the minus strand of NZ_JBYKCM010000002.1, from coordinate 616,159 downwards.
CCGAGGGTGATCAACACCTCGCCGGCGATGCGGAGGCCGCCGCGCAGCCGCTCACCTCGGAAATCCGGGGGTGGAGCGGTCACCACCTCAGACGTTTCCAACGGTATCCCTCTCATCACGACCCGCTCCGCACCGCGCAGGGGTGTTCGGTCAGGCGCGCGATTACGTTAACGTGTGAGTGGACAACGAGACGCGTCGTGATCGGTTCCGCTGTTGTGGCCAGACCCGCTCCGATACGTCGACCCGGGCCGTCCCGGCGCGGCGAACCGGTAGAGCGGCGGCCGTCGGCCGGTCCCGGCGCGTGCACCGACGCGAGCAGGGCTGCGGCCCGCACCACCTGGCGAGGACATCATGCCGAAGTCAAAGGTCCGCAAGAAGGACTCCGCTGCCACCCCGGTGGACCGCCGCACGCCGGTGAAGGCGAAATCGGTCGGCCCGTCGCACCCGATCTACGTGGTCGTGATGCTCGGCGTGATGCTGATCGGCCTGCTGTGGCTGGTGGTGAACTACCTGGCGGGCGAGCAGATCCCGTTCATGACCGAGCTGGGGCCGTGGAACTTCGCGGTCGGGTTCGCGTTCATCATCGTCGGCCTGCTGATGACGATGCGGTGGCGCTGAGGCGCTCCCCCGTCCGGGGCGGTGCGGTTCACGCGCACGGGCGGCCGGGTAGTCGAACCACACGCGTGTAACTCATCCCCAGTGTGGACAACTCCTGTGGATAACTCGGTTCGGCCCAGGTGCGGGACACTGCGGAGGTGGAGGTGAACACCGTGCGCGAGTGGTCCGCTCCCCTGGGCCTGGTCACCTGCGGGTGGGCGTTGGCGGCGTGCAGCGCCGTCTGGTGGTGGCTGTCCGAGACGTCGTCCGACCGCCTGTTCGTCGGGCTGCTCGTGGTGGTGCTGGTCGTCGCCGCGGGCTGCGGCAGCCTGCTGCGCCCTCGGCTGCGCGCCGATCCGTCCGGGATCGCGCTGCGCGGCTTCACCGGCACCAGGCACCACCCGTGGCCGCAGGTGCGGGTCGAGGTGCGGTCGCGGCAGCGCTTCGGCCTGAGCACCTCGACGCTGGAGCTGGACACCGACTCGGGTGAGCTGATCGTCCTCGGGAAGCTGGACCTCGGCGAGGACCCGCGGGACGTGGCCGACGTCTTGGACGAGCTGCGCGGCTGACGCTCAGCCCTGGAAGCAGCGGTCCGCGATGCAGTGGATCGGCCCGAGCGACAGGTCTCGCGTCACCACCGCCACGAGCAGCACCAGCAGCAACCCGCCGAGCGCCGCGGCCTGCACCGGCACCCGGCGGTCCCGCGGCGCGTACACCAGCGCCGCGGTCGCGGCCGCGCCCAGCGCCAGCCCGCCGAGGTGCCCGAGCAGCGAGATGCCCGGGATGGAGACGCTCAGCACGATGTTCAGCACGATCACGATGAGCACCGGCCGCAGGCTCACCTTCAGCCGCAGCGCCGCGACGGCGATCCCGCCCATCAGCCCGTAGACCGCGCCGGACGCACCGGCGACCGGCTGGTCGACCGCGCCGAGCAGGAACACCAGTGCGCTGCCGCCGAGCAGTGACAGGAAGTAGACGGCGGTGAAGCGCAACCGCCCCAGCACCTGCTCCAGGTCCCGCCCGATGATCCACAGCGCCACCATGTTCATCAGCAGGTGGATCAGACCGATGTGCAGGAAGCCGGAGCTCAGCAGGCGGATCCACTGCCCGCCCGCCACGCCCACCGGCCACAGCGAGAACTGGTAGAAGAGGTCGGATGCCGCGTTGCCCTGGACGCTGCCCGCCTGGAACGCCGTGGCGGCGAACGCCAGCACGTTCAGCACGATGAGGAGCGGCACCACGACCGGCTTCGCGCCGATCCGCGCGCCCGCGACGGTCACCGCTTCCCGCCCACCGCGCGAGCTCTGCGCCAGGCAGTCCACGCAGTGGTAGCCGACGGAGGCCTCGCGGAGGCAGTCCGGGCAGGCCGGGCGCTCGCAGCGCGCGCAGCGCAGCCCGGTCGGCCGGTCCGGATGGCGGACGCACCCGGGCAGGGGCGCCGCTTCCTCCGGACCGGCCGGCTGACCGGGTGGAACGCTCATGTCACTCGCCGAGCTCTACGGAGACCTTCTCGATGACGATGTCGGTCAGCGGGCGGTCCTGCGCGCCGGTCGCGGTGTGCGCGATGGCGTCCACGACCTCGCGGGACTCCTGGTCGGCGACCTCGCCGAAGATGGTGTGCTTGTAGTTGAGGTGCGGCGTGCGCGCGACCGTGATGAAGAACTGCGAACCGTTCATGTTCGGCCGGCCCGGGTTCGCCATGCCCAGCACGTACGGCTTGTCGAACTGCAGCTCCGGGTGGAACTCGTCGACGAACTCGTACCCGGGGCCGCCACGGCCGGTGCCGGTCGGGTCCCCGGTCTGGATCATGAAGCCGTCGATGACCCGGTGGAAGATCACGCCGTCGTAGAACGGGCCGGAACGCTCTCCGCGGGCGTTCGGGCTCGTGTACTCCTTGGTCCCTTCGGCGAGCCCCACGAAGTTGCCCACCGTTTTCGGCGCCTGGTTCGGGAAGAGGTTGATCCGGATGTCGCCCTGCGAGGTGTGCAGGGTCGCGGTCACGGTCTTCCCGACGAGCGATCCGTTGTCTTCAGCCACACGCCCATCCTGCCATCGGAAAGCGGGAACCACGTGCCTGGGTGCAGTATTGGTGGTGATCGTCGCGTGCCGGATACGGTTCGGCACGGCAGGACGACCGGTGAACGCCGGCCAAGGAGGCACACGATGGACGAGGTGGAGGCGATGGCCCGAACTGGAGAGAACGTGGGCAGGGCGGTCGGCACGGGGGTGCGCACCGCGCGCGAGAGTGCCATCCGAGCGACCAAGTACGGTCGCGCCGCGACCAAGCAGGCGATCGCCCGCGCGGAGCAGGAGCTGACCGAACGCGGTCTGGCTCCGGAGCACCTGCCCGAACTGCTCGCCCAGAAGGCCACCGGGCTCTCCCGCGATGACCTCGCCGAGCGCGGCCGCAAGGCCCGCAAGCAGTGGGAGAAGACCCGCAAGGACTGGGACAAGAAGACCGCGAAGTCCCGCAAGCGGCTGACGAAGAACGCCGAGCAAGCCCGCAAGGAGCTCGCGAAGAACGCCGAGCAGGCGCGCAAGGAGCTCGCGGCCCGCATCGACCCGGCGCCGAAGTCGCGCCGCAAGTGGCCGTGGGTGCTGCTGGTGCTGGCCGCGGTCGGCGGGGTGGCCGTGGTGGCGTTGTCGCGCCGCCCGGAGGAGCTGCCGATCGCCGAGGCCGAGGACTTCCCGACCCACGAGGACGGGTTCCCCGAGGCGCGTCCCGACTCGGATCGCTGAGCACGTGCCGACGCGGCGGTGCCCTCCGGGGTGCCGCCGCGTTCGCGTCTCCGCACCCCGCCCGTGCGGCGTACTGTTGATCTAGTGACTCATGACGACACCCCCCAGGTGGACCTGCACCACTCGACCTCCGTCGCCGCCGCGCCGGAGCAGATCTACCCGCTGATCAGCGATATCACCCGGTACGGCGAGTGGAGTCCGGAGAGCGCCGGCGGCGAATGGCTGTCCGGCACCCCCGGCGCGGTCGGTTCCCGGTTCCGCGGGGACAACGACAACGGCGAACGCACCTGGTCCAGCGAGTGCGAGGTGCTCGCCGCCGAGCCCGGCCGCCGCTTCGCGTTCGGCGTGCTGCCCGGTTCCGAGCGGCCGGACAACTCCGTGTGGTCCTTCGAGGTCGAGCCGGAGGGCTCGGGTTCCCGGCTCACCCAGCGGTACGTGATGCAGGTGCTGCCCGGGCCGATCCAGGAGTTCCTCTCCCAGCAGGAGGACGGCGGTGCCCAGTTCGTCGCGAACCGCACCGAGCAGCTGAAGGACGCGCTGCGCCAGACCGTCGACGGCATCAAGCAGGCCGCCGAACAGGGCTGAACCGGCACCGGTGGCGCCGCGCGGGAGCGGCGCCACCGCGTCCCGTCAGGCGGACCGCTCGGTGTCGGTCCCCCCGACCAGCGCGATCCCGATGGCACCGAGCACGCCCACGGCGGCGAACGCGTAGAAGCCCCACGGGTAGGCGACCCCCGCGGTGAGCAGCGCGCCGCCGAGCAGCGGCCCGCAGATCGCGCCGAGCCGCCCGACCCCGGCCGACCAGCCGAGCCCCGTGGCGCGGTTCGCCGCCGGGTACAACCGGCCCACGTAGGCGTAGACGAGCACCTGCGCGCTGAACACGAAGCAGCCGGCCACGAACACCGCCGCGTACACGCCGACCTCGGGCAGCCGGATGCTCAGCACCGACAGGAACAGCGCCGCCGCGGCGAACCAGCCGATCGTCACCGGCCCGATGCGCCTGCGGTCGGCGACGACGCCCGCGACGACCAGCCCGAGGACCGCTCCCAGGTTCAGCGTCAGCAGCAGCCCCAGCGCGGCGCCGAGCGGGTACCCGGCGACCCGCATGATCTCGGGCAGCCAGGTGTTGAGGCCGTACACCAGCATCAGGCCCATGAACGACGTCACCCAGAACGCGAGGGTGGGGCGCGCGAACCCGTCGCGGAACAGCCCGCGCACCGCGCTCAGCCCGCCGCGGAGGCCCGCGTTCTCGGCGTCCACCGCCTCGAACTGCCGGGACTCCGGCAGGTAGCGGATCATCAGCGGCACCAGGACCAGCGCCGGTCCCCCGCCGAGCAGGAACATCCACGGCCAGCCCAGGGTGGGCAGCACCAGGATGCCCAGCACCGCGGTGAGGATGGCGCCGGCGTGGTAACCGGTCATGACGGTGGTGGTGGCGCCGCCGTTGCGCCCGGGCTTGGAGTACTCGGTGACCAGCGCGATGGCGATCGGCACGCAACCGCCGAGCCCCAAGCCCGCCAGGAAGCGCAGCAGCGAGAACACCAGCACCGAGGGCGCCACGGCGCACACCGTGGTGAACAGCGAGAAGCTGATCACCGAGAAGATCAGCGCCGCCCGCCTGCCGACGACGTCGGTGAGGGTGCCGATGGCGAGCGCCCCGATCGCCATGCCGAGCAGCCCCAGCGTGGAGGCCAGCGAGGCCGTCGTCGGGGTCAGGCCCCACACGTGCTGGTCCAGCAGCACCGGCAGCACGCTGCCCAGGACGACCAGGTCGAACCCGTCCAGCAGCACCGCGCACCAGCACAGCGGCACGACCCAGCCGGCGTGCGCGGCGGAGCCTGCATCGGTCGCGGTGGTCATGCGCCGCCACCCCCTCGAATTGATCTTCCTTGGGTTGATCGCTGCATGGTGCACTCCCGGGCGCGCCCTGCAGCACGAGGGCTTCCGCTCAACGAAAAGGAGCACGGCATCGGAACGCGCCGTTCGATCGCGTTCGGGGCGGATGCACCGAAACCCGATCCGGGCATGAAAAAAGACCAGGTCCATCGACCTGGTCTTGCGGGGTGGAGACGAGGGGAATCGAACCCCTAACCCCCGCCTTGCAAAGGCGGTGCTCTGCCAATTGAGCTACGTCCCCGTTCGGCGCCTCAGCGCCTGGCCGCCGGTGCCCGGTGCTCCCGGTCCGATGTCCGCTCAGCGGAGGTTCGGCGCGAGCTCCCGGGCGACGACCGGATGGGCCGGAGTTCGGCTCACACCTCGCCAGCGGTGGCCTCGCGCCAGAGGTCGGCCTCGGCCTTGGCTGCGCGGTTGCGGCGGACGACGAACAGAACGGCACCGGCAACGACGGCGAGTGCGAGAAGCTTCTTCATTTCCGGTCGCCTCCTAGAACGGGGCACCCGCAGAACCGCGGGCATCGGGAGAACATCCTTGAACAGGAAGGGTGGGCCTAGAAGGACTTGAACCTTCGACCTCTTCGTTATCAGCGAAGCGCTCTAACCGCCTGAGCTATAGGCCCTTGGTGTGACTCGAAGATTACACGACCGCGGAGCGAGTCCACGCAGGGGGGTCCCGGCGGGGTGGCGACCGGTTCCGGCCGCCACCCCGGTCCGGTCACTCCCGCTCGGACAGCGTGACTTCCACGCCCCCGGCGAAGTCGGCGGCCACGTTGTAGATGAACGCGCTCACCGTCGCCAGCGCCGTGAACAGCACGATGTTGATCGCCCCGATGATGGAGGCGACGCCGAACACGCGGCCCGCGCTGATCAGTTCTTCGCTGGCGGCGTCCTCCGGCGAGGTGAGCTCGGTGAACGTGCCGTTCAGCGAGTCCCACACCCCCATGCCGTCGAGCACCCCGTAGAGCACGGCGACCGCGATCATCCAGACGAAGAACATCGCGACGCTGAGCACCAGCGCCAGCTTCAGCACCGACCACGGGTCGAGCCGCTTGACCTGGAGGCTCGCCCGTCGCGGTCCCCGGCTGGGCCTGCGGGCGCTGGTGGACTGCGCGCCCGGCCGTGCGGCCGCGCCGAAGTTCACCGCGGTGCGCCCGTCAGCGCCCTGCTTCGGGATCTCGGTCCGCACGGTCTCCTGGTCGTACCCCGGCTTCGGGATGCCCTGGGTCTGCGCGGTGTCGAGCCCGGACTGGGATTCGTCGGAGCTGTCGGCCCCGGCCCCGCTGCGCTGCCACGGCGGCGGCGTCTCGGTGCCTTCGAAGGTCTCCGAACCGTTCGGCGTCGAGCTCGCCTCGCCGTTGCCGTCGGCCGCGGTCGACGTGTCGCCGTCGCCCTCGGCCGCAGCGGTCTGCCCGGTCATCACCGAGGTGTGCTGGGAGTTCTGGCCGTTGGTCGGTTCGGCATCCTGGTCACCCGGGTGCCCGTCCGGACGCTCCGGCTTCTCGGAAGATGTCACGAGAGATCCTTCATGATCGTCATCGGCGGTCGCTACTTCGTCGGCTCAGGCCCGGCGGCGTCCGGATCGGCGGCCTCGTCGGCGCTGCGCGCGATGGCCACCACCGAAGTCCCGTCGCCCAGGTTCATCAGACGCACCCCCTTCGTCTGCCTGCCTGCCTTGCGCACCTCCTTGGCGGTGGTCCGAATGACGCCGCCGGTGGAAGTGATCGCGTAGAGCTCATCGTCCAGGTCGACGATGAGCGCCCCGACAAGCCTCCCACGTTTGCGGTCGTACTGAACGGTGAGCACACCCTTGCCGCCGCGGCCCTGGACCGGGTAGTCGTCGATCTCCGTCCGCTTGGCGTAACCGCCGTCGGTGGCGACCAGGACGAACCGGCCGGCCCGGACGACGCCCATCGCGAGCAGTTCGTCGCCGGCGTTGAACCGCATGCCGAGCACGCCTGAGGTGGCGCGTCCCATGGGGCGCAGCGCCTCGTCGGTGGCGTGGAACCGGATCGACTGGCCTTCGGCGGAGACCAGCAGCAGGTCGTCCTCCTCGGAGCACAGCACCGCGCCGACCAGCTCGTCCTCGTCCTTCAGGTTCACCCCGATGAGTCCACCCGAACGGTTCGAGTCGAAGTCGGTGAGCCGCGACTTCTTCACCAGGCCCGCCTTGGTGGCCAGCACCAGGTACGGGGCGGCGGTGTAGTCCTTGATCTGCATGACCTGGGCGATGTGCTCGTCCGGCTGGAAGGCGAGCAGGTTCGCCACGTGCTGGCCGCGGGCGGTGCGGTTCGCCTCGGGCAGCTCGTAGGCCTTCGCCCGGTACACCCGGCCCTTGTTCGTGAAGAACAGCATCCAGTCGTGCGTGGAGCAGACGAAGAAGTGCGAGACGATGTCGTCCTGCTTGAGCTGCGCGCCCTGCACGCCCTTGCCGCCGCGCTTCTGCGCGCGGTACAGGTCGGTGCGGGTCCGCTTCGCGTAGCCGGTGCGGGTGATCGTGACGACGACGTCCTCGTCGGCGATGAGGTCCTCCATCGAGACCTCGCCCTCGTAGGGCACGATCTTGGTGCGGCGGTCCTCGCCGTACTTCTCGACGATCTCCATGAGCTCGTCGCGGATGATCTGCCGCTGGCGCTCCGGCTTCTCGAGGATGTCCTTGTAGTCCTCGATCTCCAGCTCCAGCTCGGCGAGCCGATCGGTGATCTTCTGGCGCTCCAGCGCGGCGAGCCGCCGCAGCTGCATCTCCAGGATCGCGTCGGCCTGCACCTCGTCGACGTCGAGCAGCCCGATCAGCCCGGTTCGCGCCTCGTCCACGGTCGGCGACCGGCGGATCAGCGCGATCACCGCGTCCAGCGCGTCCAGCGCCTTGACCAGGCCGCGCAGCACGTGGGCGCGCTCCTCGGCCTTGCGCAACCGGAAGCGGGTGCGCCGGACGATGACCTCGATCTGGTGCGTGACGTAGTACCGGATCACCTGGTCGAGGCGCAGCGTGCGCGGCACGCCCTCGACCAGCGCCAGCATGTTCACGCCGAACGTGGTCTGCAGCTGGGTGTGCTTGTAGAGGTTGTTCAGCACCACCTTCGGGATCGCGTCCCGCTTCAAGGTGACGACGATGCGCATGCCGCGGCGGCTGTTGGACTCGTCGGCGATGTCCGAGATGCCGGTGAGCTTGCCGTCGCGGTGCATGGCCGCGATGTTCTCGATCAAGTTGTCCGGGTTGACCTGGTAGGGCAGCTCAGTGACGACCAGCGAGGTGCGGCCCTTCGCGTCCTCCTCGACGGAGACGACGGAACGCATCTTGATGGAGCCGCGGCCGGTGCGGTACGCGTCCGCGATGGCGTTGGTGCCGAGGATCAGCGCCCTGGTCGGGAAGTCCGGCCCCTTGATCCGCTTGATCAGCTCTTCGAGGAGCGTCTCGTCGTCGACCTCGGGGTTCTCCAGCAGGTAGACCACGCCGTCGGCGACTTCCCGCAGGTTGTGCGGCGGGATGTTCGTCGCCATCCCGACCGCGATGCCGCTACCGCCGTTGACCAGCAGGTTCGGGATGCGGGCCGGGAGGACGTCCGGCTCCTGGGTCCGACCGTCGTAGTTGTCGGAGAAGTCGACGGTGTCCTCTTCGATGTCGGCGAGCATGTGCATCGCCAACGGCTTCAACCGCGACTCGGTGTACCGCATGGCGGCCGCCGGGTCGTTGCCCGGCGAACCGAAGTTGCCCTGCCCGTCGATCAGCGGGTGCCGCATCGCCCACGGCTGCGCCAGCCGCACCAGGGTGTCGTAGATCGCCGAGTCGCCGTGCGGGTGGTAGTTGCCCATCACCTCGCCGACGACGCGGGAGCACTTCACGTAGCCCCGGTCCGGGCGGAACCCGGAGTCGTACATCGCGTACAGCACGCGGCGGTGCACCGGCTTGAGGCCGTCCCGCACGTCCGGCAGGGCGCGCGCGACGATGACGCTCATCGCGTAGTTGATGTAGGAGTTCTGCATCTCCTGCTGGATGTCGACCGGTTCTACGCGGCCGTGTTCCGGCGGCAGGATTTCCGTCACGAGTGGAGGTTCCTTTCAGGCGGGTGGGGCGGGTTCCTGCGCCGGCGCGACGCGGGCGAGCCTCCGCGGAGCTCGCCCGGGTCGCGGCGTGCCGGGCGGGTCGGCCCGGCGACGGCGGTCGGTCCCCGTCCGTGCTGGCGGGTCCGGGATCAGACGTCGAGGAAGCCGACGTCCTTGGCGTTGCGCACGATGAACGAGCGGCGCGCTTCGACGTCCTCGCCCATGAGCACGCTGAACAGCTCGTCGGCGGTCGCGGCGTCGTCCAGCGAGACCTGCATGAGCAGCCGGGTGTCCGGGTCCATGGTGGTCTCCCACAGCTCCTGCGGGTTCATCTCGCCGAGACCCTTGTAGCGCTGGATGCCGTCGTCCTTCGGCAGCTTGCGGCCGGCCGCCGCACCCGCCTCCAGCAGGCCGTCGCGCTCGCGGTCGGAGTAGGCGAACTCCGGCTCCGAGCGCGGCCACTTGATCTTGTAGAGCGGCGGGCGGGCCAGGTAGACGTGCCCGTTCTCGATCAGCGGGCGCATGAACCGGAACAGCAGGGTGAGCAGCAGGGTCCGGATGTGCTGGCCGTCGACGTCGGCGTCGGCCATCAGCACGATCTTGTGGTACCGCAGCTTCGACAGGTCGAACTCGTCGTGGATGCCGGTGCCCAGCGCGGTGATGATCGACTGGACCTCGTTGTTCTTGAGGACCTTGTCGATCCGCGCCTTCTCCACGTTGATGATCTTGCCTCGGATCGGCAGGATAGCCTGGAAGCGCGACTCCCGGCCGTCCTTCGCCGAACCGCCCGCGGAGTCGCCCTCCACGATGTAGAGCTCGCACTCGTCGGGCTGGTTGGACTGGCAGTCCTTCAACTTGCCGGGCAGGCCGCCGATGTCCATCGCGCTCTTGCGCCGGACCAGCTCCTTCGCCCGCCGGGCCGCCATCCGCGCCTGCGCCGAGCCGACCGCCTTGTTGATGATCGTCTTGGCGTCGGCGGGGTTGCGCTCGAACCAGTCGTTGAGCCACTCGAAGGACGCCGTCTGCACGAACGACTTGACCTCGGTGTTGCCCAGCTTCGTCTTCGTCTGGCCCTCGAACTGCGGCTCCCGGACCTTCACCGACACGATCGCGGCGAGGCCTTCGCGGACGTCGTCGCCGGTGAGGCTGCCGTCCTTCTCCTTGAGGAGCTTCTTCTCCTTCGCGTAGGCGTTGACCACGCGGGTCAGCGCCGAGCGGAAGCCCTCCTCGTGGGTACCGCCCTCGTGCGTGTTGATCGTGTTCGCGAAGGTGTAGACCGACTGGTTGTAGCCGGAGTTCCACTGCATCGCGACCTCGACCTCGACGCCGGTGCCGGAGGCGCTGAAGGCGACGGCCTTCTTGTGGATCGGCTCCTTCGTCGCGTTGATGTGCTTGACGAAGTCCTCGAGCCCGCCCGGGTAGTGGAAGGTCCGCTCCTTCGCGCGCGCCACCTGGCCGCCCGCGTCCTCGCCGGACTCGTCCTCGTCGGCGATGCGCTCGTCGCGCAGCACGATGGTCAGCCCCTTGTTCAGGAACGCCATCTCCTGCAGGCGCCGGGACACCGTCTCCGCGTTGTAGCGGGTGGTCTCGAAGATGTTCGGGTCCGCCCAGAAGGTGATCGAGGTACCGGTGCGCTTGGTGCCCTCGCCCTTCTTCACGTCGCTGACCGGCTTGGAGTCCTCGTACCGCTGGCGCCACACGCTGCCGTCGCGGTAGATCTCCGCTTCCAGCGCGGACGAGAGGGCGTTCACCACCGACACGCCGACGCCGTGCAGACCACCGGAGACGGCGTAGGAGTCGCCGCCGAACTTGCCGCCCGCGTGCAGCACGGTGAGCACGACCTCCAAGGTCGGCTTCTTCTCCACGGGGTGCATGTCCACCGGGATGCCGCGGCCGTCGTCGGTGACGCGGACCCCGCCGTCGGCCAGCAGGGTCACCTCGACGGTCGTCGCGTAACCGGCCATCGCCTCGTCGACGGAGTTGTCCACCACCTCCCACACGAGGTGGTGCAGGCCGCGCTCACCGGTGGAACCGATGTACATGCCGGGACGCTTGCGGACGGCTTCCAAGCCCTCAAGCACGGTGATGGACGACGCGCTGTATTCGTTCTTCTTCGATGCCACGGGCCTCGGTGTCTCCTCGAACCGGCAATGTGTCTGGGTGGCCCGGCCGCGTCGGCGACCGCCTGCGGCGCCCGCGCACGGGCGCCGACCACGGCGGGCGCGGCTCGTCGTCCGGTCCTGGGAACGGCCGCGACCGGCGGTCGGAGCGCGGTGCGGACGTGCGGACCGGGCGTCCGGCGGCGCAGGACGCCGCACCCACCCCGACGATTCTACTGGGTGTCCCCGACAGGAGTGCGGCAAGGACACCCCTGAATTCCTCACAGAGCCGAGAACTCGGATCGGGACACCATCCGAGACCCGCGAGCGCGTCCGCGCGGCTCCTGCGCGGGCTCGTCGAGCCTCGGCTCAGCCGTAGGTGTCCCGCGGCCCGCGGCCCGGTACGTGCCGGGGTCCGTGCCGCCAGCTCGGCGCCGCAGGCCCCTGCACCTTGATCTTGCGGACCACGCCCTTGCCGACCCCGTCGGCGATGCGCTGCAGGATCTGCCGTTGCAGCAGGCGCAGCTGGGTGGCCCACGCCGTCGACTCGGCCTGCACCGTCAGCTCCCCGTCGGAGAGCGCGACCGGCTTCGTGTGCTCCGCGATGTCCCCGCCGACCAGGCCGTTCCACCGCGCGAACACCTGGCCGCCGGAGAGCCGGTCGTTCCAGCCGTGCTCGGTGGCCAGCCGGGAGGCCAGCCTGCCCAGCGGCTGCGGGTCGCGTTCGTCCGCACCCGGCCCCGACCAGCGGCGCCGCCGCCGGGAACCACCCGAGCCGAGCACGCTGCGCCGGGTGCGGCGCTGCGCCTTCGACTTCTCCTTCGCCGCCTGCAGCGCGGCCCGCGCCAGATCCGATCCGTGCAGCTCAGCGCCGTCCGAACCGGTCGCGGGAAGGTCCGCCGAACCGGTCGCGGCGGTGTCCGCTCGCTCCGCGCGCTCGCCCGATGTCATCGAGTTATCCACACCATCCACAGCCTTATCCCCAGTTGTGGGTAACTCCGGGGGATGACGTTCACCCTGCGTGTGCCGCGCGCACCGGAGGCGACCGGGAGCTCACTCGACACGGCGCACCTCCCCGTCGCGGACGTCGAAGCGGGTGCCCTTCAACTCCTCGGGCACGTCCTCCCCCACCGCCGCGGTGACCAGCACCTGCTCGGCACCGCCGACCAGTTCGGCCAGCCGCGAACGGCGCCGCCGGTCCAGCTCCGCGAACACGTCGTCCAGGATCAGCACCGGCTCGGCGCCATCCTCGGTGAGCAGGTGGTACGAAGCCAGCCGCAACGCCAGCACGAACGACCACGATTCTCCGTGGCTCGCATAGCCCTTCGCGGGCAGCTCGCCGAGCACCAGCTCCAGGTCGTCGCGGTGCGGCCCGACCAGCGACACCCCGCGCTCCAGTTCCTGCGGCCGCACCCGTTCCAGCTCCGCGAGCAGCGCGGACTCCAGCTCGGCCCGGTCGGCGCGCTCACCCTGCGGCACCCCGTACCCGGCGGGCAGCGAGTCGCCGAGGCTGCTGCGGTAGCGCACGTCCGCGACCCGCCCGGACGGCGCGCTGTCCGTCCCGGTCTCCGCCACGCTGGCATAAGAGCTGGTCACGTGCGGGGCTAGGTCCGCCACCAGGTCCAGCCGGGCCGCCAGCAACTCGGCGCCGTGCGCCGCGAGGTGCCCGTCCCAGACCTCCAGGGTCCGCAGGTCCGGCGCCGGACCACCCCGGCGCGCCGCGCCGGCCGACTTCAGCAGCGCGCTGCGCTGCCGCAGCACCCGCTCGTAGTCCGAGCGCACTCCCGCGTACCGCGGCGACCGCGACACCAGCAGTTCGTCCAGGAACCGGCGCCGCTCCCCCGGGTCCCCGCGCACCACCGCCAGGTCCTCCGGCGCGAACAGCACGGTGCGCAGGATGCCCAGCACGTCGCGCGGTTTGCCCGGGGCGCCGCGGTTGATCCGCGCCCGGTTCGCCTTGCCCGGCGTGATCTCCAGGTCGACCAGCAGCTCCCGGCCGCCGTTGACGACCGCAGCGCGCACGAACGCGCGCTGCGCGCCGTAGCGCACCAGCGGCGCATCGCCGGACACCCGGTGCGACCCGAGCGTGGCGACGTAGCCCAGCGCCTCGACCAGGTTCGTCTTGCCCTGGCCGTTGGACCCGACCAGCACGCTCGCCCCCGGCTCGAAGGCCAGGTCGGCCTGCGGCCACGAGCGGAAGTCGGTCACTTGCAGATGTCGGACGTACACAGCGCTCCACGGGATCTGGTCGCGCGGACGGCACCCGCACGACCGGGCGCGCGGTGAGGTGACCCGCGCGGAGTCACCTCACCGACATGTCACCTTGTCGACACGGCGACCCGGATCAGCCCTCGTTGGTCTCCACCGCGTGCCCGCCGAACTGGTTGCGCAGCGCGGCCACGGCCTTCATCGCGGGCGAGTCGTCCTGGCGGGAGGCGAACCGGGCGTAGAGCGCGGCGGTCATCACCGGGGTCGGCACCGCGTGGCGCACCGACTCCTCCACCGTCCAGCGGCCCTCGCCGGAGTCGGAGACGTAACCGCGCAGCTTCTGCAGCTCCGGGTCGTCGTCCATCGCGCGCACCAGCAGGTCCAGCAGCCAGGACCGGACCACGGTTCCCCGGCTCCAGGCCTTGATCGTCGCGGGCACGTCGGTCACCACGTCGGAGGCGGCGAGCAGCTCGAAGCCCTCGGCGTAGGCCTGCATCAGGCCGTACTCGATGCCGTTGTGCACCATCTTCGCGTAGTGCCCGGCACCGACCGGCCCGGCGTGCGCGAAGCCCTCCTCGCGGGGGCCCTCCGGCCGCAGCGCGTCGAAGATCGGCATGGCGCGCTCGATGTCGGCGGTGTCGCCGCCCGCCATCAGCCCGTAGCCGTTGGTCGCGCCCCACACGCCGCCGGACACGCCGACGTCGACGTACTTCACGCCGTGCTCGGCGAGCAGCGCCGCGTTCGCCTGGTCCTCGGTGAACTTGGAGTTCCCGCCTTCGATGACCAGGTCACCCGCGGAGAGCACCTCGGCGAGCGCCTCGATGGTCTGCTTGGTGGGCTCGCCGTGCGGGACCATGATCCACACGATCCGCGGGCCGGTCAGCCCGCCCGCCAGGTCGGCGATCGAGGCGACGTCGCTGACCTCTTGGTTCCGGTCGTAGCCGATGACCTCGTGCCCGGCGGCCCGCAGCCGCTCGCGCATGTTGAAACCCATTCGGCCGAGACCCACAAGTCCCAGTTGCACCGGATCTTCCCCTTCGAGACTGGTTGTTGCCCGGGCCGGCCGTTCGGACGCGGCCCGGTGCCGCACGTGATCGGCGCCCGGGCGGATCGCGGCGGGCACCGGGACCACCTCAGCCCGGCAAGCGCACCGGCATCAGCAGGTAGAGGTAGCCCTCGACCACCTCACCATCCTCCCCGACCGGCTTCAGCAGCGCGGGGCGGTTGGATGTGGTGAACAGCATCTGGGCGCGGTCGGTCTTGAGCGCGCCCAGGCCGTCGAGCAGGTACGTCGGGTTGAAGGCGATGGTCAGGCCCTCGCCGTCGAGCTCGACGGGGAGCTCCTCTTCGGCGCTGCCCTCGTCATCGCCACCGGCGGTGAGCCGCAGGCCGGAGTCGGAGAACTCCAGCCGCACCTGGGTGCCGCGCTCGGCGACCAGCGACACGCGCTTGATCGCCTCGACCAGCGGGGCCACGTCGATGATCGCGGTGGCCGCGGTCTCGGACGGCAGCAGCTGGCGGTACTTCGGGAACTCCGCGTCCAGCAGCCGGGTGGTGTTCCGCCGGGTCGAACCGGACAGGCCGAGCAGGCCGTCGCCGGACGCCAGCGAGATCTCCACCTTGGCGCCGGAGCCGCCGAGGGTCTTCGCGGACTCGGCGAGCGTCTTGGCCGGGACGAGGATCGCGGTGTCGGCGATCGACTCGTCCGGCTCCCAGGTGAACTCGCGCATCGCGAGCCGGAACCGGTCGGTGGCGACCATCGTCAGCCGGTCCGCGTTGATCTCCATGCGGACGCCGGTGAGCATCGGCAGCGTGTCGTCCCGGCCGGCGGCGACCGCGACCTGGGCGACGGCGGCCGAGAACAGGTCGCCGGGGACGGCACCCGCGCGCTCCGGCATCGCCGGGAGCTCGGGGTAGTCCTCGACCGGCATGGTCGGCAGGCTGAACCGCGAGCTGCCGCAGGTGATCGTCACCCGCGAGCCGTCCACGGTGATCTCGACGGGCCGGTTCGGCAGCGACTTGGTGATGTCGGCCAGCAACCGCCCGGAGACCAGGGTCTTGCCGGTGGAGTCGATGGAGGCCTCGGTGGTGACCTGGGCGGAGACCTCGTAGTCGAAACCGGAGATGGTCAGCGCTTCGCCGGAGCTCGCGTCCAGCAGCACCCCGCCCAGCACCGGAACCGGCGGCCGCGACGGCAGGCTGCGCGCGACCCAGGCGACGGCGTCGGCAAGACCGTCACGTTCCACGCGGATCTTCATCGATGTCCTTTCGGTTTCGGCCGAAGCCGGGTGCCGGGGAGAACGCTGCCGGCGCCGTGGGGGCGGCCGGTTCCGGGAGTGCTGTCGGTGCGGGGCTGTCGAGGTCGGTGTCCCGTTGCGTCGCCCGGGGTGCGCGACCGGAGGGCGGCACCTGGCGCGGGGCGCATCGGAACCCGTCCCACGAGAGGCCACGAGCACGCGGCTCCGGATCGGCCGTCGCGGGGAGTTCCACCGTAGAGCGTTCGTCGCGATCGCCGCATCCGGGTCCTGGCTCTCGAAGCGTTCGTTCCGGGCCACCTCGCCGCGGTTGTCCACTTGTCCACCGCCCCTCTCTCTTCTTTTTTTCTTCATTCAAAAGAAAAGAAAGAGAGCAGTAGTAGTAAGGGTTGTGGGTTGTGGGGATAACCCCCGTTTTGGCTGTTCACGACACCTGGACAGCTGTGGATGGGGACTGGGGGTAACCGGTGGATGGGCTGAACGAGTCGTGGACAACTTCTGACCGACCCGAAGTTGTCCACATCGAGGCCATGTTGTCCACACCGCCATCCACAGCTGAACCCCCAGTTGTACCCAGCCCCTGCGGATGAGGGCTCCCTTTTCGGGCCTCCACCGATCGGGGTGTGGGCAGATCTGTGGGTTTCCTGTGTCCAACCGGGGTATGGCCTGTGGGCAGGTCGGCGATGGTTGTGCACAGGCTGTGCACGGATTGGGGAAAACTCCAGCTCAGGCCTGGGGATGGCGAAGCTGTGGACAGGTCGGCCTCGTGGCGGGTTTTTTGCCGGGGGGTGAGGGCAAGGCCACTGCCCCTGTGCAGAAAAGTCCGCGCGATCCACAGCCCGATCCACCGGTTCGAGGCGCTCCGGTGGCCGACGCGGAGCTCGCAGGGGCGTCGGAGCGGCGAAATCCGTGCGGTGGGCGACCGGTTGTGCGCAGAGCGAGCGGAATTCGAGTTCTCCACAGGCTGTGCACGGCCGCCGGCACGCTCCCGAGGCGCGTCGCGACCGGATCCGGGTGCGGATTTTTCTGCGAGCGGCGGGTGCCGGGAGCCGACCGGTGCGGCAGAAAGGTTCGGCGAGCGGCTCGCGGTGGCCGCCGACCGGGGAGGTGCGGTGGTCCCGGCCGCGGACCGCGGCAGCGCGGTGCGGTCCGCCGCGGTGCCGCGAACCGCGACGCGGCGGACCGGTGATGGTGCGGCCACTGGTGGCGGCCGGCAGTGGCCGCAGCGGGATCGGGCGGTCGGCTTCGGCGCGGAAAGTCCGGCGCGCAGGTCCGAGGCGGAGAGCCCGGTGGGGAGGATCCGGCGCGGAGGGCCCGGCGAGCGGTGATCGAGCGCGGCCCCCGCGGGCCGGAGCAGCGGTCGCGCCGGCGCCCGGTGGGTCGGCCCGCGGAGATCTCGCGGGATCTTTCTGGCGCGGTAGCCGGGTCGGGCCCCCGGGGTGGAACAGAAAGGTTCCGCGCGTTCGGCCGGGAGGCCGGGTCCGGCCGCCGCCAGGTGGGCCGGGCGTCCGGAACGGCCGGAGACGCGGTGCGAGCGGATCGAGCGCGGCGCCGCCCGGTCGCCCTCCGGGCGGCTTCGCTCGCTACCGGCCACGGGCGCCGCGGATCGTCCACTCCCCGTCCGCGCCGTCCCCAGCCGAGGGGTCGCCGGCCCGCCGATGTCGGTAGCGCCGACGAACCGCCCGCACCGCAGCGACTACCGGCCACTCGCTAATACGACTGAAACGTACGCCTCAGCAGCAGGACGCAGCAGGACCAAGTCGATCAGCGAGCAGCCTGACCTGCGTGAATGTCGGAAGGGGCGACCTCAGCCGCGAGACTGCTGCTTGATCCGGGACGTCAGTTCCTGCACCTGGTCGTACACCCGGCGCCGCTCGGCCATCTCCTTGCGGATCTTCTTGTCCGCGTGCATGACCGTCGTGTGGTCCCGGCCGCCGAAGCTCTGCCCGATCTTCGGCAGCGAGGAATCGGTGAGCTCCCGGCACAGGTACATCGCGATCTGCCGCGCCTGCGCGAGCGCCTTCGTCTTCCCCGGCCCGCACAGGTCGTCGATCGTCACCGCGAAGTACTCGGCGGTGACGCCCATGATGGTCGGCGCCGTGATCTCGGGCGTCGCCGAATCGGGGATCAGGTCGCGCAGCACGATCTCCGCCAGCTGCACGTCCACCGGCTGCCGGTTCAACGAGGCGAACGCCGTCACCCGGATCAGCGCGCCTTCGAGCTCCCGGATGTTCCGCTCGATGCGGGCGGCGATGAACTCCAGCACCTCGGCGGGGGCCGCCATCCGGTCCTGCGCCGCCTTCTTCCGGAGGATCGCGATCCGCGTCTCCAGCTCGGGAGGCTGGATGTCGGTGATCAGGCCCCACTCGAATCGAGTGCGCAGCCGGTCCTCCAGCGTGCGCAGCCCCTTCGGCGGGCGGTCCGAGGACACCACGATCTGCTTGTTCGAATTGTGCAGCGTGTTGAAGGTGTGGAAGAACTCCTCCTGGGTGCCTTCCTTGCCCTCCAAGAACTGGATGTCATCGACCAGCAGCACGTCCACGTCGCGGTAGCGGCGCTGGAACGCCACCTGCCGGTCGTCGCGCAGCGAGTTGATGAAGTCGTTCGTGAACTCCTCGGTGGACACGTAGCGCACCCGCATCCCCGGGAACAGCCGCTGCGTGTAGTGCCCCACCGCGTGCAGCAGGTGCGTCTTGCCGAGCCCGGACTCGCCCCAGATGAACAGCGGGTTGTACGCGCGCGCCGGTGCCTCCGCCGCCGCCACCGCGGCCGCGTGCGCGAACCGGTTGGACGCGCCGATCACGAAGGTGTCGAAGGTGTACTTCGCGTTCAACCTGGTCTGCGAGGTCGGCGGGCCGTTCTTCGGTGCGGTGAACGGCTGGCCCTGCTGGTGCTGCTCGGTGTGCTGGCCGCGGCCGAAGGTCGGCCACACGTTCGCCTCGGTCGGAGTCGTGTCCTCCTGGTCGGCGGACTCGTCCTCGACGTCGGCCTCGTGGTCCTGGTCGGCGGGGGATTCCGGCGCCGACGGCCACTTCTGCTCCGGGGCGCGTTCCGGTTCCGGCTGGTAGTCGGCGTACTGCTGCTCGGAGCCGTACTGCGGTTCCGGCGCGTACGCGGCCTCCGGAGCGCCCCGGGCGTCCAGGGAGTACGGCACTTCCGGCGGGTACGAGGTCTGGTGGGAGTACTGCGCGCCGACCTGCTCGTTCGGCAGCGAGCCGCTGATCGAACCGCCGTGCGCGCCGTTGCCGAACGCCTCCGGCCGCCGCGGCTGCGCCGAGTAGTTCGACGGTCCGGTCGCGATGTACGGGGAGGAGTCGTAGGCGATGCCGAACGTCGTGGGCTGCTCCGCGGGTTCGCCCGTGCGGGCCGGTGGCTCCGGGCGGGCCTCGGGAGCGGCGATCGGGCGGGTCGGCGCGGGCACCGCGGTGTCCACCTTGACGGCGAGCGACACCTCGCGGCCCAGCCGGCGGGACAGCGCGTCGGTGATCGGATCGCGCAGGGCGCGCTCGATCGCTTCCTTCGCGAAATCACTGGGGGCGGCCAGCAGTGCCGTACCATCCAGCAGGCCGATCGGGCGGGTCACGCGCATCCACGCGCGTTGTTGCGGCGACAGCGTGCCCGAGGACAACTCCAGCACCACTTCGTCCCAGACCCGACCAAGCTCGGTTTGGTGGTCGGTCACCCCTGCGCTCCCCTCACCGGCACGTGACCCGCACCGTTGACTCCCACACCTCGGCAAGTGCGGCGTCGCCGGCGCGGGGTGATGAACTCGCTCCGCGCACGCCCGGACAAGGTGTCCACAGAGTTATCCACAGCTGTGCATGAAGGTACGGCAGCGAACCTCGGACGTCCCCCCTGGGTCCCCGCCGGTACCTGCGATCCTGGTGGTGCCCTTGCGCGCCGCATCGATGCGCAGTGCGGACGGCTCCCACGCCGCCGGGCGCGCATCGCAGAAGGGACAACCTAACAAGGTCGAGATCGCCTCACAAGGCGGGTGGTCCCAGCCGTCCGGGACCGCACCGGCGCTGCTGAGACCCCCGGTGACCGAGCATCCGGGCAGGTGGCGTAGCCTCGTGCAGTCCCCCGCCGCACGAGCGGGAATGTCGCCGCGCTTGGATTTCGGCTGAAGTCCCGGCGCAGCGCGCGAGGCGCCGCCGGTGCCGCCGCGTGCAGACTCCCCTCGTACCACCGGGGGGTGAGCTCGACACGATGGCCGCTACGGCGGGCGGGGACATCTTGACCGAGCCATCGGGCCGAGCACGTGCCTGTTCCAACGGGCCTGAAGTAACGGGAGATCCACCGTGAGCAAGGGCAAGCGCACCTTCCAACCGAACAACCGTCGCCGTGCCCGCAAGCACGGGTTCCGGCTGCGCATGCGCACCCGCGCCGGTCGCGCCATCGTGTCCGCGCGTCGCCGCAGGGGCCGTGCCTCGCTGACCGCCTGATCATCGGTTCGTGCTGCCCGCGGCCGCCCGGCTGACCTCCAGCCAGGACTTTCGCCTGGCGGTCCGTCGTGGCCGCCGTGCGGGGCGCGCCCGATTGGTGGTGCACCTGCTGGTGCCGAACGCGGCGCCCCGGACCGAGGTCCGCGGCGCCGCTCCTGAGCACGTCCACCAGGTGAACCGCGCAGGCGTGGACCGGCACGACGGGACCACGGCGGCGCACCCTGCGGCCGACGAGCTCGCGGGGCGCGCCGAACCGAACCAGGGACCGCGGTCGGACTCGGACATCGAACCCACTCGGGACATCGGGGAACCGGCCCGCGTGGGTTTTGTCGTGAGCAAGGCCGTGGGCAACGCGGTGCTGCGGCACCGCGTGACCAGGCGGCTCCGGCACCTGATGCGGGACCGCCTCGCCGTGCTGCCCGCTGGCACACTGGTGGTGGTGCGCGCACTCCCCCCGGCCGCGACCGCATCGAGCAGTGATCTCGGGTCGGACCTCGACGCGGCGCTGCGCAAGCTGCGCGTGGCGCGCGGCGGTCCGTAGATGGCGCTGGAGGTCCCGGATGTCGGACACGCTGGACAGCGGTGAGCGGGTTCGTCCGAGCCCGGCCGCATGGCTGCTGCTCGGCCCGGTGCACGTCTACCGGAAGATCATTTCGCCACTGCTGCCCCCGACTTGCCGGTTCTACCCGAGCTGCAGCGCTTACGCGGTCGAGGCGCTGACGGTGCACGGAGCGTTCTACGGCAGCTGGCTCACCGTGCGGCGGTTGTTGCGCTGCGGCCCCTGGCACCCTGGCGGCTTCGACTACGTCCCACCCCGGCGGGACCGCTCCGGCGGGACGGTGGCCGAGCCGGGCGCAGCGCCCCGACCCCCCGCGGAGGACTAGTGCTCGACTTCATCAACTACCCGGTCTCGGCGATCCTCTGGTTCTGGCACGAGGTCTTCGGCTTCGTGCTGGACCCGGCAAGCGGGTACGCCTGGGCGCTGTCCGTGGTCTTCCTCGTCTTCACCCTGCGCGCGCTGCTGTTCAAGCCGTTCGTGCACCAGGTGCGTTCGATGAAGAAGATGCAGGAGTTCGCTCCGCAGGTCCGCGCGCTCCAGGAGAAGCACGGGCACGACAAGCAGCAGCTCGCGCAGGAGATGCAGAAGCTCCAGCAGGAGCAGGGCTTCAACCCGATCTCCGGCTGCCTGCCGATGCTGGTGCAGGTGCCGGTCTTCTTCGGCCTGTTCCACGTGCTCAACGGGTTCCGCCCCGGGGCACCTTCGAACTTCGTGTTCGGTCCCGAGGACGTCGCCTCCTTCGTCTCCGCCGACCTGTTCGGCGCGAAGCTGTCGAACACGATCAGCCAGGCTCCGGACGTGCTCGCGAGCTTCGGCACGGACCGCCTGTCGATGCTCCTGGTCGGGGTGCCGCTGATGGTCGCCGCGGCCATCGCCACCCACTTCACCTCCCGGCACTCGGTGCAGCGCCAGACGCCGGAGGCGGCGGCGAACCCGCAGACCGAGATCATGAACCGGATGGTGCTCTGGGTCTTCCCGATGTTCGCCATCATCGGCGGCCCGTTCCTGCCGCTGGCGATCCTGCTCTACTGGCTGGCCAACAACTTCTGGACCCTGGGGCAGCAGCGGATCGTCTACAGCCGCATCGACCGCGAGGAAGCGGCGGCCGCGCCGGCCGTCGTAGACGGCGCCACCGTCACCGCGCCGACCGCCGAGACCGCGGCGCTCGAGGCGAAACCGGCCGCCGCGGAAGCGGACGAGCCCGCGGCCCAGGACGCGACCGAGGCCCCCTCCCCCGCGCGCCCGGCCGCCGACGCAGACCAACCCGGTGATGCTCCCGGGGTGTTCGAAGACCGTTCCCGCGACAGTCGGCCGGACGAGTCCCGCTGACCGACGTCGCGTACCCCTGGAGAGGAGACGCCCAGTGTCTGAAACCGTGCAGGAGCCGACCAAGGTCGAGGAGTCGGCGGAGTCCACGCCGAACGCCGACCAGGAGCGCAGCAATACCGAGACGCTGCTCGTCCAGGAGGGCGACGTGGCCGGTGACTACCTGGAGCGGCTGCTCGACCTGCTGGACTACGACGGGGACATCGACCTCGACGTGGAGGCCGGTCGTGCGGTGGTGAGCATCGACGGCGGTAGCGACCTGGAGCACCTGGTCGGGTCGCGCGGTCAGGTGCTGGAGGCGCTGCAAGAGCTGACCCGGCTCGCCGTGCAGCAGGACACCGGAGTGCGCAGCCGGCTGATGCTGGACGTGGCCGGCTGGCGCGCGGGCCGTCGCGAGGAGCTCACCAACCTCGGTCGCACGACCGCGGAAGAGGTGCTGTCCTCCGGCGAGGAGACCCGCCTCCGTCCGATGACCCCGTTCGAGCGGAAGATCATCCACGACGCCGTCGCGGCGGTCGACGGAGTGCACAGCGAGAGCGAAGGCGAAGAGCCGAGCCGCAAGGTCGTCGTCTACAAGTCGAACTGACCTCCCCTCCCCCGCGACGCGCGGGATGGACCAAGGCGCCCGGTCGGGATCTCCCGGCCGGGCGCCTTCGCGTTCGGCGGATGTTCCACGTGACACCAGGCGTCGCGAACCCGTCGTGTTTCACGTGAAACCAGGCGCGGGAGCAAGACCGACTTCGGGCTGAGATGATGATGTGGGCCGCGCGGACCGCCTGATCCGAGTCCGCGTTTCACGTGAAACCAGCGCGCCGATCATCGAGCCCGTTCCACGTGAAACAACTCCGTACCGACTTGGTGGACGCGCCCCCGTTTCACGTGAAACAACGACAGCAGGGTGGAAGACTGTGACCGCAGCAGAAGGTGATCCGATCCCGGTTCCGGCGGCCGCGCAAGCGGTCTTCGGTGATCGTCTTCCGGGAGCGGAGCGGTTCGCGACGATGCTCGCCGAGGAAGGCGTGCGGCGAGGATTGATCGGTCCGCGGGAACTCCCCCGGATCTGGGACCGCCATCTGTTGAACTCCGCGGTACTCGCGGAGTTGCTGCCACCGAATTGCCGTGTCGTGGACGTAGGCTCAGGGGCGGGGCTGCCGGGCATTCCGCTGGCGATCGCTCGCCCCGATGTCGAGCTGGTTCTGCTGGAGCCGATGGCTCGACGAGTGGCCTGGCTGCGGGAAGTCGTCGAGGAACTGGATCTCTCCGTCGAGGTGGTGCGTGGGCGTGCCGAGGAAGGCCCGGTACGTGATCGGCTCGCCGATCAGGACGTGGTCACCGCGCGCGCCGTGGCGCCGCTGGAACGGCTCTCGGCCTGGTGCCTCCCCCTGTTGCGTCCCGGCGGGCGGATGCTCGCGTTGAAGGGATCGACCGCGGCGGAAGAGCTGGAACGCGATGCGGACGCCGTCCGGGCGGCGGGTGGCAGCCCCGGTGAAGTGTTGTCGTGCGGCGACAACGTGCTCGATGTGCCGACGACGGTCGTCGTCGTGGAGCGGGTATCCCAGAAAGCGCCCGGTCGGCGTCGTGACGGCGGCCGTAGAGCGAGGAAGGATCGTGGACGGTGACGGAGTCGAACGGAGCGGATCGTGTTTCACGTGAAACGAAGGGGCGCGTGATGGGTTCCATGCGTTTTCCTTCTGGCGCGGAAGAACGCGGTCAGCAAGCGAGTGAAGCCTTCCCGGCGGACGGCGTGGGCTGGACTCCGATCATGGAAGAGGCTCAGCGCGCGACCCGGGTGCTGCACCCCGAGACGATGCAGCTCCCCCGCCCGGATCGGCGGCGCATCCTCACCGTCGCCAACCAGAAGGGCGGCGTCGGCAAGACGACGAGCACGGTGAACCTCGCCGCCGGACTGGCGGTGCAGGGGCTGAAGGTGCTCGTGATCGACCTCGACCCGCAGGGGAACGCCAGCACCGCGCTCGGCGTGGACCACCGGTCCGGTGTCCCCTCGGTGTACGAGGTGCTGCTCGGCGAGATCAGCATCGCGGACGCCGCGGCGCAGAGCACCGAATCGCCGAACCTGTACTGCGTGCCGGCGACGCTCGACCTGGCCGGTTCGGAGATCGAGCTGGTGTCGATGGTCGCCCGCGAGGGGCGGCTCAAGGAGGCGCTGAAGTCCGAGGCGATCGAGCAGATCGCCCCCGACTACGTCTTCATCGATTGCCCGCCGTCGCTCGGCCTGCTCACGGTGAACGCGATGGTGGCCGCGCACGAGGTGCTGATCCCGATCCAGTGCGAGTACTACGCGCTGGAGGGCCTCGGGCAGCTGCTGCGCAACATCGAGCTGGTGCAGGCGCACCTGAACCCGGCGCTGTGGGTGTCGACGATCCTGCTGACGATGTACGACGGCCGCACCAAGCTGGCGGACCAGGTGACGAACGAGGTGCGCAGCCACTTCGGCGAGCTGACGCTGCGGACGGTCATCCCGCGCAGCGTGAAGATCTCCGAAGCGCCCGGGTTCGGCAAGACGGTGCTGAACTACGATCCCGGTTCGCGGGGTTCGATGAGCTACCTGGATGCGGCGAAGGAGATCGCCGAGCGGGGTGTGGAGAGGAAGACGGCATGACCGAACGCAAGGGTGGTCTGGGGCGAGGCCTCGCGGCGCTGATCCCGAGCGGTCCTCCCGCGGAGAGCGGCGGCGGCTCCACCGGAGTCTCCGTGCGCGGCGCCGGCTTCACCCCACCCCCCTCCCCCGCCCCGGGGGACGGCGCGAGCGCGCCGGAGCCGGTTTCACGTGAAACCGGCGGCGGAACGGTGGCGGGTGCGACCTACCGGGAGGTCGTGACCGCGTCCATCACGCCGAACCCGCGGCAGCCGCGGCAGGTCTTCGACGAGGAGGCGCTGTCCGAGCTGGAGCACTCGATCCGCGAGTTCGGCCTGATGCAGCCGATCGTGGTGCGGGAGATCGAGTCCGGCCAGTACGAGCTCATCATGGGCGAGCGCCGCTGGCGCGCGTCGCAGCGAGCCGGGCTGGAGGTCATTCCCGCGATCGTCCGCGAGACGGCGGATGACGCGCTGCTGCGGGACGCCCTGCTGGAGAACATCCACCGGGTGCAGCTGAACCCGCTCGAAGAGGCGGCCGCGTACCAGCAGCTGCTGGACGAGTTCGACGTGACGCACGACGAGCTGGCAGAGCGGATCGGTCGCAGCCGTCCGGTCATCACGAACACGATCCGCCTGCTCCGGCTGCCGATGCCGGTGCAGCGCCGGGTCGCTGCCGGGGTGCTCTCGGCGGGGCACGCGCGGGCGTTGCTCGCTCTCGACGACGCGGGCGGCCAGGAGGAGTTGGCGTCGCGGATCATCGCCGAGGGGTTGTCCGTGCGGGCGACCGAAGAGGCGGTGACGCTCAAGAAGAGCGAGGGGCCGGCGAAGCAGAAGGCGGCGCCGCGGAAGCAGTTGCAGTCCCCCGGCTTGCAGGGGTTGGCGGAGAAGCTGTCCGATCGCTTCGACACCAAGGTCAAGGTCGATCTGGGCAAGCGGAAGGGCCGGATCGTCGTGGAGTTCGGTTCGGTGGACGACTTGGAGCGGCTGGCCGAGTTGTTGTTGCCGGGAGAGGCCGACAAGCTCCGCGAAATCCGGGAGGGATGACACCGAGGTCTTTCGTCACGGTGACGATCATCGTTTTGGGCGATATGACCGTATCGCCGAACGGTCACCGCTGACCCCGATCCCCCGGCACGGCGGGCCCCGGAATCGCTCGGGGTCGCAGCCGATCACTCCGACTCCGCGCACTCCGACGCGGCGGTCGGGACCTGAACGAAGAAGAGCCGCCGATGTCGCAACATCGGCGGCTCCTGCTTTCAACGGCGGGTCTCCCGCGAACTCATCGGACGAGAGCCGATCGCCGTTTCACGTGAAACATGCGCTCAGTTCCCGCGCACGATCGCCTTCTCCACCAGTCCGGCGAACACCTCGCCGAGCGATCGGTCCGCGGCCTCCACGGCCATCGGGAACAGCGAGGTCTCCGTCAGGCCCGGGGACACGTTCACTTCGAGGAAGTGCGGCACCCCGTCCTGGTCGATGATCGCATCGGTGCGGGACACGTCGCGCAGCCCGAGCAGCCGGTGCGCCGCGACCGCCAGCTCGCCTGCGCGGACGGCGACGTCCGGTGCCAGGTCGGCGGGAGCCTCGTAGCTGGTGAGCCCCGCGGTGTAGCGAGCGGTGTAGTCGTACACGCCGTCGGCCGCCTCGATCCGCACCGCGGGCAGCGCCTCCGGCCCGTCCGCGGTGTCGACGACGCTGATCGCGACCTCGACGCCTTCCACGAACCGCTCGACGAGCACGGTGTCGCCGTAGGCCAGCGCGCCCACCATCGCCGAGGGCAGCTCCGAGGCGTCCCGGACGACCCGGGCGCCGAGCGCTGACCCGCCCTGGTCCGGCTTCAGCATCAGCGGCAGGCCGAGCTTGGCTACCAGCGCGTCCAGCACCGCCTGCGCGCCGAGCTCGCGGAACGTGGCGTGCGGCAGCACCACCCAGTCCGGCGTGCTCAGGCCGGCGCGGGCCAGTTCGGCCTTGGCGGTCGGCTTGTCCCAGGCGCGGCGGCAGGCGCGCGGATCCGTGCCCACGTACGGGACGCCGAGCATGTCCAGCACGGACTGCACCGCGCCGTTCTCCCCTTCGCCGCCGTGCAGCGCGATGACCACGGCATCCGGCCGTTCGTCCTGGACGCGCGCGACGAGGCGGGAGTCGGCGTCCCACTCCCCCACGGTCATTCCGACGGAGCGCAGCGCGGTGGACAACCGCCTCCCGGAGCGCAACGACACCTCGCGCTCGTGCGACAACCCACCGGACAGCACGGCGACCCAACGATCGGACACTGGTCGAACTCCCCTGAAAGTAAGAGTCCACTGCGCACCAGGTGCGCAGTGGACCGATCGAATCGTGCGGCAGAACCGAGGTTACGCCGTGTCGGGAGAGGGAGCTTCGGGCCCGGACACCGCGCGCTGCGGCACGCTGCCGAAGGTCCGCACCAGCTCCATCTCGTCGGTCAGCGTGTTCGCGAGCCTGCGGACGCCCTCCCGGATGCGTTCCGGCGTCGGGTAGCAGTACGACAGCCGCATCTGCCGGGAGCCCAGCGAGTCCGCGTAGAAGCCGGTGCCGGACGCGTAGGCGACCCGCTGCGTCACGGCGCGCGGCAGCATCGCCTTGGTGTCCACGCCTTCCGGAGCGGTGAGCCACACGTAGAACCCGCCGTCCGGCTTGGTCCAGCTGCAGCCTTCCGGCATGTGCTGCTCGAGCGCGCCGAGCATCGCGTCGCGGCGCTCCCGGTACTGCTCGCGGAAGGTCTTGATCTGGCCCTTCCAGTCGTGTGTGGCGAGGTAGCGGGACACGATCATCTGGTTCAGCGTGGGCGGGCACAGCGTCGCCGACTCGGCGGCGAGGACCAGCTTCTCCCGCACCGCGTGCGGGGCGAGCACCCAGCCGACGCGGAGCCCGGAGGCGAAGGTCTTGGAGAACGAGCCCAGGTAGACCACGTTGTCCGGGTCGAGGCTGCGCAGCGCCGGGTAGATCTGCCCCTCGAAGCCGAGCAGGCCGTACGGGTTGTCCTCCAGCACCAGGATGTCGTGCCGGCGGCAGATCTCGAGGATCTCGGCGCGGCGCTCCACGGCGAGCGTGACGCCGCCGGGGTTGTGGAAGTTCGGAATGGTGTAGAGGAACTTGATGCGCTCCCCGCGCGCGGTGACCTCGGCGATCGCGTGCCGCAGCGCCTCGGGCTGCAGGCCGTCGTCGTCCATCGCCACGTGCACGACCTTGGCCTGGTAGGCGGCGAAGGAGCCGAGCGCGCCGACGTAGGACGGTCCTTCGGCGAGGACGACGTCGCCCGGGTCGCAGAACAGCCTGGTCACCATGTCCAGGGCCATCTGGGAGCCGACGGTGACCATCACGTCGTCCGGGTGACCGCTGATCCCCTCGGCGGCCATGATCTCGCAGATCTGCTCGCGCAGTTCCGGCACGCCGTGCGCGGAGCCGTACTGCAGCGCGGCTTGGCCGTCGACGGCGATGAGCCGGGAGACCTCGGCGGCGAGCGAGTCCAGCGGCAGGGCGGCGAGGTTCGGCATCCCGCCGGCGAGCGAGACGACCTCGGGGCGGCTCGCCACGGCGAACAGTGCCCGGATCTCCGATGCGGTCATGCCTGCGGTGCGCTGGGCGTAGCGGTCGCGGTGCGCGTCGAGGTTGCGCGCCGCTCCTGCCTGCTGCACCACTGCCTCCTGCTGGGGGCCGGGCTGCTGCTGATCGGTCGGGTTGCTGCCGTGATCGGACATTCCGCGCTCCGGTGGATCGGGTGTGCGCTGTAGTGATCGTCTCCTGTTACCGCTAGGTGACGGTCGCGCGAGTCTATCTGTGCTATCGCGTCCGGCGGTGGCTTGTGTAACGGGCGCCTCGCACAAACCGGCTTGACGGTAACCCATCTCACCATTTCGGGGGACGCTGGGAAGGACGAGATGCTTCCGGCGGTCGGTGGCGTCGGCTTATCCTTGCGGCAGCCCCACCTGCCGTGCGTGGGTTCTGGCGGATTGCAGGGGAGGTCAGGGTGTCGCGACGCGTCGTAGGCGTCACGCTGGACAACCTCGACCACTTGCCACCGAAGTGCCGTCGCTGCGTGTTCTGGGAACTCGCGCCGCACATCCGGGAGCAGGCCGAGGAGTTCGGCGAGACCGGTCTCGAGAAGGAGGCTTGGGTCTCCAACGTGCTGCTGGACTGGGGGTCCTGCGGTCGGGTGCTCTACGTCGACGACGTACCCGCCGGTTACGCGCTGTACGCCCCGCCCGCCGCCGTGCCGCGGGCCTCGGCGTTCCCGTCCGGTCCGGTCAGCGCGGACGCGGTGCTGCTCACCTCGCTGCGGGTGATGCCGGACTTCGAGGACGGCGGCCTGGGCCGGGTGCTGCTGCAGAACGTGGCGAAGGACCTGACGAAGCGCGGCGTCCGCGCGATCGAGGCGTTCGGGGACCTGCACGAAGAGGCCGACAGCTGCGTGGTCCCCGCGGGGTTCCTGCAGCAGGTCGGGTTCAAGACGGTCCGCCAGCACCCGAAGTGGCCGCGGCTGCGGCTGGAGCTGCGCACCGCGATCTCCTGGAAGGAAGACGTCGAAGCGGCCCTGGAACGGCTGCTCAGCACGGTGTCGGTGAAAACGGCGGAGCCGGCCCTCGGATGAGCCGTCGAGCCCGGTGTCGCGACCGGCTCCGCGCTGCGAACGGTGCTCAGGCGCCTTCGGCGCGGGTGAGCTCGTGCCGGAGCAGGTCGTCGAAGGTGAAGGTGCCCGTCGGCTGGTCGTCCTTGCCGAGCAGGTAGAGCCGCTTCACCGCGACCAGCAGGCCCTCGGCGATGATGTCCCGGAACGCGGGGTCGAGCAGCCGCCGCCGGTCCTCCGGGTTGGTCAGGTAGCCGATCTCGGTGCGCACCGCGGGCATCCGGGTGAGGCGCAGGACTTCCCACGTCTTCGGGTGGATGCGGCAGTCGAGCATGCCGGTGCGCGCCACGATCTCGCGCTGCAGGAACCCGGCCAGCGCCTCCCCCACCGTGGACGTGGTGCCGTTGCCGGTGCCGAAGTGGAAGCTGGCGACGCCCTGGGCGGCCGGAGCCGGGTTGGCGTCCATGTGCAGCGACAGGAACAGGTCGGCGCCCGCCTCGTTCGCGAAGCTCGCCCGGTCCGCTTCCGGCGGGCAGGAGTGCGGCCCGCGGGTGATCAGCGCTTCCATGCCGGTGGCGACCATGCGGCCTTCGAGCCTGCGCGCCAGGTCCCAGGCGATGTCGGCCTCGTTGACGCCGCCGACGGCGACGCCGCGGTCGGTGCCGCCGTGCCCGGGGTCCAGCACGATGCGCTTGCCGCGCAGCAGCGGACCGGCGCGGCGCACCTTCTCCTGTTCCCGCAGGTAGACGGGACGACCACCGCGGACCTTGGGGGCGAGCTGCTTGAGCGCCCGCAGCGTGCCCGGGCCGCAGATGCCGTCGGCGTTGAGCCCGTAGTCCCGCTGGAAGCTGCGCAGCGCGTGCTCGGTCTGCCAGCCGAAGATGCCGTCGGGCCTGCCCGCGTCGAAGCCGAGTTCCAGCAGCCGCTCCTGCAGCGCGAACACGTCGTCGCCGCTGATCGGCTTGGACACCAGGTAGGCCAGCGAGCGGTCACCGAGCCGCCAGCGCGCGTCGATCAGCGCGCGGTACGTGGCGGGGCCGACGACGCCGTCGGTGATCAGCCCGCGTCGCTGCTGGAAGAGGCGCACCGCGTGTTCCACCGCTGCGTCGAAGTGCGCGGGACCGGAAGCGGTTCCGTTTGGGGGGGCCGGTAGGAGACCCAGCGCAGCAAGGGTGTTCCTGATCTCGGCAACGGCCGGACCGACGTCACCGCGGTGGAGCAGCTGCATGCACTCCTCGCTCGATTCAGGCGCCGGACGGATCCCGGCGCGTAGGACGGTCGTACTCCCCCGAATGTCCACTTTTGGGTGGAAGGGTTCGGATGCGAACCCATCGGCTCATTGTGCCTTGCCTGCATTGCAGCGGCGCTGCGGGCCGCTCGCAGCGCGCTGCGCACGGCGTGACCTCGCGCCTACCGGCGAGAACGACGAAACCCCGCGCGCCTCCGCACGAGGGCGGGGCGGGCGGGGTTCCGGCCGGTGCGACGGGTCAGCGACGCGTCACAGGTAGTCCTCCAGGTCGGACAGCAGCGCGGCCTTCGGCTTGGCGCCGACGATCTGCTTGACCGGCTCACCCTTCGAGAACAGCAGCAGGGTGGGCACGCTCATCACCTGGTAGTCGCGGGCGATCGACGGGTTCTTGTCGATGTCCAGCTTGGCGACCGTGATGCCCGGGTTCTCGGCGGCGATCTCTTCCAGGACGGGCGCGACCATCTTGCACGGGCCGCACCAGGTCGCCCAGAAGTCGACGAGAACGGGCTGGTCGCTGCCCAGCACGTCGGTCTTGAACGAGTCGGCGTCGACGGTCACGGTGTTGTTCCCGGCCATGTTCATCTCCCTCGGTGGAAATCAGCTGTCGGTGGCGCGTTGGCTCAGCGCGCTGCCGCGGTCTCGGCGGCCGGCGCGTAGCCGCCGCCCTCGTGCTCGGGCGCGACGTGCGCGGCCTCGCTCATCTCGTTCTCGGCGAGCCACCGCTCCGCGTCCATCGCCGCCGAGCAGCCGGAGCCCGCGGCGGTGATGGCCTGCCGGTAGGTGTGGTCGACGAGGTCGCCCGCGGCGAACACGCCGGGGATGCCGGTGCGGGTCGTGGGCTGCTGCACGGCGACGTAGCCCTCGTCGTCCACCTCGACCTGGTCGCGCACGAGTTCGCTGCGCGGGTCGTGGCCGATGGCGACGAACATGCCGGTCACGTCCAGCTGAGATTCCTCGCCGGTGCTCGTGTCCAGCAGCTTCAGACCGGTGACGGAGCTGTCGCCCAGCACCTCGGTCACCGCGGCGTTCGTGCGCCAGCGGATCTTCTCGTTGGCCTTGGCCCGCTCCAGCATGATCTTGGAGGCGCGGAACTCGTCGCGGCGGTGGATGATCGTCACCGAGTCGGCGAACTTGGTGAGGAACGTGGCCTCCTCCATCGCCGAGTCGCCGCCGCCGATCACGGCGATGTGCTGCTCGCGGAAGAAGAAGCCGTCGCAGGTGGCGCAGGAGGACACGCCGCGGCCGAGGAGCTTCTCCTCGCCGGGGATGCCCAGGTAGCGGGCGGCGGCGCCCATCGCCAGGACGATCGCCTTGGCGCGGTACTCGACGCCGTTGGCGGTGACCTTCTTCACATCGCCTGCGAGGTCGATGTGCTCGACGTCCTCGGCGCGCAGCTCACCTCCGAACCGCTTCGCCTGCTCCCGCATCTGCTCCATGAGCTCGGGGCCCATGATGCCGTCCCGGAAACCCGGGTAGTTCTCCACTTCGGTGGTCGTCATCAGCGCGCCACCGAACTGCGTGCCCTCGAAGACCAGTGGCTCCAGCTCGGCCCGCGCGGCGTACACCGCGGCGGTGTAGCCCGCAGGGCCGGAGCCCACGATGATGAGGTTGCGGACGTCGTCGCTCACCGCGCCCCTTTCGTTGTCGCGTGCCGCCCGCCGCGCAGGACGCGCGAGCGTATCCGGGTCAACGCGATCCTAAGCGCCTGTGTTCCCGGCGCCGTCGGCCGTGACGAGCGCGACTCCTCAGCGTCCGCCGAGGGTGCTGTCCGAGATCGTCGCGGCCTGGTTCGGCCCGCACTCCTGGCCGACGATGAGGATGCGGAACTTCCCGATGCCGCCGCCGGGCAGCACCAGCGCCCGCGCCGGCTTGCCGTCGATGGTGACGTCCCGGGCGCCGAGCGGATTCCCGCTGGTGACGCCGTTGGCCTGCAGGCAGCCGAGCAGGCGCGCCGGATCGGTGAGCTCCCCGTACTGCTCGGAGGAGAGCGCGGGGCCGAGCTGGCTCGCGGGCAGCGTGTCGCCGCCGCGCAGCGCCAGCGGTGGCGGGCCGTCCGCGGCGGGCGTGCCCTCCGGCCGACCGGCCTGCGGGGTGCCGCCGTCCGGGGAGCCACCGCCCAGGGTGGACGTGCCCAGCACGACGATCCCGGTGACGGCCGCGGCGGCGGTGACCAGGCCCGTCGTCCAGCCGACGCGCTTGCGCCTGCGGGCGCGGGCGGCCGCGAGGTCGAGCACGGGGGCCGGTTCCGGCGTGGCCGGTTCGGGCCGGGCGTTCCCGGACCA
The DNA here is from genome assembly GCF_057736575.1 of Saccharopolyspora sp. MMCC62. Lineage (NCBI taxonomy): Bacteria > Bacillati > Actinomycetota > Actinomycetes > Pseudonocardiales > Pseudonocardiaceae > Saccharopolyspora > Saccharopolyspora sp. MMCC62. The sequence goes on along the minus strand of NZ_JBYKCM010000002.1, from coordinate 583,281 downwards.
GGACGCCTCGAACCCGGCTGCCTCGGGCGCCGGTGCGGTGTCCGCCGGCCATGCGTCGAGTTCGGCGCGCAGCGCGTCCTCGAGCCTGGCCGCGACGTCCGCGGGCATCGCGGGCGACGGGACCTCCGGCGCCGGTTCCTTGAGGTCTTCGAGACCGCGGAGGTCGGAGCCGGTCGCGTCCAGCGCGGCGAGCAGCGCGCTCGCCTCCGGATCTTCCCGGAGGCGCGGCAGCAGCTGCTCGGCCGTCTCCGGATCCAGCGCACCCGCGTGCAGGTCCGCCACCAGATCCAGCGACCACGGCGGGCCTTGCGGCGTGTCGGGGCGCCGTTCTTCGCCGCTCATCGTCCCTCCCGTCGACGCTTGGCGTTGGCGTCATCTGGGACGTTCGCATCCGCACTCGGGTTCCGCAGGTGCCCCAGAAGTTTCGCCAGCTTCACCCGCCCGCGGGCGCAGCGGCTCTTCACGGTGCCCTCGGCGATGCCGAGCGCGGCCGCCGTGTCGGTCACCGAGTAGCCCTCGACGTCGACGAGGACGATCGGGGCGCGCTGCTCCTCCGGGAGGGCGGCCAGCGCTTCCTGCACGGCCATCCGGGTGTCCTGCTCCTCGATCGCGTCGCGCGGAACGGCCGGCTCGGCCGGTCCGGTGTCGGGTAACGGCACCGTCGGTCTCGCTTGGCGGCGCCGGATGCGGTCCAGGCAGGCGTTCACCACGATCCGGTGCAACCAGGTGGTGACCTGCGATTCGGCCCGGAACGATCCGGCGTTGCGGAAAGCGGAGATCATCGCGTCCTGCAGCGCGTCGGAGGCCTCCTCGTGATCGCGCATCGTCCGCAGCGCGACCGCCCACAACCGGTCCCGGTGCTTGCGGAAGAGCGCGGCGAACGCGTCACGATCGCCGTTGACGTGCGCCGCGAGGAGCTCGGCGTCCGTTCTCTCGGGGGCAGACACGGTTCAGCACTCTACTGATCGTGATCCCGCCCACGAGCACCGCGCCGCGGCGGTGCGCTCCCGCGCGGGACCGGGATCGTGGCGATCCCGCGCGGGCCGAGCAGCGCGCCAGGTCAGGCGGCCGAGCCGGAGAGGGTGATCTCGTTGATCCGGCTCTGGAACTTGCCCCCGGACGGGGCGAGCTGGGTCAGCCACACGATCACGTGCTGGGTGGGCTGCGCCGCTTCGATCGGGATGGTGGTCTGCCCCGCGGACAACGTCTGCTGGCCGATCACCTTGCTGGAGTTCAGGTCGGGGCTGGTGCCGTCCGCCGCGCGGATCTCCACCACGGTCCCCGCGCTGGGCGAGTCGATGACCACTTCGCGCAGCGTCGTCGGCGACGCGAAGGTGAGCACGGCGCCCGTGCCCGTCTTGAACCCGCCGCCGAGCTGGTCGTTGTAGGAGTCGGTGGCCCAGGAGGTCGCCGGGTCGCCGTCGTACAGGTTGCCGAGCTTGCCGGGGCTGTCCGGCGTCTGCTCCACCACGAACGGGGAGCCGCCGGTGACCTTGACCGGGACGGACTGCTCCGGCGTGGGCGCGGGCTGCTGGTTGCCGTCCTCCAGGGTCACGGACGGGCCTTCGGCCTCCTGGTTGCCCGCGACCAGGCCGATCAGGTTCGCGACGATCCAGCCGACGACGAGCAGGGTGGCCACGGCGAGCGCGCCGACGCTGATCGCCAGCTTCTTGCGCTTCACCTCGTCCGGCTTGGGGTCCTGGGTGCTCCAGACCTCGTTGCTCTCCCGCGCGCCGCCGCCCGCCGGGGCGGACTGCATGACCGCGGTGGAGTTGTCCTCCTCGAAGGTGGCGTGCTGTTCGAGCACCCGGAGCACGGCGGCCCCGGTGCGGACGCCGCCGGTGGTGCCGTGCGTGTCGGGGCTGCCGAGGGCGCGCAGCGCGACCGTGGACAGCTCCAGCGGCACGGTGGGGCGCAGCGTGCGCGGCGCGACGATGGTGCCGTCCGGCCCGGTCGGCGCGGTCGGCAGCCCGTCGGGAGCCGCGTCCAGCGCCCAGCGCCCGGTCAGCAGCAGGTACAGCACGGCACCGAGACCGCGCACGTCGTCGCTGGAGCTCGCGGTGGACAGCGGTCCGGGGAAGGCCATCCGGACTTCGCCCTCCGGCGTCACCCGGATCCGCTGCGGGTGGTCCGCGCCGAGCACCAGCCCGGCGTGGTGGGCGGCCTCGACCGCCGCGGCCAGCGGCTGCAGCACCCGCGCCGCGGTACCCGGCGACAGCGGTCCCTCGGAGACGAGTTCGATCAGGTCGGTCCCGTGGGTCCACTCGGCGATGACGACGCCGAGCACCCCCTGCGGGTCGCCCGGTGCGGGCGTGACGACGTCGAGCACCCGCGCGACGCCGACGTGGTTGAAGGTGCTGGCGTGCATCGCGCGTTCCAGCGTGCGCCGCGCGCTCGACGCCGCGTCCGAGTGGGAGCGGTCCCCGGTCAGGATGGTCAGCGCGACGTCGCGTCCGAGCACACCGTCCTTGGCCCGCCACAGCTGCGCGTCGCACCGGGGATCCGCGCCGACCTTCTCCAGCAGGCGGTATCGGCCGTGGTCGAGTACCGCCCCGGGGGTCAGCTGTTCGGCGTCGTCCGCCGTCGAATCGCCCGCGTCACGTTCCGGCATCGCTTGCCTGGTCGGTTTGCTGCTCACCTTCCCTCTCCCGCTCCTCCCGCTCCAGCCGGGGGGCACTGAACACCCCCTCCCCACGGGAGAAGACTTCCGCTCCGAGGGTACGTGACGCCAATGTCAACGACGACGCAGCAGAGCGGTGAGCCGCCCGATCGCAGGCCGCAGTTCCCGCACCCGGAGCAACACCGCCGGTGCGAGGGCCGCGTGCTCCCTGGTCGGCCTCGGTCGAGCCGGGTCGGCGGCCGCCTCCCCACCGGGCGGTTCGAGGTCCGGAACCGCCCGGGGATCGGCGCCGCCGGGCTCAGCGGCGGCCCAGCATCGCGTTGAGCTTGCCGATCGCGGGCTCCAGCTCCCGGACCCGGAGCAGCGCCATCAGGCCGAAGGTGATCGCGAAGCCGACGATCGTGCCCGCGAGCAGCTGCAGCCAGCCCGTTCCCGACCCGGCCTCGCCGGGGATCAGGGCGTCCACGCCGAGCACGACGCCCCAGGTCGCGAGGCCGCCGAGGACCGAAGCCAGCAGCGTCTTGCCGAGCGTGGTCAGGAAGACGCGACCTTCGAGCCGCCCGAGCCGGTGGCGCAACCAGACCTCGCCGACCACCCAGCCGACCACGAAGCTGAACGAGTTGATGAACACCAAGGCGTACAGGACCATCTCGGGGTCCTCGATCAGGCCGCACAGCAGCGCCAGCCCGACCTTGGCCACGGTCATCACGACCATGATCAGCGTCGGCGTCCGGGCGTCCTTCAGCGCGTAGAACACCCGCATCTGCATCATCGTGATCGCGTAGGGCAGCACGCCGAACGCGGACACGGCCAGCGCGATGCCGATCTGCCCGGCATCGCCGCTGCTCTTGCCGACCGAGAACAGCGCCAGCGCCAGCGGGAGCCCGATGGCGCTCATGACCCCGCTGATCGGGAGCAGCGTGACCGTGGACAGCCGGTTGCCCAGGGACAGGTCGGAGACGACCTTCGGGTAGTCGTGGTCGGCGGCGGCCCCGCTCATCCGCGGCAGGATCGCGGTCATCACGGAGAACCCGATGACGCCGTACGGGAGCTGCAGCAGCATCCACACGTAGTTGTACATCGACCACACGACGGCCCTGGTGCCGACGCCGCTCATCACCATCAGGCCGATCTGGCTGACGCCGACGTAGGCCAGCATCCACAGCGCGAGGCCGCCGAACTCGTTGAGCCGCGGATCCCAGCCCCACCGCCAGCGGAACCGGAATCCGGTGCGGCGCAGCGCCGGTACCTGGATGAACGCCTGCGCGACGACGCCGAGGGTCACGCCGATGCCCAGCGTCATCAGGTGCGCGTCCGTCATCCGGACCGGGTTGATGGTGAGCTCGCCGGGCAGCGTGTAGTAGACGCAGATCGTGCCGATCACCACGAGGTTGTTGACGACGGGAGCCCAGGCCGGCGGGCTGAAGATCTGCTTGGCCTGCAGGATCGCGCTCATCAGCGCGCTGATCCCGTAGAAGAGGATCTGCGGCAGCAGCAGGTAGGCGAACGCGGTGGCCAGCTCGGGATTGGCGTTGCCGCCGTCCCGGACGTACAGCCACACCAGCACCGGCGCCGCGACGACGGCGAGCGCGGTGCCGACCAGCAGCATCACCGCCGACAACGTCAGCAACCGCTGGATGTAGGACTCGCCGCCGTCGGAGTCCGACTTCTGCGCGCGCACCAGGACGGGGACGATGACGCTGGTCAGCACCCCGCCGATCAGCAGCTCGAACACGCTGTTCGGGAGGTTGTTCGCGACGGTGAAGGAGTCGTTCTCGACACCGAAGCCGATGATCAGCGCGAGCAGGATCTTCCAGCCGAAGCCGGTGATCCTGCTGATGAGGGTGGCGATCGCCATCGAACCGCTGGCGCGCAGCAGCGACTTCCCGCCGCCACCGCCGGTGGGGCGCAGCACGCGGGTCTGCTCCGCCGCCTGCTCGGCGGCCTGGTCGAGGCCGGGCTCGGGCAGCACCGCCGGGATGGGCTGCGTCTCGGCGGCGTGCCAGCCGGGCTGCGGGGCGCGGTGCGGCCCGGTCCCGGCGGGCACCGGCTGCGCGACCTGCTGCCGCGAGACCGGCGGCCCACCCGGTTCGACGCGCGGGATCTGCCGCGTCCGATCGTCGGCGGGAGGCGTGGGCCCGCCCGCGCCGGGACCGCCCGGTCCCGCCGGGTGCCGCCGTGCTTCCGCGTCGCTGTCTCGGTTCACTGCCTGTGCCCTTCACTCACCGCCTGTGCCGGCTCGCGGGGTGTCACTCCCGCGGGTGGCCGGACCAGGATGTCAGCTCGGACTGCGGTCACTTTCGGTGGTGCTGCCGGAGACCGCGGTGGACTCGGCGGCGGACGCCTCGCCCCCGCCGGGGGCGGACCCGCCGTCGGAGCGCTCCGCCGGACCCGCGGTTCCCGCGGCCGCGGCCAGCCGGGCCCGGCGCGCCCGCAACCTGCGCAGGATGCGCCGCCCGGACAGGACCACCAGCAGCGCGCTGGCGATCGCGGTGAGCCCGACGGTGAACGGGTCGTAGGTGTAGGACTGCAGCTGGATGCGCTTCGCGGTGCCCAGCTTCGTCCCGGCCTCGGTCGTGACCGCCACGTCGACGGTGAACTGGCCCGCCCGGTGCACCTCGGTCTCCAGCCGGAAGTGCCGCCGCCCCTGCGCGGGCACCCGGATGACGCCGAGGTCGCGGGTCTCCAGCCCGGCCGTCGCGGGGATGCGCAGCCGCACCGAGACGGTCACCGGCAAGTCGTTGGTGACGGTCATCGGGATCGGCGCGTTCGACGCGGTGAGCGTGATCTTGCCGGCGAACTCGTCGAGCCGGACCTGCGAGAGCACCCCGTCGAGGGTGTCGGTGGCGACCCGCACCCAGTGCCGGGCCGCGCCCGGGTCGTCGCGCCAGGCGCTGGAGGCGCCGCGCAGCAGCCCGTTGCGCAGCGGCGTGGTGAGCGCCGCCCGGTCCAGGTCGGTCGCCGGGTCCTTCTCGCTGGAGCGGTAGAGGTCGCCGACCTTGTAGTTCTGCTCGGCGAGCTGGTCCAGCACCGGCTGCGGGATCTCCTCGGCGGCGTTCTCCGCCGGGTACGACGGCTGCGACACCGGGAGCTCCGAGGTGCTCTGCTCCGCCTCGCCGTCGCGCTCGGGCAGGCCCGCGGGCCGCACGTACCCGGCTTCGGTGAGTCCGCGCAACCCGTCGAGCAGCGACCGCACGTCGTCCCCGCTGAGGTTCCAGCGCCGCGGCGGCGCCAGCACCGAGGTCGCGCCGTCCTGGGTGCCGAGGGTGGCGCGGAAGGCGAGCGCGCCGAGCGCGTTCTGCACGCTGGCGGTGCCGCCGCCCTCCGGCGACATCGCCGTCGTCTCGCGCGGGCCGCCGAAGTTCGGGTCCAGCGCCTCGGACAGCAGCGGGTCGATCGGCATCGCCGTCGGCCCGTCCTCGAACAGCCGGGACGGGGCGGGCGAGCCGGTGGACACCGAGGCCGGGTCGACCAGCACCGTGTCGATGCCGAGGTCGGTGAGCCTGCGGGTGAACGGCTCGTCCACCGCGCCTTCGATGGGCCACAGCACGCTGCGCCGCGGTTCGGTGGTCAGCACCTGCTTCACCAGGCCGGCGCCGTCCAGCGATCCCTTGATCAGGTCGGGCAGCCCGGCGTGCTCCAGCGCGAGCAGGTCGGAGTCGGCGTAGGGCAGTGCCAGCACGCACCGCCCGGCGGTCGCCTCGCGCAGCTTGTTCAGCCACAGCTGCGCCGAAGCCGCCCCGGTCCCCTCCTGCGTCCCGCCGTCGGCGCTGCGCACCTGGTAGCCGCGGGTCATGGCCTGCACGGTGGCCAGCAGATCGGGGTCGACGGCGAAGCACAGCCCGTTGCCCAGCGGCGATCCGGCGCCCGCGCCGTCCACCACGCCCTGCACCAGGTCGTAGAGCCTGCCGCCGGGGGTGAGCGAGGCGGCGAGCGAGTCGTCGGCGAGCACCGAGCGCTGGTCCGGTGTGCCCTCCTGCCGCATCCGCGGGTAGTCGACGATCGGCAGCAGCATCGTGATCGGCGCCGGCTGCGCCGGTTTCGCGGGCGGGGCGCCGGGCGGGGCGAGTACCGGCAGCAGGAAGCGCGACTCGCCGATGCGCGCGCGACCGCCGCCGTCGGGCTGCCCGTTCACGTTGACCAGCAGCGGGAACGAACCGGATTCGGCGATCTGCAGCGAGTCCGGTCCGGTGAGCGGCACCTTCAGCTCGAACGGGGCCTCCTGCCCCGGAGCGAGGGTGTCGATCAGCGGCCGGAAGCTGGTCTCGTTGACCGTGGCGGCGTTGCCGCGCAGCGCGTCCTGCACGGCGGGCTCCGACTGGGTCGGGTAGCCGCGCTGCACGCGGGCCTCGATGCCGTTGATCGTGCTGCCGGACCGGTTGGTGATCCGGCCGCTGATGCTCACTTCACCGGTCGTGCCCGACACCACCGATGGAGTGACTTTGGTCACTTCGAGCTGGGCCGCGTTGGACCCCTGCGCGCTCGCCGTGCGGGCCGCGACGATCGGAATCCCGCTGATCAGCAGGACCGCGACCACGGCGGCTAGCAGACACCTCACCCCGGCTCCGTTCCCGTGTTCCGGGGAGTCGTGCTCCCCTGCTCGTCCGCGCCCGGCTGGGGATCGCCGAGCAGCGCGAGCGCGTGCCGCACCAGACGCCGTTCGTCGGCGTAGGCCAGCACCTCGTCCAGTTCACCTAGCGGCACCCAAGCCACCTCGGTGACCTCCACGTCCTCGTCGGAAAGTTCTCCGCCGACCGCGTCCAGCAGGAAGTGGTGCACCGTCTTGTGCACGCGCCGGTCACCGGCGACGAACCAGTAGTCGATCGTGCCGATCGCCACCGTCACCCGTCCGATGATCCCCGTCTCTTCCGCGACCTCGCGCACCGCGGTCTGCTCCGGCGTCTCACCAGGCTCGATGTGGCCCTTCGGCAACGACCACAGCAGTCGCCCCCTGCGGTCGGCCCTCCCGATGATCGCAGCGAGCCGTTCGGGCTCGGCGACCACCAGCCCTCCGGCGGAGGTTTCGTCCACGGTCCGCAGCCGTCGGCGCCGGCGGCGGTTCCGGCGCCCCGGCTGTGCGCCGCCGGAGCGGCCGGGCGACGGAGGCATGCGGCCGATGGTAATGCGATCAGCGATCGCACCGGTGGTCGAAGCGGCCCCGGAGATCGCTCGCTGAGCAGCCGATATCCTCTCCCCGTGGCCCCTTCGACGCGTGACGCCCCGGACGAGACCGACCTGCGCGCCAGCGAGCGCGAGGCCCCGCGCGGAGCGGACGAGACGCCCCAGCGCACCGCGCCCGAGGCGACCCGGCGCACCGCGGCCGGGACGCCCCAGCGCGCCGCGCTCGCGACGACACCGCGCACCGCCGTCGCGGAGCTGATCGAGGTCGCCCCGGTCGCCGCGGAGCTCGCCGAGCGGTTCGCCGCCGCGGGCCACCGGCTGTACCTCGTGGGCGGCAGCGTCCGGGACGCCCTGCTGGGCAGGCTGGGCACCGACCTGGACTTCACCACCGCGGCCCGCCCGGAGCAGGTGCGCGAGCTGCTCGACGGGTGGGCGGAGACCGTCTGGGACACCGGCATCGAGTTCGGCACCCTCGGCGCCTACAAGCGCGGCACCACGGTGGAGATCACCACGTTCCGCGCCGACAGCTACGACCGCGTCACCCGCAACCCGGAGGTGGCGTTCGGCGACACCATCGAGGGCGACCTGCTGCGCCGCGACTTCACGGTGAACGCGATGGCCGTCGAGCTCGGCGCCCGCGAGTTCGTGGACCTGCACGGCGGCATCGACGACCTGGCCCGCGGCAGGCTGGACACGCCCGCCACCCCGCAGGAGTCGTTCGCCGACGACCCGCTGCGGATGCTGCGCGCCGCCCGGTTCGCCGCCCAGCTCGGCTTCGAACCGGCGGAGCGGGTGCTGGCCGCGATGCGCGAAATGGCCGACGAGCTGGCCCGCATCACCCCGGAGCGGATCCAGGCCGAGCTGTCGAAGCTGCTGTGCGGCCGGTTCCCGCGCAAGGGCGTGGAGCTGCTGGTGGACACCGGGCTGGCGGAGCACGTGCTGCCCGAGGTCGCGGCGATGCGGTTGGAGATCGACGAGCACCACCAGCACAAGGACGTCTACGAGCACTCGCTGGTCGTGCTGGAGCAGGCCATCGACCTGGAGCGGGCGGCCGACCCGGACGGCGAGCCGGACCTGGTGCTGCGGCTGGCGGCGCTGCTGCACGACATCGGCAAGCCGGGCACCCGGCGGTTCGAGCCGGGCGGCGGGGTCAGCTTCCACCACCACGAGGTGGTCGGCGCCAAGATGGCGCGCAAGCGGCTGCGGGCGCTGCGCTACTCGAAGGAGATCATCGGCCAGGTCTGCGAGCTGGTGTACCTGCACCTGCGCTTCCACGGCTACGGCGACGGGCAGTGGACCGATTCGGCGGTGCGCCGGTACGTGACGGACGCGGGTCCGCTGCTGTCCCGGCTGCACAAGCTGGTGCGGGCCGACTGCACGACGCGGAACAAGCGGAAGGCGAACGCGCTGCAGCGCTCCTACGACGACCTCGAGGAGCGGATCGACCGGATCGCGGCCGAGGAGGACCTGGCGCGGGTGCGCCCGGACCTGGACGGCAACGAGATCATGCGGCTGCTGGGGCTGCCGCCGGGCCCGCTGGTGGGCCGGGCGTGGAAGCACCTGAAGGACACCCGGCTGGACCGCGGCCCGATGGAGCACGAGGACGCCGTCGCCGAGCTGTACCGCTGGGCCGCCGAACAGGGCATCGAGGTCTCCGGCGAGGCCTGATCCGCGGGCTGCGCGGCGGTGCGCGCGGGAGGTTGGCGCGGAGTGGGGTTCGCGACTCCGCCGATCGCCCACCGCGGCCGCCGTCGAGCGCGGTCGCCCCGACATTCGGCGAGGATTGTTCGCATCGCCCCTGGTCAGACCGTTCTATTAATACTCGGACGAGATTACTGGCCGGAGATGATTCGGTAGTCGCAACGAGCAGGGGTGCTCCGGCGGTCCCACCGGCCGGATTTCGGCCGCGTTCGCGGCACGGTCACGCCGCGAGGGGCTCCGCTCTGCGATCATGCGGGAGTGGAATCAGACGCGGAGGTGGAGCCGGGGACGCTGCTGGTGGCTGCTCCGCAGCTGCTCGACGTGAACTTCCGCCGGACGGTGGTCTACATCATCCACCACCGGAGCGAAGGCACCCTCGGCGTCATCCTCAACCGGCCCAGCGAGGTCGCGGTCAGCGACGTGCTGCCGCAGTGGGCGCCGCACGCCAGCGAACCGCCCTCGCTGTACGTGGGCGGTCCGGTGGAGCAGCGCACCGCGATCTGCCTCGCCGCGCTGCGCGCCGGTGAGGACGTCGGGCGGATCAGCGGCATGGTCGGGGTGCGCGGGCCGGTCGGGCTCGTCGACCTCGACGGCGATCCGGAGGACCTGGTGCCGCGCGCCCGCGGACTGCGCTTCTTCGCCGGCTACGCCGGGTGGGACGCCAAGCAGCTCGCCGGGGAGATCGAGCGCGGTGACTGGCTCGTGGTGCCCGCGCTGCCCGACGACGTGATCGTGGCGCCGGGCGCGGACCTGTGGGGCCGGGTGCTGCGCCGGCAGAGCACCCCGCTCGCCTTCCTCGCCACCCATCCCGGCGACGTGAAGCTCAACTAGCCCTGGACACGACGAACGCCCGCGGACCGAGTTCCGCGGGCGTTCCGAACGTCGAGGTCGGCGGGGTCAGCCGCAGCAGCCGCCGGGGCAACCGCCGCAGCCCGCGGCCACCGGGGCCGGGATCGCCTCGGCCGCGCGGTTGCCCAGCACGCCGCCGACGACCATCAGCGCGAACGCGCCCGCGATGCCGAGCACCGCGACGACGACCGCGCTGGTCACCGTGCTCAGCAGCGGCTCGGACACACCGGCCAGGACCGCCACGGCGCCACCGGCGAGCATCGCGGGCGCCGCGACCCGGTTGCCGAGTTCGAAGGCCTCTTCGCTGCGCAGCGTCGCCGGGGTGCGGACCCCCACGTAGCGGTTCGGCGGCAGCTGGCTCCGCAGTCCGCGCCACCCGATGAACACCAGCGCGGCGCCGAGTACGACGAGCAGCGCGCACAAGACCATCTGCACAGCAATCACCTGGACAGGGTACGACCGGCCCGGTCCCGGCATCCGCGCGCTACCCGGTGGGGTTCGCTGGATCACACGGCGGACCGGGGTTCCGATCGGCGGCGCTGCCCGGATCTTCCGGCCACCGGCGACCCGCCGCGCGCCTTCCGGGCGGGCCTGCGGAAAAGCGGTCGAGGGCGGGCGGCACACTGGGGGTGTGCGATCCGCGCGGTGAGCAGGGAAGGAAACGCGGTTGATGAGCGGCCAGGCAGCAGGTGCGACGAGCGAGCCGACGAGCACGTCGGGCGGGGGTGAGGAGACGCCCCGGTTCCGCTACACCGCGGAGACGGCGGCGCAGGTCGAGCAGCGCTGGCAGCAGCGCTGGGAGGAGCTCGGCACCTTCCACGCGCCGAACCCGGCCGGGCCGCTGAGCACCGGTGCCGAACTGGACGCGGCGAACAAGCTGTTCATCCAGGACATGTTCCCGTACCCCTCCGGTTCGGGGCTGCACGTCGGGCACCCGCTGGGCTTCATCGGCACCGACGTCTACGCCCGCTTCCACCGGATGCTGGGCCGCAACGTGCTCCACACGATGGGCTTCGACTCGTTCGGCCTGCCCGCCGAGCAGTACGCGGTGCAGACCGGCACGCACCCGCGCACCACGACCGAGCAGAACATCGAGCGCTACCTTCGCCAGATCCGCCGGCTGGGCCTGGGCCACGACGAGCGCCGCCGCATCGCCACCACCGACATCGAGTTCTACAAGTGGACCCAGTGGATCTTCCTGCAGGTGTTCCACGCCTGGTACGACCCGGACGCGGACGGCGGCAAGGGCCGGGCGCGGCGGATCTCCGAGCTGGAGCAGGAGTTCGCCGACGGCGTGCGCAGCACCCCGGACGGGCGTCCCTGGGCCGAGCTGGACCGCACCGAGCGGCGCGAGCTGGTCGACTCCTACCGGCTGGCCTACCTGTCCGAGGCGCCGGTGAACTGGGCGCCCGGCCTGGGCACCGTGGTGGCGAACGAGGAGGTCACGGCCGACGGCCTGACCGAGCGCGGCAACTTCCCGGTGTTCCGCCGCAACCTCAAGCAGTGGATGATGCGGATCACCGCCTACGCCGACCGGCTGGTGGACGACCTGGACCGGCTGGACTGGCCGGACAAGGTCAAGAGCATGCAGCGGAACTGGATCGGCCGCTCGCAGGGTGCCAACGTCACCTTCGCGCTGGACGGCTCCGCCGAGCGCGTCGAGGTGTTCACCACCCGCCCGGACACCCTGTTCGGCGTCACCTACCTGGTGCTGGCCCCGGAACACCCGCTGGTCGACGAGCTCACCGCCGCCGAGTGGCCGGAGGGCACCCGCGACGGCTGGACCGGCGGTGCCCCCACCCCGGCGCAGGCCGTCGCCGACTACCGCCGCACCGCGTCGACGAAGTCCGACCTGGACCGCCAGGAGAACAAGGACAAGACCGGCGTGTTCACCGGGGCGTGGGCCACCAACCCGGTCAACGGCAGCCGCATCCCGGTGTTCATCGCGGACTACGTGCTGATGGGCTACGGCACCGGCGCGATCATGGCGGTGCCCGGCGAGGACACCCGCGACTGGGACTTCGCGCAGGCCTTCGAGCTGCCGGTGGTGCGCACCGTGCAGCCCACCGCGGACCACGTCGACGGTGCGTTCACCGGTGACGGGCCGCGGATCAACTCCGCGAACCCGGCGGCCGGGCTGGACCTGGACGGGCTGGACCTGGACGAGGCCAAGCGCACCGTCGTCGACTGGCTGGCCGAGCGCGGCCACGGCACCGGCACCGTGCAGTACAAGCTGCGGGACTGGCTGTTCGCCCGGCAGCGCTACTGGGGCGAGCCGTTCCCCATCGTCTACGGCGAGGACGGCGAGCCGCTGGGCGTGCCGGAGAGCTCGCTGCCGGTGGTGCTGCCCGAGGTCGCGGACTACTCGCCGCGCACCTTCGACCCGCAGGACGCCGACAGCAGCCCCGAGCCGCCGCTGGCGAAGGCCACCGAGTGGGCCGAGGTGGAGCTGGACCTGGGCGACGGCCTCAAGCAGTACCGCCGCGACACCAACGTGATGCCGCAGTGGGCCGGTTCCTGCTGGTACCAGCTGCGCTACGTCGACCCGGTGAACGACTCCGAGTTCGTCGACCCCGCCAACGAGCGGTACTGGATGGGTCCGCGCCCGGCGAGCCACGGCGCGACCGACCCGGGCGGGCTGGACCTGTACGTCGGCGGCGTGGAGCACGCGGTGCTGCACCTGCTGTACTCCCGGTTCTGGCACAAGGTGCTGTTCGACCTGGGCTTCGTGAGCTCGGAGGAGCCGTACCGGCGGCTGTACAACCAGGGCTACATCCAGGCGTTCGCCTACACCGACGCGCGCGGCGTGTACGTGCCCGCCGAGCAGGTCGAGGAGCGGGACGGGAAGTTCTTCTTCGACGGCGAGGAGGTGCGCCGCGAGTACGGGAAGATGGGCAAGAGCCTGAAGAACTCCGTCTCCCCGGACGAGATGGCGGACGCCTACGGCGCCGACACGCTGCGGCTGTACGAGATGGCGATGGGCCCGCTGGACACCTCGCGGCCGTGGGCGACGAAGGACGTCGTCGGCTCGCACCGGTTCCTGCAGCGGTTGTGGCGCAACGTCGTGGACGAGACGACCGGCGAGCTGCGCGTCACCGAGGAGCAGCCGGACGACGAGGTGCTGCGCGCCCTGCACAAGACGATCGAGGGCGTCCGGGAGGACTTCGACGCGCTGCGGTTCAACACCGCGGTGGCGAAGCTGATCGAGCTGAACAACCGGGTCACCAAGGCGTACTCGGGTGCGGCGGGCACGCCGCGCGCGGTGGTGGAGCCGCTGGTGCTGATGGCCGCGCCGCTGACGCCGCACCTGGCGGAGGAGCTGTGGCAGCGGCTGGGCCACGGCGAGAGCCTGGCGCACGGTCCGTTCCCGGTGGCCGACGAGCGGTACCTGGTGGAGGACACCGCCGAGTACCCGATCCAGATCAACGGCAAGGTCCGCTCCCGCATCGTGGTGCCCGCGTCGGCGGGCCAGGACGAGGTGCGCGCGGTGGCGATGGCCGACGAGAAGGTGGTCGCGGCGCTGGACGGCAAGGAGCCGCGCAAGGTGATCGTGGTGCCGGGCCGGCTGGTCAACGTCGTGGCCTGATCCCGTTCCGCACGAGCGGCCCGCTCCCCCGTTCCCGGGTGGGCGGGCCGTTTCGCGTCCGCCCGGCGTGTCGGCGCGGTGGTGCGCGGCGGCGCCTCGGCAGGATCGGGAACCGCGGCCCGCGTCACGGGCGTGGTGGCGAGCGAGGTCACATGGTCGAGTTACTGACGAGTAACTAAGCTCGGCGCCGACGGCACCAGACCTGTGGAGGCTGGCATGGACATCCCGAAGACCCCCGACCGGTTCGACGCGACCGAACTGGCGACGCTGCTCGACGGGCGCTGGGCGGGAGTCCGCGCCAAGGTGCGCGAAGCCCTGGAAGGCACCGAACTCCCGCCCGGCGACCACCTCGACACCGAGGCGCACCGCGCGCAGACCCTCGAACAGCTGCACCTGCTGGTCAAGAGCGGCATCCCCGAGATCGGATTCCCCGTCGCCCAGGGCGGTGCGGGCGACGTCGGCGGCTCCGTCGTCTCGCTGGAGATGCTCGCCGGGAACCTGTCGCTCATGGTCAAGTCCGGCGTGCAGTGGGGCCTGTTCGGCGGTGCGGTCCAGGCGCTCGGCACCGAGCGCCACCACGAGCGCTACCTGCCCTCGATCATGAACCTGGACCTGCCGGGCTGCTTCGCCATGACCGAGACCGGCCACGGCTCGGACGTGCAGCACCTGCGCACCACCGCCACCTACGACCCGGCGACCGAGGAATTCGTCGTGCACACCCCGCACGAGTCGGCGCGCAAGGAGTACATCGGCAACGCCGCCCGCGACGGGCGGATGGCGGTGGTGTTCGCCCAGCTCATCACCGGTGGCGAGCAGCACGGCGTGCACGCGCTGCTGGTACCGATCCGGGATGAGCAGGGCGCGCCGATGCCGGGCGTGCACCTGTCCGACTGCGGCCGCAAGGCCGGGCTCAACGGCGTCGACAACGGGCGGATCACCTTCGACCAGGTGCGGGTCCCGCGCGAGTCGCTGCTCAACCGCTACGGCGACGTGGCCGCCGACGGCACCTACCGCAGCCCGATCGAGAGCACCGGCAAGCGGTTCTTCACGATGCTCGGCACCCTCATCCGCGGCCGGATCTCGGTGGCGGGGACCGCGGGCAGCGCCGCGAAGCTCGCGCTGGAGATCGCGCTGCGCTACGCCACCGCGCGCAGGCAGTTCGACCGGCCGGGCACCTCGGAGGAGACCGTGGTGCTCGACTACCTCGCGCACCAGCGCAAGCTGCTGCCGGCGCTGGCGAAGTCCTACGCGCTGCACTTCGCGCAGGAGCAGCTGGTGCAGACGCTGCACGACGTCTCGACCTCCGGCGACGAGCGCGCGCAGCGCGAGCTGGAGTCCCGCGCGGCCGGGCTCAAGGCGGTGACCACCTGGCACGCGACGCACACCATCCAGACCGCGCGCGAGGCCTGCGGCGGCGCCGGCTACCTGGCGGAGAACCAGCTGCCGCAGCTCAAGGCGGACACCGACGTGTTCACCACCTTCGAGGGCGACAACACGGTGCTGCTGCAGCTGGTCGCGAAGGGGCTGCTCACCGACTACAAGGACCAGTTCGACGAGCTCGGCACCGTCGGCATGGCCCGCTTCGTCGCCGACCAGTTCGTCGGCACCGTCATCGAGCGCACCGCGGCGAAGTCGCTGGTGCAGCGCCTGATCGACGCGGCGCAGCGGGACGACGAGGACGCGGTGTTCGACCGCGGCTGGCAGCTGAAGCTGTTCGACGAGCGCGAGCGGCACGTGCTCGACGGGCTCGCCCGCAGGCTGCGCCGCGCCGCGGGCAAGGACGCCGACCCGTTCGCGGTGTTCAACAACGCGCAGGACCACGTGCTGCGGGCCGCGCGGGTGCACATCGACCGGGTCGTGCTGGAGGCGTTCGTCGAGGGCATCGAGCGGTGCGGCGACGCCTCGACGGCGCGGCTGCTGGAGCGGGTGTGCGACCTCTACGTGCTCAGCACTATCGAGGAGGACCGCGCCTGGTTCCTGGAGCACGAGCGGATCACGCCGCGGCGCGCGAAGGCGGTGACCGAGGCGGTGAACGGGCTCTGCCAGGGCCTGCGGCCGCACGCGGTCGAGCTGGTGGAGGCGTTCGGGCTGCCCCGCCAGTGGCTGACCGCGCCGATCGCGACGGGAGCGGAGGACGCGCGGCAGGACGCGCAGCGCGCGCACGACCGCACCCTCGGCTGATCTTCCCGAACCGGCGGCCCGCTCGACCTCGCGGTCGGGCGGGCCGCCGTCGCGCGGGCCCTTCAATTTCCGGGTCTTCGTGGATCCGACACTGCCGCGTGGTGAATCAGAGGAATTGACCTACGCCCATGTGGGTTAAAAGATCGACAGAAATTTGAGCACGGATAGTGTCTTGATCTGTGCTATGGCGCACATATAACGGAACTATCTCACTCGCCTTGGGTAGCTTTCGGCCCCATGGCATGGACCAATTCGCAACGTTCCGTAATCGCGTCGGGCCTCGCGGCGGTGGCGCTCGGGGCCGGGCTCGCGGTTCCGGCACACGCGTTCGCCGCCGACACCGGAGAGCAGCAGCGCGTCGTCCAGCTGGTGAACGAACAGCGGGCGAGCGCCGGTTGCGGGCCGGTCACCGAAGACCAGCGGCTCACCGAGGCCGCCAACGCCCACAGCTCGGACATGACCGCTCGCGGCTACTTCTCGCACACCACGCCGGACGGCGTCACCTTCGACCAGCGGATCAAGAAGGCCGGCCACCCGTCCCCCGGCGCCGAGAACATCGCGCAAGGACAGCGCAGCGCCGACCAGGTCATGGATTCCTGGATGAACTCCGCGGGCCACAAGCGCAACATCCTGAACTGCTCGCTCAAGACCATCGGCGTCGGCGTCGACACCGGCGGCTGGGCCTGGACCCAGGACTTCGGCTACTGAGCCGACGATCCTGTCCGATTCGGACCGGAATCCGCACCACCCCGAAGAATGCGGCCCGATCGGTCCGAATCGCCGAGACCCCGGTGGGGACCGGGAAATAGGGGTGTCACACGGCGCGGCCGGGGAACCGATCCCCTCTCCCGGTTCCCCGGCCCCGCTCCTCTCGTTCCGCCGGACCGACCTCGGTTCGCTCCGAGGCCGGTCCGGCGGAACCTCGGCGGCGTTCTCGCTGCGGGATCGCGTCTCCGCCACGGGCGGCGACGCCGTCCTCGCGGGAACGCCGCCGAGAACCCGCAGGTGGCCAGGTGATCGCCGCTCAGCGGGGGCGGCCGCCGGAAGAGCGAGCGCACCCGCCCGCGGGGCTTCGTCAGCTCACCGCGGGGCCGATGTTGCCGAGGTGGAGGGGGCCGTCGATCGCGCTCGGCCAGTCGACGTTGATCCCGCCGCCCTGGGGCAGGTTGAGCTGGGCCGTCGTGACCGGGGTCGGGTCGGAGGACTCCGGCGGGGCCGACACGTAGGCGACGCCGGGGTGCTGCTCGTCGATCGTGTACCGCTCCGCGGAACCCGGCTCGGGGCTGACCACCTCGACGGGCTGCTGCGCCTCGCCGTCGAAGAAGATCAGGGACGACGGCGCGCCCTCGACCTCGCAGGACACCCCCGGCCTCGCCTCGAAGGTGATCGCGAACAGCCGCCCGTCGTCCGGCGCGTGGCCCTCCGCCGCCGAGACGGTCAGGTCCCCCGGCGTGCACCAGGGGTACTCGGGGGCGTCCACGGCGGCGGCCGCGCCCGCGGTGAGCAGCGCACCCCCGCCGACCAGGGCGCTGAGCGCGGTCGCGGTGGCGATGCGGCGGAACTTCGCAGTGCTGAGCACGTGGTGCCTCCTGGTGGTCGTCGTGCCTTCCTCGACCCTCAAGACGCGCCACGACGGCCGAGGATGTCCCCGGCCGAGCAGAAGTGAGATCCCGGACCGGCGGGCAACCGGATCGTGCCGCGCAGCGTCCTGGACCGCCGGATCACCCGATGCCGATCTCCGCGGCCAGCTCGTCGAGCTGCGACTCGTACAACCGGTCCGAGTTGACCAGCGCGAACGGGAACCGCCCGAACACCTCCAGCGCCACGTGCCCGTACAACCGCACCCACCAGCGCAGCAGCACGAACACCGCATCGGTGTCGTACGCGCTCTCGGGGACGTCCGCGGCGAAGGCGTGCGCGAGCTCCTGCCGGCTCGCGGAGAGCTCGGCCTGCAGGTCCGCCGGAGCGGCGTCGTGCCGCACCAGCGTCGTCGCCTCGGCCATCAGCGGCCCGATGACGCTCATGAACGCCGTGCCGAACCGGTCGTCCGATCGCTCGACCCCCGCCGCACCGCCGCCTGGCTCCGCGGTCTCGTCGGTCCGCGTCGCGAACACGAGCGCGAACTCCTTGGGGTGTGCCAGCGCCCAGCTGCGGAACCCGCGGCAGACCGCGTTGAGCTTCCCGCGGAAATCGGCCGGATCGACCTGCCCCAGCCGGTCGTTGAGCTCGTCCACCAGGTCGGTGCAGATGTCGTCGCCGAGCCGCCGCAGCAGGTCTTCCCGCGAGTCGTAGTAGCGGTACAGCGCGGGCGCCGTGATGCCGAGCTCGCGGGCGATGGCGCGCAACGTCACCGCGTCCCGCCCCTGCGCGATGAGCAGGGCCCGCGCGTGTTCGCGGATCTCCCGATCGGTGGCCGCACGGATGCGTTCGCGCCGAGTGCCCTGGCTCGTCATGCGGTGGCTCCATCGAGTGCTGCCGCCGGTGCTGCGCTGCGGCGCGGATCGGGGATGTCCCGGGCACCGTAACCGGTCGTACCGGCCGGACCGGTGGACCGCCCGTTTCGGTGATCAGGAATAAGCCGAGCGGCGGTGGCGTTCTGGGATCGAAGGCCAGTGGATCACCGGAGCAGGGAGGTGCGGCCGATGGGCGCCGCGGAGCTGATCGTCTACACCCGGCCGGGTTGCCCGTTCTGCACGTCGCTGCGGGCCGGACTGCGGCGCGAAGGCTTGGAGTACCGGGACGTCGACATCTGGCAGGAGCAGGGCGCGGCCGAGGTGGTCCGGTCGATCGCCGACGGCAACGAGACCGTGCCGACGGTCGTGCTGGGCGACTGGACGGCGGTGAACCCGTCGGCGTCGCAGGTGCTCGGCGCGGTGCGCGAGCACGCCCCCGAACTGCTGCCGGAGCAGAAGCCCGGGCCCGTCGCGGGCGCCCTGAACGCGCTGGGGATCAAGCGGGACCGCTGACCGGGAGAGCCTCCCGACGCGGGGCGCGGCGCGGGCCGGGGAAGTGGACCAGGGCCGGCCGCACGGGGGGCGTCACGGCCGGCTCCTGGGGGTTGTGATCGCCGGTGGCGCGATACCGGCGAGCAGCAACTCACCCAGTCTGACGCGTGGCTGCGCCGCGCGGATGCCACTTGGTCGAGAACTACCCCCGAAAGGGTGGGAGCGCTCCCATGTTCGGTGGTTCGAGTTGCGCCGAATGCCGGGTGGTGGACGAGATCCGGGTCGTCGTGGGCCATCGCGGGTCGCGTTGCCGATTTGTCGACATGTCTCCGTCTCGATTCGTTGATCGCTCGATTCGGCGACTGCTCGACACGTCTCCTGCCCGGTCCGGTCCCGGTTCGGCGTCGCTCCGAGCGGTACGCCGCGTCGATCGACCCCTGCGCCGTTGAACCTGCGCCGCTGAACCTGCTCACCGGACCCTGTCCGTCGGACCCTGCCCGTCGGGCACCGCTCGCCGGGCGCTGCTCAGCGGAGATCGCCCATCGGGCACTGCCTGATCGGGCGACCGCCTGACCGGAGTTCGCTTCGAGTCGGCTCGACTTCGATTCGACTCCGCTTCCGGCCCTGCTCCCTCGGCCCCGCTCCCGGCCCTGCTCCCGATCGCGCTTCCCGTCGAGCCGCCCTCCTGCAGCGGAGCCGCGTCGCCGTGGCGGTGCGGTGACCGCAGTGTCGACACGGCGACATGTCGGCACGCTGACATGTCGCCGTGTCCGCACCGCGGTCACGCCGCCGCGGCTCGCTCCCCCACCGGCCACGCGGAACGGGGCGACGGCGCCAGCCCGGTCCCGAAGTCCTGCCTGCCGTCCTCGGCTCGGCGCAGCGCGACCACCAGCGCCGCGACGAGCCCCGCGGCAGCGACAGCGGGCAGTGGCCCGGCGGGCGCGATCGCGGCGAGCACGGCGAAGCCGATCCCGATCAGCGCGGCACCGCCGGTGCCTCCCCGCGCCGCGTCGGGCTCGACGACCATGCGGCTGGAACCGCCGGGAACACCGGAGCCGTCGGAGGGACCCGCCTCGCCGACCGACCCGGATGCGCCGACCGACCCGGATTCGCCGACCGACCCGGATTCGCGAGCGGAAGCCGGTCCGCGAGCGGAACGGTGCGCGCCGCGGTCGGGATCCGCGTCGTCGCGCACCTCCCCCGAAGACGGGGCAGCCCCGGCCGCGTGCGCGGCCGGGGTCTGCGTGGGTTCGGCGAAGCTGGTGTCGACGGGCTCGCCGGGGATCGGTGCGCCGCCGGTGCGGATCGCCGCGAGGAGCGGAATCCGGTCGGGCGCGGCCGGTCGGGCCCGTCTGCTGCCGATGGGTGACGGTCGGTCGGGTGGCGCGGCGAGGACGCCGCCGGTCGGTGTGGTGCGTTCCCCAGTGCTCACGGTTTCACCTTCGGTGTTCGTCGTGGTTTCCCCAGATGACGTTGCGCGCTGCGCGGCCGGACCGCGAAGCTGCTCCCCGAGCACGCCGAATTCGGTCCCGGGTTCGGCGAGCAGCGCGGTGATCCGGTTGCTCGGATCGGTGTGCTCGGCGAGGTCGGAAACGGGGCCTGCGATCGTGCGTGCTGTGCGCTGTGTTGCCATGAGCACACTCTGTCGGCCGAAGGGGTCCGGCGTAATCCGTATGGCTACTCATCGGTTACTCATCGGTCAGCTGAATCGCTGCTCCGTACGGGTACGTATCGGGGCGCGAATTCACCTGGCGTGCCCGTTCCAGCGGGGCATTTCCAGGCCGATCGGATGAGCCCTGCCTACGATCGAGGAGAGGCCGCAAGAGAAGGGTATGGTCTAGACCATGTCGCTGTTCACTGGTGTCGGAGTCAGCTCCGGCCGAGCATCCGGCCCGGTCGCCAGGGTCGCCGAAGCCCTCCCCGAACCGGCCGCGACCCCGGCACCCGCCGACGCCGCGGCCGAAGCGCGCCGGATCCGCCCGGCCGCCGAAGCCGTCGCGAACCGGCTCTTCGAGCGCGCCGGAGTCGTCGGTGGCGAAGCCAAGGCCGTGCTGGAGACCACCGCCGCCATGGCGCTGGACCCGGCGCTGCTGTCGCAGGCCGAACAACTCGTCACCAACAACGCGCTCCCCGCGCCGCGCGCCGTGCACGAAGCCGCCAACGGCTTCGCCGACGCGCTGCGCAACGCGGGCGGCTACCTCGCCGAACGCGTCCGGGACATCCACGACGTGCGGGACCGCGTCATCGCCGAGCTGCTCGGCGCCACCCCGCCCGGCGTGCCCGACCTGGACCGGCCGAGCGTGCTGCTCGCCCGCGACCTCGCACCCGCCGACACCGCCGACCTCGACCCGCGGCTGGTGCTCGCGCTGGTCACCGAGGAAGGCGGGCCGACCAGCCACACCGCGATCCTGGCCCGCGCGCTGGGCATCCCCGCCGTCGTGGCGGCCCGCGGCATCCTCGCCGCGGCGCCCGTCGTCGGCGTGCTCGTGGACGGCGACACCGGCAGCGTCGAAACCTCCGGTGAACCGGTGCGCACCCAGGCCGCCGAGCGCGGGCAGGGCGTCGACTGGAACGGGACCGGCGGCACGGCCGACGGGCACGCCGTGTCCGTCGTCGCCAACGTCGGTTCCGCCGCCGACGCGCGGCTCGCGGTGGACGCCGGGGCGCAGGGCGTGGGCCTGTTCCGCACCGAGTTCTGCTACCTCGGCGCGGATGAGGAACCCGACGTGCGCACCCAGCGCGCCGCCTACGCCGACGTGCTCTCCCCGTTCGAGGGCAGGCCCGTCGTGGTGCGGACCCTCGACGCGGGCGCGGACAAGCCGCTGTCCTTCCTGGACATGGGCGCCGAGCCGAACCCGGCGCTGGGCGTGCGCGGGGTGCGGGTCTGCTTCGAGCGGCCCGGCGTGCTGGACCGGCAGCTGGAGGCCATCGCCGGTGCCGAGCAGGACTCCGGCGCGAAGGTCTCCGTGATGGCGCCGATGGTCGCCACCGCCGACGAAGCGGCCTGGTTCGCCGACCGGGTGCGGGCCGCGGGCCTCGGCCGGGCCGGGGTGATGATCGAGGTCCCGGCCGCCGCGCTCACCGCGGACGAAGTGCTCGACGCCGTCGACTTCGTCAGCGTCGGCACCAACGACCTCGCGCAGTACGTGTTCGCCGCCGACCGGATGTCCGGCGCGCTCGCCGGGCTGAACGACCCGTGGCAGCCCGCGCTGCTGCGGCTGGTCGCGCTGATCGGGCAGGCCGGGCACCGGCTCGGCAAGCCCGTCGGCGTCTGCGGCGAGGCCGCGTCCGACCCGCTGCTGGCGGGCGTGCTCGCCGGGCTCGGCGTCAGCAGCCTGTCGATGGGCGCCGCCGCGGTGCCCGCCGTCGGTGCCGCGCTCGCCGCGCACCCGCTGGTCGCGTACCAGAAGGCCGCCGAGGAGGCGAAGAACGCGCCGAACGCCGCGCGCGCCCGCGAAGCCGCGTTCGCCACCCTGCAGTAGTCCGGAACGGCATCGCCGGGGTGGGGTGCGCCGGCCGCACCCCACCCCGGTCACCGGCCGCTTCCCGGCGGGGCAGTACCGGGGCGCGGCCGGCGCGCCGGGCGGCGAGCTCCATCCCCAGCGGAGCCCGTCGCCCGCGGACACCGCACGGGTGCCCGGGTTCCCCCGTCAGGCCCGCACGTGGTCGCCGAGCACCGGGCGCACCAGCTCCCGCAGCCGCCGCGACGGCTCGATGCCCAGCTCCCGGTCCAGCAGTTGCTCGTACCGCCGGTAGTGGCGCAGCGCCTGCGCCGGGTTCGACTGCTTGAGCAGCACCTCGACCACCGCGCAGTGCGCGGTCTCGCGGAACGGTTCGACGACGGTCGCGGCCTGCGCCACCTCCAGCGCGGTCGCCAGCTGGCTCGACTGCACCAGCCGTTCCGCGGCGATCTCCAGCGCGTGCACCTGCAGCTGCTGCAGGCGCTCCCGCTCGGCCAGCACCCAGTCCTCGTACCAGCCGGGCAGCAGCTGGTCCTGCCGGGCGAGGGTGTGCCCGATCGCCGCCCAGTCGGCCACCGGTTCCTGCCGCAGCAGCCGCTCCCCCGTGGACGTCAGCTCGTGCACGTCCACCGAGACCTGCTCGCCCAGCCCGATCTCGGGGCCGCCGCCGACGATCGCCCCCTGCACCCGCCTGCGCACCCGCCACAGCGTGGTCCGCAGGTTCGCCAGCGCGCTCTGGTCGTCGTTGCCCGGCCACAGCGTGCCCGCCACGAGGTCGCGCTGCGTCCGCCCGCGCAGCGCCAGCAGGGCCAGCAGGCGCTGCCCGTTGCTGGATACGGCCACTCCCGCACCGTCGCACCGCAGCGACCACCCGCCCAGCAAGGTCAGCTGCAGCCGCGGTGCGGCTTGCGGTCTCGGGAGCGGGATCGGGCGCGCAGGTCCCTCGCTCATGGTTCCCCCCTTGTTCCGGCCAAGACGGGCCACACGCAGGCATGACCCGTCACCGGTGGCGTCGTGGCGGTGACGGCGCGCCGTTACACGATTACCCGGGGTGAGGTCCGCGGCGCTCACGAGAGGCGGAAACCCAGCCGGTCGCGGGTCGTCGGAGCGCGGTGCCGCGGCACGTACCGCGGGTGCTTCTTGCGGTACCAGGCGCCGATCTTGCGGCTGGTGCGGACGGCGAACGCGATGCCCCCGAGCCACGGCAGCAGCAGCACGAACATGGACAGCACCGCCAGCACCCCGGCCAGCGGATGACCGTTCGCGAACCCGGCGGCCCCGCTGAGCCAGTAGTCCTGCCCGCGCTCCAACGCCGTGCCCAGGTACCGCGGTATCCGCACGAACAGCAGCAGCACCGCGAGGAACAGCACCGGCACCACCACCGCCACCCAGCAGGTGACCAGCAGCCGCACCCGCGGGCGCAGCGCCTCCCCGGCGGATTCCCCCGGCTGCTGCTTGCCCAGCGCCTTGCGCACCATCGGCCGCACCAGCCCGAACAGGTTCGGCACGCCCACCAGATCGCCGAGGATGTAGTAGCCGTCCATCCGGATCAGCGGCAGCAGCTGCTGCAGCATCTGCATGTGGCTGAGCACGATGAACACCGCCAGCGGCGGGAAGTGCGTCGCCCAGAACAGCCCGGCCACCGCCAGGATGTAGATCGCGTTGAAGTACAGCCCGCCCAGGTCGGTGCGCAGCCGGCCCGCCCGGGTCAGCCGGTAGGCGTCGGTGACGTTGGTGAAGAACGCCGGGAAGATCAGCAGGATGCCGACGCCGATCGCCCCCGGCCGCCCACCGCCGTAGTGGCAGGCCGCGGCGTGCCCGGTCTCGTGGAACAGCGTGGAGCTGATCAGCAGCACGATCAGGAGCAGCACCTGCAGCGGATCGCCGACCGCCGAGTGGAACGCCGGGTCCAGCGAGCCGGAAGCCACCAGCACCACGTCCGCCACGAGCATCCCGGCCAGCACCGCCACCACCAGGACCGGTTGGAACAGCGGCGCGAGCACCGCGGCCAGCGGACGCACCACCTTCGCGGGCAGCAGCACGCCGCGCAGCGCCAGCGCCAGCAGCGGATCGGCGCGCGGCGCGTTCCCCACCGGTTCGTCCAGCGCGGCCACGCCGAGCGCGTGCAGCTTCTCGGCGACCAGGTAGCCGATGCCGAGCGGCGAGATCTCCCGGCCCGCGGCGGCGCTGACCCGCGCGGCGATCTCCCGGAGGTCGCGCCGGCCGTCGATGTGCGTGGCCACCTCGTAGAGCAGCTCGGACACCAGCACCATCTGCCCGTCGGCGCGGGCGATGAGGAAGCGCGGATCGGTGTACCCGGCGCCTTCGTAGCGGCCGCACAGCGAGACGCCCGCGGCGAGCTGCGGGACCGCGTGCTCGTCGACCTCGGCGGGCTCGGGTGCCTGCGGCTCCGGTGCCGGGGGTCCGGATGTCTGCGGTCCGGATGCCTGCGGTTCGGGCGTCCGCGGTTCGGGAGCCCGGGGTTCGGGAGCCCGGGGTTCGGGAGCCCGGGGTGCCGATGCCCGAGGTACCGGAGTCCAGGGTGCGCCTGCCCGGGATCCGGACGTCGGGGCTGCGGGTGTCGGCACCCCGGATGTCGGGGATCCGGCCGTCGGGGACCCGGGAGCCCGGGGCTCGGCTGGTGGCGCCTCCCGGCGGCCGGTCGGCGCGGGCGTCGCGGGCGAGCCGGAGCGGCGTCGGCTCCGCGGGGTGGACGAGGCGGGCTCGGCGGGTGCACCCGGCCCGACCTGGGTGGTTTCTGACATGGTTCCCCTCCAGGAAAACCGGCCGGGGACGGGAAAACCCCGTCCCCGGCCGGCCGGCACGTCCGATATCCGCTTTTACTCCACGTTCGTGTACTGGCCGACGATCGCCGCGGCGTCGCCGCCGAGGCTGACCGCGACGCCGACGTTCACCGGCACGACCGTGGTGACGTCGACGAGGCTGGTGGCCTCGCGGCGGGGCAGCAGCTCGGCCGACTGGTCGGCCAGCTCGAGTTCGTTCATGTCTTCTCCTTCTAGGTGGTGTCCGGTCGCGCGCCGCCGGTGTTCAACGGCGCGCGACCGGGAACTCGGTCAGGAAGGGTCACTTCTGGCCGAGGTCGATGTCCTGGTTGGCGAGCGCCACGGCGTTGCACTCGCCGCTGAGGGCGACCGCGGTGTTGGTGGCGTAGACGTCGGCCAAGTTCAGGCTGCCCAGGGCCTCGCGGGCGGGCAGCAGCTCAGCGAAGGTCTCGAAGTTCACGATGTGCTCCAAGGTGTAGAGATGGGTGCAAGACGGTCGCGGCGGCGTCGCCGCGGGAGATGACCCCGATATCCCCCCATCGGGGTCACCTGGGCGGTCCGGATCAGGACCTGGTCAGCGGCTGGATCAGCCTTCCTGGCCGAGGTCGATGTCCTGGCTGGCGACCGCCACGGCGTTGCCCTCACCGCTGATGGCGACCGCGGTGTTGGTCGCGTACAGGTCGGCGAAGTTGAAGGAACCGAGGGCCTCGCGCGTCGGCAGCAGCTCGGCGGACACTTCCAGCTCGGAGATCTCGAAAACGTTCACGGTCGTACTCCTCATCGAGTTGATGAACTTTCGAACCGCGGCCTCTTGCGCCGCTGGCCGGAAGTACGCCAGACCCGGCGTCACCGGTCCGTCACCCGCCCGTCACGGTGCGCGGCCGGCACCCGCTCGGGCGACCGGTGGCGCCCAGCCCGTCACCTGCGGTGAAACCGCGCGTTGTGCAGCGGGAAGGCCGTTCGGGGGCTGGACGCGAAACGACCCGGAGACCGATGTGGTCGCCGGGTCGGGTGAATCGGGGTGGATCTTGCGGGCGGGCTTCCCGCGGGGCGTCAGCCGGGCTCGGCGCCCGTTTCGCCGTCGGCGTCGAGGCCGTGCTCGATGGCGTAGCGGGCCAGCTCGACCCGGTTGTGCAGCTGCAGCTTGCGGAGCGTGGACTGCACGTGGTTCTCCACGGTGCGGTGCGAGATGACCAGCTTGTTCGCGATCTGCCGCGCGGTGAGGCCCTTCGCGACCTGCCGCAGCACCTCGGTCTCGCGGTCGGTGAGCTGCGGGGCCTGCGATTCGGCGCCCGGCGACACCGCCATCCGCCGGTACTCGCCCAGCACCAGCCCGGCGAGGCCCGCGGTGAACACGGCGTCCCCGGCGGCGGTGCGGCGGACCGCGTCCACCAGCTCGTCCACCGAGGCGGACTTGACCAGGTAGCCGGAGGCGCCCGCCTTCACCGCCTCCAGCACGTCGCTGTGCTCCCCGCTGGCCGACAGCACCAGCACCCGGGTCCCGGGGATCTCCTGGGTGATCTGCCGGGACGCGTCGACGCCGGAGGTGTCGCCGAGGTTCAGGTCCATCAGCACCACGTCGGGGCGCACGGTGCGGGCGATCCGCAGCGCGGACACGGCATCCCCGCTGGTGGCCCGGATCTCGAAGCCGCGTTCGGCGAGATCCCGGGACACCCCGTCGCGCCACATCGGATGGTCGTCCACCACCATCACCGACACGTGCGGCTCGGTCATCCTTCTCCTCCTCCGCGCGGTGCCGGGTCGGCATCCCGGTCGTCCGCTCGTTCCGCGTCCGCGGCGAGCGGGGCCGGGTGCGCCGTCCGCCGGGGGAACATCTTCTCGGCCACCGATCGCGCGCGGCCGCCCGCCCCTGCGGGGGCCGAGTGCGGGTGCGGTAACCGGATCTCCCACTCGGTGCCTTCTCCCGGGGTGGTGTCCAGGGAGATCGTGCCGCCCAAGTGCCGGACCCGGCCGCGGATCGACTGGGCGATGCCCATCCGGCCCTCCGCGGCTGCCTCGGCCAGCCTGCCCTCGGCGATGCCCGGGCCGTCGTCCCGGACACTGATCACGATCTCGTCCGGCAGCTCTTCGAGCAAGACCCAAGCGCGCGCATCCGGGCCCGCGTGCCGCTCCACGTTCTCCAGCGCCTCCCGCACGATCAGCAGCACGTCGGAGCCCATCGGCTCGGGCAGCCGGACGTCGGTGGCGGGGACGGACACCTGCACCTTGCCGGTGCGCAGCACCTGGAGGCGGGCGACCAGGTCGACCTCGCCCTCCGCGTCGTGCTCGGGCGGGGCGGTGGCGACCAGCGAGCGCAGCGCGATCTCCTGCTCCCCGGCGAGGTGGGCGAGCTCGGCGGCCTCCCCGCCGAGCTCCACGCCGCGGTTGCGCACCCGCGCCAGCACCTGCAGCACGCTGTCGTGGATGGAGCGGGCCAGCCGTTCCCGCTCGGCGGTCGCGGCCTCCGCGCGCAACGCCTGGCTGAGCCGTTCGGTGGAGCGCCGGGCGGTGTCCGCGGCCAGCCCGAACAGCATGCCCGCGCCGATCAGCAGCACCGCGTCCTGGAACATCAGCGGCGTGTAGAGGTCCCGGATCGCGAAGTTGATCAGCGCGGAGATCGCGCCGGAGATACCGCCGCCGATCCAGCCCCACTGCACGCCGGCCAACGTCACCATCGACGGCTGCCACATGCTGATCACCGACGGGGCGAGCTCCCGCATCTGCTCCTCGGTCATGATCAGCTCGTTGCCGAGGAACAGCACCGAGATCAGCACCTGGTCCACGAGCACCAGCGCGTTCGTCCGGCCGTCCCGCACCCGGAACCGCCACACGGTGAACACGGTCCAGCCGATCATGATGACGATCTCGAGCACCGCGAGCGCGGGGCGCTGGTAAGCGGGGAACTGGATCGCGAACCACAGCACCGCGTACACGAGTCCGACTGATCGGAAGAAGTTGTGCGCGCGCCACAACGGCGACCGCCCATCGGCGATCCGAACGCTCTGCGGCGCGGTGTTCTTCGGCATCACGGCTGTTCCCTCCCGATCGACCATCCTGCCGTATCGATCGAGTTCCGTGAGCCGACGATCGGTGAACACGCTCGGTGTTTGTCGTCACCGAGCGGATCTACCCGAATGGACCCGAGAGCCGGGTTTCCCCGGAAGATCGAGTTATGCCAGGCTCAGGAGTAGTAACCGATCCGGTACTTGGCTGAAGCGGGACACCGCCATTCGCGCGTTTTCGGAAAAGTCGACCGGATCAAGGACCGCTCGCCCGTCCGGGCGAGGAAGAGACGTGAGGAATCATGGCGCCGTGGCCCTTGTGGCGGCTCCGGGCACCCGCACTGATCCACGTGCTGCTCACCCAGGCCGCCGCCATCGGCCTGGTCCTCCCGGTGGTGCTGCTGAACTCGCCGCCGACGCCCACCGAGTGGTTCCGCTTCGCCATGCTCGGCGGGACCGCGGCCGCCGTCATCATCGCGACCTCGGTGACCATCCACCTGCGCAGCGGGGTGCGCCGCGACCCGTGGACGGTGCACATGGCCTACCTGGCGGCGGGCGGGCTGGTGCTGCCGCCGAACCTGCTGGTCCTGCTGCTGCTCGGCCCGGCGCTGCACGGGGTGCTGGAGGCGCGGCCGGACCCGCACCGCTGGCTGTTCGTCACGGCGTCGACGACGTTGGCGGTGTTCGCGGCCCGCTGGGTCGTCGGCTGGGAGGACCCGCGGTGGAACCCGGCGGTGATCGTGCTGGCCGGGACGACGCTGCTGGCGGTGCGGGCGCTGCTGGTGGGGATCGGGCTGCGGCTGCGCGATCCGGGGGCGTCGCGCGAGGACGTGGTGGGCGAGCCGATCGACGTGCTGCTGGGCATCGTGGCGGCCTGCTTCGGCGGCGTGCTGGGGATGGCGGTGCTGCAGCAGCCGGAGGTCGCGGTGCTGGGCGGGCCGATGCTGGCGCTGCTGGACCTGGCGGGCCAGCTGCCGCACTGGCGGCGGTCGGCGCAGCGCGACGGCAAGACCGGGCTGGCGAACGCGCTGCACTGGGACCGGATCGCGCGGGCGGAGTTGCGGCGGGCGAGCGCCCGGGACCGCGGTGCCGCGCTGCTGCTGCTGGACCTGGACCACTTCAAGCGGGTCAACGACGAGGTGGGGCACCTCGCGGGGGACGCGGTGCTGGCGGCGGTCGCGGTGATGCTGCGGGACAGCGTGCGCAAGGAGGACCTGGTCGGCCGGTTCGGCGGCGAGGAGTTCGTGGTGCTGCTCCCGCACGCCTGCCCGGAGGTGGCGCACGCGGTGGCCGAGCGGGTCCGGTTGTCGGTGGCGGCGCTGTCGGTGCCGACCCGCGACACCCTGGGGCGGCCGCGCGAGCTGACCGGGGTGACGGTGAGCGTGGGGGTGTCGACGACGACGCGGTTCGGCTACGAGCTGCCGGATCTGCTGGTGGCCGCGGATGCGGCGTTGCTGACGGCGAAATCGTCGGGCCGGAATGCGGTGACGTTCGCCTGAGCGCGGATTCCGCTCGGCATTCGCGACGGGATTTCGGGATCTCCCGGAACGGGTCCGGGCCGGCGGGGAAACACCCCTTTCCGGCCCGGGCTCGTTTCGATTTTCGGTTGTTCGCGCGCGGTCAGCGGGAATCGGAATCGGGACCAGGCGAGTCCGCGGGACCACCGTTCGCGGATTTCCCGCCCGCGTCGTCCGCCGCGCGGTGCGAACCCGTGCCGGTGGACTTCCCCGCGCCGCTCGCCTGCTGCGCGTCCGCCTCGTTCCCGGCCGATTCCGGATTCGCCGGTGGTTCCGCCTCGTGCGGATCGGTTCCCGTCACCGGCGTCTCCGCGTCCTCGCCCGAGGTCAGCGAACGGATCGCCGAGTTCAGCACCGCCACCACCGGCACCGCCAGCAGCGCCCCGACGATTCCGCCGACCACCACGCCGGCGCTGATCGCCAGCACCACCGCCAGCGCGTGGACCTGCACCGCGCGGCCCAGCAGCAGCGGCTGCAGGATGTGCCCCTCCACCTGCTGGACCAGCAGCACGACCAGCACCACCAGCAGCGCGTTCACCCAGCCGCTGGTCACCAACGCCACCAGCACCGCGACCGAACCGGAGGCCACCGCGCCGATGATCGGCACGAACCCGCCGAGGAACACCAGCGCGGACAGCGGCAGCGCCAGCGGCACCCCGATGATCGTCAGCCCGATCCCGATGCCCACCGCATCGGCGACCGCGACCAGCGCCGTCGCCCGCACGTACCCGACCAGGGAGGCGAACCCGCGGATGCCCGCCACGTCCACCCGGCCCCGCACGTGCGACGGCACCAGGCCGATCAGGAACAGCCACACCCGGCGGCCGTCGTGCAGGAAGAAGATCAGCGTGAACAGCGCCAGCACCAGGCCGGTGAGGAAGTTGCCGAACGTGGACGCCGTGGACAGCGCACCGCTGGTCAGCGCCGCCTGGTTCTCCTGCAGCCAGCGGGCGGCCTGCCCCAGGTACTCGTCGATCTGCTCCTCGCGCAGGTGCAGCGGCCCCTGCAACAGCCAGCCGCGGATCTGCCCGAGGCTGCGCAGGATCTCCCGCTGCAGCTCGGGGAACCCGTTGATGAACGCGTTGATCACGAAGGTGAGCACGCCGCCGACCAGCGCCAGGCCGCCGACGAGCACCACGGCCGTCGCGATCGCCCGCGGCACCCGCCGCCGCGCCAGCCAGGACACCGCCGGGGCCAGCAGCGCCGCCAGCAGCAGTGCGATGGCCACCGGGATGACCACCACGTAGAGCCTGCCGAGCGCCAGGCTCAGCACGTACACCGTGCCGAGCACCACCAGCAGGCGCCAGCACACGGCTGCCGTCACTCGCAGTACCCGCGGCACGTGGGCGGAGGCGTCCTCCGTTGGGGCGATCTTCGCGTTGGTCACCACGCCACCGTAGCCGTGACCATGCGGTTCCCGGTGGGGTCGGCGCGATCACGCATCCGCGGACGCCGACGGGGCCGTGTCACCCGATACGGGGGTGTTCCGCGAGATCACTACCTCTGCGGCCCACCTGCTGACAGAGTGCCCGTCGGCAGTGCACGTCGATCAAGCCGCCGAACGGTCCAACCGGGCCGGTCGAACGGAGGGTCGTTGAGCGGACATGCAGCCCCGACGGAAAGTGGAACCGGACCAGATGCCGGACAGTCTCCGAACAGCAGGCGGTAGCCGCGGTTGGCGGCTGCTGGCTCGCGCGCTGGTCGTCGCCGGTGCCGCGGCCGCGGGCAGTTCGGTGGGCTGGTTCGCCGGGAACGCCGGCGCGGACGCGCTGGTCGACCCGCCCGCCGCCGAAGGCGCGCACGAGTCCACATCGGACGGCACCGTCGACCTCGCGCCCGTGCGGGACGCCATCGCGCCGGAGCACCGCGCGACGCCGGACTCCGACGAGGGTGCGCCGTCCGCCGCGCACCGGGTGAGCGCCGCCGTGCACCACATCGCCGCACCGCTGGCCCGCGCCGCGGACATCCCGGACTCCGACTCCGACTCCGGCACCGCACCGCGGCCGGGTCCCTCCGAAGTGGACGGTCCGGACCCCGGTCGGTTCGCCCTCGACGAACTCGCCCCGCACCACCTCGTCGGCCGGGTGGCCGAGGCACGACCGGTGTCGACCGCGCTGGACGGCGCGGGCTCGCTGCTGCGCCCGGTGCGCGGCGCGCTGACCCCGGGCCCCGGTGCCGACCGCCCCGTTCCGCCGCTGGCGGAGCTGACCCGGCCGATCACCGACGGGCTCGGCGCGCTGACCGCCCCGCTGCGGGACGCCATCGCCCCGGGCACGCCCGCGCCTCCCGCGCCGCTGCCGTCCCCGGGACCCGCCCCCGTCGAGCAGCCGCTCCCGAACCCGCCCGCTCCGGCGGCCGAGGCACCGCGGGCACCGGCGGTCTCCGCTGCCGGAGCGGCCGATGCTCCGGCCCCGGTCACCGCGCACCACGCGGGCGACGCGAGCTTCCGCGCGCCCGCCGAACCCGGCCACCGCGAGCCGTGGTCCCCGGACGGGACCGTCCCGGTGCCGCCCGCGACGGGCGGCGCGACCGGGCACACCTCCGACGGCGGCGCGGGCAACGGCGGTCTCGGCATGACCTGGCCGCTGCCCGCCGACTCGGCCGACCGCGCCGCGCTGAGCTCTCCCGGCCGATCGGATTCCGTGCTCAACGGCACCTTCGCGCCGTCCCCCGGCACCACCCCCGACTGAGCGGTGCGCCGCGGCGACGCTCGCCGCGCTCTGCGACGCACTCGTACCACCGCCGCCGGATCGTGATCGACGCATCCGAGGACGGCGCCGCTCGAACCATTGCTTTCCCCGCCCGAACGGGGAAATATCCGAAGGAGACCGCATGCAGACTTGGGCGAAGCGCGGCGTGCGTGCCGCGCTGGTCACCGGTGGTGTGCTGGCCGTGGGAACCACGATGGCCGCAGCCGAAGGCACCGGCCCGTCCCGGCCTTCCGGAGACGGGAACCACGGCAGCCTGGGTACCCGATTCGACACCGCAGATCCGGAACGGGGAGATTCCGTGTTGCCCGCGTTCGACGCCGACGGCTCCCGGCCGCAGCTGGGCGAAGCGTTCGCGTCGTACCGGAACGCCGACACCGGCCGCTACCGGGCACTGGTGCTCACCGGGAAGATCGACCCGGTGCGCGACCTGCTCCCCGCCGTCGAGCACGACATGACGCAGGAGATCCCGGTCCTGCGCGACCTGGACCCGGCGCGGCCGGACATGCAGCTCGCGGGCTGGGTCGGCGACCCGGCGACCGCGCGGCCGGCGCCGGGCGACGGACGGCACAGCCTCCGCCGCGGCGCCGAGGTGCGCACCCCCGCCGAGGGCTTCCACCGCTCGCTGAGCTGGGCGGGCCCGATCGGCGACATCGTCCGCGGCGGCCCCGGCCTCCCGGCCGAGGCGCAGGTGCCGGAGGTGACCGGCGAGCTGATCATCCCGCTGGCCGACCCGGCCACCGTGGACCCCGAGGACGGCATCGTCGCCCTGTGGGGCGGCGCGCTCGGCGCGGACGGGGCGGAGCGGTCCGCCGCGCCCGCCGCGCTCGGCACCGGACTGCTGGACGCCGCCGGCGTGGACCTCACCTCCGGTGAGCTGCCCGGTCCGGACGTCCGGCTGCACGAGGTCCCGCCGTCGCTGCTCGCGGCCGCGCTGGCCGAGCGGCCGCACGTGCCCGCGGCCCGCGCCGACCAGCTGGCGCTGGAGGTCCCGGGCGAGCACCTGGACCACCCGCAGGTGCCGCCCGCGCTGTCCGGTCCGCTCGCGCTGGAGCGCGACGGCGGGTCGCCGCTGCAGGCGCCGCTGCCGCTCGGCGGTGAGCTGAACGCGTTCGGCGGCGGGCAGCTCAGCGGTCCCACCGCCGGCGGGCTCACCGGGGCGCCGGCCGAGGTCGGTCCGCAGACCGACGACCGGCCCACCGTGTCGTTCCTGGCGGCGATCCCCCGGTTCAGCACGACCCCGGAGGACGTTCCGGTGCAGGTGGAGGTGCTCGACGAGCTCGACGCCACCACTCCGGAGCGGGACCGGATCCTGGCCAGCCCGCTGCCGCCGGAGCCGCGGGCCGCCGAGCCGGTCGGCATCGAACTGCCGGTGCTCGGCGCTCCGCCCTCGATCAACGCGGCGCAGGGGCACACGGTTCCGATCCCGGGCATCGCCGCCCAGCCGCGCGGCCTCGACGACACCGTCGAGTTCCAGCGCATCTGACGCACCACCGCAACGGGAAACGGCCGCCGGACCACTGAGGTCCGGCGGCCGTTCCGCGTTCCGGGGCTGGCGCGATCAGGCGGGAGTGGAGGACACCCGGGGTTCGTCGTCGGGTTCGATGGTCCGCTTCCCGAGCCGGTGGGTGCGCCACAGGCCGTAGGCGTAGTAGGCCAGCAGCGCCAGCCCCAGGTACACGTACGCGTTGCCGACGAGGTGCTCCAGCGGGTTCCAGTGCAGTTCCCGCCCCTTGCCCTGCGGCACCTTCCACATCGGCCCGAGCGTGCACAGCGAGGCCGCCAGCCCGGAGATCATCAGCAGTCCCCAGTCGGCCCGCCGCACCGCGGCACCCGCCAGCAGCACCACCGCCGGAATCGCCCACACCCAGTGGTGCGACCAGGAGATCGGCGAGATCAGCAGCGACAGCAGCCCGTTGAGCGTCACCGCCATCGGCAGGTCCTGCTGCCGCAGCGCGTGCACCATGCCCGCGACGGCCAGCGCCAGCACCACCAGCGTCACCAGCACGAGCACCATCGGCACGTTCCCGACGCCGAGCTTCGTCAGCGCCGACCGCAGCGACTGGTTGCCCGCGTACACCGAGGCGTTGCCGGTGAAGGTGGGGCCGAAGGACACGTTGCCGGTGGCCATCACCTCCTGCGTCCAGTACTTCCTGGTGCCGTCGAAGGCCAGCACGAGTCCGATGAGGACGGTCCCGGCGAAGCCGAGCGCCGCCATCGCGATCGGCTTGAAGTCCTTGCGCAGCAGGAAGAACAGCAGGAACGCGGCCGGGGTGAGCTTGATCCCGGCGGCGATGCCGATCAGCAGCCCGCGCGGGTACGGCGTCTTCTGCCCCGGCCCGGTGCGCCACAGGCAGTCGACCGCGACCAGCGCCATCAGCACCAGGTTGATCTGCGCGTAGGTCAGCGTCTCCATGACCGGTTCGGACAGCGTCGCCAGCGGCAGCACCACGCCCGTCCACAGCACGACCCGGTCCCGCTGCCCGCGCAGGAACGTGGAGGCCCCGAGCACCAGGTACAGCGTCACCAGCAGCGCCACGTGCGACACCAGCATGATGATCGACACGGCCACCAGCTTGGAGACCAGTCCGAGCGGGGCGAACAGGATCGCCGCGAACGGCGGGTAGATGAACGGCAGCTTCAGCCCGGACTGCGTGGCGGGCAGCGGGCCGTACATGTCCTTGCCCTGGAGCCACGCGCGGGCGCCGAGCCGGTAGACCTCGCCGTCGATGTGGTCGTGCGGGCTGATCGTGGAGACCAGCAGCACGGCGAGCAGTTCGGCGACGCCGATCGCGATCAGCAGCCTGCGGTTCTCCCTGGCGAGGTCGCGGATCACCTCGCCGAAGGGTCGTCGCGTCGCGTCATCCGGTCCGCTCACCGCCACGAGGGTCACCGTCCTGGTCATCGATGCGGGGGTGCCGCCGAGCGCCGACGGCCGTCGCCCAGCGTAGAGGCAGCCCTTGATCGGGCCGGAGCCCGGCGGAACCGGAGCGGCTCGCAGGGCGCACCGCAGTCGAAGATCATCCGCCTTATGGACCCGTCGTTTCCCGCATCGGGTGGCGCTTCGGACTTG
Organism: Saccharopolyspora sp. MMCC62; assembly: GCF_057736575.1. NCBI lineage: Bacteria > Bacillati > Actinomycetota > Actinomycetes > Pseudonocardiales > Pseudonocardiaceae > Saccharopolyspora > Saccharopolyspora sp. MMCC62. The sequence continues at coordinate 547,734 of NZ_JBYKCM010000002.1, read as the reverse complement.
ACCCGGGTAGTTGCTGACGCAGCGTTATTCGCGCTCGGTAAATACCACCATTACGGGTGGTAGTGATGCTCTTGAATTCAGACCTCTCTGCAGAGGAGAGTCCAGTTGACTGCTCCGTTTGGTGGGGAGGAGGGGCCGAATGAGTGTCCTGGACGTGACCGCGCCATCCCAGCTGCCGCCGATCTGGGACGAGCTGATCACCGGATTGACCGTGGGCGTGCTGCTCACGGACGAGCGCGGCCAGGTGCTCGCCACCAACGACGTCGCCGCGGACCTCATGCAACTGACGAAGTCCGATCTGCTCACCGGTGCGAGACCCAGCGGCTGGAAGGTGCGCGACGACACCGGTGCCGCGATGCCGGACTGGTCCGAGCTGGCCGGGCAGGTGCTGCGCGCGGGTTCGCCGCTGTCCACCCCGATGGTCGTCGAGCGCGGCGGTCACCCCACGCGGCTGTGGGCCGACTACCACGCGGTGCGCGCCCAGGGGAAGCGGCGCGTGCTGATCCTGCTGCAGGCCGTGCAGACCGACGTCTCGCACAGCCGCGGCCTGCTCGACCCGCTGACCGGGCTCCCCGGCCGGGCGCTGCTGCTGGACCGCCTGGAGCAGTCCCTGGTGCGCGCCCGCACCCGCGGGATGCTCACCACGCTGGTGCTGCTCGACGTGCACCGGCTGGCCGCGTTCAACACCGAGCACGGCTTCGCCAGGGGCGACGAGCTGCTCGGCACCCTCGCGGGCCGCCTGCGGCAGGGTATGTCCGACGAGCACACCGTCGCCCGCTACGGCGGCGACGAGTTCGCACTGGTCGCCGACCACCCGAACGGCAACGGCGAGGCCATCGCCCAGCAGGCCCGCCGGATGGCCAGCTGGCCGATGCGGATCGGGCCCACCAGGGTCCGGCCGAACCTGCGGGTCTCCTGGGTGACCACCAACGGCAACGCCACCGCGCACGCCGTGCTCTCCCGCGCCGAGCAGCAGCTCCAGCGCTGAACGTCCCCGCCGGGCCCGAGGCCTGGCGGGGACCGTCGCGTCAGCTCTCGACGTCGCCCGAGATGAAGTCCTCCACGGCCTGGTAGGCCGCCGAGTCCGAGTACTGCTCCGGCGGCGACTTCATGAAGTACGAGGACGCGGACAGGATCGGGCCGCCGATGCCGCGGTCCTTCGCGATCTTGGCGGCGCGCAGCGCGTCGATGATGATCCCCGCCGAGTTCGGCGAGTCCCACACCTCCAGCTTGTACTCCAGGTTCAGCGGCACGTCGCCGAACGCGCGCCCCTCCAACCGGATGTAGGCCCACTTGCGGTCGTCCAGCCACGGCACGTGGTCCGACGGGCCGATGTGCACGTTCCGCTTGCCCAGATCGCGGTCGACCTGCGAGGTGACCGACTGGGTCTTGGACTTCTTCTTGGACTCGAGGCGCTCGAGCTCCTTCATGTTCAGGAAGTCCATGTTGCCGCCGACGTTGAGCTGCATCGTGCGGTCCACGTGCACGCCGCGGTCCTCGAACAGCTTCGTCAGCACGCGGTGCGTGATGGTGGCGCCGACCTGCGACTTGATGTCGTCGCCGACGATCGGCACGCCCGCCTCGGTGAACTTCGCGGCCCACTCCGGGTCGGAGGCGATGAACACGGGCAGCGCGTTCACGAACGCCACCCCGGCGTCCAGCGCGGCCTGCGCGTAGAACTTGCCCGCGTCGTCGGAGCCGACCGGCAGGTAGGACACCAGCACGTCGACCTCGGCGTCGCGCAGCGCCTGCGCCACGTCGACCGGGGCCTCGTCGGACTCGTCGATCACCTCGCGGTAGAACCGGCCGAGCCCGTCGAGGGTGTGGCCGCGCTGCACCGGGACGCCCAGCGGCGGGACGTCGGCGATCTTGATGGTGTTGTTCTCGCTGGCCACGATGGCCTCGGAGAGGTCCCTGCCGACCTTCTTGGCGTCCACGTCGAACGCGGCCACGAACTGCACGTCGCGCACGTGGTAGTCGCCGAACTGGACGTGCATCAGGCCGGGAACCCGGGTGTCCGGGTCGGCGTCGGCGTAGTACTGGACGCCCTGCACCAGCGATGCCGCGCAGTTGCCCACGCCGGCGATCGCCACTCGAACCGCGCCCTCGCGGCGGTCTGTGCTCATGGCAGGGTCCTCCTTGTAGGTCATGTGTCGTCGTCCTTCTTCCCGCTCGCCGGTGCCCCGGGGTTCCCGGGGTCGCGCGAGCAGCCGGATCGGCCGGATCAGGCCCGGCCGGGCCGTGGTCTGGGAGTGGCCCGTCGCGCGGATGCTGCGCGCGGGTCGCGGCGGGGGTGCGGCGACGTCGGCGTCCCCCGCCTGGGCAAGCCGACGACCGGTGTCGACCGGTCACCGCGGGCTCCCGCTGCCCGCGACTCCCGGGACGTGCACCGGTGTCCTCTTCGACAACCACCGGACCGGACGCGCTGTTCCCGCGGATCCGGCGAGTTCGCCGCGCTGCGCCCGAATGGTCCGATCAGCGACGTGGGGCCGGTCACGTTCCGGCGGCGCGGCCCGGCACGCAGCGCGCGAGCGGTCCGTTTGGTCCCGAGACCATCGGTGCCGCCGGATTTCAAGATCAACCCGGGGTGCGGTGGCGTCCCGGCCGTCCGGTAGAACATCCCGCAGCGAGCTCCCCGGCCACCTCGGTCGCCGTGCGGAGATCGTCGCAGTTCCGACCCGGTGCGCCGGGCCCGCTGCGGGAAGCCGGGCATGGCGAGTTCGCGCATCCGCACCTCCCGCGCCCGAGCCGTCCCCAGCCGTACTTGCCCGAGAAAGGAGTATATCTTCGGCGCTTCCCCGGTCAGCGCAGGTAGAGACCAACCACGCTGCTCACGACACCGCAGGTCACGCGACGGAAACGGGCGCTGCCCCTAACGGCGCATGGAGCACCGGCACCGGACACGTACCCTGTTCCTCGTGCGGACCCAACGGCAAGTGGTGGATTACGCGTTGCAGCGCAGGTCGCTGCTGGCGCAGGTCCACGCTGGCCGAGTCGGGGTGATGGAGGTCTGCGACGCGAACCCGTACCTGTTGCGGGCGGCGAAGTACCACGGCGAGCCCAGCGAAGTGACCTGTCCGGTGTGCCGGAAGGAACCGCTCACGCTGGTGTCGTGGATCTTCGGCGAAGAACTGAAGCACGCATCGGGGTCCGCCCGCGGTCCCGATGAGCTGGAACGGTTGGCGGCCTCGATCGCGGAGTTCACCGTGCACGTCGTCGAAGTCTGTCGGACGTGCAGTTGGAACCACCTGGTGCAGTCGTACGTCCTCGGAACCGGTGACTTGAACAACCGCCGCCCCCGGCGCAAGACTGCGGCCGAGTGAACCGGCCGTGAGAACGAGCAGCACCGCCCCGCGCGAAGCGGGGCCACCCCGACGTGAATGCATCACCTGGCGTCGCACGACGCCTGTCCTGGAGGCCAACTCGTGAACGACGAGCGTGACGACCCAGCTCGTGGCCGCCACTCCCGGCAGCCCGACGGTCGCAACCCCGGTCCCCCCGACGACCGGGCCACGCCCCCCTCGTCCCGGCAGCAGGGTCCGCGTCCGCAGGGCCCACCGCCCCCGGGCGGTACTCCGCCGGGCGGTCGGCCTGCCGGACCGCAGAACCCCGCGAACCAGCCGCCCGGTGGGCAGCGTCCGGGGGCGCAGCAGCGTCCGCCGGGTCCGCCGCCGGGCGCTCCGCAGAACCCGCCGCCGCAGAACCCGGGCCCGCAGAACCCGGGCCAGCAGCGCCCCGCCGGGCCGCCGCCCGGTCCGGGCGCGGGTCCGTGGCCCGGTGAGGGGACGCGCCAGCAGCAGCCCCCGCAGGGCCGCGCGCGGCAGGGCGGCGACCAGCCGAACTGGCCGGGCGAGGGCCCGCGCGGTGACCAGGACGCCGAGGCGCCGTCCGAGAAGACCGGGGCGTGGGTGCCGTCGTTCGACGACGAGGACGACGCCCCGACCGGGAAGCGCGCCGCCGACTCCGGCGGTGGTCGCAAGCTCGACCTGCCGACCTCGTTCACCAAGCAGCCGCCGCCCGCCGCGGACCAGCGCACCCAGCGCCAGCCCGGTGCAGGTCAACAGGCTCCGGGTCAGCAGGGACCAGGCCAGCAGGGCCCGGGACAGCAGGCTCCGGGCCAGCAGGGAGCCGCGCAGCAGGGCGGTCCCGCGACCCCGGACGAGCAGCACACCCAGCAGTTCGGTCCGCCGCAGCGACCCGGCCAGCAGCCCACCCGCCAGGTGCCCCCGCCGCCGCCCGGTGGCCAGAGCACCCGGCAGGTCCCGCAGCCCGGCGGCAGGCCCGCACCCGGTGCGGTCCCGCCCGGTGAGCGGCCGACCGAGAACATCCCGCAGACCCCCGGGGACGGCAAGGACCAGGGCCGCGGTCGCGGCCGCGGTGGTGCCGTGGCCGGTGGAGTCGTCGGCGGCGTGGCCGGTGCGGCCGCGCTCGGCGGTGCGGCCGCCGCCGCGGGCGGTGGCGCGGCAGGTGCCGGCGCAGCGGGCGCGGCAGGAGCGGGAGCGGCGGGCGCGGCCGGAGCCGCCGGTGGCGCGAACGGTGATGCGCCGCGCGAGCCGCAGCTGCTCACCCACGAGGCCACGCAGAGCTCGTACGACTACTACTCGACGAACGACGCGTACTCCGACGACGGCCGCTACGACGACTACGACGACGGGTACGACGACGGCTACGGGAACCGCGGACATGGTGACGACGGATTCGGCCCCGACGACGAGCCGCTCGACCCGGACGACGAGTTGAGCGCCCGCAAGGCGAAGCGGAAGAAGATCTGGCGGCGCATCCGCCGCACCTGCTACGTGGCCGCCGGGGTGATGCTGCTGCTCGGCATCGGGACGTTCGCCTGGGGCTACACCATGTGGGAGGTCCCGAACCCGGAGGAGATCGCCAGCCGCACCGAGCAGACGATCATCATCAACTCCGCGGACGGCAAGGAGCTGACCCGGGTGGAACCCGAGGCGGGTTCCAAGACGATGATCCGGGACCTGCGGGCCGAGGTCGCGAAGCCGATGCTCGATGCGACGGTCGCCGCGGAGGACGCGTCCTTCTACACCAACCCGGGCTTCTCCATCCGAGGCATCCTGGTCGCGGTGTACAACCAGATCGGCGGTGGCGCCGGTGGTGGTTCCACGCTGACCCAGCAGTACGTGAAGCTGGCGCTGGACCAGGACGAGTACTCGATCACCCGTAAGGTCAAGGAAGTCGTCGTCGCCTACAAGGTGACCAACCAGCAGTCGAAGGACGACATCCTCAAGGCCTACCTGAACACCGCGTACTACGGCCGCGGTGCCTACGGCATCCACACCGCGGCGGAGGCCTACTTCGGCAAGCTGCCGAAGGACCTGGACCCGAGCGAGGCCGCGGTCCTGGCCGGCATGGTGCAGCGCCCCACCGACAACGACCCGCGGGTCGACCCGGAGCAGGGGCAGTGGCGCTGGGAGTACGTGGCCGACCAGATGCTGAAGAACAACTTCGTGACCAAGGACGTCCGCGACGGCATGACGCTGCCCGTGACCCGGGAGCGCGATGCGTGGAAGAGCAAGCCGGAGGGCAGCGCCTCCCAGCTGCACATCCGCAAGCAGGTCCTCGCCGAGCTGGAGCGCGAGGGCTACAACGAGCAGGCGCTGACCCTCGGCGGCTACACGATCACCACGAACATCGACTCGAACGCGCAGCGGATGGCCGAGGACGCGGTCCGGAAGGTGACGCAGGGCCAGCCGGAGAACCTGCGCACCTCGCTGGTCGCGGTCGACCCGAAGACCGGTGGGGTCCGGGCCTACTACGGCGGCGGTGACCAGGTGTACTTCGACTACGCCGCCTCGCCGCAGCCGCCGGGCTCCTCGTTCAAGCCGTTCGTGGTGATGGCCGGTCTGGAGAAGGACTACGGCATCGGCGAGTACTACGACGGCAGCGACCACCAGCCGATCCTGGGCACCACGTTCGGCAACGCGCCGGGCTCGGTGTGCGACGACCCGAAGCACTGCGGTGTCCGCGAGGCCATGAACAAGTCGGTGAACACCGTGTTCGTGAACATGGCCGCGAAGTTCGGAACCAAGTCGGTGCGGGAGGCCGCGATTCAGGCAGGTGTGCCGGCCGAGTACAGCGGCGCGCCGACGCTGCAGAACAAGGACGGCGGCGTCGACGCCGGTATCGCGCTGGGCGCCTACCCGGTGCGGGCGATCGACATGGCGGCCTCGTACGCGACCTTCGCGAACGAGGGCAAGCAGGTCCACCCGCAGTTCGTCTCGAAGATCCAGAACGCGGTGAAGACCGAGGAGTTCGCGCCGGAGCCGTCCAAGCCGGCCTTCTCCGACAGCGCCTCGGAGAGCAAGAACCTCGCCGCGAACGTCATCCAGTCGATGATCGGCGTGGCCGAGCACTCGAAGCTGCCGCTGGACAAGGACCGGCCGGTGGCCGCGAAGACCGGTACCCACCAGTACTTCGACACCGAGAAGAACCAGAACGCGTGGATGATCGGCGCCACGCCGCAGCTGTCCACCGCGGTCGGCATGCTCGCCGACGAGGACGGCAAGCCGGTGCCGGTGGAGCAGTCCAACGGGAAGATCATCTACGGCAGTGGCCTGCCCGGCGACATCTGGCAGGAATTCATGAACGAGTACCACAAGAACCTGCCGGTGGAGCAGTTCCCGAAGGCCAGCCCGATCGGCCAGTTCGAGCAGAAGCTCCCGCCGCAGCCGACGACGACGAGCGAACCCCCGCCGCCGCCGACGACCTCGGAGCTGCCGCCGCCCACGTCCGAACAGCCGACCACCAGCGAGAGCGAGACGTCGGAGAGCGAGTCCGAGGGTTCCGACCCGTCCGACAACTGCGGCTTGTTCGGCTGCCCGCCGGGGCAGGGCGACGACGACGATGACGGGCCCGGCGGCAACGCCGTCGGACCGACCCGCGGACGCGACGGAGAATGATCCCGGCCCGCACCGGGCGGCGCGCGACGCCGCCCGGTGCGGGCGTGGGAGAACCGTCCGCACGTCGTAGCATCCGGGCGTGTCCACGAAGCCCGAGCACGCCGGTCCCGAGCCCGAGGAGCCCGACAAGGTGAGCGCGGCAGTGGACGGCGACTCGCTGGACGCGGCGGACCGGATCGCACCGACCTGGACCGAACCGGTCGCCGCGGCGGCCTCCCGCCCCTTCGGCGGCCCGCTGGGCAGGCACGCGCAGGTCGGCAGGCAGTGGTTCTGGACCCCGCTGCGCGTGCTGCTGCTGCTGGCGATGATCACGCTCGCCGCGGCCTGGTTGTTCAAGGCGCCCTGCCTGCAGACCTACGACACCTCGCAGGGCACCCAGCTGGACTGGCGGGCGAACCGCCAGTACACGGCGATGTGCTACTCCGACATCATCCCCCGCTTCGGCATGGGCGACCTCGCCCCCGACGGGGTGTTCCCGTACAAGACGCCGTGGACCGCAGCGCCCGGGACACCGCCGGAAGAGCAGCACTACATGGAGTACCCGGTGGTCACCGGGGTGTTCCAGTGGATCAACGCGAAGATCACCGATGGCTGGTCGACGCTGTCCGCGCTGGGCTGGCTGCCCCCGGTGATGATCACCGTCCTGTACTTCAACGTCACCGCGTTCTGGCTCACCGCGGCCTGGCTCGTCGTGGTGTGGTCCGCGATGCGGCTCGCCGCGCGCCGCACCTGGGACGCGGCGCTGGTCGCGCTGAGCCCGCTGGTGTTCGTGCACGCCTTCACCAACTTCGACGCCATCAGCGCCGCGCTCGCCACCACCGGGCTGCTGGCCTGGGCGAAGCGACGACCGTGGCTCGCCGGGGTGCTGATCGGGCTCGGCGGCGCGGCGAAGCTGTACCCGCTGCTGCTGCTCGGTCCGCTGCTCGTGCTGTGCCTGCGGGCGGGACGCCTGCGCGACGGTGGACGCGCGCTCGCCGGGGCCGCGGTCGCCTGGCTGGTGGTGAACCTGCCGATCCTGCTGCTGTACCCGGTCGGCTGGGGCGAGTTCTACCGGCTCAACACCACGCGCGGGGCCGATCCGGATTCGCTGTACAACGCGCTCGCCCACTTCACCGGCTGGGCCGGGTTCGACGGGCAGCTCGCCGCGGGGCAGTCGCCGATGGTGCTCAACTCGGTGGCGCTGGGGCTGTTCGTGCTGGCCTGCGCCGCGATCGGCTGGCTCGCGCTGGCCGCGCCGGTGCGACCCCGGCTGGTGCAGCTGTGCTTCCTGGTGGTCGCCGCGTTCCTGCTGACGAACAAGGTGTGGAGCCCGCAGTACTCGTTGTGGCTGGTGCCGCTGGCGGTGCTCGCGGTGCCGCGCTGGCGGTGGCTGCTGAGCTGGATGGTCGTGGACGCGGCGATGTGGGCGCCGCGGATGTACTACTACCTGGGCACCGGCAACAAGGGGCTGCCGGAGGGCTGGTTCCTGGGCGCGGTGCTGGTCCGCGACCTGCTGGTGGTCGCGTTGTGCGCGCTCGTGGTGCACGAGGTGCTGCACCCGGCCGCGGACCGGGTGCGCCGTGCGCTCGGCCCCGCGGGCTCGCACGGGGTGGACGCGGTGGACGACCCGTCCGGCGGATTCCTCGACGATGCCCCGGACCGCGTCGTGCTGCCCTGGCCGCGCGGCGCCGCGCGCCGGATCGGCGGCTGGCTGCGGACCGTCGGGCCCGGGGTTCAGCGCGGCGAACGCGCGAGCTGAACCGTCCGCTCCACATCGGACTCCGGCGGCGACTCGTCCTCGTCCACCGTGGACGTCGACCGGAGGAACGCCGGGAACAGGCCGACCAGCAGCGCGGCGCGCCCCCACACCCCGATCATCAGGGCTTGGGCGGTGAACCCGTCGCCGATCCCGCCGCCCTCGCCCAGCCAGCGGAAGATGCTGATGCCCATCGCGAGGTCCGCCAGCAGGTACGCCACCACCCAGCCCCAGCGCACCCGCAGCAGCACGAAGAACGGCAGCAGCCACAGCACGTACTGCGGCGAGTGCACCTTGTGCAGCAGCAGGAATCCGCACAGCACCGCCGCCGACACCTGGATCCACGGGTAGGTGCCGGTGCGCCGCCGCAGCCACTCGCCCGCCGCGCACGCCGCCGCGAACGACAGCAGCACCGCCACCGGCGAGACCACGCCCATCACCTGCTGGAACCCGTCGGCGTCGGCGAAGCCGCGGGAACCCCAGTACCAGATGGAGTTCGTGCTCAGGTCCACCTTCCGCGCGGACTGGAACTCGAACGACGCCCACCAGCCCTCGAAACCGGCCAGCGCGAACGGCAGGTTCACCAGCACCACGGTCCCCGCCGCGGCGCCGAGCACCGCCAGCGCGCCGCGCACGTCGCACCGCCTCCCGGCGGGCAGCTCCGCACCACCGCGGCCACCGGTGAGCACGTGCAGCGCCAGCGGCAGCACGAACAACCCCGGGTAGACCTTGAACGCGAACCCGGCTCCCAGCAGCACCGCGCCCCAGACGCCGCGGGTGCGCAACGGCGCTCCCCCGCGGTGCACCACGAACACCGCGGCCACCGCGCACGCCACCACCGGCAGGTCCCAGTTGTGGAACGCGTACAGCACCAGCGGCGGGCTCAACGCCCACAGCAGCGCCCGGTGCCCGCTCAGCCGGCCCAGCCACCACGCCACCGCCACCCCGAACGGCGCCATCAGCAGCGCCGACGCGGCGAGGAACCCGGCGTCGGTGTGCACGGCCAGCGCGCCCAGCCAGATCAGCAGGCCGGACAGCACCGGGTACTCGACGACGCCGCCGTGCAGCGAACCGTCCTCGTCGATGCCGCCGTGCACGTACGGGAAGACGTGCCGGTCGATGTCCCGGCCCACCCACAGGTTCTGCACGTCGGAGTAGCAGACCTCCGAGTACGCGCGTTCCTGGTAGGCCGGTTCCGAACGGCCCCACTGGTCGAACTCGGGTCCGGTGCAGCGGGCCTTGTTCGCCCAGCCCGCGGCCAGCGCCAGCGCGGTGAGCAGGCACAGCAGCGCGAGCGTCCCGGCGGTGAGGCGCCGCCCCGCGCGGCCCGGAACGGGCCGGGAACCGGCGAGCTGCTCGCGCATCGGCGTCCTCCCTGCCGGGCCCTCGCTGTCCGCGCCGACCCTAGCCGCCGGTGCGGATCACCCGCGCACCTTGTCCCGCAGGAAGCCGATGTCCGCGGCCTGCCCGTCGCCGGGGGTCTCCACCACGACCGGCGCCCCGGCGGTCTCGCACACCGCGACCAGCACGTCCGGGTCGATCTCGCCCGCGCCGATGTTCGCGTGCCGGTCCCGGGAGGAGCCGAACGCGTCGCGGGAGTCGTTGAGGTGCACCAGGTCGATCCGCCCGGTGATGCCCTTGACCCGCTCCGCGATGCCCGGCAGCTCCTCGCCCGCCGCGTGCGCGTGGCAGGTGTCCAGGCAGAACCCGGCGCCGAACTCGCCGACCGCGTCCCACAACCGGGAGAGCACGTCGAAGCGGCGCGCCATCGCGTTCGCCCCGCCCGCGGTGTTCTCGATCAGCACCGGCACCGCGAACCCGCCCTCGTTGGCCTGGCGCTCGAACAGCTTGCGCCAGTTCGCGATGCCCTCGGCCGGGTCGTCGTCCTTGGTGACGTGCCCGCCGTGCACCACCAGGCCGCGGGCACCGACCTCGGCGGCCGCCTTCGCCTGCTGCGCCACGGCCTTGCGGGACGGGATGCGGATGCGGTTGTTCAACGACGCCACGTTGATCACGTACGGCGAGTGGATGAACACCGCGAGCTCGCCGTCGCGCAGCTCCGCGGCCTGCGGGTGCGGCTTCGGGGCCTTCCAGCCCTGCGGGTCGGACAGGAAGAACTGCACGACGTCCGCGCCCCGCTCCTGGGCCGCGGTGATCGGATCGTCGTCCCGGACATGAGCACCGATGAGCATGTCCGCAGGGTAGTCACCCGCCGGTCGGCCCGTGCCGCGCGGCGGGCCCGCCCGACCCGTCCGGCGCTGCTCCGAAGCGGTGGCGCAATCGGGTTCTCAATCGTTCAGGTTTCCCAAGATGCGGATTTGGCGAAGTTTTCGTGTGCGGGCCGTCACCACTTGCCAGCGGGACACGTTATTTTCCTTAGAAGTGGTGAACGGGGATCACGGGGCCGTGCAGCGGGGAGGAACCATGAGTGACGAAGCCATGCGTCCAGGCGAAGGCACGAAACCGCAGGTGAATCCGCTGCTGCGCCGTGCGGCGCGCACCGGTTTCGGCCGGGTGCTGGCCGCCGGGACCGTCGGTGCCTTCGTCACCGCGAGCAGCCTGCTCGGCGCGGGGACCGCGAGCGCCGCGGGTTCCGTCGTCCTCGACCAGTGCGCGGGCACCACCGAATCGAGCGAGTACGGCCAGACCATCCTCGCCTCGCCGAACACGCTGGACGCGAAGGTGCGGCAGGGGACGCTGCTCGTCTTCCCGTTCGGCTTCGACGTCGCCGACCAGGCCGTGCAGGAGTTCAAGAGCGGCGGGTCGATCACACTGGGCACCGTCACCGAGGAGAAGCAGAAGTTCTCCGGCAAGACCCTCGCCCAGGAGTTCACCCCGCGCATCGACGGCCTGGCCGCGCTGCAGGGCCGCGGCGCCGAGGTGAGCAAGCACGTCCGCAACCTCGCCGCCCTCGGCTGCCTCGGCGCGAGCGTCACCGGGCACGAGAAGCCCGCCCCGCCGCCGCCCGCGCCCGAACCGGACCCCAGCGAGCAGCCCGCACCGCCGACGAACACGGCGCCCGCGCCGCCGAGCACCGGCGTGCAGCCGGCGCCCGGCACCACCGCTCCCGGTGTGCCCGGGTACCCGACCGGCGCCCCCGTGCTGGTCGCGCCGCCCGGCTACGCCACGGGCGCGCCCGGCCTGCCCGGCCAGCTGCCGCCGTGGGCGCAGGCCCAGTTCGGCGCCGCCCCCGGCTTCTCGCCGAACATCGGCGACCTGCGGGAACAGGCCGCCGCGAAGGAGCGCGAGCAGGCCGAGCAGGCGGCGCGCGACGAGGTCCGGGCCGCGGGCAAGGCCGAGGCGCTGCCGATGAGCCAGGGCGACCGGGTGGCGTTGCCGGTGCTCATCGCCGCGATCTCGCTCGCCGGGGTCACCGCGGCCCTGGTCCGCACCTGGGTGCTGCGCCGCGCCTGATCGGCGGCGGCGAGCCGCTCGCGCCGCACCTGATCGCCCGCGGCGCGGTGGTACCCACCTCACCGGACCGTCGGACCTGGTTGCTAGCCTTGCCGGGTTCGTGAAGGACCCTCCTGCCACGGAAAGTCCGTGGCCGTGAGTCCACAGGAGGTGAGTGGTCTTCATGCGTCATTACGAGCTCATGGTCATCCTCGACCCGAGCCTGGACGAGCGCACCGTGCCTCAGTCCCTGGAAAACTTCCTCAAGGTCATCCGCAACGACGGTGGCAGCGTCGAGAAGCTCGATGTGTGGGGCCGTCGCCGGCTCGCCTTCGAGATCGAGAAGCAGGCCGAGGGCATCTACGTCGTCGTGGACATCAACAGCGAGCCCGCCTCGATCAAGGAGCTGGACCGCCAGCTGAACCTGAACGAGACGATCCTGCGCACCAAGGTGCAGCGGCGCGTCGCCGAACCGCGCAAGGAGGCCCGCGTGGCCCGCGCGGCCGCGAAGGCGACCAAGCACGCCAACCGCTCCGAGGCCTCGGCCTGAGCGACCGCGACCGGATCAGTCCGGTCCGTTGGCGGCGATCCGCACTTCAGGTGACCCGCATTTCAAGAGACCCCGCATGTCAAGGACGGAGTCCAGGCGATGGCCGGTGAAACGGTAATCACGGTGGTCGGCAACCTCACCGCCGACCCGGAGCTGCGCTTCACACCTTCCGGTGCAGCCGTGGCGAACTTCACGATCGCCTCGACGCCGCGCACCTTCGACCGCCAGTCCGGCGAGTGGAAGGACGGCGAAGCGCTGTTCCTGCGTTGCAACATCTGGCGCCAGGCCGCGGAGAACGTGGCCGAGACGCTGACCCGCGGCATGCGGGTCGTTGCGCAGGGCAGGTTGCGCCAGCGTTCCTTCGAGACGAAGGAAGGCGAGAAGCGCACCGTCGTCGAGCTCGAGGTCGACGAGATCGGGCCCTCCCTGAGGTACGCGACCGCCAAGGTGAACAAGGTCAGCCGCGGTGGCGGCGGCGGCGGTGGTTTCGGTGGTGGCGGCGGCCAGTCCGCGCCTGCCGACGACCCGTGGGGTTCGGCTCCCCCCGCCGGTTCTTCCGGCGGCGGGTTCAGCGACGAACCGCCGTTCTGACGCCCGCGCGCTCACTCGACTCGAATTAGCTTTCCAGGAGGAAGACCATGGCCAAGGCGCCTGTGCGCAAGCCTAAGAAGAAGGTCTGCGTGTTCTGCAAGGACCGCGCTGCGCAGAGCATCGACTACAAGGACACGACGCTGCTGCGCAAGTACATCTCGGACCGCGGCAAGATCCGCGCCCGTCGGGTGACCGGCAACTGCAGCCAGCACCAGCGCGACGTCGCCATCGCGGTGAAGAACGCCCGCGAGATGGCGCTGCTGCCCTACACCTCGACCGCCCGCTGATTCGAGACCGCTCGTCCGGCCCGCGCTGCTCCGGCGCGCGGTCCCGGATGTCCGCGGTCTCGTGAGAGACGCTAGAAGGAGACACGTCGTGAAGATCATTCTGACTGCTGACGTGACCGGCCTGGGCGAGTCGGGTGACATCGTCGAGGTCAAGGACGGCTACGCGCGCAACCTGCTGCTGCCGCGCGGCCTGGCCATCGTCGCCACCAAGGGCGCGCAGAAGCAGATCGAGACGATCCGCCGCACCCAGGAGGCGCGCCGGGTCCGCGACCTGGAGCACGCCCAGGAGCTGAAGGCGCAGCTGCAGGACCTCGGTCCGGTCACGCTGAACGCCAAGGTCTCGGCGCAGGGCAAGCTGTTCGGTTCGATCACCGCCGCCGATGTCGTGGCAGCGGTGCGCAAGGCCGGTGGCCCGAACCTGGACAAGCGCACGGTGGACCTGCGCGGTCACATCAAGGCCCTCGGCAAGCACGGGGTCGACGTCCGGCTGCACCCCGACGTCAAGGCGTCGGTGAACGTCCAGGTGTCGGCCGCGAGCTGACCCGGTACGCGTTCGTTCGGCGGGAGTCCGGGCTTCCCGGGCTTCCGCCGATGCGTCCGGCCGCCGCGCTGGAGCGTTCGGCGCCGGTGGGTTCCGCTGTCCGGCGGGCGGCGATGATCACCCGTTCGCCAGCTTGACGGTGACGGAACTCGTTCGTGCGCCGTCGACTTCGACACGCCGAACGAGCAGTTTCCCCGCGACACGCCGCGGGTTTTTCAACAGATTTCTCCACAAGCAGTCCACAAGGGCTGACCTGTGCTTTTCGGATGATCTTGGTCGGTTGTCCCCAGGTTGTCCCCATCTGTTCCGCCGAGTTGTACACAGGTATCCGCGACTTGTCCCCAGCTGTCCACAGGTTGTCCCGATAGTTGTCCACAGCTCGGTTTGCCTGGTCCATGCGAGCGATCTAGCTTCCCCCACGCGCCCGCGCGTGACGGATCGTGATCGGCCGGTGCGTTCCGGCCGGCTCCCGCACCGGGGACGCCGTCGTGGATCGCGCGACCAATAAGGCCGCCCGCAGCGGTGGCGGGTGACGGTGTCGGAGGTGACGGGTACCCGTGGCGTTGGCAGACGAACGAGGCGCACAGCCCGCGTCGAACGGGGACTCCGGCTTCGAACGCCAGCCCCCGCAGGACTTGGCCGCGGAGCAGTCCGTGCTCGGCGGCATGATGCTCAGCAAGGACGCCATCGCCGACGTCGTCGAGGTGCTGACCCCGAACGACTTCTACCGGCCCGCGCACCAGTCCATCTACAACTGCGTCCTCGACCTGTACGGCCGCGGCGAACCCGCGGACGCGATCACCGTCTCCGCCGAGCTCGAACGCCGCCAGGAGCTGCAGCGCATCGGCGGCGCCCCCTACATGCACACGCTGATCGCCAGCGTGCCGACCGCGGCGAACGCCGGCTACTACGCCGAGATCGTCGCGGAGAAGGCGGTGCTGCGGCGCCTGGTCGAAGCGGGCACCCGGATCGTGCAGCTCGGCTACCACGGTGCCGAGGGCTCCGCGATCGAAGAGGTCGTGGACCGGGCGCAGGCCGCCATCTACGACGTCACCGAGCGCCGCACCAGCGAGGACTACGCCGCGCTGGAGGACCTGCTGCAGCCGACGATGGACGAGATCGACGCCATCGCCTCCCGCGGCGGCGAGTCCCAGGGCATCCCCACCGGTTTCGTCGACCTCGACGAGGTCACCAACGGGCTGCACGGCGGACAGATGATCATCGTCGCGGCGCGACCAGGTGTCGGCAAGGCGCTCGCGCTGGACACCCCGCTGCCCACCCCCGGCGGCTGGACCACGATGGGCGAGGTCGCCGTCGGCGACGAGCTGATCGGGCTGTCCGGGCAGCCCATCCGGGTGGTGCGCGCGACCGAGGTGCTCACCGACCGCCCCTGCTTCGAAGTCGAGTTCTCCGACGGCGGTGTCCTCGTCGCCGACGCCCAGCACCAGTGGCGGCTCTCCGACGGTCAGGTCCGCACCACCGCCGAACTCGCCGCCGCAGGCACCGACCACGAACTCCCCGCGCACACCGGCCTCCGGCTGCCGCAGCGCGAGCTGCCCGTCGCGCCGTACGCGCTCGGCGTGTGGCTCGCCGCGGGCGACGAGTCCGGGCAGGTGCGCGGCGCGCCGGAACTGCTGGAGCAGGCCGGTCTCGCGCACGCCGCCGAACCCGCGGACGCCGAGGTCACCACCGTCGGCGCCGTCGTCGAATACCCGGCCGAGGAGGGCGCCGCGGAGCCGGACGCCCCGAAGCCCGAGTTCGGCGTGGACATCCCCGCCGCGCTCGCCCGGTTCGGTTCCTGGGACGACCACGACCTGCCGCCCGCGTACCTGCGCGCCAGCGAGGAGCAGCGCCGCGCGCTGCTGGCCGGGCTGCTCGACGCCGCCGGTTCCGTCGATGCCGACGGCAGGCTGCGGCTGGAGATCAGCGAGCCGCTGTCGGTGCGGGTGCGGGAGCTGCTGCTCGGCCTCGGCTACACCTGCGGCGCCCGGATCGCCGACTCCGCACCCGGCGGTTTCGACCGGGTGGCGATCGTGTTCGACAGCGGACCGGACGAGGTGTTCCGGCTGCCCGCGAAGAACTCGGAGCACAAGGAAGCCAGGCAGGACCGCGTCGAGCCGCCGCGCCGCATCGTCGCCCTCCGCGAAGTGCCGAGCGTGCCGGTGCGCTGCGTCGAGGTCGACGCCCCCGACCACCTGTACCTCGCGGGCCGCGGCATGGTGCCCACGCACAACTCCACGCTGGGCCTGGACTTCGCCCGCACCGCGTCGATCAAGCACGGCCTGGCCAGCGTCATCTTCTCGCTGGAAATGGGCAAGACCGAGATCGTGATGCGCATGCTCTCCGCGGAGGCCCGCATCCGGCTCGGCGACATGCGCGGTGGCCGCATGACCGACGACGACTGGACGCGGCTCGCGCGGCGGATGAGCGAGATCAGCGAAGCGCCGCTGTACGTGGACGACTCGCCGAACCTCACCATGATGGAGATCCGGGCGAAGGCCCGGCGGCTCAAGCAGCGCGCCGACATCCAGCTGGTCGTCGTGGACTACCTGCAGCTGATGACCTCCGGCAAGCGCGTCGAATCCCGGCAGCAGGAGGTCTCGGAGTTCTCCCGAAACCTCAAGCTGCTCGCCAAGGAGCTGGAAGTCCCCGTCGTCGCGATCTCCCAGCTGAACCGAGGTCCCGAACAGCGCACCGACAAGCGCCCGCAGCTCTCGGACCTGCGTGAATCCGGTTCCCTGGAGCAGGACGCGGACATGGTGATCCTGATCAACCGGCCGGACGCGTTCGAACGCGACGACCCCCGGATGGGCGAGGCCGACCTGATCCTGGCCAAGCACCGCGCCGGCCCCCAGGCCACCATCACCGTCGCCCACCAGCTGCACTACAGCCGCTTCGTCGACATGGCCCCGGAATAGGGCGTGCCGCACCGGCGGCGGCCGGATCAGGCCGCGGTGAAGCTCTCCTCGCGGAGGAGGGGCACCGCGGTGCTCGCATCGACCTCGGCGGCGATCTCGACGTCGTCGGCGAAGCCCCCGTCGACGAGTTCCCGCCCGCTCGCGCTCGCGCGCAACCGCGCCGGCAGGTCACCGGCGACCGCGCGGTGGGCGGCGGCCGCGGAGAACGCCTCGGGTGCGAACGACCCGAAGCCCTGCGCGTCGAGCGCGGCGAGGTAGGCACCGGCACCCCAGAGGTCCTCGACGGCAGGGCGCAACGAACCGTCCGGCCAGCGCTCACCAGCGGCGATGACCGACACGGACGCTCCGCGCACCGCGGCGAGCCGGTTCCTCGTCCACTCCGCGGCGGCGGTGGCGTTGCGCAGGCTGACGCCGATCAGGGTCGTGCCGGTCGCGGCGACGTCCTGCGCGATCGTCGATCCGTTCGGCGACGGGAGGACGAGCCTGCGGACCGGGCCGGCGGCTCGGATGGTCCCGGCGGAGAGGCTGATCCGCCCCGGCCGCGCCGCCGACCGGCCCACGGCCAGCACGGCGTCGCGCTCCTGCGCGAACCGCTCGGCGCGCTCGTCCCGCCAGCGGAAGGGGAAGACCTCGATCCCCCGGTCGACCGCGACGGTCAGCGCGGTGGTGAAGGACAGCACGTCGACGACGGCGACCAGGTCGGACGCTCCGGCCAAGGTCTCGGCGCCGACCGGCCCCCAGTCGAACCGGGCCGACCAGGGCTCCTGCGCGTGCGGATTCGCCATGCAGCGGACGATAACGAGGACACCTCGCTCGCGAGCGGCGTTCCGGAATGGCCGGTCAGGCGCCGGTGGTGCCGTCGATCGCTTCGCGGAGGAGGTCGGCGTGGCCGTTGTGCCGGGCGTACTCGTGGATCAGGTGCAGCAGCACCAGGCGCAGCGAGACGTCGGTGCCGGAGCGCGGGTCGCGGGCCACGACGTCGAGGGACTCGGCTTCGCGCTCGATGCGGCGGGAGTGCTCGACCTCGGCGCGCCACGCGGCGAACGCCTCCGCCCCGGTGCACCCGCTCGGGTCGTAGGCGGCCTGGAAGTCGCCGTCGGCGGACCACACCAGCGGGACGGCCTCGCCCGCGATGGTGCGGCGGAACCAGGCCCGCTCGACCTCGGCCAGGTGTCGCAGCAGGCCGAGCAGGCTCAGCTCGGACGGCGGGGACGCCCGCCTGCGCAGCTCCTCGTCCGCGAGGCCGTCGCACTTGATGGCCAGCGTCGCCCGGTGGAAGTCCAGGTAGGCGCGCAGCATCGGTCGTTCGGCGCCGGTCGTCGGCGGGGCGGGACGTTCGGCGGGCACGAGCACTCCTGGATCAGAACGAGGGATCAGAACCGGGGCTCAGAACGGGCAGTACATGACGTGCAGGCCGATCCGGCCCAGCTCGGGGTGCTCGAACGCGCCGGGCACGGTGCCGATCACCGCGAAGCCGAGCCGCTCGTAGAGCGCGACGGCCGAGCGGTTCGACTCGACGACCGCGTTGAACTGCATCCCCGCGTAGCCGGCGCCGCGCGCCCAGGACAGAGCATCCCCGCACAGCCCGCCGCCGACGCCTCGGCCGCGCGCCTCCGCGGCGACCATGAAGCTCGCGGTGGACACGTGCGCGCCCGGTCCTGCCCGGTTCGGCCCCATCTTGGCGGTGCCCAGCACCCGCCCGTCGACCTCGGCGACGGTGGTGCGGCCCGGCGGCCGTTCCAGCCAGAGCTCGCGGGCCTGCTCGGCGGACAGGTCCCGCTCGTAGCAGAACGTCTCGCCCGCGCGCCACCTCGCGGAGGATCGGCCACACCTCGGGCCAGTCGGCCTCGACGAACTCCCGGATCCGCATGCGGCGAACGCTAGTGCGGCCCGGGTGGGTGAACAATCGGTTTTCCGCCGCTCGTCCGATCGCCGTGACCTCGGACGACCGCGCCGCGGGCGAACACCGGGCGCACCGGGCCGACACGCCGGGGCACGCGCTGCCGGAGTGATCAACGTCCGCTCCCTACCCTCGATGCACATCCGGTACCGGTCGCGGCGAAGGGCGAACTGATGCGCACCGTTTTCCTGCACGGTGAGGTGGACGGCTTCGCCGCCTCCGCCGCCGCGCTGTCCGAGCGGTTCGGTGCGCGCCCCGACGCGCCCGACCTGCTCGGCGTGCTGCTGCGGGACAAGTGCGCGCGGGACGGGCTGCTCGCCCGCTGGACCGCGCCCGACCTGGTGCGGGTGCTCACCGAGGTGGTGCCCCGGCACCTGGTGCTGCCCCGCTGGGCGGCGGTGCCGGAGCTGCTGCACGAGTGGGTGGACTTCCTCGCCGGGGAACGGCTGCTGATGGCCGGCAGCGACCCGGTGTCCGCGCTGCACGCGGCGATCGACGAGGCCCGGCCCGCCTTCCTGGCGGCGATGGCCGAACCGGCCGAGTGGGGGCCGGAGAAGTTCTGGTCGCTGGCCGCTCGGGAGCACGGCGTCGACCTCGGCGCGAAAGGCGCGTTCGCCCGGTTCGTCGCCGCGGTGGACGACGGCGAGATCGAGCTGGACCGGGCCGTGCTGCGCACCGTCGAAGAACGGGCCGACCGGGAACCGCTGCCCGTCCCGGTGCACTGGCTGCCACCGATGCGCATCCCCGACGGTGCGACGCCGGACGCCGAAGCGGCGGGCACTCCGATCATCGCGCGGATGGCGGCGCTGCTGCGCTGGGCCGGCACCGGCCGCGAGCTCGGCGACGGGGCGGAACTGGCCGCGGCGCTCGACTGCGAGCCGGACCTGGCACCGGCCACCGCGGCGTGGGCGGACCGCGCGCACCTGGTGCGGATCCTCGACGGCCGGGTGGTGCGCAGCGCGATCAGCACCCCGCTGCTGGCCGAACCGGGCGTGCTGTGGACGCGGCTGTGGCAGTCGTTCGTGCTGCTCGACGAGGTCGCCGGGGCGGACGCCGAGCTGCTGGACGGGCTGCTCGACGGCGAGGACGCGTTCCCGGAACTGGTGCAGGCGGTGCTCAGCGCGCTCTACACCGACACCGGCGCGGTGCCGGTCGAGCAGGTGGTGGGCCTGGTGCTGCACGCGATCACCGACCGGGCCGACGCGCGGCCCGCGGTGGCGCGCGTGGTGGACCGGGTGCTGCGGCTCTGGGAACCGCTGGGCGTGCTGCGCCGCTACCGCACCGAGCTGCCGGAACTGCTGGAGCGGATCGAGGCGTTCGCGCCCGGCTCGGCGGACCGGACGGTGGTGGAGCTGCTGCCGCTGGGCGTGTGGGCCGCGCACGGCTCGCTGCGCGGGTACGGGTTCATCGCCCCGACGCTGGAGGAGGCGGTGGCGCTGCCCGCCGAGGTGGTGGTGCTCGCGCTGCCGGGCGGCCCGCCGGACGTGGTGGGCGAGGTCGTCGCGGGCTGGGTCGGGCTCCGCGGCCGGGCGGCGGCCGCCGTGGAACTCGCCGACCTGCTGCGCCGCGTCGACGACCCCGAGGTGCGGCTCGGCGCGCTGTGGCTGCTGGAGCACACCGGCGACGAAGGCGTGGCCGCGGTGCGCGGGCTGCGCGAGGACCCGGTGTGCGGGCCCGCCGCCCGGATGTGGCTGCGGGTGCGGCCGACCGAGCGGGACGTGGAGCTGCGCGACGGGGACGAGCTGGTGGTGGCGCTGGACGCGATGGCGGTGACCGCGCGCGAGGACTCGGCCGCGTTCCTCGCCGACTTCCGGACCCGCACCACCCCGGACCAGCTGGCGGTCCTCGACGGGATCGCCCGGACCGGGGACGCGCGGGCCGACGTGGTGCTCGGCGTCGTCGCCGCCGCCCACCCCGACGAGCAGGTGTCCACCGCGGCCCGGGAACGCCTGGACCGCTTGAACACCGCCTGATCCGGCCTGGCGGTCCACCCGCCCGGCCGGACCGGGGACGATCAGCCGGCGGCCGGGCAGGACAGGTCCTGGGCCGGGCGCTCCCCGTCCACGAGGAACGCGGTGGTCACGTCCAGCACGCAGGCGTTGCCGCCGAGCACGTAGGCGCCGTGCCCGGCCTCGTCGGCGCTGACCAGCCGTGCGCGGTCGCCGAACTTCTCCCGGAGCAGCTCGCCGCCGCGGTGCGGGGTGACCGGGTCGCGGCGGTTCTGCACGATGAGCACGTTCTCCGGCCCGTCGGCGCGGACCGGCACCCGCGGTTCGGCGGGCTCGTGCGCCCAGAACGCGCAGGGCAGCACGTTCGCGGCGGCCGCGCCGAACAGCGGGAACTCCGCCCGGTCCGCGGCCACGTCGCGCCGGTAGGTCTCGACGTCCTCCGGCCAGGGGACGTCGTTGCAGGTCACCGCGAGGAACACCGACAGCGAGTTGTCCAACGCCGAGGTGTCCGACCCGGCGAGTTGCTGCGCGCGCACCGCGCCCTCGTCGGAGTCGCGCAGCGACTGCCAGAGCTGCGCGGTCCGGCCGTAGGTCGATTCGGCGTACAGCCCGACGAAGGTGGCCAGCCGGAACTGCGCCCCGTCCACCCCGGCGAACGGGTGGGCGTCGAGGCGTTCGGCGAGGTCGAAGTAGGTGCGCCGCACCTCCTCCGGCGTGCCGCCGAGGCCGTAGGAGTCGCCGCGCTGCGCGACCCACGCCGCGAAGTCCGGGAAGGCCTGCTCGGCGCCGAGCGCGAACCGGCGCATCCCGTCCCGGTCCAGCGCGGTGTCGCCGATGTTGCTGTCCAGCACCACCCGGTCGGCCCGCTCCGGGAACATCGAGGCGTACGCGGCGCCCAGCGCGGAACCGTAGGACGCGCCGTAGAAGCTCGCCTGCTCCTCGCCGAGCGCGGCCCGGATCCGGTCCAGGTCGCGCGCCATGTTCGCGGTGGTGAGGCTGCTCAGCCGCCCGTCGTCGTGCTGGTCGCACTGCTCTGCGATGACGCGCACCTCCTCGGCCCGCTCGGTGACCGCGGCGTCGTCCGCCGCGTACGGCGGGATGTTCCCGTAGCGCGCCTGCTCGTCGGTGAAGCCGCAGCTCACCGGGGAGGAGTGGCCCACTCCCCTGGTGTCCATCCCGATCAGGTCGTAGGAGTCCAGCACGCTCGCGGGCAGACCCCGGCTCGCCAGATCGGCGCCGAAGGACAGCCCGGAGCCGCCGGGCCCGCCGGGGTTGAGCAGCAGCACGCCGCGCCGCTGCTCGGGGTGCTGGCTGGCCAGCCGCGAGATCGTGAGGTCGAGCTGCGCGCCGTCCGGGTCGGAGTAGTCCACCGGCACCGGCACCACGGCGCACTGCACCGGTAGCGGGTCGGTCACCACGTCCGCCGGGCACGGCCCCCACTCCAGCTCCGGCGCGGTGTTCTCGGCCGACGCCGGTACCGCCAGCAGCGAGCCCGCGAGGCCCGCCGCGATCAGCGCGGCCGCACTCCGGGCCGCGCTCCGCTTGAGATCCATGTCCTGCCCCTCATCCCTCGGTGTTCTCCCGAGAGCACTCAACGGCGTGTCCCAGGGGCAGGGTCAACGGGTCGGGAGTGGAGTTGCTCCGTTCGGCCGCGGGCGCTCGGCCGGTGGTCAGCCGAGTTCGTCGAGGGCGGCGGGGAGTTCGGTGATGTCGCCGAGCACGCGGTGCGCGCCAGCGAGGGCGTCCTCGGCGGGCGGGAAGTGCGCGTTGGGCACCGCGAACACGGTGGCTCCGGAGGCGGTGGCGGCGCGCAGCCCGTTGCTGGAGTCCTCGACGGCGGCGCAGTCGGCGGCGGAGGTGCCGAGCAGCCGCGCGGCCTCCAGGTACACGTCGGGCGCGGGTTTGCCCCTGCCGACCTGCTCGCTGGAGAGGGTGGCGCCGACGGTGAGGCCGGTGCTGTCCAGGAACGCCTGGATGATCCGCGGCGGTGCGGAGCTGGCGATGGCGGTGGGGAACCGCTCGGCGACGCGCCGCAGGGTGTCGGCGGCGCCGGGCAGCACGGGCGCGTCCGCGGCGTAGACGCGGGCCATCTCGGCGATGACCCGCTCGGCGGCGTCGTCGGCGGTGAGCTGCGCGCCGAGGTCGTCGACGAGGTAGCGGGCCCACTCCGGGGTGCTCATGCCCTGCATGGCCCGGGTCGCGTCGTCGGTCCACCGGCCGCCGTGGGCGGCGACGACGTCGCGGCGGATCCGGTCCCAGAGTTGTTCGGAGTCGACGAGGACGCCGTCGAGGTCGAAGAGCACGGCTGCGGGAGTCACGTCGCCGATCGTAGGAGCCGAGGCGCGGGTGCGTCCCGCTCGGTGGTGCGGCGGTGGTGCAGGAGTGGTGCGGCGGTGGCGCGCCGGGCGGGTTGCTCCGGTCGCGGCGTCGCACTGCTGCGGATGGAGCCGTCCGGGCTGTGTGCCTGCTCATGACGGCTGGCCGGAGAACCACCAGAAAGTTAGCATTGCGAACGAACTACCCGGTGGGCGGCACGCGCGAGGCGGAACGGCTCACCCCGAGATGCTGAGGAGTGGCGGCCGATGAGCGGCACGCACGACGTCCGGTTGCTGGACGTCTTCAAGGGCCAGCCGAAAGCGGTGTGGATCACCGCGTTCGCCGCGGTCATCGCTTTCATGGGCATCGGCCTGGTCGACCCGATCCTGCTGTCCATCGCCCAAGCCCTGAACGCCGGACCCGAGCAGGTCACCCTGCTGTTCTCGTCCTACCTGGGCGTGCAGGTGGTGGCGATGCTCGTGACCGGCGCGTTCAGCGCCCGCTTCGGGCCGAAGCGCACCGTCGTCACCGGACTGGTGCTGATCGTGCTGGCCACGCTGGCCTGCGCGGTCGCCGGTTCCATCGGGCAGCTGGTGGCGCTGCGCGCGGTGTGGGGCCTGGGCAACGCGTTCTTCATCGCCACCGCGCTGTCGGTGATCGTCGGCGCGGCCAGCGGCGGCCAGCAGGCCGCGATCCTGCTCTACGAGGCGGCGCTCGGCATCGGCCTGTCCACCGGGCCGCTGCTCGGCGCCCTGCTGGGCGACATCTCCTGGCGCGGGCCGTTCGCGGGCACCGCGGTGCTGATGGCGATCGCGCTGGTGCTCTCGGCGGGCTTCCTGCCCGCCGACGACAAGGACCCGGCGACGCGGCCGAAGGTGCGGCTGCTCGACCCGCTGCGCGCCCTCGGGCACGGCGGCCTGCTGCGCACCGCGCTGGGGTCCGCGTTCTACACGGCCGCGTTCTTCGTGGTGCTCGCGTGGGCGCCGTTCGTGCTGGAGTTCGGGGCGATCGCGGTCGGCCTGGTGTTCTTCGGCTGGGGCCTGTGCGTGGCGGTGGCGGGCGTGACGCTCGCGCCGAAGCTCGCCGCCCGGTTCGGTGACGCGGGCGGCACGGTGCTCGCGGTGCTGCTGTACGCGGTGCTGCTGCTGGTGATGGCGGTCGGGTCGAAGCCGGTCGTGGTGGTGGCGGTGATCCTCAGCGGTATCGCCTCCGGGCTGCTGAACACGCTGTTCACCGGGACCGCGATGAGTGTCAGCGACGCGCCGCGCTCGGTGGCCAGCGCCGGTTACAACTTCTGCCGCTGGTTCGGCGGCGCGGTCGCGGCGACGCTGGTCGGGCACGTGGCGGACTGGTTCGGTTCGCCGCACGCGCCGTTCGCGGTGGCAGCGGTGCTGTGCGTGGTTTCGGCGGGCCTGCTGCTGGTGGACCTGCGCAAGCGGACCGATCCGCACCGCGTCCCGGCCGAGGCGGCCGTCGTCGGCGAGGAGTTCTGACCACCGGCTGAGCAGCGGACCGCTCGCACCCCCGCGGGGGGGCGCGCGGTCCGCTCGCGTCGCGGGCCGTGCCGCCGGATTCCCCTTGCGGAGGGTGATGGGGTGCCGCGGTCCAGCGGTGCGGTGGAAGGGCTCCAACGGGTGTCCGACGACCGAGCGTCATGAGTTCGGGTGCTGTTCACCTGCACGTCCAGGGGACCTCGCCTGATCGGCATAGCGTCCAGGTGTTCCTGACTGACACCTGGAGGTCCGTGTGTCCACCCGACCGGACGGCGGGCGGGTCGTCCCGCTGCCACTGCTGTCGAACCACTCCGCGCGCCGGGCGTCGGCCACCTGCAAGTACCGCTGCGGCAACGCCTGCGCGCACGACGCGCCGAACACCTCGGGCAACGGCTACTTCGGCGACGTCGTGGCGAGCGTCCTCGACCGCCGCGGCGCGCTCAAGGCGGGCGGCGTGCTGGCGCTGGCCATCGGTGGCGCTTCCGCGCTGTCCGGCACGGCCGCGGCGGCTCCCGCGCAGGCCGCGCACCCCACCGGCCGGCCGGTGCCGGGGACCGACTTCGCGCCGGTCGCGCCGAACCAGGAGGACCGCATCACGGTCCCCGAGGGCTACGCGCAGGGCATCGTGATCCGCTGGGGCGATCCGCTCGTCGACGGCGCCCCCGAGTTCGACTTCCACCACCAGTCGGCGGCGGCGCAGGAGCAGCAGTTCGGCTACAACAACGACTTCGCCGGGTTCGTCCCGCTGGACGGCAGCGGCAGGCGCGGGCTGCTCGTGGTCAACCACGAGTACACCACCGAGTCGCACATGTTCCCGGACTACGACGAGGAGAACCCCACCGAGGAGCAGGCCCGCATCGCCTGGGCCGCGCACGGCCTGTCCGTCGTGGAGGTCGCGAAGGAGCGCGGCGAGGGCCTGGTCGCCCGGCGCGGCCGGTACAACCGCCGCATCACGCTGAACACCGAGTTCGAGGTGCGCGGTCCGGCCGCGGGCAGCGACTTCCTCAAGACCTCCGCCGACCCCACCGGCACCCGGGTGCTCGGCACCCAGAACAACTGCGCGGGCGGCGTCACCCCGTGGGGCACGATCCTGTCCGGCGAGGAGAACTTCCACCAGTACTTCGGCCACTCCGAGCTGATCACCGAGCCGGTCGCGGCGGAGCGCTACCGGCGCTACGTCATCGGCACCGGCGAGACCGACCGCAAGTGGGAGCGCTTCGACCGCCGCTGGGACGTGTCGCAGGAGCCGAACGAGCCGCACCGCTTCGGCTGGGTCGTGGAGATCGACCCGAACGACCCGACGTCCACCCCGGTCAAGCACACCGCGCTGGGCCGGTTCAAGCACGAGGGCGCCACCATCCAGATCGCCGAGGACGGCCGGGTGGTCGCCTACTCCGGGGACGACGAGCGCTTCGAGTACATCTACAAGTTCGTCTCGAACGGCCGGTACAAGCCGGGCCGCAGCGCGCACGCGAGGCGGCACAACTCGGCGCTGCTCGACGACGGCACGCTCTACGTGGCGCGGTTCCGCGGCAACAGCCCGGCCGAGGAGGTCGACGGTTCGGGCGCGCTGCCCGCCGACGGCCGCTTCGACGGCACCGGTGAGTGGTTGAAGCTGGTCAGCGGGAACGAGTCCTTCGTGCCCGGCTTCACCGCGGAAGAGGTCTACGTGTTCACCCGGCTCGCCGCCGACGCGCTCGGCGCGACGAAGATGGACCGGCCGGAGGACATCGAGCCGAACCCGGTGAACGGCCGCGTGTACTGCGCGCTGACGAACAACAGCAACCGCGGCTCCGCGGACAACGCCCCGGTCGACGAGGCCAACCCGCGGGTCGGCAACAAGCACGGGCACATCCTGGAGTTCGCCGACGACACCGCGGGCACCCGGTTCCGCTGGAACCTGCTGCTGGTGTGCGGCGACCCGAACGATCCGGGCACCTACTTCGGCGGCTTCGACAAGGCGCAGGTCAGCCCGATCTCCTGCCCGGACAACGTCACCTTCGACCGGTTCGGGAACCTGTGGATCACCACCGACGGCAACGAGCTCGGCTCGAACGACGGGCTGTTCGCGGTGCCGGTGGACGGGCCGGAGCGCGGCAAGGTGAAGCAGTTCCTGACCGTGCCGGTGGGCGCGGAGACCTGCGGGCCGGTGGTCCTCGACGACCTGGTCACGGTCAACGTGCAGCACCCCGGTGAGGACGCCGAGGACGCCCAGCACCCCACGTCGCACTGGCCGGACGGCGGCACCTCGCAGCCGCGGCCGTCGGTGGCGGTGGTGTGGCGCGAGGACGGTGGTGCGATCGGCGTGCGCTGATCGCATCCGCGAGCGCGGGGGCCTTCCGAACACGGGAGGCCCTCGTTGCGCTCTCCCCCGGCATGCCCGCCCACCGGGCGCCCGGGCCATCGTGCGCGCGCGTGCGACGGATACGATTCAGACCATGTCTGAACGTCCGATCGCCCTGGTCACGGGTGCTTCCCGCGGCATCGGGGCGGCCACCGCCCGCGCCCTGTCCGAGACCCACGACGTGCTGCTCGGCGGCCGGGACGGCGCTGCGCTGCAGGAGTTGGCGGCGGAGATCGACGGGGCCCGCCCGTGGCCGGTGGAGCTGACCGATCCGGACGCGGTGGCGGCGGCGGTGCAGGACGTGGCGCGGCTGGACGTGCTGGTGCACAGCGCGGGTCTGGTGGAGCTCGGCGCGGTGTCGGACGTGTCGGTGGACTCGTGGCGGCGGACGTTCGAGCTGAACCTGTTCGCGGTCACCGAGCTCACCCGCCTGCTGCTGCCCGCGCTGCGCGCGTCCGCCGGGCACGTGGTGCTGATCAACTCGGGTTCGGGGCTGAACGCCAAGCCGAACTGGGGTTCCTACGCGGCGAGCAAGTTCGCGCTGCGCGCCTTCGCCGACGTGCTGCGCGCCGAGGAGGCCGTGAACGGCGTCCGGGTGACCTCGGTGTTCCCCGGCCGCGTGGACACGGACATGCAGCGCGGCATCGTCGCCGCCGAGGGCGGCGAGTACCGGCCGGAGCGCTTCCTGACGCCGGAGTCGGTCGCGGGCCCGGTCTGCACCGCGGTGCGCGCCACCGCCGACGCCCACCTCACCGAACTGGTCGTCCGCCCCTCCTGACCCGGCCGCGGTCGCGCGGAGCGGCGCTGCCGGTCCGGGCTAGCGTGCCCGGGTGACCGTGCTCCGTTCGATCGTGCTGTTCGCGCTCGCCGCCGTCGCCGAGATCGGTGGTGCCTGGCTGGTCTGGCAGGGGGTGCGCGAGCACAAGGGCCTGCTGTGGATGGGCGCCGGCGTGCTCGCGCTGGGCGCCTACGGGTTCGTCGCCACCTTGCAGCCGGACGCGAACTTCGGCCGCATCCTCGCCGCCTACGGCGGGGTGTTCGTGGCGGGTTCGCTGGCGTGGGGCGTGCTGCTGGACGGGTTCCGGCCGGATCGCTGGGACCTGGCGGGTGCGGCGCTGTGCCTGGTCGGCGTCGCCGTGATCATGTACGCTCCGCGCGGCTGAGCCGGGTGCGGACGCGCGAACGGGAGGGAGCCGGCGGGCGTCCCTCCCGTTCCTGGTCGATCGTCGCCGCTACTGGACGCTGATCGTCGCGTGCCGGTCCTGCTCGGTGCCGCCTTCCGCGGTGCCCTTGCCGACGACCTCCAGGCGTTCCTGGGGCACGCCTGCCTCGGTGAACTTGTCGGCTACGGCCTGCGCGCGCTGCTGGGACAGCTCTTGGTCGGTCGGCGACGGGTTGCCGGTGTCGGCGACGTAGCCGGTGACGGTGAACTTCAGCTCCTGCGGTGCCGACTTTGCCAGTTCGGCGGCCTTCGTCGCGGTCTGCTCGCCCTGCTGGGTGAGCTTCGCGCTGTCGGCGTCGAAGGTGATCGGGCTCTGCTTCAGGGCCTCGTCGATCTGCTGCTGCAGCGCGGCCTTCGCGGCCGCGGGGTCCGGTGCGGCCGGCGGCTGCTGCTCCGGCTGCTGTTGCTGCTGCTGGGCGGGCGGTGCCGGTGGCACCTCGCCCTCCTGGCCGCCCTGGCCCTGGTGGTCGCCGCCGCCGGAGCAGCCTGCGAGGAGCGCGACGAGCGCGGCCGCCGCCACGCCGTAGGGGGCTGTTCTTCGATCCATGCCGACCTCCGCGAATCGGGCTCGCCGGGCGCGGCGCGCGTGGGTGCGCCCGGTGCGTGGGTCCCTCCATTGGATGTCGAGGTGGAGATCCGGGCAGGTCGGGCTCGCGGGTCCCACGCGATCGTGTGAAGCCGTCCGGGTTGCGCGATCGGCCGCGCGTCGGGCGAGATGCCCGGTTCGACGCATGTCACAGGGCCTTCCCGGTGGTTTCCGGCCCACCCGCTCGACAGAAGTTACTGCGGGGTAATACTCTGGAGTTACCGACGAGTAAGGCCATGTCCGGAGAGCGGGGCCGGCTCGGATCATCAGTGCGGAGAGGGAGCCTGCGAAATGGGCCACTACAAGAGCAACGTCCGCGACCTCGAATTCAACCTGTTCGAGCTCTTCAAGGTGCAGGACCGGCTCGGCACCGGGGCGTTCGAGCAGTCCGACGAGGACACCGTGCGCGGTGTGCTCAGCGAGCTCAACGCGCTCGCCACCGGACCGCTCGCCGAGTCCTTCGCGGAGGGCGACCGCACTCCGGCGAAGTTCGACCCGAAGACCCACTCGGTCACGCTGCCGGAGTCGTTCAAGAAGTCCTACCAGCAGATCCAGGACGGCGAGTGGTGGCGGCTGGGCCTGGCCGACGAGATCGGCGGCTACGGCATCCCGCCGACCGTGCAGTGGGCGACCTCCGAGCTGATCCTCGGCGCCAACCCGGCCGTGTACATGTACATGGCGGGTCCGCAGTTCGCCGGGATCGTGCACAAGAACGGCACCGAGGAGCAGCGCGCCTGGGCCGAGCTGATGATCGAGCGCGGCTGGGGCGCCACCATGGTGCTGACCGAGCCGGACGCGGGTTCCGACGTCGGCTCCGGCCGCACCAAGGCCGTCAAGCAGGCCGACGGCAGCTGGCACCTCGACGGCGTGAAGCGGTTCATCACCTCCGCCGACCAGGACATGACCGAGAACATCATGCACATGGTGCTGGCCCGCCCCGAGGGCGACGGCGTGGAGAGCAAGCCCGGCACCAAGGGCCTCAGCCTGTTCCTGGTGCCCAAGTTCCACTTCGACGCCACCACCGGTGAGCCGGGCGAGCGCAACGGCGCCTTCGTCACCAACGTCGAGCACAAGATGGGCCTGAACGCCTCCGCCACCTGCGAGCTGACCTTCGGCCAGCACGGCACGCCCGCGCAGGGCTGGCTGCTCGGCGAGGTGCACGACGGCATCGCGCAGATGTTCCAGGTCATCGAGTACGCCCGGATGATGGTCGGCACCAAGGCCATCGCCACCCTGTCCACCGGTTACCTCAACGCGCTGGAGTACGCCAAGGAGCGCGTGCAGGGCGCCGACCTGACCAGGGCCACCGACAAGACCGCCCCGCGCGTCACCATCACCAACCACCCCGACGTGCGCCGCATCCTGCTGCTGCAGAAGGCGTACGCGGAGGGCCTGCGCGCGGTGTACCTGTACACGGCGACCTACCAGGACCAGATCGCCCAGGGCAAGTCCACCGGCGAGGACGTGACGCTGGCCGAGCAGGTCAACGACCTGCTGCTGCCGATCGTGAAGGGCGTCGGCTCGGAGCGGGCGTACGAGAACCTGACGCTGTCGCTGCAGACCCTCGGCGGCTCCGGCTACCTGCAGGACTACCCGATCGAGCAGTACATCCGGGACGCCAAGATCGACAGCCTGTACGAGGGCACCACCGCGATCCAGGCGCAGGACTTCTTCTTCCGCAAGATCGTCCGCAACAACGGCGCAGCGCTGGGCCACCTCGCCGCCGAGGTGCAGAAGTCGCTGGAGGCCGAGGGCGCGGACGACCGGCTCAAGGAGGAGCGCGCGCTGGTCGCGAAGGCGCTGGACGACGCGCAGGGCACCCTGGGCGCGGTCTTCGGCTTCCTGACCTCCGCGCAGGAGGACGTGAACAACATCTACAAGGTCGGCCAGCACGCCGTCACCGTGCTGATGAGCATGGGCGACCTGCTCATCGGCTGGCTGCTGCTGCGCCAGGCCGAGATCGCGCTCGCCGCGCTGGACGCGGGCGCCTCGGCGAAGGACCAGCCCTTCTACCAGGGCAAGGTCGCGGTGGCCCGCTTCTTCGCGAAGAACGTGCTGCCGGAGCTGACCGGCCGCCGCAAGATCGTGGAGAACGCGGACAACTCCATCATGGAGCTGGACGAGTCGGTGTTCTGATCCGGCGCTGGACCGGCGCGGGCGTCCCCTTCGGTGGCGGGGGCGCCCGCGCCCGTTCTCACGACCGGGCGGTTCCCCCGGTCAGACCCGCACCAGCGCCTTGAGCGCCTTCCGGTCGGCCATCGCCCGGTAGGCGTCCGGCACCCCGTCCAGGTCGGTGACGTGGTCGAACACCCGGCCCGGCCGGACCGCGCCGGAGAGCACGTCCGGCAGCAGCTCCTCGACGTAGGCGCGCGCCGGGCACACGCCACCCCCGATCCGCACGTTGCGCATGAACAGCTCCCGCAGGTCCAGGCCGCCGCCCTCCTGCGGGACGCCGACGTAGCCGATCGCGCCGCCGTCGCGGACCAGGCGGGTCGCGGTCGCCATCGACTCGGCCGTGCCCACGCACTCCAGCACCGAGCGCACCCCTTCGCCGCCGGTCAGGTCCCGCACCCGCTGCACGGCCTCGTCGCCGCGCTCCGGCACCACGTCGGTCGCGCCGAACTCGCGGGCCAGCTCGGTGCGGTCCTGGTGCCTGCCCATGATGATCAGCTGGTCGGCGCCGAGCCGGGCCGCCGCCAGCACCCCGCACAGGCCGACGGCCCCGTCGCCGACCACGGCCACCGAACCGCCCCGCCGCACACCGGCGGACACCGCGGCGTGGTGGCCCGTCGGGAACACGTCGGCCAGGGTGAGCAGTGACGGCAGCAGCGGATCGTCCTGCTGCACCGGCAGCGGCACCAAGGTCCCGTCCGCGTGCGGCACCCGCACCGCCTCGCCCTGCGCACCGTCCTCGCCGGGGGCGCCGTACACCCCGCCCGACGGGCAGGACGTCTGCAGCGACTCCCGGCAGAACTCGCAGGTGCCGTCGGAGAAGGTGAACGGCGAGACGACCAGGTCGCCCGGCCGCACCGAGCGCACCTCGGACCCGACCTCCTCGACCACGCCGAGGAACTCGTGGCCGATCCGCTTCCCGTCCTCGTCGCGCTCCATGCCCTTGTACGGCCACAGGTCGCTGCCGCACACGCAGGTCAGCACCACCCGCACGACCGCGTCCGTCGGCTCCCGCAGCGCCGCGTCCGGTACCTCTTCCACGTGCACGTCGCCCGCGCCGCGGATCACGGTGGCTCGCATCGATGGCTCCCAGTGTCGGGTTCGTCGTTCCCCCGCCGGGTGCCCGGCCGCGGCGCGATCGATGCCTCCGAACGCGGACGAGGCCCCTCCCGGAACCGGGAGGGGCCTCGTCGGTGCTGCGATCAGGGGGCCGGCGGTGCGCCGCAGTGGATGATCGGCTGCGGGTTGTAGACCGTCTTGCTCGGCTTCTCCTTCTTCACGTTCCCGTTGCGCACGTCGGTCAACGTGCGGGTGTCGGTGACGGTGAAGCCGCCGTTGCCCTTGCTGGGGCTGCACGGCTCGCCCGGCGGCACGATCTTCTCGTGCGGGGGCTTCTCGTTGGTGCGCGGACCGGTCTCGGAACCCACGTCGTACTGCTTGGTGCCCCAGAACTTCACCGTGATCGACGACGGCGTCCACTCCGTGGTGATCATGATGCCGCTGTCGAGGGTGTTCTTGAACTTCACGTCGATGACGCTGCTGCCGTCCGGGTTCTGGAACACCGTGGCCTCGCGGCCCGCCGGGTAGCGGCTGATGTAGTAGCTGTGCTCCTTGTGCTCCACGTCCTGCACGCCCGCGAAGTACGAGGCGTTGAACAGCGTGGTCGCGAACTGCGAGATGCCGCCGCCGACCGCCTTCGCCGGACGGCCGTCCTCGATGATCCCGGACTCCACGTAGCCCTGCGCGGTGCCGCGCGGACCGGTGTGGCCGTTGAGGCTGAACGTCTCGCCCGGCTTGATCACCGCGCCGTTGACCTGCTCGGCGGTGCGCCGGATGTTCACCCCGGAGGCCGTTTCGAAGCCGCCGGTCTGGAACTCGCTGATGACTTCCTTGATGCCGAGGCCGTTGGCCTGGTCGGTGCTGAACGCGGGCGGCTGCTGCTCGTAGACGGCCTGCAGCGTGCGGTCCTGCTTCTTGCGGGCCACGTCCAGCAGCTTCTCGAAGCTCTTGTCCCAGTTCACACCGCGGCCCTCCAGCGAGGGGCGCACCACGGGGCGGCCGCCTTCGAGGGCCACTTCGGCGTCCTTGGCCGGCTTCATCGTGTCGAGCAGCTGCGGCTCGACCCCGCCGATCACCGTCGGCAGGTCGAGGTGCGAGCGGAGCCCGCCCTTGCCGTCCGACTCGAAGCGCAGCGCGGCGGCGACCGTCTCCGGCGCGAGCGCGGCGTCGTGGCCCTCGCCCTTGATCGCGATCGGGCCGGACACCGCGGGCTCGGCCACGTTCCGCAGCGCCTGGTGCACGCCGTCGGAGGTGGTGCGCACCGCCTGCTCGGTGAACGGCACCTGGACCGCGCCGCCCTTCGCCCAGTCGGCCATCACCTGGTCGGCGGCGACCTGCACGTCCACCGAACGACCGGTGACCGGCTCGACCGCGACCGGGGTGGTGCCCTCGAACTTGATGGTGCCTTCGGAGGCCGGGCGCTCCAGGCGCGGCTTGACCTGCTCCAGCGCGGCCACGACCTGCTGCTCGTCGCCGTGGCTGACCGGGGAGATCTCGCGGCTGGTGAACAGCGAGGCGATCCGGGTGAACGGGTTCAGCGGCTGCGACCCGGCCTGCTCGATGGTGGCCGGCCAGTCCATCGTCAGCCCGGACTGCTCCGGGGAGATGGTGGCGGTGGCGTCCCCGGCCTGCAGCTGCACCGGCTGCTGCAGGTTCGGGCCGAGCTCCTCGCGCAGCTTGCGCTCCGCCGCGGCCGGGGTGAGGCCCCCGACGTGCACGTCGGCGACGGTGGTGCCGCGCGGCACGGTGCCGCTGCTGAACGTCAGGTCGCCCACGTAGAGCAGCAGCAGGACACCGGCGGCGATCCCGGCCACGATGCCGCCGCGGATCAGCTTGCGGCGGTCCTTGGGGCCGCTCTGCTCCGGCGGGTCCTCGGCGAAGCCGCCGCCGATCCCGCCCGCGAATCCGGCGGCCGACGGCGAGTTCGCGTCGACGGGGACCTTCGGGATGTTCTGGGTGCGCTCCGAGTCGACCTCGGGGTACGAGATCTGCTGGGTGGGCGGCGGGGCGAACGAGCCGCCCGCGGCCTGCACCGTCGGCTCCTGGCCGCTCACCGCCGGGTGCACGCTCGTCGTCTCGGACGAGCCGAGGAAACCGGGGGCGCCGAGGAAGTCCGTGGGCGAGGCGTAGGTGCCGCCGCTCTCGGCGGGGACCTTCGGGATGGTCTGGGTGCGCTCGGCGTCGTCCTCCGGCGGCTCCTGGCCGAGGCGCTGCGTGCCGTCGGCGGCCGCCTGCTGGGACAGCGGGCGGGTGCCGCGCTCGGCCGGGTCGACGGCGTCCGCCGAGCTACCGGACCGAGCCGACTCCGCCGTCGAGCTCGTCGACGTGGACTGGGCTGATCCGGGCTGAGCTGACCCGGACTGCGCCGATCCGGACTGGGCCGATGCGGACTGCGCCGATCCGGACTGCGCCGATCCGGACTGGGCCGATGCGGATCCGGCCGCGGCGAGCTGCTCCGCGGAGATCTGCGCGGTCCGCTCCGCGGCGGACTCCGCCGGTGCTCCTGGGACCGGGGTGCTCGGCCGCGTGGCGTCCGCGGCGGACCCGCCCGATGCGCCGGGCCGCTCCGCCGGTCCGGGGGCATCGCCCGCCGGTTTCCGGTTCGGATCGTCCCCGGATGAGACGTCGTAGTTTTCCGGCACCGCTTCCCCTTCATCGGTTCGGTCGTGCGGTGGGGTACATCAGCGAACAGGCGCCGGGGCCGTCCGTCAAGGACGCCTTGCCCGCCTCACCCCGACAGCGGCGGCACCTGGGAGGGGTGCCGGTCGCGGCTCGCGGTGGATCAGTGGCTCACAGGTACAGGCCGGTGCCCTGTTCGATCTGCTCGCTGGCCACGGCGTGCAGGTCGCGCTCCCGCATCACCAGGTAGGGCTGGCCCTGCACTTCGACCTCGAACTGCTCCTCGGGGTTGAACAGCACCTGGTCGCCGACCTTCACGGCCCGCACGTGGCTGCCCACCCCGAAGACCTCGCCCCAGAGCAGCCGCTTGGCCACCTGGGCGGTCGCCGGAATCACGATGCCGCCGCTGCTGCGGCGTTCGCCGGATTCCGCAGAGACCCGCACCATGACCCGGTCATGCAGCATCTGGATCTCGAGCTTGGCATCGGTCACCCGAAAAGTTTACGTGCCCGCCCCGACGCGCCCGCCGCGCAGGGGGCCGCTCAGGCGCCTGCGTCCATCCCGCCCAGCACCAGCGGCAGCCGCTGTGGGCCACCCGGCGCAACGCGCACCGGCACTCCCCAGTCCTGCCTGGTCAGGTTGCAGGTGGGGTGTTCGACGGCGGGGTCGTCGGTGCAGCTGGCGGCCTGCGCGACGACGTGCAGCACGCCGTGCTCGATGCCGTCGGCGAGCACCAGCCGCCGTTCCAGGTCGGTTCCGGTGCCTGCGCCTTCGACCAGCAGTTCCGGCGGGGTCGAGGTGATCTCCAGCCGGGTGGAGGGCCCGTAGCGGTCGTCGAGCTTGCTGCCCGGCGGCGGGGTGAACACCACGGCGAGCTGCACCTCGCCGCCGCCGATCTCGGTGGCGGGGCGGGTGACCTGCTGCGATGCGCCTTCGACGAGTTTCGCGGTGACACCGGGCGGCACCGGCCGCTCCAGCCGGTGTGCGGCGGAGGCCACCACCACCAGCTCCCCGTCGACCACGGCCGCACCGGACGGTTCGGCGAGGTGGGTGGCGAGCGTGCCGACCTCGTTCGATGCCGGATCGTAACGTCGGAGGGCGCCGTTGTAGGTGTCGCAGACGGCGACCGACCCGTCGGGCAGCACCGCCACCCCCAGCGGGTGCTGCAGCAGCGCGCGGTCCGCGGGCCCGTCGGCGTGCCCGAAGTCGAACAGCCCGGTGCCGATCGCGGTCCGGACCCGGAACCCGGTGCCGTCCGGTTCGACCCAGCGCAGCGCGGAGGTCTCCGAGTCGGCGAGCCACAACCGGTCGCCGCCGTCGGCGAGGCCGGAGGGCTGGGCGAAGAACGCCTCGGCCGCGTCCCCGTCGCGCAGGCCCTCCACGGTGGTGCCCGCGAAGCGGCGGACCCGCCCGGTGTGCGGGTCGAACAGCCCGAGCGTGTGGTTGCCCGCCATCGCGATGACGACGCCGCCCGCCGGTTCCCACCAGGCGACGTCCCACGGGCTGGTCAGCGGGGTGTCCGTCCCCGGGCCCCCGTCCGCGCCGTCGCGCCACTGCTCGCCGGTGCCCGCGATGGTCGTGACGTGCCCGTCGGCGAGCCGCACGCCGCGCAGCAGGTGGTTCACCGTGTCGGCGACGACCAGGTCGTAGCCGGCTTCGGCGGCGACCGCCTCGGGCAGCACCGCGATCCCGGCGGGTTCGGCGAAGGAGGCCTCGTCGGGGCCGCCGTCGCGGGCGCCGCGCTCGCCGCTGCCGATGCGGCGCAGCACCGTCTCGCCGTCGCGGTCGAACTCGACCAGCGAGTGGTTCGCGGAGTCCGAGACCAGCACGGTGCCCGGGCCGGCGGCGATCTTCGCGGGGAAGCGCAGCTCGGTGGCGGCGGGTTCCGGCGGCACGTAGGGGCCGTCGCCGCGGTGCAGGGTGCCCTTGGCGTCGTGCTCGGCGACGAGTTCGCGCAGCACGCTGCGCAGCGCGTCCACGTGGCCCTCACCGGCGGCGACGTGCACGAGGTAGCCCTCGGGGTCGACCACGGCCAGCGTCGGCCACGCCTTGACGGCGTAGTTCTGCCAGGTCGACAGCTCCGGGTCGTCGAGCACCGGGTGGTGCACCGAGTAGCGCTCGACGGCGGCGAGCAGCGCGTCCGGGTCGGCTTCGTGCTCGAACTTCGGCGAGTGCACCCCGACGGTGACGAGCTCGTCGGCGAACTCCTGCTCCAACGGGCGGAGTTCGTCGATGACGTGCAGGCAGTTGATGCAGCAGAACGTCCAGAAGTCCAGCAGCACGATCTTGCCGCGCAGGTCGGAGAGGAGGACCTCCCGGCCGCCGGTGTTCAGCCACTGCCGCCCGGTCAGCTCGGGCGCGCGGACGCGGGTGCGGAGGTGCGACGCGGTGCTCACGTGCGGAGTCAACAACAGTCCGCCGGGACGCTGTTCCCGCGTCCACATGGTGGGAGGCGGGTGCGGGTGGGGAATTCCGGGAGCTCCTGCGCGCTTGATCTCCGGTGCGCGGACCGCGCCGGGAGCGTTCGGGAGGAGAGGTTCGCCGGGGCGCTGGGCCCGGGAATTGGAAAGCCCCGCGGTGCTGCCAGGTCGGGGGTCCGACAGCACCGCGGGGTCACCATCCATATCGGCGGCACCCCCGGCGTTGTTACACACCGACTCGGGTGTGAGTCATGTCACGCGAATGTGGGTGGTGCCGGAACCACCCATGTCGGTGCCGGAACCGGTTTGACCAGCGCGGACGGTCACCGCGGCCGCGTTTCGCGGTGGCTCGCGACATCCGCGCCGACGCGGGAACGGTCCGGCGGGGAACCGGGCGCGCAAGACCGCCCAGCGCGGGACGGCGCCGCGGGAACGGGCGCGAGATCACCCAGCGCGGGACGGCGCCGCGGGAACGGGCGCGAGATCACCCACCGCGGGACGGCATCGCGGGAACGGCCCGGCGAGACGCCCCACCGCATGAACGGCCCGGCGAGGAACAGCCCGCCGCGGACACGACCACCACACGCCCCAGCGCGGACACGACCTAGCGCGGACAGCGCGGACACGACCCACCGCGGAACGACCTACCGCGGAACGACCTAGCGGCGGCCCGCCCGGTCGAGCTCGCGCAGCACCGTCTTGCGAGCCCGGTGGGCGCGCTCGTGCCGCGCGGCGGCCGCCGCCTCGCGCGGGGGCAGGTCGCGGGCGCGCCGCGCGGCCTCCCGGGCGGGGAGCTCGTCGAGCTCGGCGGACCTGCGGGCGGACCGGGCGGCGGGCGGGTTCGCGGCGAACTGCTCGCCCCGGCGGGACGCCGCCCGCTTGGCGCGCCGGGTCTCGCGGCGCTCGCGCGGTGACAGCTCCGCCCAGGCGTCCGCCGGCAGGTACCGCTCGGTGGTGCCGTCGTGGCGGGCCTGCGCCGAGCCCGACTCGGTCTGCCAGCGCTCGTCGGTCCACCGCTCCAGGTCCCGCTGCGCGCGGGTGCGCCGCCCCGGATGCCGGTAGCCGCCGCCGTGCCGCTCGTACCGCTGCGCGAGGAGCTGGCTCTTGCGCGCCGACCACTGCCCGGGAGCGCCGCCGTCGCCGGAGGCCTTCAGCTCCTCCTTCAACCGCTCCCGCAGCCCGGGGTCCGTGTAGTCGCGCTCGTAGTCCGCACTGCTCTTGCCCATGCCAGGTCGGCTACCCGCGCCCGCCGTCGCCACGCGCGGTTGCGCGCCCCGCCGGCCGGGGAACACCGCCGGGAAGGATCGGCGACTGGGGGATGACATGGGGATGGGGAGTGCGCGCGATGCCGAGGCGGACACCGGACCCGGGCCGTTCCGGTTACCGGGAGTCGTGCTCGGGATCGGGCTCGGCGGATTCGTCGACGGCTTCCTGCTGTACCGGCTGCTGCGCTGGCACCGCGCGCCGGGCGGGCCCGGTTCGGAGATGAACACGGCGCGGGACGCGGTGCTGCACGCGGCCTGCTGGCTCGCGGTGCTGGGCGGACTGGCGCTGCTGCACTCGCGGGTCACCCGCAGGCGGCGCCGGGTGTGGGGCTCGCGGGTGCTGTGGGGCTGGGTCCTCGTCGGCTGGGGTTCGTTCGACCTGGTCGAGGGCGTGCTGGACCACCACCTGCTGGGCGTCCACCACGTCCGCGGCGGGCCCGGCCGGGCGTGGTGGGACCTGGGCTTCCTCGCCCTCGGCGCGCTGCTGGTCGTGGCCGGATACCTGCTGCAGCGGGGCGGCGGCGCGCAAGGCGGTCGTGCGCAGCGCGGTGGCGCGCAGCGCGGTGGCGCGCAGCGCGGTGGTGACAGTGGTGTGCGTGGCAGTGGTGCGCAGCGCGGTCGTGCGCCAGGAAGTGGTGCGCAGCGCGGTGGCGCGTACGGAAACGGTGCGCGCGGCACTGGCGCGCGGCGCGGCGGCCCGCGGTGTGGTCGTGCGCGAGGCGGTCGTGCGCGGCGCGGCGGCACGCGGCGCGGTGGCGTGCGGCGCGGTGGTGCGCACGGAAGTGGTGCGCGCGGCACCGGTGCGCAGCGCGGCGGCGCGCAGGACGGCGCGCAGGGCGGTGGTGGTGCTCGATGAGCCACGACGTGCACGCGGCCGGTGCGCTGCCGTCCGTGCTCGCGCTGGCGCTGGTCGGTGCCGGGTACCTCCGGCTGGCCGGGCTGGCCCGCCGCCGCAACCCGGGGCGCGGCTGGTGCCGGTGGCGCACCGCCTGCTTCGCCGCCGGTCTCGGGGTGCTGGCGGTGGCGCTGCTGCCGCCGGTCGCGAGCTTCGCAGGCGGGGACTTCCGCGGGAACGTGGTGCAGCACCTGCTGATCGGCATGTACGCCCCGCTCGGGCTGGCGCTGGGCGCCCCGGTGACATTGCTGCTGCGCACCGCTCCGCCGTGGTTCGGCCGGCGGCTGACTGCGGTGCTGCGCAGCGGGCCGGTGCGGGTGCTGAACCGGCCCGAGGTCGCACTGCTGCTGTCCGCGGGTGGTCTGGTGCTGCTGTACACGACCCCGCTGCACGAGGTGGGCGAGCACCCGGTCGGGCACTGGCTGCTGTTCGCGCACTTCCTGCTGGCCGGCTACCTGTTCGTGCACGTCATCGCTGGTCCGGACCCGGCGCCGGACCGGCCGCCGGTGCGCGCCCGGCTGGTGTTCCTGGGCTGCGCCATCGCGGTGCACGCGATCATCGCGCAGCTGATGTACGGCGGGTGGACGGCGGTGCAGGGTCCCGCCGTCGAGGTGCGCGGTGGCGCGGAGCTCCTGTACTACGCCGGGGACGTCGCCCAGCTCCTGCTCGCCGCCGTCCTGGTCGCGACCTGGCAGCCCGAGCGGACGCGCGCGCGGCGGGCGGCGTAGCGCGGGGGGGGGGGGGGGGGGGGCCCCCCCCGCCCCCCCCGCCCCCCGCCCCCCCCCGCGGGGGGGGGGGGGGGGGGGCGCCCCCCCCCCCCCCCCGGGCGGGCCCCGCACCGCCCGATCAGCGTTCGACGATGGCGGTGACGCCTTGCCCGCCCGCCGCGCAGACCGAGATCAGGCCGCGGCCGGAACCGCGTTCGGCCAGCAGCTTCGCCAGGGTGGCGACGATGCGGCCGCCGGTGGCGGCGAACGGGTGCCCGGCGGCCAGCGAGGAACCGTTCACGTTCAGCTTCGCCGGGTCGATGTCGCCGAGCGGCGCGTCCAGGCCCAGCCGGTCCTTGCAGAAGTCCGGGTCCTGCCACGACTTCAGCGTCGCCAGCACCTGCGAGGCGAACGCCTCGTGGATCTCGTAGAAGTCGAAGTCGCCGAGCCCGATCCCGTTGCGCTCCAGCAGCTTCGGCACCGCGTACGCGGGAGCCATCAGCAGGCCTTCGTCCCCGCTGACGTGGTCCACGCCCGCGGGCACGATGTCGCTGAGGTAGGCCAGCACCGGCAGCTTGTGCGCCTCGGCCCACTCCTCGCTGGCCAGCAGCACCACGGCGGCGCCGTCGCTGAGCGGCGTGGAGTTGCCCGCGGTCATGGTGGCGCCCTCGCCCTTGCCGAACACCGGCTTGAGCTTGGCGAGCTTCTCGGCGCTGCTGTCCGGCCGCAGGTTCTGGTCCCGGGTGAGGCCCTGGAACGGGGTGAGCAGGTCGTCGAAGAAGCCGCGGTCGTAGGCGGCGGCGAGCCGCTGGTGGCTGCGCGCGGCGAGTTCGTCCTGGTCTTCGCGGCCGACCTGCCAGTCCAGCGCGGTGCGGGCGGCGTGCTCGCCCATGGACAGGCCGGTGCGCGGTTCGGAGTTCTCCGGGATGTCCGGCACCACGTGCTGCGGCCGCACCCCGGTCAGCGCCTTGATCTTGCCACCGGTGCTCTTGGCGTGGTTCGCGGCGAGCAGCACCCGGCGGAGGTCGTCGTTGACCGCGATGGGCGCGTCGCTGGCGCTGTCCACGCCACCGGCGATGCCGGAGTCGAGCTGCCCGAGGGCGATCTTGTTGGCGACCGAGGTGACGGCCTCCAGCCCGGTCGCGCAGGCCATCTGCACGTCGTGCGCGGGGGTGCGCGGGTCGAGCCGGGAACCGAGGACGGATTCGCGGGCGAGGTTGAAGTCGCGGCTGTGCTTGAGCACCGCGCCCGCGACGAACTCGCCGACGAGCTCGCCCTGCAGCCCGAAGCGGGCGAGCAGCCCGTCCAGCGCGGCGGTGAGCATGTCCTGGTTGGACGCCTGCGTGTACGGCCCGCCGGATCGGGCGAAGGGGATCCGGTTGCCGCCGACGATCGCGACGCGTCGAGTGGTGGGCATGCGGGACTCCTTCGGGACGGGACCGGCGGTCCGTGGGGTTCGACTGGTGCTGATCACCGGATCGGTGGGCGGGAGCTCTGGTGCGGGCCCCGCTGACGTTCTAACCTACCCGCGGGTAGGTTAGACGTCGAGCCCGCACCCACCCGAGCGCCCGCCGCGCCCGGCGCGCGGGCCGCCCGCCCAGTCCACCGACCACCCGCTCACGGGAGTGCGCATGTCCGACCGGTACCAGCAGTTCACCTCGACCGGGTTCGGTCGAACGATCGCCAAGCGCATCGGCCTGCCCACGCCCACCCCGCTCCGCAGGTACCGGCCCGGCGACCCGGTCGTGGACGGGCCGGTGCTCACCGGCGCCGCCGCGGGATCGCGGCTCGGCGAGGCCGTCGCGGGCACGCTGAAGTCCGTCGGCGCCGAGGTCCGCACCGAGGCGGCCGACGACGCCCGCTACGCGGCGCTCGTCTTCGACGCCACCGGCATCACCTCCAGCGCCCAGCTCGCCCAGCTGCGCGCGTTCTTCAGCCCGGTGATCCGCCAGGTCGGCACCTGCGGCCGCGTCATCGTGCTCGGCACCCCGCCGGAGGAGACCACCGGCGCGGGCGAGCGCGTCGCGCAGCGCGCCCTCGAAGGCTTCGTGCGCACCGTCGGCAAGGAGCTCAAGCGCGGCGCCACCGCCCAGCTCGTGTACGCCTCCGAAGGTGCCGAGCAGTCCCTCGACTCCACGCTGAGCTTCCTGCTGTCGGCCAAGTCCGCGTTCGTCTCCGCCCAGGTCATCCGGGTCGGCCGCGCCGACGCCCCGCAGGTCGACCGGGAGAAGCCGCTGCGCGACAAGGTCGCCCTGGTCACCGGCGCCTCCCGCGGCATCGGCGAGTCCATCGCCGAGACCCTCGCCCGCGACGGCGCGCACGTCGTCTGCCTCGACATCCCCGCCCAGGGCGCCGACCTCGCCAAGGTCGCCAACCGCATCGGCGGCTCCACCCTGCAGCTGGACATCACCGCGGAGGACGCGCCGCAGCGCATCGCCGAGCACTTCGCCGAACGCCACGGCGGGCTCGACGTGGTCGTGCACAACGCGGGCATCACCCGGGACAAGACCCTCGGGCGGATGGACGACGCGCGCTGGGACTCGGTGATCGCGGTGAACCTGACCGCGCAGGAGCGCATCAACGAGGCGCTGCTCGCCGAGGGCTCCCCGCTGCGCGAGGGCGGCAGGCTGATCGGCGTCGCCTCCATCAGCGGCATCGCGGGCAACGTGGGCCAGGCGAACTACGCGGCCTCGAAGGCGGGCGTGATCGGCCTGGTGCAGGCGCTGGCCCCGGTGGCGGCCCGCCGCGGCGCCACCATCAACGCCGTCGCGCCCGGCTTCATCGAGACGAAGATGACCGCGGCCGTCCCGCTGTTCATCCGCGAGGCCGGCCGCCGGATGAGCAGCCTCTCGCAGGGCGGGCTGCCGGTGGACGTCGCCGAGACCATCGCCTGGTACGCCAGCCCGGCCTCCTCCGGGGTCAACGGCAACGTCGTGCGGGTCTGCGGCCAGAGCCTGCTGGGGGCGTGATGAGCACCGAGATCGACGCGCCGCCGAACCTCTCCGCGCTGTACCTCAAGGCCGCCGCCACCGGGCCGCTGCGCCGCGGCGGGGAGCTGCCGACGACCGAGTACGTGCGCCGCGACATCACCGTCGACCCCGAGCACCTGGCCGAGTACGGCCGGGTCTGCGGGTTCGGGCTGCGCGACGTGCTGCCCGCGACCTACCCGCACGTGCTCTCGTTCGGGTTGTCGGTGCGGCTGATGACCGATCCGGGCTTCCCGTTCCCGCTGGTGGGGCTGGTGCACGTGGCGAACAGCATCACCGTGCACCGGCCGCTCCTGGTCACCGACGTGCTCACCCAGCGGGTGCGGGTGGCGGACCTGCGCCCGCACCCGAAGGGCAGGCAGCTCGACGTGGTCACCGAGACCAGCGTCGAGGGCGAGGTGGTGTGGCGGGAGACCAGCACCTACCTGCGCCGCGGCAAGCCGGACGAGTCGGCGCCGCGGGCCGAGCGGGCCGCCGAGGTCGAGCCGGGTTCGGCCACCGCCCGCTGGCGGGTGCCCGCCGACCAGGGCCGCCGCTACGCGGAGGTGTCCGGGGACAAGAACCCGATCCACCTGCGCGCGCTGACGGCGAAGGCGTTCGGCTTCCCGCGCGCCATCGCGCACGGCATGTGGACGAAGGCGCGGGCGCTGGCGGCGCTGGAGGGCAGGCTGCCGGACTCGTACGCGGTCGACGTGGACTTCGTGAAGCCGCTGCTGCTGCCCTCGACGGTGGAGTTCACCGCGCATCGGGACGCCGGGACGTTCGCGGTGCACTCCCGTTCCGGCAAGCCGCACCTGGTGGGGCGGCTGCACTGACCTGCGGGAAGGCGGGGCCGGGTTCGCGTGCGCGCGGGAACCCGGGTGCGGGCGGTGGTGGTGGCTCGACCGCCACCACCGCGCCGCTTCAGTCGAACGCGGTGCAGCCCGACGCGTCGCCGCCGGGCGACCAGGAACGTCCTTCGACGAGGTCGCCGAACCCCATCCACGCGAGGTTCATCAACCGCATCGCCAGCCCGTCCGCGGTGT
The DNA here is from genome assembly GCF_057736575.1 of Saccharopolyspora sp. MMCC62. Taxonomy (NCBI): domain Bacteria; kingdom Bacillati; phylum Actinomycetota; class Actinomycetes; order Pseudonocardiales; family Pseudonocardiaceae; genus Saccharopolyspora; species Saccharopolyspora sp. MMCC62. The sequence continues at coordinate 503,837 of NZ_JBYKCM010000002.1, read as the reverse complement.
GCTCCGGGTGCTCCACCCACCAGTCGAGCAGCGATTCGGCGGCGCCGACCAGCGAGGCCGCGAACGGTTCCATCTGCTGCGGCTGCATCGGCTGCGCCGCCCCCTCGGTGGCGCGGGCCAGCAGGGAGGCGATGAGGACCATCGCCCGCTCCCGCCACTGCCCGAACTCGGCGGCGAACGGTTCGCCGCCCGCGGGTGCCTGCCGGTGCAGCAGCACCCAGCTGGCCCGGTTCCGCTGCACGTAGTCGAAGAAGACCCGCAGACCCCGCCAGAGCTGCTCGTCGGGGCCGACCTCGGGGTCCACGGCGGTGCTGATGGCTTCGATGAGCCGGGTGGCCTCCCGCTGGATGCACGCCACGAACAGCTCTTCCTTGGAACCGAGGTAGGCGTAGATCATCGGTTTGGAGATGCCTGCGACTTCGGAGATCTCGTCCATGGACGCGAGGTGGAAGCCGCGTGCCGCGTAGACCTCGACGGCGGCGTCGAGGATCTGCCGTTCGCGCACCGACCGCGGTAGCCGCCTGCTGCGGGGTCGTGGGCTCGCCTCGTGATCGTCCGGGTCGGGCCGCATCCCACCTCCTGTTTTCCCGCCGCGGGCGGTGTTGCGGGGCCGGGTCCGCGGCGTGGCTCGGCTGGTCCTGATCTGCCGGAGAGGCTAGAGCAGAACGATCAGCGGGATGCCTTGCCCGCCTAACCTACTCGCGCGTAGTATTACTTGTCAGTAGGTAAGGGGAGGTCACATGTCCAACACGGATCCGGTCGCCGCGCTCGCCGAGGTCGACCCGAAGAAGATCGGCGAAGACGAGTTCGTCGCGCTGCTGGCCGCGGCCTCCGAGCACGCCTCCGGCGGTGCGGCGGACCTCAGCGAACTCCGCCCGGAGCAGTTCGCCAAGCTGATCTCGCGCGCCTCGGCCAAGCAGGTGGAAGCGGTCATGGCCCGCCCCGAACTGCGCGTGCAGGTGCTCGACGAGGTGTTCCGCCGTATGAGCGAGCACTACAAGTCGGACAAGGCCCGCTCCACCGAAGCCGTGGTGCGCTGGCGCATCGGCACCGACGAGCAGGACACCGTGCGCTACGAGTCGGTGCTCTCCGGTGGGACCTGCACGGTGAACAAGGAACCGCAGCACGACGACCCGCGGGTCACGATCATGATCACGCCGGTGGAGTTCCTGAAGCTGGTCTCCGGCAACGCCTCCGCCCCGGTGCAGTTCATGACCGGCAAGTTGAAGGTCGCGGGCGACGTCGGATTCGCCGCAGGCCTCACCAAGCTCTTCCAGATCCCCAAGGCCTGATCGGCGCCCGGGATCTCGGCGATCGGGGCCTCGGCGATCGGGGGGTCTCCGGCCGCGGGCGCCCGCTCCGCCCCGCCACTTCTGAGAACCTGAACGCTCGGGAACCGGAACGCTCCGCACCCCGTTCCACACCACGCACTCCGCCACGAACCGAAGGAATTCGATGAGCTTCTCCCTGGAACTGAGCGAGGAACACCGCGACCTGCGCGATTGGGTGCACGGCTTCTCCGAGAAGGTCATCCGCCCGGCCGCGGCGGAGTGGGACGAGCGGGAAGAGACCCCCTGGCCGATAATCCAGGAGGCCGCGAAGGTCGGCCTGTACGGCTTCGAGACCATCGCGACGTTCTGGGCCGACGACACCGGCCTGTCGCTGCCCATCGCCAACGAAGAGCTGTTCTGGGGCGACGGCGGCATCGGCATGGCGATCTTCGGCACCACGCTGGCGGTCGCGGGCATCTTCGCCGCGGGCACCCCGGACCAGATGGCCGAGTGGGTACCGCAGTGCTACGGCGACGAGAACGACCCGAAGGTCGGCGCGTTCTGCTCCTCCGAGCCCGCCGCGGGCTCCGACGTCTCGGCGATGCGCACCCGCGCCGTCTACGACGAGGCCACCGACGAGTGGGTGCTCAACGGCCAGAAGGCGTGGGCCACCAACGGCGGCATCGCGAACGTGCACGTCGTGCAGGCGGTCGTGGACTCCTCGCTCGGTTCCCGCGGGCAGGCCGCGTTCATCATCCCGCCCGGCACCAAGGGCCTGGAAGCTCCCAGCAAGATCAAGAAGCACGGGCTGCGCGCCTCGCACACCGCGGACGTGTTCCTGGACGACGTGCGGGTCCCCGGCAGCTGCCTGCTCGGCGGCAAGGAGAAGCTGGACGAGAAGCTCGCCCGCGCCCGCGAAGGCGGCAAGGGCTCGAAGAGCGGTGGCCAAGCTGCGATGAAGACCTTCGAGCTCTCCCGCCCCACCGTCGGCGCGCAGGCCCTCGGCATCGCCCGCGCCGCCTACGAGCACGCGCTGGAGTACGCCAAGGAGCGCGAGACCTTCGGCCGCCCGATCATCGACAACCAGTCGATCGCGTTCACCCTCGCCGACATGCGCATGGAGATCGACGCGGCGCGGCTGCTGGTGTGGCGCGCGGCGTGGATGGGCCGCAACGACGAGCCGTTCACCGCGGGCGAGGGCTCCATGTCCAAGCTCAAGGCCGGCCGCGTCGCCACCTGGGCGACCGAGCGCGCCATCCAGATCCTCGGCGGCAACGGCTACACCCGCGAGTTCCCGGTGGAGCGCCTGCACCGCGACGCGAAGATCTACGACATCTTCGAGGGCACCGAGCAGATCCAGCAGCTCGTCGTCTCCCGAGCCATCTCCGGCCGCCACATCCAGTGATCCGGTGGTCCGCCGAAGCCCCTGGCACCGACGGTGCCAGGGGCTTCGGCCGTTCCGGTCCGATCTATGCGGGGAGGGCGGGCATGCTGCCGAGCAAGTGCTCGATCTTGGCCCGCACCGACGTGGCGTGGAGGAAGTAGCTGGGGTACCGCTCCTCGACCACTTCACGGCTCGGCGCGCCCACCAGCACCGCGTCCGCCTCTTCCCGGCCGCACTCCAGGTGTGCCTCCGTCTCGCTGTAGGCCTGGGCCGCCACCAGCGCGTCGTCGAAGGTCTGAACTTCTGTGGTTCCGGTGCGCGGGTAGCGAACGAGCAGGAACCAGGTGTCGTTACCGGTCATGCGAACGCCTCCTCGGTGAGCCAACGCCGAACATCCGCGGCCGCGTCCAGCAGCATAGCTCTGTCCGGTACTGCCTGGTCTTGGTCGATCTGATGAAAGTGCTCACGCAGCTGGCGGAAGTACCTGATGGCCGGGGCCGGTGCCGATTCGTGCTTGATGTCAGTCCCCAGCGTCGTGTCCCATTCTTCGACCAGCTCGGCCCACTGCTGCTGACGATCGGTGCGCAGCTGGATCTCGACCTTGAAATCACCCCGGCGGCACCGCACGTGCACTGCGCGGTATCCGCCGGAGTGCGGGGTCGCTTCGTAATCGCGCACTTCCTCGACCGTCAGCTTGCGCGCCGTCCCGATGCGGTCGACGACCTCGCGAACCAGCAGTGGAGACGGCAGCACCGCTCGGCATCCCGCGATGTCCTGGATTTCGCTCAGCCGCGGTTTGTCCCGGACGAGCTTGGCCACGATGCTGTGGTAGCGCTTGAGCCGTTGCGTCACGAGCTGTGCGGTCGAGTCGCGGCGCAGTACTCGCATCACGTGGACTCCCAGCCCGTTCCTGGTCGTCGTCAAGCAGTCCGAGTGCAGGGCCCGCCACTGCCGGACGATCCGTTCGTCCTCGGCAGCGAACTCGCCGTCCAGGGCGAGCGCTTCGGCGCGTGCTCGCTTGCGGATGCGTTTGCCGATCACGTTCAACCGGTTCTTGGACGGCAGATCATCACGGTCGGTCATCGATTGAATACTAGGAGTGCTGATCGATGCTGGGGTCGCCGCCTGCCCCGAGGCGGCGACCCGTCGTCAGGCCTGGGTCTGCGGGTTCAGGTTGGTGACGGTGACCGGGCCGGGGACGGTGGCGCCGTTCCAGGGCAGGGTCACGCTGTACGGGCTGACCGGGCCGGGGAACGAGATCTCCAGGGCGCCGGGCACGGACCCGGGGATGCTGTTGCCGGTGTTCGGGTCGGTCACCAGGTAGCTGAAACCGGCCGAGACCGGGTGGTCCTCGTCGACGCGGTGCACCTCGGCCTCGCCGCTGGGGTAGCGGGTGGGGATCTGCGCGGAATCGCCCTGCACGTCCAGGAAGTTCAGGCCGGGGGCGCCGCCGAGCAGGCAGCTCTGGCCGGGCTTCGCGCTGAACCGGACGTCGCCGCCCTCGTGCATCATCGCGTGGTCCAGCGGCCCGATGGTGACGTCGACCTGCTCGGGGGTGCAGTACTCGTCGTAGTTCGGGTGGTCGTGCGGCATGGCCTGGGCCGTGCCCGCGACCGCGACTCCGGCGAACAGCGCGGACCCGAGGATGGCGGCGATCTTGCCGTGCTTGGTGCGGAACATCGGATTCATCTCCCCGGTGCCGCTGCGCGGTCCCCCCGACGGGAACCGTCCATCGCAGCCACACGTTCGAGTGATGTTTGAGCGACCCCCGGCGTTGACTCCGAGTGAGCTAGATCACTGGATTTCCCCTCGAGGTCGGGCTTCCGCCTGTTGACTCGGGGTTTGCTGCCGCTCCCGCGCGAGGTTGCCGGAGCGTGGCGAACACCACTCGGGGAATGCTCGACGCGGGCCCGATGTTGGAATGTGGGAGGGAAAGTTCCAGGGGTGTGCGTCCTCCGGAGCGCTGCGAGGCATCATGTACACGCCCGAAGGAATGAACATCAGCGGTCGGCGCGAGGCGAACGGACTAGTTCGCGTTTGATCGGCACGGTGAGCGCGTGGGCTCACCGGTGCCATCGGCTGGGAGAGCCGGTCGCGCCACGAGTCCGGTGCCGTGCGGTGCCGGCTCGACCTCAGCAACACGGCTTCGAGAACGAAACGGGAGGGCGAAGCGGTGAACAAGCCCGATCCAGGAACGCCGATCTTCGGCGAGCTGAACAACGAGCTCGGCGGTCTGCCGGACATCGACGTGCACGAGTTCGACTCGCACAGCTTCGACTTCGGCGGCGGGTCCGCCGAGTCCGACGGCGCGGCCCGGCAGAACGCGGCCGCGAACGGGGGCGGTGCCCGCTCCGGCGGCCGCCGCCGCAAGGAGGACTGAGCGCCGGGGCGGGAACACCCGCACCGCGCACGAACGGCCGGGGTGCACGCGCACCCCGGCCGTCGTCAGCAGCGCGACCGGCAGCCGATCAGCAGGTGATCAGTAGGTGATCGCCGTCGCCGGGTCGGCCAGCAGCGCGCCGACGTCCGCCAGGAACTGCGAACCCTGCTGGCCGTCGACCGCCCGGTGGTCGAAGCTCAGCGCCAGCTGGCACACCTTGCGCGGCACCACCTGGCCGTCCACCACCCACGGCATGTCCCGGATCGCGCCGAACGCGAGGATCGCCGACTCGCCCGGGTTGAGGATGGGCGTCCCGGTGTCCACGCCGAACACGCCCACGTTGGTGATCGTGATCGTGCCGCCGGTCATCTCGGCGGGCGTGGTCCTGCCCTCCCGCGCGGTCGTGGTCAGCGCTTCCAGCGCCGCCGCGAGCTCCCGCAGCGACATGCCGTCCGCGTCCCGGACGTTGGGCACCACCAGGCCGCGCGGCGTGGCGGCCGCGATGCCCAGGTGCACGTAGTCCTTGTAGACGATCTCGCCGGCCTGCTCGTCCCAGGTGGCGTTCACGTCCGGAGTGCGGCGCACCGCCAGGCACAGCGCCTTCGCGGCGAACGCCAGCGGCGTGAGCTTCACGCCCTGGAACTCGGGGTGCGACTTCAGCCGCTGCCGCAGCTCCATCATCGGCGTCACGTCGACGGTGAGGAACTCCGTGACGTGCGGTGCGGTGAACGCGCTCCGCACCATCGCCTGCGCGGTGGCCTTGCGGACGCCCTTGATCGGCACCCGGCGTTCCCGCGCACCCGCCGGAGCCGCGGCCGGAGTAGCAGCCGGTTCGGCCGGGGCCGAGGCGGACTCCACGTCCTTGCGGGTGATCACCCCGCCCGCGCCCGAGCCGGCGAGCGCCCGCAGGTCCACGCCGAGGTCCTTGGCGAGCTTGCGGACCGGCGGCTTCGCCAGCGGCACCGAACCCCGTGCGGGCGCACCCGCCGGGGCCGCGGCGGGCGCGGGCGGTTCCGGCGCGGGTGGTTCCGGCGCGGGTGCGGCGGGCGCGGTGGCCTGCGCGGGGACGGCGGGGGACGCGAGCGACCCCGCCATCGCACCTTGCAGCGCCTGCTGCGCCGTCCCGGCCGACACCGCGGTCCCGGCCGGCACCGTCGCGGCGGCGGCCTTGCGCGGGCGGCGCTTCGAGCTCGTCGCCTGCGGCCCGTACCCGACCAGGGTCTTCGCCTCGCCGGACGCCTCCCCGGACGAGTCAGGTTCGGGTTCACCCGGCGCGGCGCCGTCCGGGTCCACGTCGATCGAGATGATCGGCGTGCCGACCTCGACGGTCTGGCCCGGTTCGGCGAGCAGCTCGACGACCTTGCCCTCGTAGGCGCACGGCAGTTCCACGGCCGCCTTCGCCGTCTCGATCTCCACGAACACCTGGTTGACCGTCACCGAGTCGCCCGGCTGCACCTTCCAGCCGAGGATCTCGGCTTCGGTGAGGCCTTCGCCGACGTCCGGCAGCGGGAAGTGCTTGAGTTGCGGCATCCCAGGCTCCCTCAGAAGGCCAGCGAGCGGTCGACGGCGTCGAGCACCCGGTCGAGGTCCGGCAGGTAGTGCTTCTCCAGCTTCGTCGGCGGGTAGGGCACATCGAAGCCCGTCACCCGCAGCACCGGTGCCTCCAGCGAGTAGAAGCACTCCTGCTGCACCCGCGCGGAGATCTCCGAGGTGACCGAGGACTCCGCCGGAGCCTCGCTGGCCAGCACCAGCCGGCCGGTGCGGCGCACCGACTCGAACACCGGCTCCAGGTCCAGCGGGGACAGGCTGCGCAGGTCGATGACCTCCAGCTCGGTGCCCTCCTCGGCGGCGGCGCTCGCCGCGGCCAGGCAGGTGTGCACCGTCGGCCCGTAGGTCGCGATCGTCGCCGCCGAACCCCGCCGCAGCACGCGGGAGGTGAACAGCGGCGGCGGCTCCGCCTCGGTGTCCAGCTCCGCCTTCTCGTAGTAGCGCCGCTTCGGTTCGAAGAACAGCACCGGGTCGTCGCAGGCGATGGCCTGCCGCAGCATCCAGTACGCGTCCGCCGGGTTCGAGCAGGCCACCACCTTCAGCCCCGCCACGTGCGCGAACAGCGACTCCGGGGATTCGGAGTGGTGCTCGACCGCGCCGATGCCGCCGCCGAAGGGCACCCGCACCACCACCGGCATCTCGATCTTGCCCTGGCTGCGGAAGTGCAGCTTCGCCAGCTGCGAGACGATCTGGTCGTAGCCGGGGAAGATGAACCCGTCGAACTGGATCTCGCACACCGGCCGGTAGCCGCGGATCGCGAGGCCCACGGCGGTGCCGATGATCCCCGACTCGGCCAGCGGCGTGTCCAGCACGCGGTGCTCGCCGAAGTCCTTCTGCAGGCCGTCGGTGACGCGGAAGACGCCGCCGAGCTTGCCGACGTCCTCCCCCATGACCAGGACCTTCGGGTCCGATTCCAGCGCCGAGCGCATCGCCAGGTTGAGGCTCTTCGCCATCGTCGTGGTCTGCACGGACGACCGGCCCGTGCTGCCGTCGTTGACGTCGGTCCGTTCCATCGCGGGTGCCGCCATCAGTGCGCACCTCCCTGCGCGGGCTCGGCGAACCCGTCGAGGTAGCGCAGCTGCTCGTCGCGCTGCGCGGCCACGACCGGGCTCTCCTCCGCGTAGACCTCGGAGAAGATCCGGGACGGGTCGGGTTCGGGCATCGCGAAGCAGAACTCGCGGAACCGGGCGGCGAGCGCGTCGGACTCGGCCTGCACCTCGTCGAAGAAGTCCTGCCCGGCGTCGTGCTCGCGCACCAGGTGCACCCGGAGCCGTTCGATCGGGTCCTTCAGCTTCCACGCCTCCAGCTCGTCGGTGAGCCGGTAGCGGGTCGGGTCGTCGGTGGTGGTGTGCGCGTCCATCCGGTAGGTGAACGCCTCGATCAGCACCGGCCCGTTGCCGTGCCTGCACTCGTCCAGCGCCCACTTGGACACGGCGAGGGTGGCGAGCACGTCGTTGCCGTCGACGCGGATGCCGGGGAAGCCGTAGCCCTCCGCGCGCCGGTACAGCGGAACCCGCGTCTGGCGCTCCAGCGGCTCGGAGATCGCCCACTGGTTGTTCTGGCAGAACAGCACCAGCGGCGCGTCGTACACCGAGCCCCACACCATCGCCTCGTGCACGTCGCCCTGGCTGGTGGCGCCGTCGCCGAAGAACACCATGGTCGCTTCGCCGTCGTCGTCGCCGACCTTGCCGTCGAACTTCTGCCCCATCGCGTACCCGGTCGCGTTGAGCGCCTGGTTGCCGATGACGATCGTGTAGAGGTGGAACCCGGTGCTCAGCGGGTCCCAGCTGCCGTGGTCGGTCCCGCGGAAGATGCCGAGCAGCTCGGTCGGGTCCAGCCCGCGGCACCAGGCGACGCCGTGCTCGCGGTAGCTGGGGAAGGCCATGTCGCGGGGGCGCATCGCGCGGCCCGCACCGACCTGGGCGGCCTCCTGGCCGAGCAGCGGCACCCAGATGCCCAGCTGGCCCTGCCGCTGCAGGGCGTTGCCCTCCCGGTCGAAGCGCCGGACCAGCACCATGTCCCGGTACAGGTCGCGGAGCTGCTCCGCGGTGAAGTCGATGTCGAAGTCCGGGTGCGAGACCCGCTGGCCTTCCGGGGTGAGGAGCTGAACGAGATCAGCTCCGCCCTCGCTCGTCGCGCGCAAACCGGCGATCACCTGCTCCCGTGTGGGTTTCGCTGCGGTAGCGGCAGGGGGCTCGGTGGTGACGCCGTCGTCGGCTGGATGGGCTGGTGGCGTCCAGTGTTCCGGGGACATGCGGATCTCCTCGTGTCGCGCCGGGCCGGTCGCTTGTGGCGACGTGGTCCGGGTACCCCGCTCGTGCTCCGCAGGCCCGGGTCGGGGCCGTGCGGGTGGTCGGGCGGGGTGGGTTGGATCGCTCCTGGCCATCCTGGCACGCGTACCGCCGATTCAGTGAGCCCTGCCACAGGGACGATCTCAGTTCGCGAGGTCGCGGAGATCGTTCCCTACGGAACCGTAGCTTCCGGTCCTTGACGCGGAAATCGCAGGTCATCCAAGCAATGGGGTTCCGACTAACGCCGTCGGGACCGTCGCGGTACCGATACTGCGGAGCACTGATGATCTGCGGTTTCGAGAACACGCCAGCCACGGTCGGGCGGTCGGCGAACTGGCCCGCGTGAACCTGCGCGCGCCTCCGTCACGGTCGGTGACGCCGTCGCGCCTCGTCCGCGGGAGCCCGCCGGCGCACCCGGCGCGGGTCGGCCGTGCGGGCCCGGGCATACGATCGCGGCATGGATCGTTCCGCCGTGCGCACCGCCGTTGAACAGGCGTGGCAGGACTCCGTCCTGCCGAGCCTCTCCGAACTCGTCCGGATCCCGGCGGTCTCGCCCGCCTACGACGCGGAGTGGGAGTCGGCCGGTCAGCTCGACGCGGCCATCGCGCACGTGCAGGAGTGGATCACCGCCCGGGATATCCCCGGCGTGCGGCTGGACGTGGTGCGGCTGCCGGAGCGCACCCCGCTGCTGCTGGTGGACGTCCCGGCGACCGAGCCGGTGCCGGAGGCGGGCTCGCAGGACACCGTGCTGCTCTACGGCCACCTGGACAAGCAGCCGCCGGTCGGTGGCTGGTCGGAGGGCCTGGACCCGTGGACGCCGGTGATCCGCGACGGCAGGCTCTACGGCCGCGGCAGCGTCGACGACGGCTACGCCGCCTACGCCGCGATCACCGCGATCGAGTCGATCCGCGCGCACGGGGGCGCGCACGCGCGCTGCGTGCTGCTGCTGGAGACCGGCGAGGAGTCCGGCAGCCCGGACATGGCCGCCTACCTGGAGCACCTCGCGGACCGGCTCGGCGCCGTGTCGCTGGTGGTGTGCCTGGACTCGGGCGCCGCGGACTACGACCGGATGTGGCTGACCACCTCGCTGCGCGGCGACGTGCGGGTGGGCGTGCAGGTGCGGGTGCTCGACGGCGGCCAGCACTCGGGCACCGCCAGCGGCATCGTCCCCAGCTCGTTCCGCGTGCTGCGCGCCCTGCTGGACCGCATCGAGGACTCGGCGACGGGCGAGGTGCTGCTGCCGGAGCTGAACGCGGAGATCCCGGCGAACCGGGTGGCGCAGGCGCGGGCCGCGGTGGCCGCGGCGCCCGGCCTGATCCGCGACTCGGTTCCCGCGCGGGAGGGGATGCGCTGGGTCTCCGAGGACGAGGTGGAGCTGGCGCTGAACAACACCTGGCGCCCCACCGTCTCGGTGATCGGCGCGGAGGGCCTGCCGTCGCTGCCGGACGCGGGCAACGTGCTGCGGCCGTCCACGACGCTGGCCCTGAGCGTGCGGACCCCGCCGACGACCGACCCGGAGCTGGCGCTGGCGGCGCTGCGCACGGCGCTGTCCACGGACGTGCCCTACGGCGCCGAGGTGACGTTCCCGCTGTCGGACGGCGCGGCGGGCTGGAACGCGCCGGACACCGAGCCGTGGCTGGAGACCGCGCTGGACGCGGTGAGCGAGGACGTGTTCGGCGCGCCGTGGGCGACGATGGGCCTCGGCGGCTCCATCCCGCTGATGGGGCTGCTGCAGGGGGCCTACCCGGACGCGCAGTTCGTGGTGACGGGGGCGCTCGGGCCGGGCAGCAACGCGCACGTGCCGGACGAGTCGCTGCACCTGGACTTCGCCGCGAAGATCACCACGGCGATCGCGTACGCGCTGGACGCGCACGCCCGGCGCTGATCGGACCGGTGGCGCCCGCCCGGGCCGGTGCTCGGGCGGGCGTCCGGAGTCAGCTGCTCTTCGGCATCAGGATCCACAGCACGATGTAGACGATGACCTGCGTGCCGGGCAGCAGGCAGGACAGGATGAACAGGAATCGCACCAGTCCCTTGCTGAGGCCGAAGCGCGCGGCGAGGCCGGAGCAGACGCCGGCGATCCACTTGTCGTGCTGGGGACGGGACAGGTTCATCGACTGATTCCTCCTGGAAGTTTCGCGATCTTCGTTCCAGCGTGCCTGATCGAGGATCAGTCCGCCTCAGGGGATACCCGGAGATTCCCGCTCACCTGGCGAGCTCGGCCAGCAGGCCCGGGTGCGAGCTGCCGTCCACCGGCAGGTTCTCGCTGCGCACGAACGCGAACCCGCTGTCCGCGAACACGTGCTGCACCGCGCCGTCCCCGGCGTGCGACCACTCCGCGGGCAGGCAGCCGCGCACGTCCGCGTCCGCGGTCAGGTTGAGGTCGCCGCCGATCACCGCCGGCCTGCCGACGTCCACCGCCGCGCGCACCAGCTCGGCGCACTGCTGCCGGGCGATCGCCGGATCGGCGTCCGACAGCTGCGCGGTGCAGGCCGACAGCGCGGGGAACGGAGCGCACAGCAGCACCCGCCGGGCGGGGCCCGCGTCCTGCGCCGCGAAGCCGCGCTCCACGACCGCGCCGTCCAGCGCGCCCAGGTCGCGGTGGGTCAGCACCGCGATCCCGTGATCGCCGCGGCCGTCGGCGCAGCGCACCGGTGCGGCGTCCGCGGTCAGCTCGGGGGTGAACTCGGCGCGGTAGCCGGTCTCGCGGGACATCGTGGTGATGTCGTGCGCGCAGACCTCGTTGAGCGTGACCACGTCCGGTTCGCGCTGCTGGATCGCCGCGATCCCGGAGCGCACCGCGGTGTCCTCGTGGGTGGAGCAGCCCGCGGTGTCCCGGTGGCAGAGGTTCAGCTGGAGCACGTCCAGCGGTGCGCCGTCCCGCGCCGGTGGCTCGGCGGGGCGGATCGCCTGGGACGGCTGGGTTGCGGCGGCCGGCTGGGCTGCGGCGATGGATCGGGTCGCGGTGCTCGGCGGGGCTGCCGCGCTCGGCTGGGCGGCCGCGGTGGCTCCGGTCAGGGCGGGCGCGAACCCGGCGCAGGCCAGCAGCGCGCCCGCGATCGCGAGCCGCCGCGCGGGCGGTCGACCCGGTGGTGCGGTCGGGGCAGCGGTGGGCGGAGCTGCGGGCGGAGTGGTGGTGCGGGGGCAGGGCGTCCGGTCGTCGGTCATCGGCATCGCCTCCTCGGCGGCGGAGTGTGCCGAAGCTCGGCGAACCGCGGCAGGGGCCGAACGTGGGGTTGTCCGGCAACCGCTGCCCGGATCCCTCCAACGGCGGTGCGCGAACACCGTCCGTGATCGGCGGAACGCGGCGGCGGTCGGCGCAGCGATCTCCGGCGAACGGCCCACGCTTGCCGGGGCAACAAGATTTCTCTCACATTCCGGGAGGGATTCGATGGTGAATTCCCTGTTGACCAGGGGCGTCCCGCGCATGAAACTGAGCCTCGGCTCGGCTCGACCGGCAAGAACCGCCCGTCGGGGGTGGTGCTCGCGCAAGGTCGAACGGCTCGGTGGTGCGGACTCCGCGGGGTCCGGTGACCGGCGCGGAAAAATTTGACAGCTTCGCAACATCGAGAGCCGAGACTTGACCCCGTTCGGGTGGCACCATCTCAGCACTCGCGTAATCACCTACTAGGAGTGACATCGTGGCGCGTCGGACCACCTGGAGAGCTCTCGCCCTGCTGCCCGCGCTGGTGCTGACCGCGGCGGGCTGCGCGCAGTCCATCGCGCCCACCGGTGCCGACGGGGAGCTCCGCTTCGTGGAGCCGGGCAAGCTCACGACCTGCACCCAGCTGCCGTACCCGCCGTTCCAGTTCGAGGAGGGCGGCAAGACCGTCGGCTTCGACGTGGAGCTGGTGGACCTCGTCGCCCGCGACCTCGGGCTGGAGCAGACGTTCTTCGACTCGCCGTTCGAGGGCATCCAGTCCGGGGAAGTCCTCAACACGCGCAAGTGCGACCTCTCCGCCGCCGCGATCACGATCACCGATACGCGCAAGCAGAACATGGACTTCTCCGACCCGTACTTCGACGCCAAGCAGGCGCTGCTGGTCAACTCGAAGAACCCCTACCCGGACATGGCCGCGCTGCGCGGCAAGAAGCTCGGCGTGCACCTCGGCACCACCGGCGAGGAGTACGCCGAGCAGCACAAGGCCGAGCACGGCTACGAGATCGTCCAGTACGAAGACCTGGGCCTGCTGCAGAACGCGGTGCAGAGCGGGAAGGTCGACGCCGGGATCAACGACAACGGCGTGATGCTCGACTTCGCCAAGAAGAACCCGGACACCGAGGTCACCGCCGAGTACAGCACCGGCGAGGTCTACGGCATCGCCGTCCAGCGCGGCAACGCCCAGCTCGTCCAGAAGATCGACGACTCGCTGCGCAAGGCGCGGGAATCCGGCGAGTACGACCGGATCTACGAGAAGTGGTTCGGCAAGGGCCCGAACCAGCCGTGACGTGCCCAGCCGGGGCCGGGAGCCGCAGGCCCCGGCCCCGGCTGCTGCGCGGCGCCGATCCGGCCCGCCGCACGCCACCACCAGCCGCACGCCACCACCAGCCCAGCGCCGAGGAAACCGTCCGGGGAGAGTCTGAGGAATGGCAGCAACCGACACGCCCGCGAAGCCGCGGTCGAGCAAGCGGCAGCGCGCCCGCATGATCCGCGGCGTGCAGTACGCCGTCCTCGCGGTGGTGATCGTGCTGGTCGCGCTGCTCGCCGACTGGGGCAAGATCGCCGACGCGTTCTTCAACGTGGACGTGGCCGTCGCCCAGTTCCCGGGGATCATCACCACGGCGCTGGTCAACACCATCGTCTACACCGCGCTGGGCTTCGCGTTCGGCCTGGTGGTCGGCGTGGTGCTGGCGCTGATGCGGTTGTCCTCGGTGGCGCCGTACCGGTGGATCGCCACCGCCTACATCGAGTTCTTCCGCGGGGTGCCCGCGCTGCTGGTGTTCATCGCGCTCGGCTACGGGGTGCCGATCGCGTTCCAGCTGGTCTTCGACATCTACTCGACGGTGATGCTGAGCCTCGGGCTGGTCGGCGCCGCCTACATGGCGGAGACGATCCGGGCCGGCGTGCAGGCGGTGCCGCCGGGCCAGGTGGAGGCGGCGCGCTCGCTGGGCATGTCCCCGGCGCGCACCATGGTGACCGTCGTGATGCCGCAGGCGTTCCGGATCATCCTGCCGCCGTTGACGAACGAGCTGATCCTGCTCACCAAGGACTCGTCGCTGATCTACCTGCTGGGGCTGTCCGCGAACCAGTACGAGCTGTCGAAGTTCGGGCGCGGCGCGCTGACCCAGTACCAGTCGCTGACGCCGATCCTGCTCGCCGGGCTCTGCTACCTGATCATCACGATTCCGCTGTCGCGGCTGTCGAACCGGTTGGAGCGCCGCTACGGCGGCGGCCGGCCCGCCCGCGGCAAGTGACGGACCACGACGAGGCAGTGAGGGGCGCCGGATGAGCGCGATGATCGAGATTTCCGGGCTGGACAAGGCGTTCGGCTCGTTGCAGGTGCTGCGCGGCATCGACCTGACCGTGGACCGCGGCGAGGTGGTGTGCGTGATCGGGCCGTCCGGTTCCGGCAAGTCCACCCTGCTGCGCTGCGTGAACCTGCTGGAGGAGCCCAGCGCCGGGCGCATCGCGGTGGACGGGGTCGAGGTCACCGACCCGGACACCGACATCGACGCCGCGCGCAGGCACATCGGCATGGTGTTCCAGGGCTTCAACCTGTTCGCGCACCTGAGCGTGCTGGAGAACTTGACCGTGGCGCAGCGCAAGGTGCTGCGCCGGGACCGGGCCGAAGCCGACCGCGTCGCCCGGGAGAACCTGGAGCGGGTGGGGCTGGCCGAGAAGGAGTACGCGCTGCCCGCGCAGCTCTCCGGCGGCCAGCAGCAGCGGGTCGCCATCGCGCGCGCGTTGTCCATGCACCCCAACGTGATGCTGTTCGACGAGCCGACGTCCGCATTGGACCCGGAGCTCGTCGGCGACGTGCTCGGCGTGATGCGCGGGCTCGCCGACGAGGGCATGACGATGCTGGTGGTGACGCACGAGATGCAGTTCGCCCGCGAGGTCGCCGACCGGGTGCTGTTCATGGACGGCGGCGTCGTCGTCGAGCAGGGGCCGCCCGCCGAGGTGATCGGCGCGCCCGCCGAGGAGCGCACCAAGACCTTCCTGTCCCGGGTGCTGGACCCGACGCACGCCCGCCCGGTGGAGTGACCCGGCCCGGCGGATGTTCGCCGGAGTTCCCGGATTTCCGGTGCGCCCGTGCGGCGCAGCGGTGCGGTGGTCGCGGCTGCGGTGCGTAGCCGCGATCACCCGGTCGTCCAGCCGACCCGGTGCCGCGATCCCCACCGGAGTAGTCCTGTTCGGACGTTCGGTGGTGTCGCGGGCGTCGGGCGGTGTGCCGTTCCGCTCCCTCGGCGGTGTCGGATGAGCCCGTCGCAACCCCAAGCTGAACTCACGCGTCTGAGCTGTCGGTGGTAGTTGATCTACTACGCTGCGTTGGGTTCGCCGGATTCGATGTCGGGGGCGGGATCGTGCCGAACAGGCCGTGGGACAACATCGGGGCACCGACCGCTGCCGAGCAGCGGCTCGACGACCTGCTCGGGCAGGGCAGGGCGTGGGGTCGCAGACCCGACGGCCCGGTGGTCCCGCTCGACGTGCACGCCGACATGTTCGACCCGGAACGGGAGATCCGCGGCGAGTACCTCACCCGCAAGCTCGTCGAATCGCCGGACGAGCAGGGCTGGCGCGCGTTCTGGCGCCGCGGCGGGCAGCAACCCGTGGTGCGCATCGAGGACGCGGTGATCACCGGCAGGCTGGACCTGCGCGCCGCGGAACTGCCGTACCTGCTGGAGTTCGTGCGCTGCCGCTTCGACATGCGTCCCGACCTGCGCCAGGCCACGCTCGCCGGCCTGGTGCTGTGGGGCTGCCGCTTCCCCGGGCTGAACGGGCGGAACCTGCGCACCAGCCACGACACGGTGCTGCGCAACTGCACCAGCATCGGCGGGATCGTGGACCTCGCCGACGCCCAGCTCGGCGGTTCGCTGCTGCTCAACGACTCCGAGCTGCGCAACCCCGGTGGCCGCGCCATCTACGCGGACCGGCTGGAGATCGCCGGGGCGCTGCTCGGGCTGCGGCTCAAGGTGGCCGGGGAGGTGCGGATCCCGGGCGCGAAGATCGGCGGCAACCTCAACTTCTCCGGTGGAGCGCTGCGCAACCGCGGCCGCACCGCCATCAACGCCAACGGCATCCAGATCGGCGGCAGCTTCCGCGGCGACGTCGACCCGATCGGCGGCGGACCGTTCAGCGTCGCGGGACTGCTGTACCTGCCCAGCGCGCACATCGAAGGGGACCTGCGGCTGCGGGACGCCGTGCTCGAACCCGGGGTGGCGCCGCCGAAGCGCGGCGAGTCCCAGCACGACGACCCGATCAGCACCCTGCTGCTGGACCGCGGTGAAGTGCGCGGCGACGTGCAGCTCGACCAGAACTTCCGCAGCGGCGGCACGATCCGCCTGGTCAGCAGCCGGATCGGTGGCGACCTGCGGATGGCGGGCGCGCAGATCGACCTGAGCTGGTCCCGCTCGGCCGCCGCGTCCGTGGAGCAGCCGATGCGCGCGCTGCACCTCGACGGCACCGAGGTGCTCGGCAACCTCGAAGCGGCGAAAGCGGTGCTGCGCGGGCAGATGCGCATGGTGGACGTGAAGGTGCACGGCAGCTTCCAGCTCACCGGCGCCACCCTCGTCGGGCCGCGCACCGACACGTTGCAGGCCAACCGGATCCAGGTCGGCAGCAACTTCGACTGCCGCGAGGCCGACATCTCCGGAACCCTGCAGCTGCAAGGCGCCGACATCGGCGCCAACGTGGACCTGCGGGCCGCGCACCTGCTCAAGCCCGCCTGGCACCGGCACCGCAAGGCTTACAAGTCCTCGCTGGACCTGCGGGCCGCGAACATCGGACGCGACCTGGTGTGCGCGGAAGGCGTCCGGCCGTTCCGCGCCGAAGGCGAGGTGCAGCTGCGGCGGGCCGTCATCGGCAGGCAGGCCAACTTCTGGGGCTGCCTGCTCGGCGACGGGACCTCCGCCAACGCGTTCGGCGCTTTCGGTCTGGTGGCGCAGGAGTTGACGCTGCTGCCCAGCGCCCCGCCGCAGGGCCGGGTCGTGCTGCGGCAGGCGCAGTGCGAACTGCTCGCCGACAACGCCGAGACCTGGGACGCGCAGGGCGGGGTCGACGTCGAGGACTTCACCTACTACAACCTCAGCCACCCCATCGAACCCACCGACGGGGCGCGGGTCCGGGAACGGCTCGCGTGGCTGCGCGCCACCTCCGGGCGCTACCAGCCCGGGCCGTACGACCAGCTCGCCACCGTGTTCCGCAACAACGGCAACGAAGAGCACGCGGTCACGGTCCTCATCGAGAAGCAGCGCCGCCGGTACCAGGCGCTGGCCGGGGCGTCCCCGCTGCTGCTGCGACCACCCGTGCGGCTGTGGAGCCTGCTGCAGCGCAGCACCGTCGCCTACGGGTACCGGCCGCTGCGGGCGCTGCTGTGGCTGCTCGCGTTCGCCGCGGCCGGCTCGGCCTGGTTCAGCAACCACGAGCTGAAGCCGATCAACGCCGACGACGATCCGGTGTGGAACCCGTTCCTGTACACCGTCGACCAGCTGGTGCCGATCATCAACCTCGGGCACGACGTGATGTGGCGGGCCGAGGGGAACTCGCAGTGGATCACCGTGGTGCTCATCGCGGTGGGCTGGGTGCTGGCCACGACGGTGGCCGCAGGCATCACCCGAGCCCTGCGCCGCGAGGAGCGCTGATCCTTCGACGGACTCCCGGATCCGGTCGCCCGGTCGTCCGGTGCGGTGCCTGGTCGTCCGGTGTCCGGCGGTCCGGTCGCGGAACCTCGGCGCCCTCCTCGCCGCGGGAGCGGGTGGCTCCGCCACGTGGGACGACGCCGTCCTCGCGAGCAGGACGCCGAGCACTCGCGGCGGTGCCGGTGCCTCGGGTGGTCGCCGCTCCTCGGCTCCGCCGCTGACGGGGAGAACCGCGATCCGGTGCGGGGGTTCCGGGCCGGGTCGGTGAACGGGGGCGTCGGGTCGGGTTCACCCGATGTGCTGATCATGGGGGTGGATGACCCCGTCGGCGGCGGGAATTCGCGGGTGATCGTGCTACATCACAGTGGCCTGCCCGCCCTTTCCCGGAGGTCTCCGTGGACATCCCGCCCGCTGCTCCCGGCCGCCGACGACGCCTCGGCCGGACCACCGCGCGCCCCCGCCCGACGGCCCGGTGGGGCGTGGCCGCCGCCCTGGCGGCCTGCGCGCTGACGCCCCTGCCCGCGCACGCCGCCGAGCCGGTCGGCTCCGCACCGGTCAGCGCAGCACCGGTCAGCGCAGCACCGATCGACTACGTGGCGCTCGGCGACTCCGCCGCCGCGGGTCCGCTCATCCCCGGCCCGGACCCGAACCTGGCCTGCCTGCGCTCCACCCGGAACTACCCGCGGGTCGTCGCCGAGGAGCTCGGCGCGGAGCTCACCGACGCGACCTGCTCCGGCGCCGAGATCGAGGACTTCACCGGGCGCCAGCACGGTTTCCTGCCACCGCAGTTCGACGCGCTGAACCCCGGGACCGACCTGGTCACGCTCACCATCGGCGGCAACGACGTGGGCCTGGTCGGCGCCGCGGTCAGCTGCCTGAACGCGTTCCCCGAGCCGATCGGGCGGTCCTGCGCCGCGAAGTTCACGGCGGAGGGCGACGAACTCGCGGCCCGCATCGACGGCATCTCCGGTGACCTCGACGCGGCGCTGGACGGCATCGCGGCCCGCGCGCCGCGGGCGAAGGTCGTGGTCGCGGGCTACGGCACCTACGTCCGACCCGGCGGGTGCTACCCGAAGGAACCGATCTGGGGCCGCGACGCCGACTACATCCAGTCCAATGTGGACAAGTTGAGCGATATGCTGCGGGAGCGCGCGGCCGCGCACGGCGCGGAGTTCGTGGACATCGGCGCGGTCAGCGAAGGTCACGACGTGTGCGCGGCACCGCAGGAGAAGTACCTGGAAGGCGTGCTGCCGACCTCGGTGGCCGCGCCGCTGCACCCGAACGCCCGCGGCATGGCGGCCTTCGGGCACGCCATCGCGGGGGCGGTCCGGGACGGTGCCGGGACGACCGCCGACGAGGTGCGGGCCGACGCCTGACGGAGTTCCGCCCGCCCCGCGCCGAGGGGCGGGCGGAACCCGCGCCGGACCTGCCCGCCCGGCAACGATCTGCCCGCCCGGCAACGACCTGCTTGTCCGGCAACGACCTGCCCGCCCGGCAACGACCTGCTTGTCCGGCAACGACCTGCTTGTCCGGCAACGACCTGCCTGCCCGGCGACGACTACCCGCCCAGCAACGTCGCCAGCCGCGGCGAGTACGCGTGGTCCAGCACCAGCGACGCCGCACCGACCGCGCCCGCGTCCTCCCCGATCAGCGCCGAGTGCACCTCCACCGGCCGGGCCCGCGCCGCTCGGACCTGGCCCAGCAGCTGCTTGCGCACCCGCTCCCGGATGATCTCCCCGGCGTGCCGCAGCGCGGGACCACCGAGCACCACCCGGTCCACGTCCAGCACGCTCACCACCGTTGCCAGCGCCTGCCCGAGCCTGCCCGCGGCCTGCCGCAGCAGCCGCGCGGCGCTCGCGTCACCGCGCGCCGCGTCCCGGCAGATCCGCTGGTACGCGTCGGAGATCGAGGCCCCGCCGTCCTCGCCGCCCGCCGCGGTCCATTCGGCGACGACGGCCCGCATCGAGCAGTAGGCCTCCAGGCAGCCGCGCTTGCCGCACGCGCACTCCTTGCCGGTGCCGGTGGGCAGGTGCCCGACCTCGCCGGCGTTGCCGCTGATCCCCCGGTACACCTGGTCGCCGAGCACCACGCCCAGCCCCACTCCCGATCCCAGGTAGACGTAGACGAACGAGCCGGCGCGTTCCGCACCGCCGGACCACCGCTCCCCGATGGCCGCGGCGGTGGCGTCGTTGTCCATCACGACCGGCAGCCCGGCGCGCTCCTCCACCAGGTCGGCGAGCGGCACGTCGGGCCAGCCGGGCAGGTTCGGCGGGCTGAACACCCGGCGGTGGGTGTCGTCCACCGGGCCCGGCACGGCGAGCCCCACGCCGAGCACCCGCCCGTCCCCGGCCGCGGACCGCCGCACCAGGTGCCCGACGGTGCGGGCGAGCGCGCCGACGACGGCCTCCGGGGAGGCGCCCGCGGCGACCCGCCGGGTGCTGCGCGTCCGCACCCGGCCGTCCAGGTCCAGCAGCACCCCGGTGATCCGCTCCGGGTCCAGGTGCAGGCCCACCGACTGGTACGCGTCCGGCGCGACCCGCAGCATCACCCGCCGCTTGCCGCCGGTGGAAGGCGCGTGCCCGTCCTCGGTGACGAGCCCGTCGGCCATCAGCGCCCGCACGATGTTCGACATGGTCTGCGCGGTGAGCCCGGTCCTGCGGGCGAGTTCGACGCGGCTGACGCCGCCGTTCGCGCGGATCGCGTCCAGCACGACCGCGCGGTTGAACCCGCCCACCCGGGGGAGGTTGGTGCCCTGCCAGAACTCCTGCCGCATGCGGGGGCTCCCGAGGCGCTCGTGTCGTTGACTTGCTTCATCGAATGGAATTACGGTGCAGTGTGATCCTGATCTCACATCGGGCGCAAGCGCCGAGCGGGTCAGCTGATCGCGCAGCTCATCGAAGACCGGCCGGTCCCCGACCGGGGCGGCCGCGACGGCTACCGGGACGAGTCCCGCACCGGGAGGATCGATGCCTCGCCGACGATTACCCCTGGTCCTGATCGCCGCAGTGCTGGCAGCCACCGGCTGCGGCGGCGGGACGGCCGACGACCCGGACACGATCGACGTGGCCTACCACCGCTACGGGAACTCGACGCAGGTCGACGCGTTGATGCAGCGGGTGAAGCAGCAGTACGAGCAGGAGAACCCGGGCAAGCACGTCGCGCTGAACCCGGTGGTGGCCCCGGAGGGCGAGTACCTGTCGAAGCTGCAGCTGCGGATGCGCTCCGCGAAGACCGCGCCGGACGTGCTCTACGAGGACAGCTTCACCGTCAACTCCGATGTGGCCGCCGGCTACCTGGCGCCGCTGGACGAGCGGCTCGCCGGCTGGGCGGACTGGGACCACTTCATCGACACCACCAAGCAGGCCGGGCGCGCCGCGGACGGCCGCACCTACGGCATCCCGCTGGACACCGACACCCGCGGCATCTGGTTCAACCGCGACCTGTTCGCCCGCGCCGGGCTGCCCGCCGACTGGGAACCGGACGGCTGGGACGACGTGCTCGACGCCGCCCGCCGGGTGAAGCAGCGGTTCCCCGACGTGATCGGGCTGGACCTGCCGCTGGGCAAGGCGGAGGGCGAAGCGGTGACCATGCAGACGGTGCTGATGCTGCTGCACGGCACCGGGACCGGTGCGCTGCACGACGGCAAGTGGATCGCGCCGAACGCGGGCTTCACCGAGGCGATGCGCTTCCTGTCCACCGCCGTCGGCGAAGGGCTCACCCAGAGCCCCGCGCAGATCGCCGACGCCCAGTACGACAAGAAGCTCCGCGACGACCTCACGCGGCAGGGGAAGGTCGCGATGCGGTTGGACGGCAGCTTCGCCTCCGGGCAGTGGGAATCCGCGGGCTGGCGGGACTGGCCGGCGACCATGTCGGCCGCGCCGATGCCCGCGCAGGACGGCGGCGGCACGGTGTCGATGTCCGGCGGCTGGACGCTGGCGATGAGCGCCTCCGGCAGCAAGCAGGACGACGCCTTCGCGTTCCTGAAGATCGCGCTGAACCGGGACAACGTCACCGAGTACGCGCTGTCCTCCGGGAACCTCCCGTCCCGGGAGGACTCGGCGGCCGATCCGCGGCTCACCGCGGCGAACCCGCTGGTCGAGTTCTGGCTGGGCCTGCTGGAGGGCACGCACTACCGGCCGACGCTGCCGGAGTACCCGAAGATCTCCGAGGAGATCCAGCAATCGGTGCTCGACGTCGCGGGCGGCGCGGACCCGGAGCAGGTGTCCCGGCGGTGGACCGAGCAGGTGCGGCGCATCGCGGGCCCGGACGAGACCCGGGGCGGCTGATGCGCGCCGGGGTGCTGTCGCGGTGGATGCTGCCGATGGCCCCCGCGGTGCTGCTGCTCGGCCTGTTCGTGGCGGGTCCGATCCTGTGGAGCGGCTACGTCTCGTTCACCAACGCGGCGCTGACCGGGGCGGCGGCGACCTCGCCGGAGTTCGTGGGGCCGGCGAACTTCCGCCGCTTGTTCGCCGATCCGGCGCTGTGGCACTCGGCGTGGCTGACGGTGGTGTTCACCGTCGGCTCCGCGGTGATCGGGCAGAACGGACTGGGACTGCTGATCGCGGTGCTCACCCGGAACCGGAACCGGGTGCTGCGGAACGCGGTGGGCGTGGCGGTGGTGTCGGCGTGGGTGCTGCCGGAGCTGGTGGCCGCGTTCGCGCTGTACGCGTTCCTGAACCCGGAGGGCACGTTGAACGCGCTGCTCGGCGCGGTCGGGTTGAGCCAGGACTGGTTGTTCAGCGCGCCGCTGCTGGCGATCGTGGTGGGGAACGCGTGGCGCGGCACCGCGTTCTCGATGCTGGTGTACCAGGCGGCGCTGTCCGAGGTGCCGACCGAGCTCACCGAGGCCGCCGAGGTGGACGGGGCGGGGGCGCTGCGCCGCTTCCGGCACGTGGTGCTGCCGGTGATCCGCCGTTCGGTGCTGACCAACCTGATGCTGGTGACCTTGCAGACGCTGGGGGTGTTCACGCTGATCTACGTGCTCACCGCGGGCGGTCCGGGGGATGCGACGCAGACCTTGCCGCTGCTGATGTACGACGAGGCCTTCGAGCTGGACGAGATCGGCTACGGCGCCACGATCTCGCTGGTGCTGCTGGCGGTCGGCGCGCTGTTCGCCGTGGTGTACGCCCGCACGCTGCGGGAGGAGGTGTGAGCCGCCGGGGCGAGTCGGCGCTGGTCGGCTCGTTGCTCGGGGTGATCGCGCTGCTGTTCCTGGCGCCGCTGCTGTGGTTGCTCACCGCCGCGTTCGACGCGGAGGCGCCGCTGTCGGCCGCGGTGCCGCAGCGGTTCACGCTGGGGAACTTCGAGCAGGTGCTGAACTGGGAGACCAGCCTCCGTCCACTGTGGAACGGGCTGCTGCTGTCCGGCGGTGCCGCGCTGATCTCGGTGTCGGCCGCGGTGCTGTGCGCCTACCCGCTGTCCCGCTACCGGTCCCGGTTCCGGCGGCCGTTCCTGTACACCGTGCTGTTCGCGACCGGGCTGCCGGTCACGGCGGTGATGGTGCCGGTGTACAGCATGTTCGTCCGGCTGGACCTGGTCGATTCGATGTTCGGCACCACGCTGTTCCTGGCCGCGACCTCGCTGCCGGTGGCGATCTGGATGACGAAGAACTTCATGGACGGCGTGCCGATCAGCCTGGAGGAAGCCGCCTGGGTGGACGGGGCCTCGGCGATGCAGGCGCTGCGGTCGGTGGTGCTGCCGCTGATCGTCCCCGGCATGGGCGTGGTCGGGATCTTCACGTTCATCAACGCCTGGGGGAACTTCTTCGTGCCGTTCGTGCTGCTGCTGGACCCGGCGAAGCAGCCGGCCTCGGTGGGGGTGTTCGCGTTCTTCGGCCAGGGCGGGCTGATCGCCTACGGGCAGCTCGCCGCCTACTCGATCCTCTACACGGCACCGGTGATCGGGCTGTACCTGCTGGTGTCCCGGTCGCTGGGCGGGGCGTTCACGCTCACCGGGGCGATCAAATGACGTGTGCGGGAGCGGAAGTGGCACGAGCGGCGAGGGGATGATCTCCACTCGCCGCTCGTCCACCCGCAGACCCCAGAACTCCCGGAGCACCGTCCATCAGGCTCGTTCCTTCTCGTCGATCGCTCCCCGGTGGGCCGAGCCGAGCTCGCCCTCCGCGCGGGGCGCGGGAATCCGCACCTCGTGGTCGTCCTCGTCGTCGTGCCGGTCCGGTGCGAGCAAGACCATCACGATCGCGATCAACGCCAGCAGCAACAGCGCCGCACCCGCCATGACACACCTCCTCCCCTCGTGATCCGTTGTTCTTAGGACGTGCGGGGTGCCCGGCGGGTTCCGTTCCGGCGATCCATTTTTCGGAAGTTCCGGACCGATTCGCCGGTTTCGCGGAGTGCGGCCGCGATGAATCCGCAGAATTGCGGATTTTCTCCCGGAAACGCGGAAGGGGGGGGCCCCCCCCGGCCCCCGGGGCGCCCGGGGGGTTGGGGGGTGGGGGCCCGCGTGCAAGCGGATGTTGGGCTTTTTTGCCCCCGCACCCGGGGCGGGCCCCCCGGCGCACGGCGGGGGGCGGCCCTTCTCGGGGTCGTGCCGGGTCAGGCGACGCCGAGGCGCTGCTTGAGCGCGTCGAACTCGTCCCGGATGGAGGAGGGCAGGTCGTCACCGATGGTGGCGAACCACTCCTCGATCAGCGGGATCTCGGCCTTCCACTCGTCGACGTCCACGTGCAGCGCGATGTCGACATCCTCGCGGGAGGTGTCCAGCCCGGACAGGTCGATCTGGTCGGCGGAGGGAACCCGGCCGATGGGGGTGTCCTCGGCGGCGGCGGTGCCCTCGATGCGCTCGACGACCCACTTGAGCACGCGGGAGTTCTCCCCGAAGCCCGGCCACACGATCTTCTTGCCGGACTCGTCGCGGCGGAACCAGTTCACGTAGAAGATCCGGGGCAGCTTCGACGCGTCCGCCGACTTGCCCATGTTCACCCAGTGCTGGAAGTAGTCGCCGACGTTGTAGCCGATGAACGGCAGCATCGCCATCGGGTCGCGGCGCACCACGCCGACCTGGCCGGTGGCGGCGGCGGTGGTCTCCGAGGACATCGTGGTGCCCATGAAGACGCCGTGCTGCCAGTCGAACGACTCGTTCACCAGCGGGACCGTCGTCTTGCGGCGGCCGCCGAACAGGATCGCCGAGATCGGCACGCCCTGCGGGTCGTCCCACTCGTCGGCGAGGATCGGGCACTGCGACATCGGCGTGCAGTAGCGCGAGTTGGGGTGCGCGGCCTTCTCGTCCGAGTCGGGCGTCCAGTCCCGCTGCTTCCAGTCGGTGAGGTGCGCGGGCGCCTCGCCCATGCCCTCCCACCAGATGTCCTTGTCATCGGTGAGGGCCACGTTGGTGAACAGCGTGTTGCCCTGCTCGATGGTGCGCATCGCGTTCGGGTTGGTGTTCTCGTCGGTGCCCGGGGCGACGCCGAAGAAACCGGCCTCCGGGTTCACCGCGTACAGCCTGCCGTCCTCGCCGAAGCGCATCCAGGCGATGTCGTCGCCGAGCGTCTCCGCCTTCCAGCCGGGGATGGTCGGCTGCAGCATCGCCAGGTTCGTCTTGCCGCACGACGACGGGAACGCGGCGGCCACGTAGTGGACCTTGCCCTCCGGCGAGGTGAGCTTGAGGATCAGCATGTGCTCGGCGAGCCAGCCCTCGTCGCGGCCCATCGCGGAGGCGATCCGCAGCGAGTAGCACTTCTTGCCGAGCAGCGCGTTGCCGCCGTAGCCGGAGCCGAAGCTCCAGATCATCCGCTCCTCGGGGAAGTGGGTGATGTACTTCGTGTCGTTGCAGGGCCAGGGCACGTCCTGCTGGCCGGGCTCCAGCGGGGCACCCACCGAGTGCAGCGCGGGTACGAACGCGCCGTCGCTGCCGAGCTTCTCCAGGACCTTGGCGCCCATCCGGGTCATGATGTGCATGGAGGTCACCACGTAGGCGCTGTCGCTGATCTCGACGCCCAGCTTCGGCTCGTCGGCGTCCAGCGGACCCATGCAGAACGGGATGACGTACATCGTGCGACCGCGCATCGAGCCCCGGTAGAGCTCGGTCATGATCGCTTTCATCTCGTCGGGCTGCATCCAGTTGTTGGTGACGCCCGCGTCCTTGCGCTCCCGGGAGCAGATGTAGGTCCGCTCCTCGACGCGCGCCACGTCGGTCGGGTCCGAGGCGGCCCAGAACGAGTTGGGCTTCTTCTCCAGCCGGGTGTAGGTGCCCGCCTCGACCAGCTCGTCGGTCAGCCGCGTCCATTCCTCCTGGGAGCCGTCGCACCACACCACCCGCTCGGGCGTGGTCAGCTCGGCGACCTCGCGCACCCACGACAGCAGGCGTGCGTGATCGGTGGGTGCCTGGTCGAGACCTGGGATGGTCAAGGCGGTCATCGCTTCGTGTCTCCTGACTGGGCGCCACAGCCCGGAATGCTCGTCCGGCGGCGGCGGTGCCACCGGCGTGTTCAGAGAATGCTTCGCCCCACCCGCAGAACGGGCGGAGCTTGGAAAGGGATGCACCGAGGCTAACGGTGCCGGGCGCCCGCAATGGAGATCAGCTGTGTAGGTTCTCTCACAGGAACGATAAGGGGATCGATTCAGAACCCCGGTGACCCAGAGGTCTAGACGAAAATTCGGTCGCCCGCGCGCACGGATGACCAAGGATTTCCGGCGAAGCGGACAGCCCCGCGAACGAGAGGTGACGGCCGGGCGGACATCCCGTGCCGTTCGCACCCCGGACCGGACCGCGAAAAGCGCTCGGATTCCACCGGATAGGAGGAATTCGAGCGCTCGGCGTGGCGGGGGGACTCAGCTCCAGGCGGCGTCCGAATCGGAGCAGGTCGCGGGCCGTTCCTGGGCGACCTGCTGGGCCCGGTCCTGCGGCGGTTCCGGATCGCCGAACGTCCACGTCGCATCGTCGGTCGCGCCCACCGCCGGGTGCGGTGCGGGCACGTACCGGCCCTGCTCGTCGAGGGTGCCCTGCTCGACCACGGTCCACTCCCCTGCGCCGGTGTGGTGGGTGATGGTGACCTCGCCGGAGTCGCCGATCTCCACCAGCTGGTCGGCGGAGCCGTCGCCGTCCACATCGGTGACCAGCATCGTGCCGCGCTCGGTGGTGACCACCGCGGTGTCGGGGCGGCCGTCGTCGTCGGTGTCCTCGGTGGCCGGTCCGACCTGCTGCTCGCCGCCCGGGGCGTCGATGACCAGGGGCGCTCCGGCCGGGTGCCGCGGGTCGGCCGCGCCGGGGTGCTGCTCCGGCTGCTCGGCGACCCAGTCGCCGGTGGCGGCGTCGAAGCGGGCCTGGCCGACGACGGTGCCGTCCGCGTCCACGGTCTGCATCACCTCGGCGGAACCGTCGGCGTCCTCGTCGAGGTAGGCCACGTGGCCGTCCTCGGTCAGGATCGTGACCGCGTCGTCCACGCCGTCGCCGTCGAGGTCGTAGTTCGCCTCGGCGGTGTACTCCACGCCTTCGACGGTGACCTTGATGTCGCCGTCCCCGGCACCTGTCTCCTCGATGTACATCTCGACCCCCACTTCGGCCTCGGCTCACCTACGACGCAGCGTAGAGCCGTCCGGTTCCGCCGCGTCAGCCGCTCGACCGGGAATCCGGTGAGCGGGGGCGGTGTTGTGCCGGTCATGGTCGTTCGCATCGTCGCCACCGCGTTCGGTGGCCCGGAAGTCCTGTCCGCCGTCGACGCCGAGGTGGCTCCGCCCGGCCCCGGCCGCGTCGTGGTCGAAGCCCGCGCGATCGGGGTGAACCCGATCGACCACAAGCTCTACAGCGGTGCCTTCGGCTCCGACCCGGCGAAGCTGCCGCTGCCCGTGGGCAACGAGCTCGCCGGCGTGGTCACCGCCGTCGGCGAGGGCGCCACCGGGGCGGCCGGTCCGATCTCCGTCGGGGACGAGGTGGTGGTGCACCCCGCGCCCGGCGCCTACGCGGGCGAGGTGGACGTGCCCGCGAGCGCCGTCGTCCCGAAACCGGCCGGGTTGTCCTGGGAGAGCGCGTCCGGGCTGCTGCTCGCGGGCGGCACCGCGGTGCACCTGCTGTCGCTGCTCGGCGACGTCGAGGGCCGGACGGTGCTGGTGCACGGCGCGTCCGGTGCGGTGGGCGTGCTCGCCGCTCAGCTCGCGGTGGCCGCGGGGGCGCGGGTCGTGGGCACGGCGGGCGAATCCCGGCACGAGCGGCTGCGCGGGCTCGGCGTCGTGCCGGTGTCCTACGGGGACGGTCTGCTGGAGCGGGTGCGCGCGGCCGCGCCGGACGGCGTCGCGGGCGCGATCGACACCGTCGGCACCGACGAGGCGATCGACGTCTCGCTGGCGGTCGTGGCCCCGGACCGGATCACCAGCGCCGCCGCGTTCCACCGCGCAGCGGACGGGATCCGGCTCGTCGGCGGTGGTCCCGGCGCCGATCCGGGCACCGAGCTCCGCGCGGCGGCGTGGCAGCGGCTGCTGCCCGCGGCGGCCGCCGGACGACTGGAGCTGCCGATCGCGCGGACCTTCCCGCTGGCCGAGGCCGCGGCGGCGCACCGGTTCCTCGCCGAAGGGCACCCGGGCGGGAAGCTGGTGCTGCTGCCCTGACCCGGCAACCGGCACCTGCCAGTCGACACCTGTCACTCGACACCTGTCACTCGGCGCGGTCGCGGAGGCCGCGGATCGCGCCGAGCAGGTGCTCCGCGCGGTCCCGGCCGGTGCGGGTCTCGGCGAGGCGCTGCTCGGCGGTGTGCAACCGGCGGCTGCGCTCGGCGGCGTCCATCTTCAGCGCCTTGTCGACCTCCCGCAGCTCCGCCTCGATCGACTCGATGCGCCTGCCCAGCGCGTCGTCCAGCGCCAGCGACAGCTGCTGCTCCGCCTCGATGAGCTGTTCGGACACCAGCTGGTCCAGTGCGGAGCGCGCGTCCGCGATGGCCTCGGTGAGCCACTGCTTGAGGTGCTGCTTGTCCGCCGCGTGCTTGCGGGTGCGGGCCATCCACCAGCCGGCGCCGAGGCCCAGCACGATCGTCACCGGCAGCACCACCGGGTTCAGCACGCCCACACCGATCCCGGCCAGCGGCATCGCCGCCGCCCGGCCCACCCCGAGGCCGCCGGAGATCCCCATGAACACCAGCAGCTTGTCCTCGGAGGTCGGCGCCCGCTTGTCCGGCGGCCGCAGCGCGATCGGCGACTGGGCGCCGCGGGCGAACTGGGAGCGGATCACGTCCAGCTCCTCCGCGGAGAACAGCTCCGCCAGCGACACCTCGGCGACCTTCGCCAGCCGCGCCGACAGCAGTCCGGACACCCGCGAGGACACCATCTGCAGCGCGGTGTCCACCTGGTGCGGCAGGGCGGCGAGCGCGCCGTGCTCGGCGAGGTCGATGGCGCGGCGGAACCAGCTCTGCACCTCCCGCATCTGCCGGGTCACCTCGTGGCTGACCTCGACCCGGGTGCGCTGGATCTCGCCGCGCAGCTTCAGCTGCCAGCCGCGGGTGGAGGAGCGGCGGGAGGCGGTGAGCTCGTCGCGGCGGGCGCGCAGCGATTCGGCCTCGTCCTCGCCGACGGTCAGCGCGCGCTGCTCGGCGGCCAGCCGCACCGCCAGCTCACCGAGCACGGTGGACAGCGCGCGCATCGTGTTGGCCTCGCCGAGCATCGCCGCCCGGCCGCCGACCAGCTGCTCCAGCGCGGAGCGCAGCTCGGCCACCCCGGACCGCTCCCGCAGCATGGTCGCGGCCTGCTCGTTCGGCGCCTGCGCGGCGAGTTCCCACAGCCGCGCCGACACCGGGTGGATCGGCACGTCGGCGAACCGCGGGGCGTGCTCGGCCAGCAGCGCGCGGTTCTCCTCCAGCACCCGGCGCCAGCCGCGGTGCTGGTCGGTCTTGGCGAGCGCGAACACCACGGTCTCCACCCGGTCGGCCGCGCCGTGCAGGAAGTCCAGCTCGCCGCGGGTGAACGGGGCGGAGGCGTCGGCGACGAACAGCAGCGCGGTCGCCGCGGAGGCCGCTTCGGCGGCGAGCTCCCCGTGCACCGAGTCGAGGCCGCCGACCCCCGGGGTGTCCACGACGGTCAGCGCGGCCAGCACGTCCAGCGGAGCCTCGATCCGCAGGTGCCGCGGCGGCAGCTCGCCCGCGGGCGGGGTGGTGCGCGCCGAGGACCACGCGGGCAGTTCGGCCACCGCGAACTCCACCGGCTCGGCGTCGGCCGGGTAGCAGGCGAGGCCGCGCCACTGCTCGCCGTGCCGGAACTCCAGGTACGTCGACGTCGCCACCGAAGCGTCCACAGGGGACAGTCCGGGGGTGTCCACGAGCGCGTTCACCAGGGAGCTCTTGCCGCGGTTCGTCTCCCCGACCACGACGACGCTCGGCACCACCGGCCGGGACCGCCGCACCCGGTCCGCCCAGTCGGCCGCGTCCGGGTCGACCTCCCGCAGCAGCGCGAACAGCCGGTCCCTGGTCTGCTTGACCTGCTGGGGCAAGGTGGCCGCGGCCACGGGCACCCCGGTCGTCGCCGGACCGGCCGAAGTCATGCGCACGCTCCTGTCGCTGCATCGGGCACCGCGCTCGGCGCCGGGCTGGTCCGCCGGACCGGACCGGCCGCGGCGCGGCCGTGAATGTACCGCCCGCGAGGCCGCTCGCGGTCCGCTTCCCGCGCGGTCCACCCGACCCGACGAGCCCGGCATCACCTGACCCGACGAGCCCGGGGCCACCCGGCGCGACGAGCCCGGGTCCACCCGACCTGCGGCGCCCGGAGCCGCCCATCCGAGGAGCCGGGCACCATCCGGCCCGAGGAGCCGGGCATCACCCGACCTGCGGCGCCCGGAGCCGCCCACCCGAGGAACCCGGCACCACCTGACCCGAGGAGCCCGGCGCTGTCCCGAGGAGTCCGGCGTTCCGGCCATCCGGTCGGCGGGGATCACCTGGTCGGACCCGGCCGGGCCGTCCGGCCGGCGCCGGGCCGCTGCCCTCGACCGATCGGCCGGGTGCGCCGGACGGTCCTTGGCCGGATGTCTTAGCGCGGCCGAGCCGCACGGCCGATCCGCGACCGGGGGGTGACCAGCGATTCTGGTGTCACCTCGGAATGCGGGGCTCGGTCACCGGCTAGGAGGAACGCCATGCTCACCACTCTCACCACCCTCGGCACCGTCGCCGGACTCGTCCTCGCGCTCGCCGTGCTGCTGCTGATGTCGGTGAGCTCGGTGCTGCCCGACCTCGCCGAGCGCGCGCCGGAACGCCGGGCGGCCCGGTCCCGGTCGGCCTCCCGGTCGGCGGGTTTCCGGTTCAGCTCGCCGCTGGTCCCGGGCGCACCTGGTACACGGTGACGACCGGGGCGCGCAGCACCTGATCGCGGTCGGCGAAGCCCGGTACCTCGGTCTCGGCGACGAGCCCGTCCAGCGCCGGATCGTCGGTCGCCACGGTGCCACCGGCCTCGTGCCGCGCCGGGTCGAACGGCAGCCCTTCGGGACGCAGCCGGGTCACCCCGACGCCGTCGAGGCCTTCGGCGATCCGTTCGGCGACGCCGCTGCTGCGGGCCCGGTCCAGCGCGTACAGGCACAGCCTGATCAGCTCGGTGCGTTCGGACAGCGCCTGGTCGAGCGGGTCGATGCGCACGGCGGTCATGTCAGCCCCCAACTCGGCGTCCGGTTCCGCGGGTTCCTCCGCAGCCGGTTCCGACGCGGCGGCCGCCCGCTCGGTTCCACGATCGAGTGAAGATCGTCGTCGAAGCCAGTCCCGCACCGCCGCGCCCTCCGCTCGCCCGCCGCTCAGCCCGGTGCCCGGACCTGGCCGGGCTGCAGCTGCTGCCAGATCAGGAAGTACGCCCGGTGCACCACGAACGCGACGCGGCTCTGCGCGGGCGTCGCGCCGAACGACGCGAACGACCGCCACCAGCTCGCCCGCTCCAGCGCGTACTCCACGAGCTCCTGCTGCGGCCGGCCCGCCAACCCCAGCTGGGCGCCGGGATCGGCGCTGCCGCCGATCCGCAGCACCTCGGCCGCCAAGTCCTCCGGGAAGCGCACCGCCCCCGAGGTCACCAGCGTCAACGCTTCCAGCACCCGCAGCTGGTGCGCCTCCCGCCTGCTCAGCAGCACCTCGATCGCGTCGTGCACCCGCTGCCGCTCGCCCGCGTCGCCGGACGCCTGCGCCAGTGCCGTCACCGATGCCAGCGCGGCCGCCGCCTTGATCCCGTCGGCGCGCGCCCGGAACACCTCGTCCAACCGGCCCAGCACCCCGGCCAGGCCCGAGCTGTCCAGCAGCGCCCGCCGCAGCGCCCCCGCCGTGATCTCCGGATCGTCCGCGAGCACCGCGAGCGCCCGCCGCACCCCGTACAGGTCCAGCCGCTCCAGCAGCCGCTCGCGGGCCCGCTCCGGGACCGCGCACTCCCAGCCGGTGAACAGGTCCGCCGACATCAGCATCGTCAGCCGGTCCGCCTCGTCCAGCTCCGCCAGCGCGCGCAGCGCCTCCGCGTCCGCCGCGCCGAACCCGCCGGTCTCCGCGGTCTCGGCGAGCAGGCCGATCACCGGCAGCACCTCCGCCACCCGCGGCCCGAGCAGCGCGGCCTGCTCGGCGGCCAGCGACTCCGCCGCCCGCCACACCTCGCCGCCGGAACCGGGCACCGAGTCCGGTTCGACGGTGTCCGCCTTGTTCAGCACCGCGATCGCGTTCGCCGGACCCGCGTCCCGGCTCGCGGTGGCCGCGGTGAACGCGTCCAGCGCCAGCTGGTCGTCGGCGCGCACCGCCTGCGTCACCACGTACAGCACCGCCTCCGCGCCCGCGACGGCGCTGCGCGACACCGGGTCCAGGTCGTCCGGCTCGCGGGCGCCGAGCAGCTGCTCGGTCCGCGCCACCGACGCCGCGTCCAGCGAACCCAGGCCCGGGGTGTCGATGACCGTGAGGTCCCGCAGCACCGCGTTCGTCAGGTACGCCTCCAGGTGCGACACCCGCTCCGGCTCCACGCCCAGTTCGGCCGGGATGCCGCCGTCGGTGTCGAACGGCACCGCCTGCTTCGACCCGTCGTGGAACACCACCTCGACCCGGTCCACCGTGCCGTACTGGAAGCGGGTCACCAGCCGGGTGCACTCGCCGACGTCGGTCGGCGCCACCCGCCTGCCGATCATCGCGTTCACCAGCGTCGATTTGCCCGACTTGATCCGGCCTGCCACCGCCACCTGCAGCGGGGCGGACATCCGGTGCAGCACCTCGTCGAACCCGGCGGCGGTGCGCTCGCAGACCTGGCCGCGCAGCCCCGCGCACATCCGCGCGACCGACGCCGACAGCGGACCCGCCCAGCGCTGCTGCTCGACCGGCGAAGTCACCCCTGCCTCCTTGGACGCGGCCCGTGATCGCGGCCATCCTGCCACGAGCCGGGGCCGAGATCGGTTTGCCCGACGATCTACCCGGGAACCCGGCGAGTGCACGGACATGCGCACCACGCACTCGACAGCGGAATTCGGTGATACCCGTGGAAACCGGCTACACCCTCGCATTCCTGGTCATCGGCACCGCGCTGGTCTTCGTCGACGGGTGGCTGCTGCGCCGCAGCGGCACCACCTACCTGGCCGCGGCCTACCCGGACGGCAAGGTCGCCGACTCGGCGAACCAGCTGATCACCGTCCTGTTCCACTTGACGACGCTCGGCGTGCTGGCGCTGCTGTCCACCGTCCGGATGGGCGGCGGCGACCCGTTGCACGCCCTGCTCACCCGGGTCGGCGTGCTGCTGCTGGTGCTCGCGGTCGCGCACGGCATCACGATCTGGCTGCTCGCCCGGCTGCGCACCAAGCAGCGGGAGAAGTCGCTGCAGGAGGAGATCAGCGCCCGCACCAGCGGCCACCTCGACGCGGAACCCCGCACCGGCACCGGCTGATCCGACCGCGGACCCCGCTCCGGGCGGAGGCTCGACTACGACCCCGGTAGGACGGGAACGCGCCGCGAGTATGACGATCCGGCGATGCTCCGCGCCTACGCTGGGCCGATGCGGAACTGGAGCGCGTGGGCGCGGGCGCATCCGACGGCCGTGGACGGGTGGACCGCGGCACTGCTGTTCGTCGCCTTCCTGATCTCCGAACCCGACGCGTACGGCCTGGGGTGGCGCGAACTGCCGCCGTACCTCGAACTGCTCGCCTGCGCGCCGGTCGCGTTGCGCCGCCGAGCACCACTGCTCGCCGCGACCGGAGTCTTCGCCGGGGCGGTCGGGACGCACGTGGTCCTGGCGCTGCGGCCGTTGGTCAACCCGGGGCAGGTAGCGGTGTTCCTGGTGCTGTACGGGCTGATCGTGGCCGGGCGTCGGTGGGCCGGGGCCGTGCTGGCCGTGGCGTTCAACCTGGTCGTGCTGACCGGACTGGTGGCCGTCGGCCCGCTCCCGTCCGGGTGGCCGGAGCTCGCGGTGGTCAGCGCGACGCTGTTCCACCTGCTGCTCACCGCATTGCTCTGGGCGCTCGGCGAATTCATCGCCGCCCGCCGCGCGCACCTGCGGGAGGTCGAGGACCGGCTGCGGCGCGCGGAATTCGAGCGGGACCGGCGCGCCCGCCTCGCCGTCGCCGAGGAGCGCAACCGCATCGCCCGCGAGATCCACGACGTGCTCGCGCACTCGCTCAGCGTGATGATCGCGCAGGCCGACGGGGCGAGCTACGCGCTGCGCACCGATCCCGAACTCGCCGAGCGGGCGGCCCGCACGATCGGCGACACGGGCCGGACGGCGCTGGCCGAGCTGCGCGGTCTGCTGGAGGTGCTGCGCGACCCGGCCGAGGGCGGGGCCTGGCCCCCGCCGCCCGGATCGGTGAGCCTGCGCGAACTGGTCGACCGGGTGCGGTGCCCGGACCTGCCGGTGCGGCTCGAACTCACCGGGGATGTCGAGGGCCTGCCGACGGGGCTCGGCCTCGCCGTGTACCGGATCGCGCAGGAGGCGCTGACGAACGTGCTCAAGCACGGCGGCGGAGCGGCGGTCGTGCGGGTGGACAACGACGGCCGCGCCGTCGGGCTGGAGATCAGCGACGACGGGTCGCCGTCGGCCGCCGTGCTCGCCGGAACCGGCTCGGGCGAGGGGAACGGGTTGGCCGGGATGCGCGAGCGGGCCGCGCTGTACGGCGGGGCGCTGATCGCGGGACCCCGGCCGGAGGGCGGCTGGCGGGTGCACGCGGTGCTGCCGCTGGTGAGCTCCGACGCGGCTGCGCCGAACTGATCGGCGGTCCCGGCGCGAACGCCGCGCCCCTGTCCCACCGGGTCGACCGGTCGACATGTCGCCGGGGATTCGGCCACTTGTCGACAAATCCCCAGTTCGCCGGTCGGGTGCCGTGCGTCGCCGGGATGAGCTGACGTCCTACCCCGGTGGGACGTGCGGCGGTGCCGGGTTCAACGCTCAGGCGGACGCGCGCGCAGCGGTCCGCGCCGGAGTCTGGGCCGGTCCTAGCCCCGAACCGGGAAGTGGTCATGCCGCCCGCACTCGACGAGCGTTCCCGCCTCGTTCCACCGCCCGCACCGGGTACCGCCGCCGCACCATCCGCGTTGCCCGCGCTCGCCACCCGGCCGCTGCTGCTGATCGCCGCCGCCGTGATCGGGGTGCTGCTGCTCACCAGCGGCCGTTACGGGATCTACGCCGACGAGCTGTACTTCCTCGCCGCCGGGCACCACCTGGACTGGGGGTACGTCGACCAGCCTCCGCTGGTGCCGCTGCTCGCGCTGCTCGCCGACACCGCGTTCCCCGGTTCGCTGCTCGCGCTGCGGCTGCTGCCCGCGCTCGCGGCGGGAACCGGGGTCGTGCTGACAGCCCTGCTCGCGCGGGAGTTCGGCGGTGATCGCCGGGCGCAGCTGCTGGCGGGCGGGGCCTGGGCAGTCGCCGGGCAGACGTCGGCGGGCGGGCACATGCTCGCGACCGTCTCCTTCGACCCGTTGCTGTGGACCGCGGTGCTGTGGCCGCTGGTCCGCTGGGTGCGGCTGCGCGAGCAGGGCGTGCGGCAGGACCGGCTGCTGCTCGCGGCCTGTGCCTGCACGGCCCTGGCGATGCAGGTCAAGCTGCTGATCCCGGTGCTGTGGCTGGTGCTGGGGCTCGTGCTGCTGTGCGCCGGGCCGCGGTCGTTGCTGCGCCGCCCGCTGCTGTGGGCCGGTGCGGCGGGCGCGCTGCTCACCGCGGCGCCGACGTTGTGGTGGCAGGCCACCCACGGCTGGCCGCAGCTGAGCATGGGCGAGGCCGTCGCCGCGGAGAGCTCCTTCGGCGTGCTCCTGCTGCCCGCCGTGGTGCTGTGCGCGGGAATTCCCGGCGGAGTGCTGGTGTGCTTCGGCTGCTGGCGGTTGCTGCGCGCGCCGGAGCTGCGGCCGTACCGCTTCCTCGGCTGGACGGTCCTCGGGGTGGTCGTGCTGGTGGCGCTGACGGAATCGCGGCCGTACTACTCGGCCGGCGTGTACGGGCTGCTGTTCGCGGTCGGTGCCGTCCAGCTCCGGGCGCGGTGGTTCTCCGTGCGGCTGTACGCGGTCTCCGCGCTGGTCGCCGCCGTGGCGACGTTGCCGGTGCTGCCGGTCGCGCTGATCCCGCGGTTCGACCTGGTGGGCACCGGCAGCGTGGGCTGGCCGGAGCTCACCGCGATCGTCGAGCGCAACGCCCAGGAACACGCGGCACCGGTGATCGCCGAGGACTACTGGGTGGCGAGCGCGGTGCACCACTACGGCCGTACCGAGGTGTACAGCGCGAGCCGCGGGTACTGGGCGTTCGGCAGGCCCGCCGAGCGCGTCCGGAGCGCGATCTACGTGGGCGGGCGGCGGGACTTCCTCCTCCGCCACTTCGGTTCCGTGCGGCGGGCGGACACGGTGCGCACCGGCCTGCCGTCGCTGTACGAGGGCACTCCCGTGTGGGTCGTGGCGGAACCCCGGCGGCCGTGGGAG
Source organism: Saccharopolyspora sp. MMCC62 (assembly GCF_057736575.1). Taxonomy (NCBI): domain Bacteria; kingdom Bacillati; phylum Actinomycetota; class Actinomycetes; order Pseudonocardiales; family Pseudonocardiaceae; genus Saccharopolyspora; species Saccharopolyspora sp. MMCC62. Next base: position 467,347 of record NZ_JBYKCM010000002.1, on the reverse strand, counting down.
CTGCTCTGGCGCGACCTGTGGCACATCGGGCTCCGGCACGACGGGACGCCGTCCGGCGCGCCGCCCGCGGTCACCGCGGGCGGGTAGGGCCGGCGAGGGTTGTCACGGAGATCATCCGGAACCGGTCCCCCGGACCGCCCGGGCGCTTAGGGTCGGTGGCCATGATCCGGGTGCTGCTCGTCGACGACCAGGAACTGATGCGCATGGGGTTCCGCATGGTGCTCGACGCGCACCCGGACATCGAGGTCGTGGGCGATGCCGGCGACGGTGCGGAGGCCGTGCGGCTCGCCCGGCGGCTGGACCCGGACGTGGTGCTGATGGACGTGCGGATGCCGGTGCTGGACGGCATCGAGGCGACCCGGCTGATCACCGCCGACTGCAACGCGAAGGTCCTGGTGCTCACCACGTTCGACCTGGACGAGTACTCCCTGGCCGCCCTCCGCGGTGGAGCGAGCGGATTCCTGCTCAAGGACATCCAGCCGAGCGGCCTGGTAGCGGCGGTGCGGTCCGTCGCGGTCGGCGACGCGGTCGTCGCGCCCAGCGTCACCCGGCGGCTGCTGGAGCGGTTCCTGGACACCTCCACCCCCGGCGTCCGGGACCGCGCCGCGCTCGACGTGCTGACCGAGCGGGAGCGAGAAGTGCTGGCGCTGGTGGGCAAGGGGCTCAACAACCAGGAACTGGCCGCGACCCTGCACGTCTCCGAAGCCACCGTGAAGACCCACGTCGGCCGGGTGCTGGCGAAGCTCGGCGTCCGGGACCGGGTGCAGGCGGTGATCGTCGCCTACGAGACCGGCCTGGTCCGCCTCGGCGAACGCTGAGGCCCCTCCTCGCGCCGCGGGGCCCCGCATCGAGGGACGGCACATCCGTCCCGTCCCGGCGCCCCGGGACGACCCGTCCCGCTCCCGCCGGAGATCCGGTGGCCCCGCCGCGCGAGATCGAGGTGCGCGGCCGTCCGCCGGGTCGGCCCGTCCGCGCTGGTGGACGGCTAGCCTGGTCGGCGTGCCCGATCCCGCATGGAAGCCCAGGCTCGTCGCGCTCGACGTGGACGGAACGCTGCTCGACCCCGACTCGCAGACCATCTCGCCGGCCGTGCGGGACGCGGTCCGCCGCGTCGCGGCCGCCGGCGCGCACGTCGTGATCGCGACCGGGCGCAGCATGCTCGGCACGCTGCCGGTGCTGCGCGAACTCGGCCTCGACAGCGGGGTGGCGCTGTGCTCGAACGGCGCGGTCACCCTCGACGCCGCCACCGGCGATGCGCTGGCCGTGGAGACCTTCGACCCGGCGCCGGTGCTTGCGCGCCTCGCCCCGCTGCTGCCCGGCGCCTCCTACGCGGTGGAGCAGGTCGGCACCGGCAGCCTCGTCACCAGCCCGTTCCGCGAGTACCAGCTGCACGGGCCGCAGCGGCTCGCGTCCCTCGACGAACTGGTCTCGGCCCCCGTGCCGCGGCTCATCGCGAACTGGGAGGACCACCCGCCGCAGGAGGTGTTCGACGCGCTCGCCGACACCGAGCTCCCCGGCTGCACCACCACCATCGACCACTACGAACCGTGGGTGACGGTGGTGCCCGCCGGGGTCACCAAGGGCGCCGCGCTGGAGAAGCTGCGCACCGAGCTCGGAGTGTCCGCAGAGGACACCTTCGCGGCCGGGGACGGCACCAACGACGTGCAGATGCTGCGCTGGGCCGCGCACGGCGTCGCCATGGGCCAGGCTCCCGAGCAGGTCCGCGCCGCCGCCACCGAGACCACCGGGCCCGTCACCGAGGACGGCGTGGTCGCCGCTCTCGCCCGCTGGTTCCCCTGATCTCGTCGCCCCGCTCCCGTCGTGGGGCCGTGGCGGAAACCTCGGCGGTGCCCGCGCCGCCGCTTCCTCGGCGCGGCCGCGACGTCCGTCCGCACCCCGGCGACCTCGCCGTCCTCGCGCGGGAACCGCTGCGCATCCGCGGCGGCGCGGTCGGCTGCTCAGCCGCTCCGCCGCCGCTGCGGAACGGACGGGCGCGAGCCGGCCGAACGGTCCGCGGGTAGTACGCAAGAACTACGCGGGGACCCGTCCGAACAGGCCGAACGGCTCACCCGTCGTGGCCGGACGACCGAGGTGCCCGACCCACCGCGCCGGGCAGAGTTCACCTCGGCGCCCGGACCACCGCCGAGGCGCGCCCCGCACTCGGAGGTCACCATGATCGAGGCTGAAGGCCTCACCAAGCGATACGGGTCGAAGGTCGCCGTCAACGACCTGTCGTTCACCGCGAAGCCCGGCACCGTCACCGGATTCCTCGGGCCGAACGGCGCGGGCAAGTCCACCACGATGCGCATGATCCTCGGCCTGGACCGCCCGACCGCGGGCAGCGTGCGGGTCGACGGCAAGCTGTACGGCGAGCTGCGCGAACCGCTGCGCACCGTCGGCGCGCTCATCGACGCCAAGTGGGTGCACCCGAACCGCTCGGCGCACGCCCACCTGCGCTGGCTCGCGAAGTCCAACCGCATCCCGGTGTCCCGCGTCGACGAGGTCCTCGACATGGTCGGCCTCGGCGAGGTCGCCGGGAAGCGCGCCGGCGGGTTCTCCCTCGGGATGTCGCAGCGGCTCGGCATCGCCGCCGCCCTGCTCGGCGACCCGAAGATCCTGCTGTTCGACGAACCCGTCAACGGGCTCGACCCCGAAGGCATCCACTGGATCCGCCGCTTCATGCGCAAGCTCGCCGACGAGGGCCGCACGGTGTTCGTCTCCAGCCACCTGCTCACCGAGATGTCGCTGACCGCCGAACAGCTCGTCGTCGTCGGCAAGGGCGAGCTGATCGCCCAGTGCAGCACCGACGAGTTCGTGGCGGGCGCGGGTCTCACCTCGCTGACCGTCCGCTCCCCGCAGGCGGCCCGGCTGCGCGAACTGCTCGCCGAGGCGGGCATCGTCGTCAAGCCCGCCGACCCCACCGCGCCCGACACGATCGTCGTGACCGGCGCCGAGAGCGACCGGGTCGGCGAGATCGCCGCCGCGCACGGCGTCGTGCTGCACGAGCTGTCCCCGCAGCGCGGTTCGCTGGAAGAAGCGTTCATGCAGCTCACCGGGGACGCCGTGGAATACCAGACCGATTTCGGCGGCGCGCTCGCCACCGCCGGGAAGGACGTCCGATGACCCTGCTCGCCGTGGAACGCATCAAGCTGTTCTCCACCCGGTCGCCGTGGTGGTGCGCGGCGCTCGCCGTCGGGTTGCCGGTCGCCTTCGCCGGTGCCATGGCCGTCTCCGCCGACGAGGGCCTCTCCGTCGGCGGGGCCATGTCCGGCCACCAGTTCGGGCTGATGGTCGTGCTCGTGATGGCCGTGCTGGCGATCACCACCGAATACCGCTTCGGCACCATCCGCGCCACGTTCCAGGCCGCGCCCAACCGGGCCTCGGTGCTGCTGTCGAAGGCCGCGGTCGTCGGCATCACCGGGTTCGTGCTGGGCGAGCTGGCCGGCTTCGGTTCCTGGGGGCTCGCTCGACTGCTCGCTCCCGGGCCCGAGCTGGCGCTGGACAGCGCTGACCGGATCCGCGAGGTCGCGGGCGCCGGACCGCTGTTCGCGGTGACCGCCGTGCTCGCGCTCGGCATCGGGACGCTGCTGCGGCAGACCGCGGGCGCGGTGACGCTGCTGATCGTGTGGGTGCTGCTCGGGGAGTCGCTCATCGCGCTCGTCCCCAACATCGGCCCCGATCTGGTGCAGTGGATGCCGTTCAACGTCGGCGGCCGCTTCCTGACGACCTACCCGGACCCGAGCGCGGTGCCGCTCGGACCGTGGGCCTCGCTGGCGTACTTCGCGGCGTTCGCGGTCGTCTCGCTCGCTGCGGCGATCGTCGTGACCCGGCGCAGGGACGCCTGAGCGGCCGGTGCGGCCTGCGCCACGGCGTTACCCGGCCCGCCCGAGAGGCTGATCACCCCGGAAGATAAGATCTCGGCAAGATCGAGCCGTGATCGCAGTTCCGATCGGAATCCGCTTCGGCCGCACCATCGGCCGTACGCCGGAACAGCGGAATTCGCACCACGGTGGATCAGGGACCAAGGTGCCGGGCCCGGCTCGACACCTCCGGGGCGGTCGAGCGCTCGCGAGGCGCGAAGACCGTGCGGCACAACAGAATCGACCGACTGCAGCAGCGCTCGGGGGCGCCGGCGGTCGGGACGGGGGAGGGCCCGGGCTGTCATTCGGGGGATGGCCCGGGCCCTGTGCTTTTCCCAGTGGATCTTGGTTCTTCTTCCGGCTCGGCGGATCCGCCTCACACGGCCGGACGCACCACGAGGACCGGGCAGGCCGCGTGGCGGACGCATTGTTCGGCGACCGAGCCCAGCAGCAGGCCCGCGAATCCGCCGCGACCGCGATGGCCCACCACCAGCAGGTCCGCGCCGCGGGACGCCGACAGCAGCGCCTGCGGTGACGGGGAGTGCACGATGTGCCGCTGCACCGGGATCCGAGGCGCCGGACCCAGCCGGTCGCGCACGATCCGCTCCGCCGATTCGTCCACCGACCGCTGGTAGGCGTCCATGCTCGGCACCGCTCCCGGCGGGCAGTCCGCGGGCCGCGGCGCCGTGCGCATGCTCCACGCCCGCACCACGTGCAGCACCCCCGACCGCAGCTCCGCCTCGTGCGCGGCCACGTCCAGGGCGCGCAACGAGGACGGCGACCCGTCGAGCCCGACGGCGACCCCGCCGTCGACCTCCACCCGCTGCACGGTGCGTTCCACGGCTCCACTCCACCGCCTCCCGGCCCCGCTGTCGACTCGACCACTCGAACGAGTCCGATATGCGATGGTTCACAACCGGTGTCGGAAACTTCACATGATCGTCGGCCTGTGGTAATGCATAAGGCAGGACGCGTGCCTCCACATCAACGTCGCTGAGGTGCATGCGCCACGCCGGCCGCCACAGCGGTCCGCGTGCTTCTTCCAACAGCAGATTGGTGGGCATGGTGCATTCGACCGAGTGCTCGCCGGAGCGGCGCGATCCGCCGCGTCCCCGGCGAAACCAGACCGACGTGCTCCTCGAACCGGTTCCCCGGCTGGAGTGGTCACTGGCCACCGAGGCGCACCCCACGGCCGCCGAAGCCGCCGCACCCGCCTCGCTGCGCGGGAGCTGGATCCACACCGCCGCCGAGCAGAAGGTGCTCGACCTCTACCGCAAGCTGCACGGCCCGGTGAGCAGGCTGCCCTCCCCGTGGTGGCTGCGGGCGCTGGACCGCGGCGAGCTGTCCTCGCGGAACGAGGGCTTCGCGTTCGAGGACGACGTGCACCGCCTGCTCGTCAGCCGCGGCGGCTGGGTGTTCGTGCCCTGGGCGGGCAACGGCGAGACCGGGTACTGGGAGTACGCGCCCTCCGAACGCGGCACCAGGCAGGCGCCGACGACCGTCGCGCTCACCGACGACCACCCCGGCTGGGTCCAGGTCGTCGCCGCCTACACCGACGGGCCACCGCCGCCGCTGCCGCTCAGCGGCACCGCCGGGTTGCTCGCCGCGCTGCCGGTCGTCGAATCCTGGTAGCGGCCCTGCCCGGGGGGTTTGCGATACTCACCTCTCGATGAGCACTTCCGACCAGCAGGTCCAGCACCGGCGCACGATCGTCAGCTATGTCCAGCGCGGCGAGCGGATGACCGTCGGCCAGCAGCGCGCGTGGGACCGGCACTGGCCTTCGATGGGCGACTCGGTGGACGCGCTGCCGCCCGGACCGCTGGACGCGGCGGCCTGGTTCGGTCGCGAGGCCCCGCTGGTGCTGGAGATCGGTTCCGGCATGGGCGAGAGCACCGCGCAGCTGGCCGCCGCCGCGCCCGAGGTCGACCACCTCGCGGTGGAGGTCTACAAGCCGGGTCTGGCGCAGCTGCTGCTGCGCGCCGAACACCTGGAGCTGTCGAACCTGCGGCTGCTGCGCGGCGACGCGGTGGTGCTGCTGCGCGAGCACGTGCGGCCGGGCTCGCTGGCCGGGGTGCGGATCTTCTTCCCGGACCCGTGGCCGAAGAAGCGGCACCACAAGCGGCGGCTGGTGCAGCCGGAGACGATCGCGCTGATCGCCTCCCGGCTGGCCCCCGGCGGGTACGTGCACCTGGCGACCGACTGGGAGAACTACGCCGAGCAGATGCTCGAGGTGTGCTCGGCGGAACCGGAGCTGCGCAACCGGTGCGCCGACGAGCCCGGCGGGTGGGCGCCGCGGCCCGAGTGGCGGCCGGTCACCAAGTTCGAGAGCCGCGCCCACGACGAGGGCCGCGAGATCCGCGACCTCCTCTTCGACCGGGTCTGACCGGTCGGCGGGGCGGTCGTCAGGCCGGGTCGTTCGCCTTCGGGGTGAGCAGGGCGCGGCCGCGGTGTTCGACGACGTCGGGCAGCAGCGAGCTCACGGCCATCAGCAGCAGCACCGCCCCCGCGGCGATGGTGCCGAGCGCGGTGGCGGTGACGGTCAGCATGGCGGTACCTCCGAGTCGGCGAGTACCCCCAGCATCACCGCCCGCGGGGAGGGCCGGGATCGGCCGAAGGGTCGGCCCGCCTCCTACTTCCGGTCGGCACGCCGCGACTGGTCAGGCCGCGACCGCGAGCTCCGGCGTGCGCGCGCCGAGCCGCAGCACCTGCTCGGCCCTGGCGAGCAGCGCGGGCTCCGCGGTCGCCAGCACCACCGCGATGCCGTGCGCGCGGGCCGCATCCAGCAGTTCCGCCGTGGTGGACGCGGTCAGCTCCGGGGAATCCGCGAAGATCACGTTCGGCCGGTGGGCCATCGCCCGCGCCACGGTCAGCCGCTCGATCTGAGCCGCGGAGAGCTGCCCGGGGAAGCGGTCCCGCACCCGCTCCAGGCCGAACTCGCGCAGCACCCCGTCCGCGCGGTGCACCGCGATCTCCCGCTCGGCCCCGGCCAGCATCTGCGGCAGCGCGCAGTTCTCCGCGGTGGTCAGCTCCGGGACCAGCATCCCGTCCGCGAACACGAACCCGAAGCGGCGCTGCCGCACCTCCCGCAGCTCGTGGTCGGCGAGCGCGTCGAGGCGCACCCCGTCGAACAGCACCGTCCCCGCGTCCGGGCGGCGCAATCCCGCGAGCACCTGCAGCAGCCACGTCTTCGGCTCCCGAGAAGGGCCGTCGAGCGCGGCGACCGTGCCGCCCGCCAGTGCGAAGTCCACGCCGAACAGCTGCGGGAACGTGGTCAGGCCCCGCGCCTCCAGCAACGCCGTCGAGGTGTGTTCCGGTGCAGCCGCCACCGCGATCTCCTTCCGCCCGCCGGTGCGCGACCGGCCGCCACTGCGCTTCCGGGGAACACGTTCTCGTGCGGCGGTGGTGCGGCGCGTCGGTCGGCCGGACACCGTTCGATGTCCGATCGGGCGATGTTTCGGACCATTCGGCCGGGCCGTCGCGCGCGGACCGGGGATTAGGGTCGCGTCGTGAGTTCCAGCCCGACGCCCGAGATGTCGGCGCAGCGACTCGGTCGTCTCGTGCGGGCGCCGTGGTTCCTCGCCGCGCTGATGACCTTGCTGTGCTGCGCGGATGTCGTGCTGCTCGTGAAACACGGGGGGACCGGCCCGGTCGCCGCTCCCGGTGCCGCGCTGCTCGCGCTGCTGGCGGTGCGGGGGCGCCGCCACCCGGTGGTGTGCTCGGCCGCCGCGGCGGCCGTGCTGCTGCTGTCCAGCGCGATGATCCGGATCGCCGGGGCCGATCCGTACTCGGTGGGGCTGGGCACGATCCTGCCCACCGAGAACGCGGCCGGAATGCTGCTGGTGCTGTTCGCGCACCGGAGGTTGTCGCCGTTGAAGGCGGCGCCGGTGACGGCGGGCCTCGTGCTGGCCTGCCTCGGATCGATGTACCTGCGCGGGGACGCACCGGATTCGCAGGGGCAGATCATGGCCCTCGGCGTGCTCCAGCTGCTGCTGGCGGTGGGCACCGGGACGTACCTGCGCGGCTGGCAGCTCAGCGCCGCCTCGACGCCGCTGCGGGAGCTGTTCCGCCGCCAGTGGCCGATGATCGCCGGGCTGTCCGTGCTGCTGTTCGTGGACGCCGGGTCCACGTTCGACGGGTCGGCGTCGGGCCTGGTGCTGCTGTTGGGCTCGCTGGTGCTCGCCGCGCTCGCGGTGATCGCACCGTTGCGGCCGGTGGAGGTCGCGCTGCTGGCCGCGACCGCAACGCTGTGCGCGGGGGTGGCGGCTCGGCTCATCGGACAGGAGTCGCCGTACAACGGGCTGCTGGAAGTGGTGCCGGTCTCGTCGGTCGCGGCCGGGATGCTGGTGCTGGCCTACCTGGTGCGGTATGCGAGCAGTCGGCGGGCACTGCTCGCCGGTGCGGCGTTGACCGGTGCGGCGCTGGTCGCGGCGATCCTCATCCCCGGTGGCCCGTTCGCCGGCAGCGGGGGCGGGGCGCTGCAGGCGCTGATGCTGGGCGGTCTGCTGCTGGCGCTCGCCGTCGGCTCCGGGCTGTACTTCCGGGCCAGGGACGGGGAGCGGAGCCGCACGGTGGAGACCGCGGTGGAGCAGGCGCAGCAGGCCGAGCGGCTCGCGCTGGCCCGGGAGCTGCACGACGTCGTCGCCCACCACGTCACCGGCATCGTGGTGCAGGCGCAGGCCGCGCAGCTGGTCGCCGCGCAGAAACCGGAGGCGGCGGTCGAGGCGATGGAGCGCATCGCGGGCAGCGGCACCGAAGCGCTGGTGGCGATGCGCAGGCTGGTGGCGAGCATGCGCGGCGCGGAACCCGCCGGCACCAGCGGCGCCACCGAGCAGGCCACCACGGACCTCGCCGCCGACCTCACCGCGCTCGCCGAGGGCGCGGGCCCGAAGGTGTCGCTGCGGCTCGAACTGGACCGGGAGGTCCCGCAGGAGGTCGCCCGTTCCGCGCTGCGCCTGGTGCAGGAATCGGTGACGAACGCGGGCAAGCACGCCCCGGACGCCACCGCGATCCGCGTGGTGGTGCGCTCTCCGCAGGAGCACCTGCACATCCGCGTCACCGACGACGGTTCCGGCAGGCGCGCCGCACCGGCCGGCGGCTCCGGAGGATACGGTCTCGTCGGCATGCGCGAGCGGATCGAGCTGCTCGGCGGCCGCTTCAGCGCAGGACCGGTGCCGGACGCCGGTTGGCGGGTCGAGGCATGGCTCCCGCTGGCCGAGCGCGAGGCCGGGTGAGCGCGCGGTGCACGACGAGGAGGGGAAACCGATGATCCGGGTGCTGATCGCGGACGACCAGGAGATGGTGCGGGCCGGCTTTCGGATGATCCTGGAGTCGCAGGACGGCATCGAGGTCGTCGCCGACGTCGCCAACGGGCTGGACGCGGTGAACAAGGCCCGGGAGCTGCGGCCGGACGTGTGCCTGATGGACATCCGGATGCCCGGGCTGGACGGCCTGGAGGCCACCAAGCAGCTCGCGGGCCCGGACGTCACCGACCCGATCAAGGTGGTCGTGGTGACCACCTTCGACCTGGACGAGTACGTGGCTTCGGCGCTGGCGAACGGCGCGAGCGGCTTCCTGCTCAAGGACGCGGGCCCGGCGCTGCTGATCGAGGCGATCAACGCCGCCTCGCGCGGGGACGCCCTGGTGTCGCCGCAGATCACGGTGCGGCTCCTGAAGCACTTCGCGAAGCCGCCGGAGCGGCCGCGGCGCGGCGTGCAACCGCTGCGCGAGGAGCTGACCGAGCGGGAGCTGGACGTGGTGCGGGCGACCGCGCGCGGCCTGACGAACGTGGAGATCGGCGGCGAGCTGTTCATGTCGCTGTCCACGGTGAAGACGCACCTGGCGGCGGCGCAGACGAAGATCGGCGCCCGGAACCGGGTGGAGACGGCGTCCTGGGCGTGGCGAACCGGCCTGATGGACGACTGACCTCCCGCCACACCGTCCATCCACAGTGGACGGTTCGGTGGAGTGCCACCGCCGTTCCGGACGGCGCACCGCTGCGGCAGAATGCGCCCATGCCGACCGCCCTGCGCCTGCACGCCCCGATCGCCGTTCCCTGCGATGCCGACTGCTCGGTGATCCGCGACGCCGTCGTGGACGTCGACGAGCACGGCCGCATCGGCTACTGCGGCCCGCGCGAGGGCGCCCCGCCGCGCGCGCAGGACACCGTGGTGCGCGAGTGCGGCGGAATCCTGCTGCCCGGCCTCATCAACGCGCACGCGCACAGCCCGATGACGTTGCTGCGCGGCATGGGCGGCGACCTGCCGCTGCTGCGCTGGCTGCGCGAGGTGATCTGGCCCGCGGAGGCGCGGCTGCGGCCCGCGGACATCCGCGCGGGCATGGAGCTCGGCTCGGTGGAGATGCTCCGCGCCGGGGTCACCACCAGCGCCGAGATGTACTTCTCCGGGGAGTCCGTGGCCGAAGCGGTGCTGGCCGTCGGGTCCCGGGTGGTGCTCGGCCCGGCCGTGATCTCCGCGCCCGGGCTGGAGGGCATGGGTTCCTGGCGGGGCATGATCGACGACATCGACCGCTGGATCGACGCGGACGGCCTGCGGTTCGGGCCCGCCGACCGGATCGAGCTCGGCTACGGCGCGCACTCCGCCTACACGCTGCCGCCGGAAGCGCTGCGCGCCATCGGTGAATCCGCGCAGCAGCGCGGTGCGCTGGTGCAGACGCACGTCGCCGAAGCCGCCGACGAGGACCGGGAGCAGCGGGAGCGCTACGGCTCGGTGCCCGCGCTGCTGGATTCGCTGGGGGTGCTGGACGGCCGGGTGCTGGCCGCGCACTGCGTGCACCTGTCCGATGCGGACATCAAGCTGTTCGCCGACCGCGGGACCGGCATCGCGCACTGCCCCGGCTCGAACGCGAAGCTCGCCTCCGGCACCGCGCGGCTGGTCGACCTGCTCGCCGCGGGCATCCCGGTCGGCCTGGGCACCGACGGCCCGTCCAGCAACGACGACCTGGACCTGTGGGAGGAGGTGCAGCTCTCGGTGATGCTGGCCCGACTGTCCACGGGGGACGCGATGGCGTTGACCGCACCGGGCGCACTGCTCGCCGCGACCAGGGGCGGGGCGGCCGCGCTGCACCGCGACGACCTCGGCGCGCTGGAACCGGGGCGCTGGGCGGACGTCGTGCACCTGGACGTGGACGATCCGGCGTTCGCGACCGGCATCGACACCCCCGACGAGCAGTTGCTGTCGAACCTGGTGTGGGCGGCCGGTTCCCGCTGCGTGCGCGACGTCTGGGTGGCGGGCGAAGAGGTGCTGCGCGACCGGGAGCCGACGCGCGTGGACCGGCGGGCCGTGCAGGCCACCGCCCGCACCGCCGCGCAACGCGTGCGCGGCTGAACAGCCGAACCGCGGTGCGGTGCCGCGTCCGGCGGGTTCCCGGGAACCTTCCGCGCCACCGGACCGACTCCTCCAACAGCAGTCCCGCGCCGGTGGTCCCGCCGCCGCGCGTCCTGAGCACGAGGTGAGGAGCCCGGCATGACCAAGCACATCGGCATCCTGCTGTTCCCGGACGTGGAAGAGCTCGACGCGCTCGGGCCGTGGGAAGTGCTGTCGTTCTGGACGCGGACGTACCCCGGGGACGGCTACGCCGTCAGCACGTTCTCCCGCGACGGCGGCGAGATCGCCTGCGCGAAGGGCCTGACCGTCCGATCAGGACACTCGTTCGCGGACGTGCCGGAGCTGGACGTGCTGCTGCACCCCGGCGGCCAGGGCACCCGCCCGATGCTGCGCGACGCGGCGCACCTCGCGTGGGTGCGCGAGCAGCGCGCCGCGGTGCCGCTGCTGACCAGCGTGTGCACCGGTTCGCTGGTGTTCGCCGCGGCGGGCCTGCTGGCGGGGCGCCCGGCGACGACGCACTGGCGCTCGCTGGACCTGCTGGCCGAGCTGGAGCCGACCGCCGAGGTGCGCCCGGACGACCGCTTCGTCGACGACGGCGACCTGATCACCTCGGCGGGGATCTCGGCGGGCATCGACATGGCGCTGCACCTGGTGTCCCGGCTCGCCGGGGTGGAGCGAGCCCGCGAGGTGCGCCGCGGCATCCAGTACGACCCGCAGCCGCCGATCTGATCGGAGCTGCGCGCGGGGCGGCCGGCGTCGGCGATGATGGCGGCATGATCGACACGACGCGCACCCTGGCCCTGATCGGCTCGGCCGCGGGCGGGGTGGAGCACATCCGCGCCGAGCTGGTCGAACCCGCGCTGTCCCGCGGCTGGCGGGTCGCGGTGACGCTCACCCCGACCGCGGGCGCGTGGCTCGCGGCTTCCGGGGAACTGGACCGGATCGCGGAGCTCACCGGCCTGCCGTGCCGGGTGGCGTCCCGGATGCCGTCCGAACCGAGCCCGCACCCGCCGATCGACTGCTTCCTGGTGTGCCCGGCGACGGCGAACACGGTCAGCAAGCTCGCGCTCGGCCTCGGCGACAGCCAGGCGCTGACCACCGCGGTCGAGGCGGTCGGCGCGGGCACGGCGCCGGTCGTCGTGTTCCCCACGGTGAACGCCGCGCACCACCGCCATCCGGCGTGGAAGTGGCACACCTCGGCGCTGCAGGACGCGGGCGTGCACCTGCTCACCGGCGAGCGGTGGTGGGCGGCGCACGAACCGCGCAGCGGACTCGGCCAGCAGGTCCCGTGGCAGCGCGTCCTCGACGAACTCGACCGCCTCGTCCCGCCCCGGTCCTGACGCGGTGGCGGCCGTTCCCGATCCGCTGATCGGGGGAGCGCGCGACGAAGGCCCAGCTCCGATGTGGACATCGGTGAACCGGGCCTTCGTGGCGGAGATCGGATGCCGGGTATCGAACCCGCGCAGCCGGGTGCCGAACGGGAACCTGGGCACGGCGCGCGCCGTTGCCGTTCGTCCCGCCCGGGGCGCTGCCGGACTAGGTCTGCGCGGGTTCCGGCAGCTCTGCCCAGAACTTCGTCAGAGCCGCGGCGACCGGCGCCGGCGTCTCCTCGGGCCACCAGTGGCCCACGCCCTCGAGGTGCGCCGGCCGCGCGCCCGCTCGCCGCGCCGCCCACTCGTGCTGCACCAGCGTCCCGCTGGCCCGCTCGAAGTCGTCGACGGCGAGGAGAGCGAGCCCCGGGCGTGCTGCGGCGCTCGGCAGCAGCCGTCCTGCTTCGGACATCGCGGGCTGTCGTGCCGACCGCAGCAGCTTGAGGACGGAGCCACCCATCTCGGGGTCCATGCCCGCCGCGACCCGCTCCGCCATGCGGCCGGTCATGCCGAGGGCCGACGCCACCGCGAGGCGCTGTTCCAGGTCACCTCCCCACAACTCCTGCACCGAGGCTTCCCCCGGCCCCTCCTGCTGCCACACCTGCGCCCGCGGGTGCCAGTCGTAGTCGGGCGCGAACACGCCGAGCGCGTCGGAGGCCCAGCTGCGGATCAGATCCGGACGGCTCATCGCCAGCGCGGCGACGTGGATGCCGCCCCAGTCGTGGCCCACCAGGTCCACCGGAGCGCGGAACAGCTCCAGCTGGGACGCCAGCCAGTCCCGGTAGGCCGGCATCGACGGCTCGAAGCCGCGGGGCCTGGGCACGCCGAACCCGGGCGGGGACAGGGTCACGGCGTCGGGCCGATCGAGCTTGCAGCGTCCGATGGGGAGCAGCTTGGCGTCTCCTCGGCTGTCAGCAGCAGGGCGTCCATATCATCAGGCCCGCGTGCTCCGCATCGCCCTGAGGCCCCAGAACGGCACGGTAGAACGGCAGGTCGACTCGGTTGCGCATGGCCCCGCTCCACGCCAGGTCCCTCAGTGAAGTGGTCCAACTCGTACCGCAGCTCTTCCAACCGAGCATAGATTCCGCTCGGGCCGGTGCCTCAGTCGCCGATCGGGGGACCCGGCCACGATCGAGGTCAGCCGGTACAACCCCGCAGTCTGGACGGGCTGCCCGTCGGTAAGGAAACGGCGGGAGCGATGACAACGTCTTCACCGCCGCCGAGCCACAGCCGGTCGTGGATCGCGCAGGCGCCGCAGCGGTGGAGACCTCCAGTTGGTCAACGCGTGGCGCGGATCCGGTCTCCTCAGCTTCTGCGCCGGATGGACCTCCCGGTGACAGCGGGTGAAGCGGTTGGAGGCGAGGTGTCGTACCTGCACAGACCGGCGGACGAAGACACCTCGTCCCCTGCTCTGCCGCGACACGCGCTTCGGAGCGAAGCTCCGAGATTTGAATACGTATCCAAGGGTGGGGTTGCGGTATGTATCGTCGACGATCGCGATCCCCTAAAATAGACTCCCCTTTGTTTTGGGATTTTCGCTGGGTAGCAAGTATCGCTTGAACTGCACTGCATCGAGCAATTGATCTGAGTATGTATTCAATAGTAGTAGCGTCCCATCGATTCGCTCGTAAGCAGTCTCCGGATCGAACTCGAACTCGACAAGTTCGCCGTGTGCGACTTGATTCTTGCCGTGAACAAGCTTCTCGTCGATGAACTGGATTCGAGTATCGTAGATCCCTAAATAACTTAAACCCAGCCGATCAATCAGCTCACGAAAGACTGTCGACGATAGATTGCTTTCCGTCTCGACTATCTTATTTGGGTTAACTGAGAAGACCTCGGACCTCTTAGTGTCCATATCGGCAAGTCTCTCTCCGAGGAAGCTCAGCTTTCGACTGGCGCCCACCTGGCGCATATGGGATGAACAACACGCTGCCTGCAGGCCGTAATGGAGCAGCCTTGTCTGCAATCCCTGTGAATTAATAAATTCTATGTATGCCTTGCTGGAATCCTTAACGAATCCCTCCCAGTGTGAATAAGAAATAACAGCGGCTGCGCGAATTTGCCATCCGAGGTTGCCGGATCCTTGCCCGGTGCCGTCGATGGAAAACTTGATTCGGGCAAGCTCCTGCTTTCTCTTTGATATACTTCGCTGTAGTTTGTCTGCGAATGCATCGCTATCCATCTAGTTACAGCTCCGGAGAGAAGAGCTGGCGACCTGTAGGGATAGTCTGGCGCATCCGCGTATCAGCTCGCATTCCCGTGGCGAAACCCGCCTGGTAAGCAGGATTCGACCACAGGGACAATCGACGTTCGTTAACTACTTCCGACGTAATTCGAGGATCGGCGTCGTAAAATCCAACGCCTAGAGCGAGTGCCTCGAAAGCCGTGAGCGAGAATGGGCCGCTCGCTCGTTCGTTGCTCACGCTCCATTTCTTCAGGATCGCCCCACCTTTGGCCTTGCCCAAAACAGAGAACGTACGGAGGAAGATGTCGCGTTCGCGCTCAAGATCAGCAGTGCTTTTCTGCGAGAATGGCAAGACAAAATTCGTCAGGTACTCACCAATATTTCCGATTTTCGGGAGCTCTTCTTCGGGAAGTTGGCGAAGGCAGACAAATCTGAGCGCAAGCTCGTGATGATAGCTCTCGTCTACGAGTCGATCCGGAAGCTCAATCGCCTCGAGGAAGGTCGTCTCATTGGCCAAAATGCTAAGCCATTCATAATGCGCCTTACTCAAGCTGACAAGCAGACAGTTCCGCAACTCCTGCTGGGTGGCGAGGCTGCCGTAAGAATTGAGGCGCTGAAATAGGTCGTACTTCGCGCGCGGGTCACTCTCTCGCTTGATAATCTTCACATCGACCCGAGCGCGCTTGAAGTCAAGACGCTGCGCACTATCCAGCGTCGTTGTTGCAACCTCTCGCGGCTCGTAGCTCATTCCATTCATGGCTTTAAGGAAGGGCGCTTCCTTGCAGACAAGCGGAGATATCAATTCTCCTGACTCGTTGCGAAGTATTCCCATGAATTGGAAAATCGTGGAGAGTCGCTGAACGCCATCGACAACATCCCAAATGCCTTGCTCATTCTGGGCCACGAAGATGCTCGGCAATGGGATCCCGAGGAGGATGCTTTCGATCAACCTTGTCTTTTGGGCATCTGTCCATCTGAAAATTCGCTGAAACTCGGGGTGAATGTCAAGTTCGTTATCCCTATAGAGATTGCTCAGCTCGCCAATGGACATCGGGTACGCATCCGTTGCAAGCTGTCGCCGATATTTTTGAAGTTCCGCTTCTAGCGACATGGGTCACACGGTACCGTGTCCCAGGCCCTGTTTCTGTAGGGGCGCTCGCCGCGTCCCACGAACCCCTGATGAGCGGTCCCCAGATGGTCGCCGTCTCGGGGTTGCCGTGGACGAGGACGAGCGGAGTGCGCGGCACGGAGCCACCTCTCAGTTACTTGTTGTCTGACACGCATCAACGTAGCACAAGCTTGTTGAGCAACACGCAAGTTCGCACTAGGCTCCGGTGCATGGCCACGACCCGCCGCACCCAGCAGGAACGCCGAGACCAGGCCGAGAGCGCACTGCTGACGGCCGCCGCCGAACTGGTCGTCGAGCAGGGGGTCCGTTCGCTCACCCTGGCGCGAGTCGGGGAACGCGCCGGCTACAGCCGCGGCATCGTCACGCACCACTTCGGTGGCAAGCAGGCGCTGGTGGAGCGCCTCGCGCGGGCCACGCAGGCCGCGTTCGTGTCCGGCCGCGACGACCTGCCGCCCGGACCGGACCGCGTCCTGCGGCTGATCGACGACTACCTCGGCGGACTCGCTCGCCTCGACGTGTCCAACCAGGCCTTCATACTGCTGTGGGTCGAGGCCGCCACGCAGCCCGACTTGGCCCCGGTCTTCCGCGAGCGCGATGCCGCCTTCCGCGCCGACCTGCGCGACGACGTCGCGGCGGGCATCGCGGACGGCGTCGTCGACTCCGGCTTGGAACCCGAGGACGTCGCGATCGCCGTGGTCGGGCAGCTGCGCGGGATCGCGCTGCAGCTGCTGCTGGACCGTCGCGGTGTCGACGTCGACCAGGTGCGGCGCAGCGTCACCGGCTACTGGCGCCAGGTCCTGGCCCCGAAACCCGCCGGCCGCGCGGATCAGGAGGGGCGCTGAGCCCCGTCCTCCGGAAACGGCGAAGGCCCAGGCTCGGCGGGGAAATCCTGCCGCTGAGCTGGGCCTTCGTGGAAGAGAGCGGATGACGGGAATCGAACCCGCGTATTCAGCTTGGGAAGCTGATGTTCTACCATTGAACTACATCCGCACTCGCCGTCTCCGGCGCGGCCAACTCTAGCACGGCGGGCGGCCGAAGATCGCCAGGGGTCCGCCGGATACGCTTGCCCCTGTGCTGCTGAGTGACCGGGACCTGCGTAAAGAGCTGGACGAAGGACGACTCGAACTCGATCCGTTCGACGTCGCCATGATCCAGCCGTCCAGCATCGACGTGCGGTTGGACCGCTTCTTCCGGGTCTTCGACAACTCGAAGTACACCCACATCGATCCCTCGCAGCAGCAGGACGAGCTGACCTCGCCGGTCGAGGTCACCGGCGAAGATCCGTTCGTGCTGCACCCGGGCGAGTTCGTGCTCGGCTCCACCTTCGAAGGGGTGCGGCTGCCGGACGACCTGGCCGGCCGGTTGGAGGGCAAGTCCTCGCTGGGACGGCTCGGGCTGCTCACGCACTCCACCGCCGGGTTCATCGACCCCGGGTTCACCGGGCACATCACCCTCGAACTGTCGAACGTGGCGAACCTGCCGATCACGCTGTGGCCGGGCATGAAGATCGGGCAGCTGTGCCTGTTCCGGCTCTCCAGCCCCGCCGAGCACCCGTACGGCACGACGCGCGCGGGCTCCCGGTACCAGGGGCAGCGGGGGCCGACGCCGTCGCGCGCGCACCTGAACTTCCAGCGGGTCGACACCCGCCGCTGAGCCTCCGGCCGAGCCGCCCGCCCGCCTCGAAAATCCGGGTGGAATGTCCTGTTGTTCCAGGTGGGAGCACCTGTCCGGCAACGTTGCGTGCGCACGTAATTACCACGGGACCGATTCAGTCGCCACGGTGAGCATCCTCACCCTGAATCGAGGAAGAAAAAGGGTGGTTCAGACCCTAAAGTCCCCAGAGCCCGGCGCTCTCCCCAGGTGTGCAGCGAGGCAGACCGGCGAGCGGGCACAGGAGAACTCGATGTCGGTTACGCAGTCGCGCGACCCCGGTGCCTCGACCGGGCACCTGGGGCACGTCGTGATGATCGCGAGCGCGGCGGCGCTCGGCGGATTCCTCTTCGGCTACGACACTTCCGTGATCAACGGTGGGGTCGACGCCATCCAGGGCTACTTCCAGGTCGGTTCCGCGATGACGGGGCTGGTCGTCTCCTCGGCGCTGCTGGGGTCGGCGGTCGGCGCGGGCATCGCCGGTGGGCTGGCCGACCGGATCGGTCGCATCCGGGTCATGCAGATCGCGGCGGTGCTGTTCGTGATCAGCGCGATCGCCTCGGCCGTGCCCTTCGCCATCTGGGACCTGGCGATCTGGCGGATCGTCGGCGGCATCGCCATCGGCATCGCGTCGGTGATCGCGCCCGCCTACATCGCGGAGGTCGCGCCCGCCGCGTACCGCGGGCGGTTGACCTCGTTGCAGCAGTTGGCGATCGTGCTCGGCATCGCGCTGTCCCAGCTGGTCAACTACGGGCTGGCGGAGGCCGCCGGTGGCAGCGCCTCCAACGAGCTGGGGCCGCTGCAGGCCTGGCAGTGGATGCTCGGCGTCGCGGCGGTGCCCGCGCTGGTGTACCTGGTGCTGGCCTCGATGATCCCGGAGTCGCCGCGCTACCTGGTGGCCGAAGGCCGCGACGACAAGGCCCGCGAGGTCCTCGCCAAGATCGAGCCCGGTGACGTGGACGGGAAGATCTCCGAGATCCGCCGGGTGCTCGGCGAGCGCAAGCCGCGGTTCTCGGACCTGCGCGGCGGGTTCGGCGTGCTGCCGATCGTGTGGGTCGGCATGGCGATCGCCGCGCTGCAGCAGTTCGTCGGCATTAACGTGATCTTCTACTACTCCTCGTCGCTGTGGCAGTCCGTCGGCATCGAGGAGAGCAGCTCGCTGCTGCTGAGCCTGTTCACCTCGATCGTGAACATCATCGGCACGTTCATCGCCATCGCGCTGGTCGACAAGATCGGCCGGAAGCCGCTGCTGGTCATCGGTTCCATCGGAATGGCGATCTCGCTGGCGGTCACCGGTTGGGCGTTCAGCTTCGCGCAGGTCGTCGGCGAGGACGCGGTGCTGCCGTCGAGCTGGGGCGTGGTCGCGCTGATCTCGGCGAGCGCGTTCGTGCTGTTCTTCGCCGCCTCGTGGGGCGTGGTGCTGTGGGTGCTGCTCGGCGAGATGTTCCCGCCGCGCATCCGCGCCGCCGCGCTGGCTGTCGGCACCATGGCGAACTGGGTGGCGAACTGGCTGGTCACGGTGAGCTTCCCGAGCCTGCGGGACTGGAACCTGCCCGCGACGTACTTCATGTACGCGGCGTTCGCGCTGATCTCGCTGGTGTTCGTGCTCCGCTACCTCAAGGAGACGAACGGCCGTTCCCTGGAGGAGATGGGCAGCTGACCGCTCCCCTCCACCGTCGAAGGCGCCCCGGGTGTTCCCGGGGCGCCTTTTCGCGTTCCCATCCCGAGATCTTCACCGGTCGACGCCCGCAGTGTTCGCGTACTGTGTACCGTACAGAGTACGCAAATGGGGAGGCGCTGGTGGAGACGTTCCGCATCCAGGTTCCGCAGGAGGAGCTCGACGATCTCGACCGCAGGCTGGCGCACGTCCGCTGGCCGGACGAGGTCGCGGGCACCGGCTGGCGCCACGGGCCGCCCGTCGCCTACCTGCGCGAGCTCGTCGAGCACTGGCGGCACCGCTACGACTGGCGCGCCCAGGAGGCGCTGCTCAACGCGCACCCGCAGGCCACCACCGAGATCGACGGGCAGCGCGTGCACTTCCTGCACGTCCGCTCCCCCGAGCCGGACGCGCTGCCGCTGCTGCTCACGCACGGCTGGCCCAGCTCGATCGCCGAGTACCTCGACGTGATCGGCCCGCTCACCGATCCGCGCGCGCACGGCGGCGACCCGGCGCAGGCCTTCCACCTGGTCATCCCATCCCCGCCCGGCTACGGGTTCTCCGGGCCCACCACCGAGTTCGGCTGGGGAGCGGAGCGCATCGCGCGGGCGTGGATCGAGCTGATGCACCGCCTCGGCTACCGGCGCTACGGGGTGCAGGGCGGCGACTGGGGGACCTGGATCTCCCGCGAGGTCGCGCTGCGCGCCCCGGACCGGGTCGTCGGCGTGCACACCAACGGGATGATCACCTTCCCCACCGGCGCGCCCGGCGAGATGGACGAGCTCACCGAAGCCGACCACGCGCGGATGGCGTCGTGGCAGCGGTACACCTCCGAGCTGTACGGCTACAAGCTGATCCAGTCCACCAAACCGGCGGCGCTCGCCTTCTCGCTGGCGGACTCGCCGGTGGGGCAGCTGGCGTGGATCGTCGGCGTGCTCAAGGAGTGGACCGACTGCGTCGAGTCCCCCGACGAGGCGCTCGGCGTCGACCGGATGCTGACCACGGTGATGCTGTACTGGCTGACCGGCACCGCGCACTCGGCGGCGCGGTCCTTCGTCGAGACCCCCGACAGCGCCGAGCACGCCGAAGCCGAAGGCGCGCTGGACGCGCTGGAGGTCGGCCGCGTCCCGCACGGCGTCGCGGTGTTCCCGAAGGACGTGCTCGCCCCCGTGCGCCCGTTCGCGGAACGCCTCAACAACATCGTGCGCTGGACCGAGCACGACCGCGGCGGCACCTTCCCCGCCGCCGAAGTCCCGGACCTGTTCACGGCCGACGTCCGCGAGTTCTTCACCTCCCTGCCCCGCTGACCGCCCCGCCCGCCCGACACGAGCCTGCTGCCGCCGAGTGAACGGACCGTTCGTCCAACGGGATTGGGCGAACGGTCCGTTCACTCCAACCGCTCTCGCCGCGCTGAGGGCGAAGCGACGCCGATAAGCGAGTGAACGGACCGTTCGTCCAGTGGGATTGGGCAAACGGTCCGTTCACTCGGGAGCGGTGCGGGTGGGGTGGGTTCAGAGGTAGACGAGGGCGAGGTCGTAGAGCGGGCCGAAGCGTTGGGCGGCGCGGCGCGCCGAGCCGAAGGTGGCGACCCGGCTCTTGCCGCCCGCGCGCAAGTAGAGGACGGCGTGGCCGTCCGGCAGTTCCATGCCCCAGAAGTGGACCTGCTCGGGGTCGGGTTCCTCGGTGTCGGGGTCGATCTCGGCCAGGCCGAACAACTTCGCGCGTGCCATGGGGTGCTCCTCCCGATCAGCGGACAACTCGGGAACCACTGTCCACACGGGACTCGCGTGCCTCCGGTGCGCAGGTGTGGATCACCGGATTCGGGAATCCCGCTGCCGGAATCCCGCTGCGATCATGGTGGCGGCATCGAAGCCCGCCCGGGAGGTCCGGTGGCCCGCACCAGTCCCACGTTCCGCCGGCGACGGCTCGCGCGCACCATCAAGCGGCTGCGCGAGCAGGCCGGGATGACCCAGGACCGGGCCGCGATCGAGCTGGACATGTCCAAGAGCGCGTTGAGCCGCAAGGAGACCGGCGAAACCGCGGCCACCGTGCACGAGGTGCGCTCGATGATGGACCTCTACGACGGCTACGACCCCGATGTCCTCGAACTCGCCCGTGCCGCCAAGCAGAAGGGCTGGTGGCGGGCGTACGGAGTGGAAGATCGTGGCTATGTCGACTTAGAGACCGAGGCGTCGCACGTCCGCGAGCTCTCCCTCATGTACATCCCCGGCCTCCTCCAAACCGAGGACTACATGCGGGCGATCTTCGTTTCCCAGCGGCGTGACCAGGCGAAGCGCTGCACGGAGGACGACATCGCGGTGCGGTTGATCCGGCAGCAACGGCTGGACGACGACGACTTTCCGGTGTCGCTCACCGCTCTCGTGGACGAAGCGGCGTTGCGGAGGCCGATCGGCGGGGCTCAGGTGATGGGTGAGCAGCTCAAGCACGTGGTGGACCTGATCGATCGCACCGACTCGGTCGACGTTCGAATCCTCGCGCAAAGCGACAGGCCGCACGCTGGGATGGAAGGGGCCTTCACCCTCCTCGTTTTCCCCGACCCACAGGACTGCGACGTGCTGTTCGTCGCCTATGCGGCCGGTGCTGTGCACGTTGAAAAGGAGACTGAGGTCAGAGAAGCTGGACTCGTGTTCGATCAGCTGTCCGCCGGAGCGCTCTCAGCCGAAGCATCCAGGGAGTTGATCGGACGAGCTGCTGACGCGTTCTTGGGTGACTCGAACGAAGCGAGGCCAGATGTACTCGATTGATCTGACGGCAGTCTCCTGGCGGAAGAGCAGCCGCAGCGGAAATGGCTCAGGAAACGCGTGCGTCGAAGTCGCTTCCACGCAGGCAATTTGGCGAAAGAGCAGCCGCTCTGGTGGTGGTACTGGGAACAACTGCGTCGAGGTCGCCTTCGCCGGGCCTGCGGTGGCGGTGCGGGACTCGAAGGAGCCCGCCGGCCCCGCCCTCGCCTTCTCCGCGAAGGCGTGGAGTGCGTTCCTCCGGCGCTTGCCGCACTGAGCCCGCCGCCTCGCGGGATCAGTCCTCCACCAACCAGCCGGGTCGAAGGACAACGGGAACGGGACCTCGGCCTCGAACGGCGGCGCCTTGGCGTGCACCTGGCATCCAGCGTCGCCCGAGCGCAGCGACACGACCTCGGCTCGATCCCGCAAGCGTTGTCGAGCCGAGCACTCGAACCTGGGAACGAATGCTGGTCACCGCGCGTGCTCGGCGGTTCGGAAGTATCCCCGTTCTCGCGATTAGGACCACCGGGTCGGGTGGCAGATCGAGGTGGAGCGCGCTGAGTCGACCTTCACCCCGTAGGACTGAAATCGGCGATCGACACAGCTCGGCGCCACACCCACAGGACGACGGAGAGGTAGTCATGCAGCTCTCGAAGTTCGCGAAGACCGCAGCCACCGCCGGAATCATGCTCGGCCTGAGCGCCCTCGCCGCCCCCGCGGCGCTCGCCGACGGGTACGTCACCAACAACCAGGACGGCACCAACGTGGGAGTGCACCACAGCGGGGTGAACGGCAACGGTGCGGGCAATGACAGCAGCAAGGCCGGCTGGCACAAGGGCATGCCGGTGAGCGACTTCGTCGCCGGGAAGATCGCCGGCTGACCTCGCGCACCGCGAGATCCGGTCGCGGACCCCGCCACCTCACCGGGGTCGGACCGAACGGAGAAGGGGCAGGCCCGCCACGGGCCTGCCCCTTCTGCTCGGTGCGGGTCAGTTCTCGGACTTGTCCTGGTCCGGGAGGGGGGTGCCGGTCGGTTCGGCGTCGGTGGGGACGTCGGCCTTGCCGTTGGCTTCGGCTTCGCCGCCGGTCTCCGCGCCGCCGGTCTCCGCGGGGTCGTCGGCGACCGGGGCGGAGGCGCCGTCGCCGCCGCGCTTGACCGAGGAGAGCAGCAGCTGCGCGACGTCGATGATCTCGACGCTCTCCGAAGCCGCCCCTTCGTTCTGGCGGGCGGTGAGACCGTCGTTGAGCATCACGCGGCAGAACGGGCAGCCGGTGGCGATCTTCTGGGGCGCGGTGCCCAGCGCCTCGTCGACGCGCTCCACGTTGATGCGCTTGCCGGTCTTCTCCTCCATCCACATGCGGGCGCCGCCAGCGCCGCAGCACATCGAGCGGTCGCCGTGCCGCGGCATTTCGCGGAAGTTCGCGCCGGAGGCCCCGACCAGGTCGCGCGGCGGCGTGTAGACCTTGTTGTGGCGGCCCAGGTAGCAGGGGTCGTGGTAGGTGACGTCCTCGGCGACCGGGGCGACCGGGACGAGGCGCTTCTCCCGCACCAGCTTGTTCAGCAGCTGGGTGTGGTGCACGACCTCGAAGTTCCCGCCGAGCTGCGAGTACTCGTTGGCGAGGCTGTTGAAGCAGTGCGCGCAGGTCGCGACGATCTTGCGCTTGCCGGGCTCGCGGCCCTCGAACACCGAGTTCAGCACCTCGACGTTCTGCTGGGCGAGCATCTGGAACAGGAACTCGTTGCCCGCGCGCCGCGCCGGGTCGCCGGTGCAGGTCTCCTCGCCGCCGAGCACGGTGTACTTCACCCCGGCCATGTGCAGCAGTTCGGCGACGGCGCGGGTGGTCTTCTTGGCGCGGTCCTCGAAGGCGCCGGCGCAGCCGACCCAGAACACGTACTCGGTGTCATCGGCGAGCTCACCGTCGAAGACCGGCACCTCGAAGTCCAGGTCCTCGGTCCAGTTCAGCCGGTCCTTGGAGTTCTGGCCCCACGGGTTGCCCTTGTTCTCCAGGTTCTTGAACATCCCGCCGAGCTCGGTGGGGAAGTTCGACTCGATCAGCACCTGGTAGCGGCGCATGTCGACGATGTGGTCGACGTGCTCGATGTCCACCGGGCACTGCTCGACGCAGGCGCCGCAGGAGGTGCAGGCCCACAGCACCTCGGGGTCGATGACGCCCATCTCCTCGGGGCCGCCGACCAGCGGGCGCTCCGCCTCGGCCAGCGCGAGCGCGTTGATGCCCGCGAGCTTCTCCTCGGCGCCGTCACCGGTGATGCCGACCTCGTCCCCGGCCATGTCCTTGCTGCCACCGGCGAGCAGGTACGGGGCCTTGGCGTAGGCGTGGTCGCGCAGCGAGGTGATCAGCAGCTTCGGCGACAGCGGCTTCGCGGTGTTCCAGGCGGGGCACTGGGACTGGCAGCGACCGCACTCGGTGCAGGTCGTGAAGTCCAGCCAGCCCTTCCACTTGAAGTCCTCGACCTTGCCGACGCCGAACACGTCCTCGTCGGGGTCGGCCTCTTCGAAGTCGAGCTCCTTGCCGCCGGACATCATCGGCTGCAGCGCGCCCAGCGCCCGGCCGTCGCCGACCTCGCGCTTGAAGTAGATGTTGAAGAACGCGGTGAAGCGGTGCCAGGCCACGCCCATCGTGATGTTCGAGGCGATCACGATCACCCAGATCATCGCGGACAGGATCTTGAAGCCGGCGAAGATCGAGATCGCGGCGGTGCTGGACGGGAGGATGCCGCCGAGCGCGTAGGTCAGCGGCGAGGACCAGAACGGCGCCTCGAACAGCCCGGAGGCCTGCTTGAACGCCCGCAGGCCCATGATCCCGAAGCCTTCGAGGACCACGACGGCCTCGACGAAGTAGGCCTGCCCGAAGTTGGAGCCCTCGAACCGGGACACCCGGTCCGCGCGCCGCGGGTGGTTCAGCTGGCGCACCCCGATCAGCCAGAACCCGCCGAGCACCGTGGTGATGCCCAGCAGTTCGACGATCAGGTTCCACGGGCCGAACCAGCTCAGCAGCGGGGTCTCGAAGGTCGGCACGAAGACCTCGAAGTAGGCCTCCAGCACGCTCAGGCTCAGGCCGCCGAAGCCGACCATCACGAACCAGTGCGCGACGCCGACGTGGCCGAACTTGAGCATCTTGGTGTGGCCCAAGATCTCCTTGACCATGTTGCCGAACCTCGCCCCGAACGGGCCGCGCCTGGTCGGGTCCGGTTGTCCGAGGCGAATGGACGAGATCATCCGCCGCACGGTCTTGACGACCATGACCACCGCGACGGCCGTCACGGCCAGGCAGATCAGGCCCAGGACCAGCTGCAGAGCACCCATGCTCGCGGCCTCCATGTTCGGGGGTTGTCCGTTTGAGGAGCGTACGCCTTATTACCGATCGGTAACCAGCGGGGCTCCGGCGTGGTGGGAACGGGGTGATTCTGCGCAACCCCCTGCCGAAAAACTAGTTGGGCGATCGTGCAGCTTTGCGCTCGGGGGGATGTTCGCCGTGGTGGCGGCCACGGCGTAACGGCACCGAGTGCCGCGTTCTCGCTGCTGAGTGCACCATCCCGGGTCGCATCGGCGCCACCGCCGCGCCGCGGACCCCGCCGCACGACGCCCGATGCGGACGAGTGCGACGTTCACCACTTACTCCCGAACCGGCCGGCGTTCGATCGACACGAGCTCCCGGACGTCCGCCGCCGCGTAGCCTGAGAGCTCTCGGACGAGCGGCGATCGGACGTCGCGACGTCATCGAGCCGTGGGGGAACACGATGGACGACGCCGAGTACCCCGCCCTGCGCGTGTCCGACGCCGACCGCGACCAGGTCGCCGAGCGGCTGCGGGCGGCCTTCGACGAGGGCCGGCTGGGCCTCGCCGAGTACGACGAGCGGGTACGCGACGCCTACGCGGCCGTCACCAGGGCCGATCTGGTGCCGCTCACCGCGGACCTGCCCGCCGCCGAGCCCGCCGCCGCGCCACCGGCCAAGCGGTTCCGCGTGCCGCCGATCTCCAAGGAGTGGCGGGACTGGGGGCGGACCGCGGTCCTGCTGGTCGGGATCTGGCTCGTGATCTCGCTGGCCGGCGGCGGGCCGATCTTCTTCTTCCCGATCTTCCCGCTGGGCATCTGGGCCATCGCGCTCGTCTCGCAGGCGTTGTTCGGGAAGGACGACGAGGACTCCGACGAGGACGGCGGCTCCGGCGACGAGGACGGCGACGAGCCGGACGCGCGCCGGTCGGAGCGCTGAACGGACCTGCCGCGGACGGCCGGAGCGGGCGTAACCTGCCGGAGAAAGAACTAGGGCATCTGTTCAGCTTTCTCCGAGGGGGGACCGGGTGGCGTACCTGCTGCTGGCGTTGGCGATCTGCTCCGAAGTGATCGGCACCGTCTCGCTGAAGTTCTCCGAGGGGTTCAGCAAGCCGCTGCCCTCGGTGCTGGTCGTGCTCGGCTACGGCGCCGCGTTCGCCGCGCTCGGGTTGGTGCTCAAGGCGGGGCTGCCGGTCGGCGTGGTGTACGCGATCTGGTCCGGCGCGGGCGTCGCGCTGATCGCGCTCATCGGCGTCGCCTTCCTCGGCGAGAGCATCACCGCGGTGCAGCTCGGCGGGCTCGCGCTGATCATCGGCGGGGTGCTGGCGCTGGAGCTGGGCGGCGCGCATTGACCGCCGAGACCGACGGCCGCCGCGCCAAGGGCGAACGCCGCAGGCGCGCCATCCTCGACGCCACCCTCCGGGTCGTCGAACGCGACGGCATCGCGGGGACCAGCCACCGCGCCATCGCCCGCGAGGCGGGCGTCCCGGCGGCCTCCATCTCCTACTACTTCGCCGGGATCGACGAACTGCTGGTCGCGACGCTGCTGGAGAGCGTCGACCTGCTCGTCGCCGACATCGGCCGGATGCGCGCCCGCACCCCGCCGGACGCGGGCGCGTGGGCGCGGACCATCGCGGAGAACCTCGCGCTGCTGGTCGACGGCAGGCGGGCGCGGACCATCGCCGAGTACGAGCTGTACCTGCTCGCCGCCCGCAGGCCCGCGCTGCGCCCGGCCGCCCGCCGGTGGATCGAGGTCGCCGCCGGGCAGGCCGACCGGCGGCTCGACGTGCCTCCGGAGCTGGTCACGGCGTTCTTCGCGGCGGTGGACGGGCTGCTGATGCAGGCGCTGATCGCCGACGAGCCGCCCGGCGCCGCGGACTTCGAGCCGGTGCTGCGCTTCCTGCTCCGGCCACTGGGCGCCGAGGTGCGCTGAACCCGGTCGCTCCGACGCCGGTCGCCGGTTCCGGTCGCTGCTGGTCCCGATCCCTCGCCCCGATCGCCGTCGGTCCTGACCGCCGTCGGCTCCGACAGCTGCCGAGCCCGGTCGCACTCGGTCCGGATCCCCTGGTCCTGATCGCCGCCGCCCTCGACCGCCCCTGGTCCCGGCCACCGCTGACGTCGGTCGCGTCCGCTGACCGGGCGACACCTCGGCGATCGCCCGTCCGGGGACGGCCCGCGGTCGTTACCGTGCGGGCGGAGCGGGAGGTGCATGGTGCGAACGGGTCTCGCGGCCGCCGGAGCGGCCTGCCTGCTGGTGGCCGGGCTGGTCATCGGCTGCGACCGGGTCGAGCGGACCGGCGGCTGGAGCGGGCACGGCGGCGAGGTGAACTGGGGCGGCGTGCACGTCCACCAAGGCGACGGCGACCGGGGCGACGGGGGCGACCGGGGCGACGGCGACCGCGGCGAGCGGTCCGAGGTCATCGCCGAGCTGCCCGGCATCACCGCCGTGCACCTCGACCGCACCGACGGCGACGTGGTGGTCCGGCACGTGGCCGGCGGGCGCGGCGAGGTGCGCGAACGGTCCCGCGACCGGCCCGCGGGCGCCGAGCCGCTGCACCGCGTCGAGGACGGCGTGCTCGTGCTGCCGGGCTGCCCGGACGACTGCTCGGTCGACTACGAGGTGGACCTCCCCGCGGCCGTCCCGGTCGACGGCACCGGCGCGGCGGGCGCGGTGGAGGTCGACGGCATGGCCGCCGCGCAGGTCGAGGCGGGCGCGGGCGAAGTGCGGATCTCCGGCGTGCCCGGCCCGGTGCGGGTGCGCAGCGGCGCGGGCGGCATCGAGCTGCACGAGCTCGGCGGCGACGTCGAGGTGTCCACCGGGACCGGTCGGATCGACGGCGAGGGGCTCGCCGGCGGGACCGTGGTGGCCGACGCGCGGACCGGCTCCATCGACCTCGAGCTGACCGCGCCGCGCGCGGTGCGGGCCGAGACCGGGACCGGCACCGTCGAACTGGAGGTGCCGGACGGCGCGTACCGGGTCGACGCGCGCGCGGGGCTCGGTTCGGCGGATGTCGAGGTGCCCACCGATCCGGGCTCGCCGCGGCGGCTCGAACTGCGCTCCGGGACCGGTTCGGTCCGCGTCTCCGCCGGTTGACGGCGGGCCTCCGCCGCGCCGACTCCGGTCCCGGCCGCCGAACGAAGGAGTCCCGGCCGCCGGACGGAATGGTCCCGGCTCATCACCGGAGTGGTCTCGGCTCATCACCGGAGGGGCTCGGCCGCGGGCGAGGGGGCGTGACCCGGATCTCGGCGGCCCGCCGGGAACTTCCGCCGCAGCTCAGGCGTTGTCCAGGCAGAAACATTGAGCGGACTGCGCTCAACCCGGTTTGACGACCGGAGCGGGCCGGGGGTAAAACTTGAGTCGGCAAGGCTCAACGGACTACCCGGTCCGGGGCGCAAGATCAGGGAAGCAGGAGGAACCATCCATGGCGCGAGCGGTCGGCATCGACCTGGGGACGACCAACTCCGTCGTTTCCGTCCTCGAAGGCGGTGAATCGACGGTCATCGCCAACTCCGAGGGCTCGCGGACGACGCCGTCCATCGTCGCCTTCGCGAAGAACGGCGAGATCCTCACGGGTCAGCCAGCGAAGAACCAGGCGGTCACGAACGTGGACCGCACCATCCGGTCGGTCAAGCGCCACATGGGCACCGACTGGAAGACGGAGATCGACGACAAGGCGTACACGCCGCAGGAGATCAGCGCGCGAGTGCTGATGAAGCTCAAGCGCGACGCCGAGGCCTACCTGGGCGACGACGTCACCGACGCGGTGATCACCGTCCCCGCCTACTTCGAGGACGCCCAGCGGCAGGCCACCAAGGAGGCCGGCCAGATCGCGGGCCTCAACGTGCTGCGCATCGTCAACGAGCCGACGGCCGCTGCGCTGGCCTACGGCCTCGACAAGGGCGAGAAGGAGCAGACGATCCTCGTCTTCGACCTCGGTGGCGGCACGTTCGACGTGTCCCTGCTGGAGATCGGCGAGGGCGTCGTCGAGGTCCGCGCGACCAGCGGTGACAACCACCTCGGTGGCGACGACTGGGACGAGCGCATCGTCGACTGGCTGGTCGAGAAGTTCAAGACCTCCAACGGCATCGATCTGACCAAGGACAAGATGGCCTTGCAGCGGATCAAGGAAGCCGCGGAGAAGGCCAAGATCGAGCTGTCCAGCTCTTCCACGGCCAACATCAACCTGCCGTACATCACGGTGGACTCCGAGAAGAACCCGATGTTCCTCGACGAGACCCTGAGCCGTGCGGAGTTCCAGCGCATCACCTCCGACCTGCTGGAGCGCACCCGCAAGCCGTTCGAGGCCGTGGTGCGCGACGCGGGCGTGAAGGTCGCCGACGTCGACCACGTGGTCCTCGTCGGTGGTTCCACCCGGATGCCCGCGGTCACCGAGCTCGTCAAGGAGCTCACCGGTGGTCGCGAACCGAACAAGGGCGTGAACCCGGACGAGGTCGTCGCCGTCGGCGCCGCCCTGCAGGCCGGTGTGCTGCGCGGCGAGGTCAAGGACGTCCTGCTGCTGGACGTCACCCCGCTGTCCCTGGGCATCGAGACCAAGGGCGGCATCATGACCAAGCTGATCGAGCGCAACACCACGATCCCGACCAAGCGCTCGGAGACGTTCACGACGGCGGACGACAACCAGCCGTCGGTGCAGATCCAGGTCTTCCAGGGCGAGCGCGAGATCGCGGCGCACAACAAGAAGCTCGGCATGTTCGAGCTCACCGGGCTGCCGCCGTCGCCGCGGGGCGTGCCGCAGATCGAGGTCTCCTTCGACATCGACGCCAACGGCATCGTGCACGTCAACGCGAAGGACCTCGGCACCGGCAAGGAGCAGTCGATGACCATCACCGGCGGCTCCGCGCTGCCGAAGGAGGACATCGACCGGATGGTCTCCGACGCCGAGGCGCACGCCGAGGAGGACAAGAACCGCCGCGAGGAGGCGGAGGCCCGCAACCAGGCGGAGACCCTCGTCTACCAGACGGACAAGGTCCTCACCGACAACGACGAGAAGCTGCCCGAGGAGACCAAGACCAAGGTCAAGGCGGCCGTCGACGAGGTCAAGGAAGCCCTGAAGGGCGAGGACGTCGCCGCCATCAAGACCGGGGTCGAGAAGCTCGCCACCGAGTCCCAGGCGCTGGGCCAGGCCCTCTACGCCGACGCCGGTGCCGACGCTGCCGCCGCCGGTGCGGCCGGGGCGGCCGGTGACGCGGCGGGTGCGACCGCCGGTGCCGGTGCGACCAGCGGTGGTGCCGAGGACGTGGTGGACGCCGAGATCGTGGACGACGAGGACGAAAAGAAGAAGAAGTGACCTCCGAGAGCTCGAGCGACTCCGACCGGCAGCAGCCGGCGCAGGACGAACAGGAGCCGGTGGTGGTCCGGGACCGCAGGCGGATCGATCCGCAGACCGGTGAACCCCGGGCCGCCACCGAGCAGGGGCAGGTGACGGAGAGCATGTCCGGCACGCTGGACGAGGAACTGGCCAAGGTGAACGAGGGCGCCGCCGAGGCGACGTCCGAGGAGCCCGAGGCCGGCGGTGCGGACGCCGAGCTGCGCAAGCAGGTCGACGAGCTCACCGAGGACCTCAAGCGGGTCACCGCCGAGTACGCCAACTACCGCAGGCGCACCGAGCGCGACCGCGAATCGGTGGTCAACGCGGCCAAGGCGTCGGTGGCCGGTGACCTGCTCACCGTGCTCGACGACCTGGAGCGGGCCGACTCGCACGGCGACCTCACCGGCGCGTTCAAGTCGGTGGCCGACAAGCTCGTCGGTTCGCTGACCAACGCGGGCCTGGTGGCCTTCGGCGCCGAGGGCGACGAGTTCGACCCGTCGGTGCACGAGGCCGTGCAGCACACCACTTCCTCGGAGGTGTCCGGACCGACCGTCACGACCGTCATGCGGCGTGGCTACCGGTTCGGCGACCGGGTGCTGCGGCCCGCGATGGTCGCCGTCACCGACCACGAGCCGGAAGCGGCGGCACCACCGGAGAGCGGTGCCGAGACCGGCGAGGACACGGCACAGTGAGACCACGACCCCGCTCGGCGGAACGCGGCACGACCGATACGGGAGGCCGCGTCCCGCGTGGCCTCGCCTGGCCCGCGCGGCCGGGCGGGGTCGGGTTCGCGCCGATGGCGACGACCACGCCGGCCCAGACCGGCCCGATGCGACAGCGAAGTGGAAGGAGGGGCGCCCGGTGAGTGCCAGGGAATGGCTCGACAAGGATTTCTACGGCGAGCTGGGCGTCTCGTCCGACGCGAGTGCTGACGAGATCAAGAAGGCCTACCGGAAGTTGGCGCGGGAGAACCACCCCGACGCCAACCCCGGCAACAGCGCGGCCGAATCCAAGTTCAAAGCGGTCTCCGAGGCGTACGGCGTCCTGTCCGACCCGGAGAAGCGCAAGCAGTACGACGAGGCGCGCCGCCTGTTCGGCAGCGGTTTCGGCGGCGGCCAAGGCGGCTTCGGCGGTTTCGGCGGCGGTGCGGGAGCCGGTGGCGCGGGCGGATTCGACCTGGGCGACCTGTTCGGCGGCGGCGCCGGACCGCGACCCGGCGGCGGTGGCGGTGGTGCCGGCGGGCTCGGCGACCTGTTCGGCGGGCTGTTCGGCGGCGGCGGCGCCGGTCGCCGCGGTGGTGCCGCGAGCGCCAGCAGACCGCAGCGCGGCTCCGACGTGGAGACCGAGGTCCGCATCGACTTCGCCGAGGCGGTGCGCGGTGCGACCGTGCCGCTGCGGCTGTCCAGCCCGGCGACCTGCCTGACCTGCCACGGGGCCGGCGCGAAGCCGGGAACTCGGGCGCGCACCTGCAGCACCTGCTCCGGTGCGGGCCTGGTGACCCGGAACCAGGGCGCCTTCGCGTTCAGCGAGCCCTGCCCGGACTGCCGCGGCCGCGGGCAGATCATCGACGACCCGTGCCCGGACTGCCGGGGCGAGGGGGTCGCGACCCGCACCCGCACCCTGACCGTGCGCATCCCGTCCGGGGTGAACGACGGCCAGCGGATCCGGCTCGCCGGTCAGGGCGAACCGGGGCGCAACGGCGCGGCGGCGGGCGACCTGTTCGTCGTCGTGCACGTCAACGCGCACCGGGTGTTCGGACGATCCGGTGATGATCTCACCGTGACGTGCCCGGTGACCTTCCCCGAGCTGGCGCTGGGAACTACGTTGACCGTGCCGACGCTCGACGGGAAGGTCTCGCTGAAGGTCCAGCCGGGCACGGCCAGCGGCCGGACCCTGCGGGTGCGCGGCAAGGGAGTCGGCCGGAAGGCGGGCGGCAGCGGTGACCTGCTGGTCACGCTGCAGGTCGCGGTGCCGTCCAGCTTGGACGACGCGGCGGCCGACGCTCTGCGGTCCTACGCGGAGGCCACGGCGGAGCACGATCCGCGTGCGGAGTGGGACGAGCTGCTCGGGAGGTAGTCATGGGTGACGGTCCACGGGGCGCGCGGCTGAACGTGACGATCGGATTCCCGCCAGGGGCCAACGAGGACACGCCGATGTTCGTGATCTCGGTGGCCGCGGAGCTCTCCGGGCTGCACGCCCAGACGCTGCGCAGCTACGACCGGCTCGGCCTGGTCTCGCCGGGTCGAACCCCGGCGGGCGGGCGGCGCTACTCGACGCGGGACATCGCCCTGCTGCGCGAGGTGCAGCGGCTGTCCCAGGAAGAGGGCGTCAACCTCGCGGGCGTGAAGCGGATCATCGAGCTGGAGAACGAGGTGGACGCCCTGCGGGACAAGGTGCAGGGCCTGCTGGAGGAACTCACCGCCGCGCACGCCGCGGCCGAGCAGACCGCCGCGCAGGTGCACGCCTCCTACCGCCGGGACCTCGTGCCCGTGCACCAGGAGACCGCCCTGGTCGTCTGGAAACCGGATTCGCGCCGGTAGGCCGCGCCAGTCCTTCGAACGCCCCGAACCGCTCCCGGTCCGGGGCGTTCGCGCGTGCGGGGGCGGTCAGTCCAGCGAGAACGGGTCGTAGTGGATCTGGTCCAGCGGAACACCGGTGACCAGTAGCTTCGACACCGTGGCGCGGACCATCGACGGGGAACCGCTGAGCAGCACCTCGTGCTGCGACCAGTCGTAGCGGGCGACCGCGTCGGCCAGCGTGCCCTGTTCGGCGCCGATCGCGCCCGGGTCGTGCTCCAGCACCGGGACGACGGTGAACCACGGGTTGGTCATCGCCACCCGCTGCAGGTTCGCCAGGTCGTAGAGGTCGTCCCGGGTGCGGCCGCCGTAGTACAGCCGGACCTGCGGGTTCTCGCCGTACTGGGCGAGGTCCTCGACGATCGCGCGCATCGGGGCGAGCCCGGTGCCGCCCGCGATCATCAGCACGTCCCGCTCGCTCTCCCGGTCCACGTGCAGCTGGCCCATCGGCGAACCGATCCGCCACCGGTCGCCGCGTTGGGCGTGCCCGACGAGCGCGCGGCTGACCCAGCCGCCGTCGACGGCGCGCACGTGGAATTCGAGGACGCCGTCGTCGCCGGGCATGTTCGCCGGGCTCAGGTAGCGCCACAGCCGCGGCCGCTGCGGCACTTCGACGCTCACGTACTGGCCGGGGTGGTAGGGCACGGGGTGGTCGGTCTCGACCCGGATGACGGCGAGTTCGCGGTTGATCCGGGTGTGGCCGATGACCTCGCCGTCGTACCAGGCCGGCCCGTCGTCCTCGTTGGCCGCGCTGATCATCGCGGTGGCCATCACGGTGTAGGCCTCGGCCCAGGCGCGTTCGACCTCCTGGGTCCAGGCGGGGCCGGAGTGCTTCTTGATCGCGGCGAGCAGCGCGGTGCCGACCGCTTCGTAGTGCTGGGAGACGACGCCGAACTTGCGGTGGTCCCGGCCGAGCTGGTGCAGGAACGGCAGCAGGTCGTCGGGCCGGTCGATCATCTGGATGATGTGCACCAGCGCCCGCATCAGCCGGTCGCGAACGGTCTCCATGTTGGCGGAGAACAGTTCGCGGGTGTTCGGCGCGATGCTGAACAGCATGGCGTAGAAGAACCTGGCGACCTCGTCGGAGCGGGCGTCGATGCCTGCCCAGCTCTCCCGGATCAGGTGGACCATCTGGCTCGCGCGTTCCGGCGTCGGCCGGTTGGGACGGGGGCCCGGGCTCAGTACGGCGTTCGCTGGCATGGTTCGGTCGCGGTCTCCACGAGGTCGGTGAGCATCCGGTCAGGTGCACACTGCTGCGTTGCGTGATGTCCCCCGACGTCGAGGACCATAACGCCTCGTCGTGTCCTCACACTATTGATGCCACGTTTGAGGGCGTTTCGACTACGCAACGTCGACAACGGCGGATATGTAGCGGGGAAACCTGCGTCTGCTGGTGTGTGCCGGCCGGTGTGCATGACACTCTGTGCGCGTGCGTCCCGAAACTCAGACCGCCGAGCCCGCCGGCCGCGCCGAGCACGTGAACCGGCAGCGGACGGCCCCGGGCCCCGACCACGTGCGGCGCGGGCGGCGGGCCACCGAGGTCGACGAACGCCCCGCGGCGGAACTGCCCGGCTCCGCCGGTGAGCACGTGCTGCAGGAGGCCCACGGCACCGAGAAGCGGGCCCGGCGGTTCTACGACGACCAGGTCCTCGACCACCTCAACACCCGGATGCGCGAGTTCATCGCCCGGATGGAGATGGCCTTCGTCGCCACCGCGGACGGCGGCGGGGAATGCGACTCCAGCCTCCGCGCGGGCCCGCCCGGGTTCATCGAGGTCCTCGACGACCACCACCTCGCCTACCCCGAGTACCGCGGCAACGGCGTGATGGCCAGCCTCGGCAACATCAGCGAGAACCCGCACCTGGGCATGCTCATGGTCGACTTCACCGAGGACCTCATCGGCCTGCACGTCAACGGCACCGCCGAGATCGTGGAGGACGCCGACCTGCGCGAGCGGCACCCGGAGCTGCCGGTCGAGTTCGACCGCGGCCGCACGCCGGAGCGCTGGGTGGTCGTCGAGGTCGAGGAGGCCTACATCCACTGCCGCAAGCACATCCCCCGGATGGTCCCGGTGCTGCGCAAGCGCAGCTGGGGGACCGACGACGCGAAGCGCAAGGGCGGCAACTACTTCACCGAATGATCGCTCGCCCGCGCCGGGGAACGCGGCCCCGGTGCACCCCTGGGGCGGGGGGACACTGGACAGCAGGAACACTGGTGCTGCGCGGAGCGACGCGCCAGTGCAGGACGGCGGGCGGAGAACACAGCCGTGATCGAGCGGATCGAAACGTCGGCGGGCAGCCCGGCCACCGGTGCGGGCACGTCGGACCGGGAGCGCAGGGGCGCGGCCGAAGCGGTCGAACGCGAACTCGTGATGATGTTCCGGCGCGCCCGCAACTTCTCGATGACCGTGGCCTCGCAGGTCCACCCGGACCTGGATCCGGCGTCGTACAGCCTGCTGCTGATGGTCGACGACGCGGGTTCGCTGCGCGGGATGGACGTGGCGGACCGGACGGGCCTGGACAAGTCGACGGTCAGCAGGCAGATCGCGACGCTGGTCGAGCTGGACCTGCTGGAGCGGGTTCCCGATCCGGACGACGGCCGGGCGCGCCGCATCCAGTTGTCGGCGTCCGGGCGGTCCCGGTTGGCGCAGGTCCGCAAGCAGCGGCGCAAGCACATGCACGGCGAGTTCGCGCACTGGAGCACCGAGGACCTGCAGGACCTGTCCCGCCTCCTGGCAAAACTGAACCGCATGTTCTGACTGATCGTCTCTTCGGGCTCGTTCTGCGTGGTGGTCGGGTGGCGGAACCTCAGCTGCTTCCTCGCTGCGGGATCGATTTCACCGGTGGCTCCGCCACAGGAGAAATCGCTGTCCTCGCGAGGAAGCAGCTGAGAACCCGCGGGTGGTCCTGCTGCGTGCGTGGTTTCTGCTCAGCGGCTTCGCCGCTGACCGGCAACGGATGTGACCGGCCGGGCGGGTTCCCAGGCAGGCAGCCCTCGCGGCTCGTCGTTCCGCTTCGGTATTCCCGGTGGCGGGGGTGGGGCGTCCCACTTCTGGATAAGTTGCCTTCTGCAACTAACCTCTTTATAGTTGCGTGCAGCAACTAAAGGAGTGGCTCGTGGGACCGACACCGGAAACGTGCAGCGAACTGCTGCGGCCCCTCCGCGCGCTGATGGGGCTCAAGCAGACCGCGGTGCAGATCCTCAACCAACAAGCCCGGACCGACCTGCCGTACGCGGCCAGCGGACTCCTCGGCGAACTCGTGCACTGCGGGGAATCGCGAGCCTCCGAGCTCGCCGCGCACCGCTTCGTCGACGCGTCCGTCGTCAGCAGGCAGGTCTCCCAGCTGGAGACCGCCGGGTTGATCACCCGGCGCGCCGACCCGCAGGACCGCCGCGTATCCCTGCTGCGCGCCACCGAGGAAGGCGAGCAGGCGCTGGCCCGCATCGAGCGGCACCGCGCCGAATGGCTCAGCAGCGCGCTCAGCGACTGGGACGACTCCCGCGTGCGCGACCTGGCCGAGCTGCTCGACCACGCCGCCTCCGACCTCCGCCGCGCCGTGCTGCCCGAGCACGCCGCGGCCCACGAAGAAACCTCGCACCCGGCCCGGCCGCAGGTGCCCACCGACGACCGACGCCCCACCGCGTCGTCCCAGGAAGGAACTCGATGACCCGCTCGACCATCGGCGAAGCCACGTCGACGAGCTCGCCGCCGACCGGCAGGCCCGCCGACGACGGGTCCGCCGCGCACCGGGACGGAGGCCGCCACCAGGTCACCACCGGCTCGTCCATGACGCACCGCCAGATCCTGGAGGCGATGTCCGGACTGATGCTGGCGCTGCTGGTCGCGATCCTCAGCTCGACGATCGTGTCCAACGCCCTGCCGCGCATCCTGTCCGACCTCGGCGGCAGCCAGAGCCAGTACACCTGGGTGGTCACGGCGATGCTGCTGACCTCCACCGCCTCCACCCCGATCTGGGGCAAGCTCTCCGACCTGTTCAGCAAGAAGCTGCTGTACCAGATCGCGATCACCGTGTTCACCCTCGGCTCGGTGCTCGGCGGCTTCGCCCAGACGATGCCGCAGCTCATCGCGTTCCGCGCCGTGCAGGGCATCGGCATGGGCGGGTTGCAGGCCCTGATCCAGGTCGTGATCGCCGCGATGGTGTCGCCGCGGGAGCGCGGCCGCTACAGCGGCTACATCGGCGCCACCTTCGCGGTCGCCACGGTCAGCGGGCCGCTGGTCGGCGGGCTCATCGTGGACACCTCGTGGCTCGGCTGGCGCTGGTGCTTCTGGGTGACCGTGCCGATCGC
The DNA here is from genome assembly GCF_057736575.1 of Saccharopolyspora sp. MMCC62. Classification (NCBI taxonomy): domain Bacteria; kingdom Bacillati; phylum Actinomycetota; class Actinomycetes; order Pseudonocardiales; family Pseudonocardiaceae; genus Saccharopolyspora; species Saccharopolyspora sp. MMCC62. The sequence goes on along the minus strand of NZ_JBYKCM010000002.1, from coordinate 429,901 downwards.
GGTGATCGCGTTCATCGTCCTCGGCCGCACGCTGAAGCTGCCGGTGATCAAGCGGCCGGTGCGCATCGACTGGTTCGGCGCGCTGTTCCTCGTCGGCGGCGTGAGCCTGCTGCTGGTGTGGGTCTCGATGGCGGGCAAGCAGTTCGACTGGGCCTCGACGGAGACCGCCCTGTACGTCGGTGGCGGGGTGCTCTCGCTGATCATCGCGGTGATCATCGAATCGCGGTTCCCGGAACCGATCGTGCCGCTGAGCATGTTCCGCAACCCCACGGTCACGCTGGCCACCATCGGCACCGTCGCGGTCGGCACCGCGATGTTCGGCGGCTCGGTGTTCCTCGGGCAGTACTTCCAGATCGCCCGCAGCTTCAGCCCCACGCACGCCGGGCTGATGACGCTGCCGATGGTGCTCGGGCTGTTCCTGTCCTCCACCATCTCCGGGCAGATCATCTCGCGGGGCAGCGGCAAGGTGAAGCCGTTCCTGATCTTCGGTTCGATCGTGCTCGTGGTGGGCATGGGCCTGCTGTCGACGATGGACCACACCACGAACCTCGTGCTGGTCGGGTTCTACCTGGCGCTGATGGGCATCGGCGTCGGCTCGCTGATGCAGAACCTGGTGCTGACCGTGCAGAACGTCACCACCGGCAAGAACGTCGGTTCGGTGACCTCGGTCGTCACGTTCTTCCGGACGCTCGGCGGCTCCGCCGGGGTGTCGGTGCTGGGCGCGGTGCTGGCCGCGCGGGTCACCGACTACGTCAACGACGGCCTGGCCGCGAGGGGCATTCCGACCGGCGCGGGCGGCGGCGGCGGTTCGCTGAACATCGGCGCGCTGCCCGGCCCGCTGCAAGAGGTCGTGCGCTCCGCCTACGGCGACGCGATCGGGGACATCTTCCTGGTCTCCGCCTGCATCTCGGTGATCACGCTGCTGGCGGTGGTGTTCATCAAGGAGGTCCCGCTGCGGCGGACCATCGAATCCCAAGACGAAGTTCGGGCGGAAACTGTGGACAACCAACCGCTTCCTGTGGACAACTCGATCGGCGCGGAGACGACGCCGGTCGCCCGCCAGAGTGGTTCCGCGCAGCTTGCAGGGGGGTCGCACGCCGCGGCACCGCACTTCGGCGAGCCTGTGGACAACTCTGTGGGCAACCACTCCCGTGCCTGGTCAACGACGCAAGCCGGGGTGAACGGGAACGGCGGCGGGCGGCACCTGGCCGGCGATCTCGCCGGTGCCGGGACGAGCGGCGGCGGGCTGTACGTGCAGGGGGCCGCGCAGGACTCCACCGGCAACCCGGTCGCCGGGGTGGTGCTGACCCTCACCGACTCGCTCGGCAGGCAGGTGGAGCGGGCCCGCACCGACGCCGACGGCGGCTACCGGCTCGACGTCCCCCGCGGCGGCACCTACGTGCTGATCGCGGCCGCCGGGACCTACCAGCCGACCGCCTCGATGGTCGTGGTCAGCGACAAGCCGGTCCGCCACGACGTGCGGATGTTCGGGTCCGGCCGGGTCGGCGGCGTCGTGCACTGCGGCGACCGCGAGATCTCCGGGGCGACCGTGGTGCTGACCGACCTGCGCGGCGAGGTCGTCGGGTCCAGTGCCAGCGGCCCGGACGGGAGCTACGCGTTCACCGACCTCGTCGGCGGCTCCTACGCGCTGACCGCCACCGCCGAGGGCTTCCGCCCGGTCGCCACCCCGGTGGCCGTCGCGGACGGCGAACGGGTCGCGCTGGACGTGGAGCTCGAAGCGGGGGCCGCGCTGACCGGTGTGGTGCGCTCGGCGAACCTGGGCCTGCCGGTCCCGGACGCCCGGGTGACCCTGCTCGACGCCGCCGGTGAGGTCGTCAGCGCCGTCACCACCGACGCCGAGGGCGGCTACGCGTTCACCGACCTGCCGGACGGGGACTACACGGTCATCGCCACCGGCTACCCGCCGGTCGCGGCCCCGCTGCGGCTCGCCGGGGCGCGCACCACGCACGACGTCGAATTGGGGCACTGAGCATGACCGCGGTGCAGAGCGGAAGGAGCGGTGCGCAGGTGAGCGGAGCCGGAACGGTGACGGCGCAGGTGCGCACCGGAGACGGGTGGCCGGTGCCGGGGGCGGCGCTGACCCTCATCGACGGGGCGGGCGCGCAGGCCGCGCGGGTGCAGACCGCGGAGGACGGCGGCGCCGTCGCCGACGGGCTCGCGCCCGGCACCTACACGGCGATCGTCACCAACCTCGGTTACGAGCCACTGGCCCGGACCACGCTGGTCCGGTCCGGGCAGGAGGCGGCGCTGGGCGTGCTGGAGCTGAGCCGGGCGGGCGGCAACGAGCTGCCCGCGCCGGGGACCTGGGCGATCGACCCGGCGCACTCCTCGATCCGGGTCAGCGCCCGCCACCTCGGCATCACCAGCATCCACGGGCGCTTCACCGAGTTCAGCGGTGAGGTGCGGGTCGGCGACCCGATCGAGGCCACCGGGGTCTCGGTGCGGATCGTCGCGGCCAGCGTGGACACGGCGAACGAGCAGCGGGACGCGCACCTGCGCACCGCGGACTTCCTCGACGTCGAGCAGCACCCGGAGATCACGTTCACCGCCACCGGCCTGCGGCCCGCGGGCGGCGAGCGCTGGGAGCTCGCCGGGGAGCTGACGCTGTGCGGCGTCACGCGGCCGGTCGTGCTGGACACGCACTACGCGGGCGTCGGGCCGGACCCGTGGGGCGGCTCGCGGGCGTCCGCGTCGGCCACCGCGGAGCTGCGGCGCGAGGACTTCGCGATCACCTTCAACCAGGCGCTGCGCACCGGCATCGCCGCGATCGGCACCACCCTGCGGGTGGACATCGACGTGCAGGCGGTGCGGCAGGACTGAGCCGGAGACCTCGCGGCGCTCCGGGTCCCGGACGGGGCCGGGCCGGAGCGGCCGCGCGGAGAGGTTCCGCCCGCACGGGGGCGGGTGGAACACGTGAGCAGGGGCGTTCGCCGGGGGCGAGCGCCCCTCTCGCACGTCCGGGGGCGGTCAGCCCACCTTCTCCGGCGGTTCGACCGGGGTCACCTCCCCGGTGCGCAGCTTCTCGCGGAAGCTCCGGAGCTCGCGCTTGACCACCGGCAGCAGCAGGTACAGCCCGATGATGTTGAACAGGGCGAGCGCGAACAGCACCGCGTCCGCGAAGTCGAGCACGCTGGTCAGCGTCAGCACCGATCCGATCACGGTGCACGCGCAGAACAGCACGTTGTAGGCCGTCTCCTTCGCCTTGGACTTGCCGAACAGGAACAGCCACGCCCGCTGCCCGTAGTAGCCCCAGGTGATGATCGTGGAGATGGCGAACAGGGCCACCGCGAGCGTCAGCACGTAGGGGAACCACGGCAGCACGGTCGCGAACGCCTCGGAGGTGACGGTGACCCCGTCCGGGGTCTCCCCGCCGCCGAGCACCTGCTGCTGCGCGTCGAGCCAGAACTCGGTGCGGGCGATGACGATGGTCAGCGCCGTCATGGTGCAGATGATCACGGTGTCCACGAAGGGTTCGAGCAGCGCGACGAAGCCCTCGGTGACCGGGTGCCGGGTCTTGACCGCGGAGTGCGCGATCGGCGCCGAGCCGAGGCCTGCCTCGTTGGAGAACGCGGCCCGCTGGAATCCGATGATCAGCACGCCGATCGCCCCGCCGAACCCGGCGGCCGGGGTGAACGCGCCGCGCACGATCTCGCCGACGGCGGCGGGCACCGCGGTGATGTTCACGCCGATCACGATCAGGCAGGCCACCACGTAGATGATCGCCATCGTCGGCACCAGCTTGCTGGTGACGGCACCGATGGACTTGATGCCGCCGATGATGACGGCGCCGACCAGCCCGGCCAGCACCAGCCCGAAGACGAGCGCGGCGCCGTCCCCGCCCAGCCAGCCCTGCTCGCCGCCGGTGACGTTGCGCAGCTGGGCGAAGGTCTGGTTCGCCTGGAACATGTTGCCCCCGGCGATGCCGAAGAACAGGATCATGATCGCGGCGAGTACGGCCAGCACCTTGCCGAGCCGGGCGCCGAAGCCGCCGGGGAACCGTTCGGCGATGCCCTTGCGCAGGTACTGCATGGGGCCGCCGGAGACGGTGCCGTCCTCGTGGATGTCGCGGTACTTCACGCCGAGGGTGCATTCGACGAACTTGGTGCACATGCCCAGCAGACCGCACACGATCATCCAGAAGGTCGCGCCGGGGCCGCCGACGGTGACGGCGACCCCGACCCCGGCGATGTTGCCGAGCCCGACCGTCGCGGAGACCGCGGAGGACAGCGCTTGGAAGTGGGTGATCTCGCCGGGGTCGTCCGGGCGGGAGTACTTCCCGCGGACCAGGGCCAGCGACAGGCCGAGCGAGCGGAACTGGATGAAGCCGAACGCGGCGGTGAACACGGCGGCGGCGATGACCAGCCAGGCCACGATCCAGGGGAACGTGACGCCGAACAGCGTGAGTTCGCCGAACACGAGGTTCGAGAACCCGGTGGAGATCGGTTCGAAGACGGTGTTGATGGTGTTCTCGACATCGGAGAGCGCGCCGTCTCCGGCGGCGAGCACCTCGATGTGCGGGGGTGGGCTCGCCGGGAGCGGGCCGGATGTGTCGGGCATGGCGGGAAGTGGACCAAGGCGACATTGGTGACTCAATACTTTTGGGTGATCAGTCCGTAAAATCGCACCCGTTTTGTGACTCGTTGTGACCGGAAACCCGTCAAATGGGTGAGTGAAATTGCGCGTACAGCCGTAGAGGTGCCCCGCGAGCCGCAGCGGGTGTAGGCTTGAGCGCAACGGACTCAACTTTCATGCGGAGGTGCCGTTGCTGCCGTTCCGGACCTCCGCCGGTGTTGCACGGCGGGCGTCCGGCGCGAGCATGGGAGCTCGTGCGCGACGCCCCGGCGAGGTGGAGGAATGGACGCTTTCAACCCGACGACCAAAACCCAACAGGCGATCTCCTCGGCGGCCCAGGCCGCCACGGTGGCGGGCAACCCCGACGTCGGCCCCGCCCGGCTGCTCGGCGCGCTGCTCGCGCAGGGGGACGGCATCGCGGCGCCGCTGCTGACCGCGGTCGACGCCGACGTGGCGGACGTGCGCCGCGACGTCGAAGCGCTGCTCAACGCGCTGCCCGCGGCCTCCGGCTCGACCGTGTCCGCGCCGCAGCTATCCCGCGACGCGCTCAAGGCCGTCACCCACGCCCAGCACCTGGCGACCGAGATGGGCGACGACTACGTCTCCACCGAGCACCTGCTGGTCGGTCTCGCGGCCGAAGGCGGCCAGGTCGCCGACCTGCTCCGCAGGCACGGCGCCACCCCCGAGGCGCTGCGCGACGCCTTCGCGAAGGTGCGCGGCTCGGCGCGCGTCTCCAGCCCCGACCCGGAGAGCACCTTCCAGGCCCTGGAGAAGTACGGCCAGGACCTCACCACGCGCGCCCGGAACGGCGAGCTCGACCCGGTCATCGGCCGCGACTCGGAGATCCGGCGCGTCGTGCAGGTGCTGTCCCGGCGCACCAAGAACAACCCCGTGCTCATCGGCGAACCCGGCGTCGGCAAGACCGCCATCGTCGAAGGCCTCGCCCAGCGCATCGTCGCCGGTGACGTGCCCGAATCGCTGCGCGGCAAGCGCGTCATCGCCCTCGACCTCGGCTCCATGATCGCCGGGGCCAAGTACCGCGGCGAGTTCGAGGAGCGGCTCAAGGCCGTGCTCAAGGAGATCACCGACTCGGCGGGCGAAGTCGTCACGTTCATCGACGAGCTGCACACCATCGTCGGCGCCGGTGCCACCGGCGAAGGCGCGATGGACGCCGGCAACATGATCAAGCCGATGCTGGCCCGCGGCGAACTCCGCATGGTCGGCGCCACCACCCTCGACGAGTACCGCGAGCACATCGAGACCGACGCCGCGCTGGAACGCCGCTTCCAGCAGGTCATGGTCGGCGAACCGAGCCCGCAGGACGCCGTCGCGATCCTGCGCGGCCTCAAGGAGCGCTACGAGGTGCACCACGGCGTGCGGATCACCGACGGCGCGCTCGTCGCCGCCGCCACGCTCTCCGACCGCTACATCACCGCGCGGTTCCTGCCGGACAAGGCCATCGACCTCGTCGACGAGGCCGCGTCCCGGCTCCGCATGGAGATCGACTCGCGGCCGGTGGAGATCGACGAGGTGGAACGCGCCGTGCGCCGCCTGGAGATCGAGGAGATGGCGCTCGCCAAGGAATCCGACGCCGCCTCCGTCGACCGGCTCGCCACCCTGCGCGGCGAGCTCGCCGACCGGCGCGAACGGCTCTCCGAGCTCACCGCGCGCTGGCAGGGCGAGAAGGAGTCCATCGACAAGGTCCGCGACCTCAAGACGCAGCTCGAACAGCTCCGCGGCGAATCCGACCGCGCCGAACGCGACGGCGACCTCGGCAAGGCCGCCGAACTGCGCTACGGTCGCATCCCCGCCCTGGAGAAGGAGCTCGGCACCGCCACCGAAGCGCAGAGCGAGCGCAAGGCCATGCTGCAGGAGGAGGTCACGCCCGACGACGTCGCCGACGTGGTCAGCTCCTGGACCGGCATCCCGGCCGGGCGGCTGCTCGAAGGCGAGACCGCGAAGCTGCTGCGCATGGAGGACGAGCTGGAGACCCGCGTGGTCGGCCAGAGCGAAGCCGTGCGCGCCGTGTCCGACGCGGTGCGCCGCGCCCGCGCCGGCGTCGCCGACCCCGACCGGCCCACCGGATCGTTCCTGTTCCTCGGGCCCACCGGCGTCGGCAAGACCGAACTGGCGAAGGCGCTCGCCGGGTTCCTGTTCGACGACGAGCGGGCGATGATCCGCATCGACATGAGCGAGTACTCCGAGAAGCACTCGGTGGCCCGCCTCGTCGGCGCCCCGCCCGGCTACGTCGGCTACGACCAGGGCGGCCAGCTCACCGAATCGGTGCGGCGCAGGCCGTACTCGGTGGTGCTGCTCGACGAGGTCGAGAAGGCGCACCCGGACGTGTTCGACGTGCTGCTGCAGGCGCTCGACGACGGTCGGCTCACCGACGGCCAAGGGCGCACGGTGGACTTCCGGAACACCATCCTGGTGCTCACCTCGAACCTCGGTTCGCAGGCCATCGCCGACCCGAACCTCACCGAGCAGCAGCGCGACGAAGCGGTGCTCGCCGTGGTGCGCCAGCAGTTCAAGCCGGAATTCCTCAACCGGCTCGACGACATGGTGGTGTTCCACTCGCTGTCCACCGAGGAGCTGACGTCCATCGTGGACATCCAGGTCCAGCGGCTCGCGGAGCGGCTCTCCCAGCGGCGGCTGACCCTGGACGTGCTGCCCGCCGCGCGGGACTGGCTGGCGCTCAACGGGTTCGACCCGATCTTCGGGGCGCGGCCGCTGCGGCGGCTCGTGCAGTCCGCGATCGGCGACCAGCTCGCGAAGCAGCTGCTGGCGGGCGAGGTGCGGGACGGGGACAAGGTCCGCGTGGACGTGGCCGACGACAACTCGGCCCTCACGGTCCGGGTTGAGTGATCGCCTGCTCGGCTCGGCCCGGGGGTGCTCGGCGGAACCGCACTGCCCGCCTCTGATCCGGTGCTGCGGGTCTTGCCGGTTTCCTGTCAGCGGCGACGCCGCTGAACCGCCGACCACCTGCGCAGCCCGACCACCCGCGGGTTCTCAGCGGTTCCCCCGCGAGGACGGCGTTGTCGCCTGTGGCCGAGCCACCGGTGAGAACGATCCCGCAGCGGGGGAACCGCTGGGGTTCCGCCATCCGAGCACTCCGCCACCCGAGTGGAAAGACTCCGTCAAGAGTTCGCCGGTCAGTGGCGGACGTAGGTGCTGAGCCAGGCCAGGGCGGCGAAGAGGGCGGCCACGGCGGCGAAGACCACGGTCGTCGTGGCCAGGCCCGCGTAGGTGGTGAGGATGCCCAGCAGCATGCTCGGCACCGTCGCCGACAGGTACGCCACGATGTAGATCATCGACGAGGTCGCCGCCCGGTTCTCCGGATCGGCCAGCCCGGTGAGCAGCCGGAACCCGCCCATGAACATCATCCCCCAGCCGGCGCCGACCACCGCCGACCCGGCGAAGAACCCGACGGCGCTGCCCGCGGGCACCGACCCGGCCACCACGGCCAGCCCGACGATCAGCACCGGCGCCGCGACCCGGACCGCCCGCTGGCCCAGCCATCCGGACAGCAGCAGCTGGGACACCGCGCCGACCCCGGCCACCGCGACCACCGACAGCCCGCCCACCAGGTACGGCGAACCGCTCACCAGGCTCTTCGCCACCGACGGCCCCAGCGACATGAACATGCCGCCGACCGTCCACGCCGCGAGCATCGTCGTCGCCAGCAGCGCGAACGCCCGCCCGCGCCCCGCGGGCACCCCGGGCCGCTGCGGTCGCAGCGCCACGCGCAGCGCGAGCCGCCTGCCGCGCACCGGCTCCGGCATCAGCCACACCAGCGGCACCGCCACTGCGAACCCGCCCACCAGCAGCAGGTAGGCGAGCACCGTCGGCGCGGGCGCGAACTGCACCAGCGCCCCGGACAGGCCCGACCCCAGCGCCATCCCGGCCCCGGCGGAGACCCCGTTCACCGTGGCGCCGCGGCTGGTGCCGGGCGGCTGGAAGTCCAGCAGCGAACCGCTGATCGCCCCCGTCGCCGCCCCCGTCGCGATGCCCTGCAGCGCGCGCCCGGCGAACAACCAGCCCACGTCCGGTGCGAACGCCAGCACCAGCACCGCGACGATCTCCAGGCCGAGCGCGGCCAGCAGCACCGGCCGCCGCCCCACCCGGTCGGACAGCGCTCCCACCAGCAGCAGCGCGGCGAGGATGCCGACCATGTAGGCGCTGAACACCTCGGTCAGCACCGTCGCGGAGAACCCCCAGCGCTGCTGGTAGATCGCGTACATCGGGGACGGTGCGGTCGAGGCCATCAGGAACAGGGCCAGCAGCGCGCCGGCGAACCAGAAGGCGCCGCGCCGGGTCAGCACCGGCCGGGCGAGACCGGCGCGCAGCGGGCGGTCGAGTGCGAGCTCCGGGGTGGTCATGGCTCTCCTCGTGCGGAACGGATGATTCCGCTCCGCACCAACCCGGGACCGGACCGGAACATTCCGCTCCCGCGTAGCCTGTGGTCATGACCACAGCGCAGCGCTCCGCCGGCTACGCCGAGCGCGTCATCGCCGCAGCGCGGGACGTGTTCGCCGAGCAGGGCTTCGACGCCCCCATCGCGGAGGTCGCGCACCGGGCCGGAGTCGGCGTCGCCAGCATCTACCGCCGCTGGCCCAGCAAGACCGACCTCGCCGAACAGGTGCGGATCAGCTGCCTGCGCCGGATCGTCGACGAAGCCGCCGCGGCCCGTGCGGAGGAACCCGACCCGTGGCGGGCGTTCACCGCTTTCCTGCGCCGCTGCCTCGCCGAAGGCAGCGGCGTCGGCACCGTGCTGCCCCCGGACGAACCCGGCGTCGAGCACACCGCCGACTACCTCGCCGCGCGCCGCGACATGGCCGCCTCCGTGGACGAGGTGGTGCGGGCCGCGCACGAGGCGGGCGAACTGCGCCCCGACTTCACCGCCGCCGACGTGGTGCTGCTGTTCAAGCACCTCAACCCGGCGCTGCCCGTCGCCGAACCGCGTCGCGCCGAGCTGCGGGCCCGCTACCTGGCCGCCGTCGTCGAAGGGCTCCGTGCCGAAGGCCGGGGCGCCGAAGGCCGGGGAATAGGAGATCGGGACGCCGGAGACCGGACCCCGCTGCCGGGCGCGGCACCCGACTGGTCCGAGGTGCACGCGATGCGCCGCGGCGAGACCTGATCCGACGTTCACCCGATCGGCCGCTCCAGAAGCCGATCACGCGAGCCGATGCATGAAGTAGACGAGGACGGGATGCGGACATCGCACCCGTCCTTCTTCACGTCCACCCCCGGACGACCGGGTGATCACCCCATCGCCGACCGGGCCGGGCGAAACGGACGACCCCGGACCCGGCCGCCTCCGGAGCGCGCACCGCCGCGGACCATCCGTGCAGCGCAGCTCGCACGGATGGCGCAATTCCGGGGCCGGGACCCCGGCGATCTTCGCGGACGATGCGGACGGGACTACCCTGCGCGGTGTGGGTATCCCTGCCTGGGTCTGGTTCCTCGTCGCCGTCCTCGCGATCGCCGCGGGCATCGCGCTGCTGATCGCCGACCGCGCACGACGCGCCCCGAACAACCGGGAGCGACGTCGCTGGGCGGCGCTGCGCGGCTGGCAGTTCGCCGAAGTCGACCAGGTGCTGCCAACGCGCTGGGAGCGCGGCGCCCTCGCGCAGCACGCCGGTGGCACCGCCACCGACGTCGTCGCGGGCTCCACGTTCACCGCCGACGGGCGACGCCAGGTCTACGTCCTCGACCTCACCACCAACGGCAAGGTCGCCACCGTGCTCGCCGGGGTCCGCTGCCGCCGCAGCATCGGCACCACCCTGGAGCTGTGGCAGCCGGACGTGCCGGTGCCGCAGGACTCCGGGCTCGACCTGCTCGGCCCCGTCGGGTCCCGCTACGCCTTCGTCACCGAGGTCGCCGCGGCCCGCCCGCTCGTCACCCCGTCGCTCGTCGAAGCGGCCGAAGAGGTCGGCGCCGACGTCACCGTCGTGTGGCTCGAGCAGGACTGGGTGCTCGCCGCGATCGAACCCGACAGCGCCGACCCGGCCCGCCTCGAACGCCTGCTGCGCGCCCTCGGCGAACTCGCCGACATCATCGACCCGTTCGAGACCGACCCGAACGAGCCCGAACCCGCCGCCGAGGAAACGACGCGGCAGCTCAAGGGCGCCACCGGGGCGAGCTCCCCGGCGGACACCAACGCCACGGTCCGGGTGGACCGGGCCGAGCACTCCGAGAACCAGTCCTGACCGGTGCGGGCCGGCGAGGCGATACGGTGCGCAGCATGCCTACCGCACTCGTCACCGGCCCCACCTCCGGAATCGGCAACGCCTTCGCCCGCAGGCTGGCCGCCGAGGGGCACGACCTGGTGCTCGTCGCCCGCGACGGCGCGCGGCTCGAAGAGCTCGCCGCGGCGCTGCGCGACCGGCACGGGGTGACCGTCGAAGTGCTCGTCGCCGACCTCGCCGACGACGCGCAGCTCGCCCAGGTGGAGCGGCGCGTCGCGGACGAGCGGCGACCGGTGGACCTGCTGGTCAACAACGCCGGTTTCGGCACCGGCGGCGCCTTCTGGGACACCGAGCCCGCGACGCTGCGCAAGCAGCTGGACCTCAACGTGGCCGCGGTGCTGCGGCTGACCCACGCGGCCGTGCCCGGGATGCGCGCCCGCGGTGGCGGCGACGTGATCAACCTGTCCAGCGTGGCCGGGTTCTTCTCGGTGGCGGGCTCGACCTACGCGGCCACCAAGTCGTGGGTGACGACGTTCTCCGAAGGCCTCGCCTCCGCGCTGACCGGTAGCGGGGTGCGGGTCATGGCGCTGTGCCCCGGGTTCACCCGCACCGAGTTCCACCAGCGCGCCGGGCTGAGCATGGACCGGCTGCCGAAGGCGTTCTGGCTGCGCGCCGACGACGTGGTGCACGAAGGGCTCGCCGACCTGCGCCGCGGCCGGTCGGTGTCCATCCCCGGCCCGCAGTACAAGGCGCTGGTCACCGTCGGCCGGCTCATCCCGCACCGGGTGCAGCGCGCCGTGGTCCGCCGCACCGTTCCCGGCCGCACCTGATCCGGCGCGGCGCGGCGCCAGTAGGATCGGGGCTCGTGACTCAGGTCGACCAGCAACAACGCGCCGAACTCGCCCGACTCGTCACCGAGATCGCCGTCGTGCACGGCAAGGTGACGCTGTCCTCCGGCAAGGAGGCCGACTACTACGTCGACCTGCGCCGGGCGACGTTGCACCACGCCGCCGCCCCCCTCATCGGCACCCTGCTGCGGCAGCTCACCGCGGACTGGGAGCACACCGCCGTCGGCGGGCTGACCCTGGGCGCCGACCCGGTCGCGACCGCCATGATGCACGCGTCCGGCCGCCCGCTCGACTCGTTCGTGGTGCGCAAGAACGCCAAGGCGCACGGGATGCAGCGCCGCATCGAAGGCCCCGACGTGGCGGGCCGCAAGGTCCTCGCCGTCGAGGACACGTCCACCACCGGCGGCAGCGTGCTCACCGCCGTGGAAGCGCTGCGCGAGGAGAACGCCGACATCGTCGGCGTGGTGACCGTGGTGGACCGCGGCACCGGCGCCCAGGAGGCCATCGAGGCCGCCGGGCTGACCTACCGCTCGCTGCTGGACCTCTCCGACCTCGGGTTGAGCTGATCCCGTGGGTGCCGTCGTCCCGCTCGCGTTCCTGCTGATCGTCCTGATCCTGGCGGGCGGTGTCGCGGTGGCCGTGCTCGGCCGCAAGCGCTCCGTCCGGAACTACCAGCGGCTGCTGCGGTCCGGTGCGGGCTGGCGGCAGGTGCCCGCGGACGACCTGTGGCAGCGGGTGCGGGCGCTGCGCGAGTTCGCGAGCTCCCGCGGCCTGCAGGACCACTTCCACCTGGCCGGGCAGCACCGCGGCCTCCCCTTCGAGGCCGTGCAGCTGCGGCGGCCGCCGGGCGTCGGGCAGCGGGTGTTCACCTTCGGGGTGGCGGTGGCGCTGCCCCGGCCGGTGCCCGGTCCGGAACTGCGGCTGGCCCGGTCCGGCGTGTTCGGCGCGCTCGGCCAGGACCTGCGGGTCGAGCTGGGCGACGCGGAGTTCGACCGCGCCTACCTGCTGACCTCGACGGACGCCGACTTCGCCCGGCGCGCGCTGCCCGCGGCCGCGGCCCGCTCGCTGCTCGGTGACGAGCGCACCGCGGGCGTGGTGCTGGAGTTCGGGCCGGAGCACCTGGTGGCGTTCCGGCCCGGGGCGGCGACGCCGGAGTCGGTGCTGCCGATGCTGGACCTGCTGGTCGACCTGCACGGCGCCGTGCCGTGGGAGGAGTTGTCCGGGCGATGAACCAGGACGTGGACGCGCCCGGCCGCACCGGGGAACCGGTGGCCGGGGAGCGGTCGAGCGGAGATCCGGTGATCGGGGAGCCGGTGGCCGGAAAGCCGGTGGCCGCGGAGCCGGTCGCCGCAGAACCGACCGCCGCAGAACCGGGCCCGACCGAGTGGGGCCCCGAGGTCGGCGTCGGCCCCTGGCCCGGCCCCTGGCCGGACGACGACCGCTACGACCCGGAGCTGCTCGCGAACGGCGACCGCCGCAACGTCGTCGACCACTACCGCTACTGGCGCCGCGACGCCGTCGTCGCGGACCTCGACACCCGGCGGCACGACTTCCACGTCGCCATCGAGAACTTCCAGCACGACCACAACATCGGCACCGTGGTGCGCACCGCGAACGCGTTCGCCGCCCGGGCCGTGCACATCGTGGGCCGCCGCCGCTGGAACCGGCGCGGCGCCATGGTCACCGACCGGTACCAGCACGTGCACCACCACCCGGACCTGGTGTCGCTGCGCGAGTTCGCCGCCGAGCAGGGGCTCGCGATCGTCGCGGTGGACAACATCCCCGGCGCGACGCCCATCGAGCGGACCGCGCTGCCGGAGCGCTGCGTGCTGCTGTTCGGCCAGGAAGGCCCCGGTCTCGGCGCCGATTCGCGGGGCACCGCGGACCTGGTGGTGTCCATCGCCCAGTTCGGCTCCACCCGGTCCATCAACGCCGGGGTGGCCGCGGGGATCGCGATGCACGCGTGGATCGCGCAGCACGCGGACCCGTCCCGCGCCTGGTGAGGACGTGAAAAAGCCCGGCCGGGAGGCGGCCGGGCTTTCGGGTGGTCGGTGGGTCAGGCGGCGTCCTTGGCCTTCGCCCGGCGGCCGCGCACGTACTCGATGATGATCGGCACGATCGAGATGAAGACGATCAGGATCGCCATCGCCTCGAGGTTCTCCTTGATGATCGGGATGTTCCCGAGGAAGAAGCCCAGCACGGTCATGCCCGCGGCCCACAGCACCGCGCCCACGGCCGAGTAGGCGAAGAACTTCCGCTGGTCCATCTGCCCGACGCCTGCGACGGCGGTGATGAACGTGCGCACGATCGGCACGAAGCGCGCCAGGATGATCGCCCGCGCACCGTAGCGCTCGAAGAACTCGTGGGTCTTGTCCACGTGCTCGGCCTTGAACAGCTTGGAGTCGGGCTTGTTGAACAGGGTCGGCCCGACCTTGCGGCCGATCCAGTACCCGGTCACGTTGCCGATGAACGCGCACGCGGCCAGCAGCAGGCAGGTCAGCCAGAGCGGCGTGGAGATCGCCCCGGTCGCCACGAACAGGCCGGTCACGAACAGCAGCGAGTCACCGGGGAGGAAGAACCCGATCAGCAGGCCGCACTCCGCGAAGATGATCAGGCAGACGCCGATCAGCGCGAACGGGCCGAGCGAGCTGACGATGGTCTCCGGATCCAGCCAGGAGGGCAGCAGGGCGAGCGTGGACGTTCCGGCGGCGTTGAGCATCGCGGGGAGTTCGGTCGTCACGCTCGCCAACGGTACCGGTGCCCGCTGAGCGCGAACGGCCAGCCCGACCTCGGCCACCGGGCTCGGCGCAAGCCGCCACGCCGGGAGCCCGCCGGATCCGAACCCGCGTGCTCCGCGTCGAACGTCCCATTCGTCCGGTATCGCAGGTGGCGCGGGCGCGGGCCGCTCAGCCGAGGGTGAGCACGCCGACGACGCCGCCGGCCGCGATGCCCAGCAGCATCGCGAACAGCAGCACCTGGCCCACCGGCAGCCTGCGCCGCGCGGGGGCCGGCGGCGGCGCCATCGGCATCGGCGGCGGAGTCGGGGCGGCGTTCCCGGGCTGCCCGCCCACCGCCTGCGCGCGCAGCGCCGCGGACAACAGGCTTTCCGGGGTGTCCCGCGAGCTATCCATACCGGTCAGCCTAACCACCGCGAGGGGCGCGGCCGGACATCGCGGACGCGTGGCGAGGCGGGCACGGCGGGCGCGGTCAGTCCAGCCAGATCCCGGACTTCATGACGCGCCGGAGGCGGAGGTCGTCGTCCAGCAGCACCAAGTCGGCGGCGAGGCCGGGGCGCAGCGAGCCGACCCGGTCGGCGGCGCCGAGCAGCTCGGCGGGCCGGGTCGACGCGGCGTGCACGGCATCGGTCACCGGCAGCCCGGCGCCCTCGACGAGGTTGCGGAACGCGACGTCCATGGTGAGCGTGCTGCCCGCCAGCGATCCGTCCGCGAGCCGCGGCTCCCCGTCCACCACGGTGACCGGCAGCTTCCCCAGCTCGTAGGTGCCGTCCCCGGCCCCGGTGGCGCTGATCGCGTCGGTGATCAGCACGGTCCGCCCGGTGCCGGCGTGCCGCGCGGCGAACGCCACCACGGCGGGGTGCAGGTGCACGAGGTCGCAGATGAGCTCGACGGTGACGCGCTCGTCGTCGAGCAGGGTGCCGACCGGGCCGGGTTCGCGGTGGTGCAGCGGGCGCATCCCGTTGAACAGGTGGGTGGCGACGGTGGCGCCCGCGTCGACGGCGGGCAGCACCTGCTCGCGGACGGCGTCGGTGTGGCCGATGGCGGCGATGACGCCGTGCTCGGCGAGGGTGCGCACCGCGTCCACCGCGCCGTCGAGCTCGGGGGCGAGCGTGACCATCCGGATCGAGCCCCGTCCCGCGTCGAGCAGCGTCCGGACGGAGTGCTGGTCCGGTGCCCGCAGCAGCGCCGGGTCGTGGGCGCCGCACCGCGCCTCGGACAGGAAGGGGCCTTCGAGGTGGATGCCGTCGACCAGGCCGTCCACGACGAGGTCGTGCAGCGCGCTGACCTGGTCCGCCAGGTCGGGGACGGGTGCGGTGACGAGGCTGGCGAGCATGGTGGTGGTGCCGTGCGAGCGGTGCGCGGCGAGCGCTGCCCGCGCCTGCTCGGCGTCGCGGCCGGTGAAGGCGCCGCCGCCTCCGCCGTGGCAGTGGATGTCGACGAAGCCGGGCACCAGCCAGCCGTCGCCGAGGTCCGTGGCGCCCGCGGGGGCCGGGCCGGTGCCGAGTTCGGCGATGGTGCCACCGGACAGGCGGATCCAGCCGTCCTCCAGCACGCCTTCCGGGGTGACGATGCGGCTCGCGGTGAGGGTGCCTGCGCCGGTGTCGTGCGCGCTGCTCACGGGGGGTCCCCACTTTCGTTCGGCCCTCGTCCCGCGATCCGCGGGTGCGGGCGGCGCCGCGCGGCGGGCGGCGCTCGGGTGTGCGGTCGACGTCCGGCGTCCATCCTCCGGCACCGGCACTCCGGTGGTCTACACCATTCCGGTGTGGTCTTCATCCGGAGCGGCGCGGGGTCGCCCGGTCGCGGCGGCGTCCGGGTGAAAGGCCGGTGTGGATCGGGTGATCTCGATCAGCCGGAGGCGGGCTCCGCGCCGGTCGCGGTGGCGGTGCGGGAAGCGCGGCGCGGTGGTGTCCGCTGCTCGCGCTCCGCACCCGGCTCACCTGATCAGCGGTCGCACGACGGCGGGCGACCGCTGACGTGGGCGGACGGCGGTCAGTGCGAGCGCATGACCTTCTGCAGCGCTTCCAGGCCGCGGCTGGCGGTGGACTTCACGGTGCCCTTGGACACCCCGGTCGCCTCCGAGATCTCCGCCTCGGTGAGGTTGCCGTAGTAGCGCAGCACCAGCACCTCGCGCTGCCGCGGCGGCAGCTCGCCCAGCGCGGCCACCACCGCCTGGTGCTCGGCCGTGAGCATCGCCAGCGACTCCGCGGAGCGCGCGTCGGCCTGGTGCGGCGGCTGGTACTCGCGGGCCGTCTTCCGGCGGCGCAGCACCGAACGGCTGCCGTTGACCACCGCGGTGCGCAGGTAGCCGATCGCCGCCTTCGCGTCCCGCAGCCCGGACCAGTTGCGGTAGAGCCCGGTGAACGCCTCCTGCACCACGTCCTCCGCGGTCGCCGGTTCGTCGACCAGCAGGATCGCCAGCCGGACCATGCGCATCCGCTGCTGGCGGTAGAGGTCTTCGAGGGTGAGCGGCTGGTCGGTGGGAGTGGATGCGGTGTCGATGGCGCGGAGGTGGCCCAGCGTCTGCTCGACGCTGCGCTCGACCCCCGATGAGGAATCCCCGAACATGATCTGAAAGTACCGGCTCACCGGGCGGCTGTCCCTCGGCCGGGTAGCGTCCGCCCGAGGTTCGTGATCAGGGAGGTCCGAAATGGCGAAGTTCGTGGTCGAAATGGTCTACGGCGATGACGAGGAACGGCGGCTCGCGGTGCGTCCGGACCACCGGGTGTACGCGAAGTCGTTGGCCGAGCAGGGCGTGCTGCTCGCGGGCGGCCCGTACGCGGACGGCGCCGGAGCGCAGCTGGTGTACGAGGCCGAGGACGAGGCGGCGGTGCAGCGCCTGCTCGACGCCGACCCGTACCTCCGGGAGGGGGTGCTCGCGTCGACCGCGATCCGGGAGTGGCACGCGATCACCGGTTCCTGGGTTTCCTGATCCACTGGCCTGTTCAGGCGACCCCGCACCCCCGAAGGTGTGAGGATTCCGACAGGGGTGCAGATCCGCACCGATCCAGTGGTCTTCCCTATGACGCGAACGGGTAGCGCTGATCGACACGGGCCCGCGCGGACCCCGCGCGCCCTCGTAGGATTCGGCGCGGCTCCCCGCTGCCAAGAACGACTCCATCCCCCGAGGAGGACGACCGATGCCCATCGCGACCCCCGAGGTCTACACGGAGATGCTGGACCGGGCGAAGTCAGGTGAATTCGCCTACCCGGCCATCAACGTGACCTCGTCGGAGACGCTCAACGCGGCGCTGCGCGGCTTCGCCGAGGCCGAAAGCGACGGCATCATCCAGGTCTCGACCGGTGGCGCCGAGTTCGCCTCCGGCACGAAGGTCAAGGACATGGTCACCGGCGCCACCGCGCTCGCCGAGTACGCGCACGTCGTGGCCGCGAAGTACCCGGTGAACATCGCGCTGCACACCGACCACTGCCCGAAGGACAAGCTGGACGGCTACGTCCGCCCGCTGATCCAGATCAGCCAGGAGCGGGTGGACCGCGGCGAGAACCCGCTGTTCCAGTCGCACATGTGGGACGGGTCGGCCATCGAGCTGCACGAGAACCTGCAGATCGCCTCCGAGCTGCTGGACCTCGCCGCCAAGGCGAAGATCATCCTGGAGCTGGAGGTCGGCGTCGTCGGCGGCGAGGAGGACGGCGTCGCCAACGACATCAACGAGAAGCTCTACACCGCCGCGGGCGACTACGAGCACACCGTGGAGGCGCTCGGCGCCGGTGAGAAGGGCCGCTACCTGCTGGCCGCGACGTTCGGCAACGTGCACGGCGTCTACAAGCCGGGCAACGTGAAGCTCCGCCCGGAGATCCTCAAGCAGGGCCAGGAGGTCGCCTCCGAGAAGCTGGGCCTGCCCGCCGGTTCGAAGCCGTTCGACCTGGTCTTCCACGGCGGTTCCGGTTCGCTGCTGGAGGAGATCCACGAAGCGGTGTCCTACGGCGTGGTGAAGATGAACATCGACACCGACACCCAGTACGCGTTCACCCGGCCCATCGCCGACCACATGCTGAAGAACTACGACGGCGTGCTGAAGATCGACGGCGAGGTCGGGAACAAGAAGGTCTACGACCCGCGCAGCTACCTGAAGGCCGCCGAGCAGGCGATGGCCGCGCGCGTCGCGCACGGCTGCGAAACGCTCAAGTCCGCGGGCCGCATGCTGGCCGGCTGACCGCCGCACCGCTCGTCGAACGCCACCCCGGCCGCCGGGGTGGCGTTCGTGCGTCCGGTGACAAGATGGCGCCATGACGAACCTGCTGGAGCCACCGGAAACGCTGCTGCCCGAGAACGAGCCCGCGCAGGCCGCGCTGGACGCGGGCACCGACCCGGCCCTGGTGGCCGCCGAGCACCCCACCTTCAGCGCCGCGTGGGCGCAGCTCGGCGAGGCCGCGCTGGAGAACGGCGAGACGATCGCCGCGTACGCCTACGCCCGCACCGGCTACCACCGGGGCCTGGACGCGCTGCGCCGCTCCGGGTGGAAGGGCTTCGGCCCGGTGCCGTGGCGGCACCGCCCCAACCAGGGCGTGCTGCGCGCCGTCGCCGTGCTGGCCAAGGCCGCGGGCGCGATCGGCGAGACCGACGAGTTCGACCGCTGCCGCCAGCTCCTGCTCGACAGCGACCCGGCGTCGGTGGAGGCCACCGGAGTCGCGTGACGCCTGGGCGGGAACGGGCTGCGCGGGAGGAACCGGGGGTGCCGGTGCCTCCCGCTGCCCGTTCGCGCAAGGGCGCTGCCCCCGCCTGGGGGCTCGGAGCCCTTCCGGTCCCTGGCCCGCACCGGCGACGCTGGGCACTCGGGTTGCCGGGAGCAGGAGGCGTGCCGTGCGCGACGTGGAGGCGGTGCCGGCCGAGCCCGCGCGGCGGTCCGGGCGGTCCCCGGTGCGGCGCGTGCTCTCCGGCTCACCGGAGCAGCGACGACTGCTGGCCCTGCAACGCACGGTGGGCAACGCCGTGGTGGCGCGGGCGGCGGAGGAGGGCGTGGAGCTGTCCGAGCTCGGCGGCCCGGCCCCGGCGCCCGGGCGGGCGGGGCCATCGGCGCCGACGCACTCACTGGAGGTCGGCTTCCCGCCGCGACCGCTGCCGGAGCGGCAGAGCGGTTGGTCGCAGCTGTTCTGCTGCGGCACCGGACGACGGTCCCCCGACGCGGACGTCGCCGACGAGTGGAACACGGTGCTCGACGCGGCGGAGCAGGACAACCCGCGCTTCGCTGAGGACGAGGACATCCGCTTCGACGGCGGCACCCGAACGGTGCTGGTGCGCTACGACGCCCGGTTGCTCCCGCAGATCTACCCGAAGCTGGCGGACGTCCTCCGCGCCCGCGCGGCGACGCTGCACGCGGAGGAGCAGGGCGAGCAGGGGGAACGCTTGCCCGCCGACCGGGCGCGGGCGTTCGCCCGGTACGGCCAGGGCGTCGAGTCGACCCGCGGCTACTGGGAGGACGCGGACGAGCAGCGGGTGGCGCTGGGGCGCGGCGCCGCGGTCGAACGGGCCGGCACGGCGGCCGGGGCCGTGGAGCCGCCGGACCCGATGCGGGGGCGGCCGTCGGTCCCGTCGCTGGACCTGCTGCGCGAAGTCCTCCAGGAGGACGGCCGCGACGGCCTGCTGATCGGTGAACGGCACACCGACCCGAGCGCCTACCTGTTCCTCGCGAACAACCTGGAAGCGGCGAAGTCGTTCGGGCTCCGGACGATCTACCTCGAAATCCTCCGCGCCGGTGATGTCCAGCGGTTGGTGGACGAGTACTTCGCGGACGAGCAGGCCCGGATGCCGGACCCGCTCACCTCGTTCCTCGCCAGCTTGCGAAACCCCGGCCCGGAACGGCTCCTGCGGGCGGCGCGCCAGGTCGGTGGCGTCCGCATCCGCGGCATCGACTCCTTCAACGTGCAGCGCGGATTCGTGCTCGCGGCGGACCCCGAGGACGGGCGGCGCTGGACCCAGCACGAACGGGCCGGGCTGATGAACGCCTTCGCGGCCCGGGAGATCGAGCAGGACCAGGCCCGGCACCCCGGGGCGTACGCGGCGGTGGTGGGCGAATCGCACGCGCGCGACCACCGGTTCGGCGGTTCCCGGGAGGGTTTGGTGGGAATGGACTACCCGGCCACCCCGGAGCTGCCCGACCTCATCCCGGGGCTCACCCGCTACCTCGGGGTGCCCGCCATCCGGCTGAACGGCCCCGACGAAGCGATTTCCATCCACCCCGGCGGGTAGCGCCGAAGCGTCCACCGCGGAGCGATCGGGAGGACGTTCCGGCGCTGTTCCCGTCCACGATCGACGTGGCGGAGAATGGGCTCGTGCATCGGGTTCGGCAGGAGTTGAGTCGGCGGTTGCGGCGGTTGTTCCGGTCGGGGGTGCCGATCGTGCAGTGCGCCGTCGCCGCCGGGCTGGCGTGGGCGGTGGCGAAGAGCCTGGTGGGGCATCCGGCGCCGTTCTTCGCGCCGATCGCCGCGGTGGTGTCGCTGGGCGTGTCGCTGGGGCAGCGGCTGCGGCGGGCGCTGGAGCTCGTCGTCGGCGTGAGCATCGGCATCGGGGTCGGGGACATCCTGATCTCGGCGATCGGCACCGGTCCGTGGCAGATCGCGCTGGTGGTGGCGCTGGCGATGAGCACGGCGGTGCTCGCGGACAGCGGGGCGATCATCGTGCTGCAGGCCGCGTCCTCGTCGGTGCTGGTGGCGACGTTGCTGCCGCCTGCTTCGGCGGGTGGCCTGACCCGCATGATCGATGCCGCGGTCGGCGGGCTGATCGGGTTCGCGGTGGCGGCGCTGCTGCCCGCGAACCCGCTGGCGGTGGCGCACCGCAACGGCAGGCTGGTGCTGGGGGCGCTCACCGACGGGCTGCGCGGGGTGGCGTGGGCGGTGTCGCGGCGGGACACCGACCTGGCCTCGGACACGCTGGCGAAGGTGCGCAAGAGCCAGGAGCTGGTGGACGAGTTCCGCACCGCGCTGGACGCGGGCGGGGAGATCGCGAAGATCGCGCCGATCCGCTGGCGCCGCCGCGGCGACCTGAAGCGCTACGAGGCCGCGGCCACGCCGATCGACCGCGCGTTGCGGAACACCCGGGTGCTGGCGCGGCGCGCCATGTCGGCGCTGCGGGACGACGAGCCGGTGCCGCGCCCGCTGCCGGGCCTGCTGGAGGAGCTGGCCGGGTCGGTGGTGCTGCTGCGCGACGAGCTGGCGGGCGGCAACGAGCCCCTGCAGGCGCGGGAGGCGGCGCGCGCGGTGGCGCGGAAGTCCTCGGTGGAGCTGCTCGGCGAGGGCGACTTCTCGATGCAGGTGGTGGTGCTGCAGGTCCGCTCGATCGCGGTCGACCTGCTGCAGGCCACCGGCCTCACCCGGACCGAGGCGATCGCCGCCCTGCCGCCGCTGCACCCCCGCGCGAAGTGAGCGGTCCGCGCCGGAGGTGACCGGCCGCGCCGGGTGCGAGGGCCCGCGCGGAGCGGGACGGCCCGCCCGTCCGGCAGAACCGGGTGGGCGGGCCGTTCACCTGCGGTGTTCGGTGCTCAGCTCACGCCATCGTGTGGCGGACGATCGTCTGGTCGCGGCCGGGGCCGACGCCGATCGCGGAGATGCGGGCGCCCGCCAGCTCCTCCAGGCGCAGCACGTAGTTCTGCGCGTTCACCGGCAGGTCCTCGAAGCTGCGGGCCGCGCTGAGGTCCTCGGACCAGCCCGGCAGCTCCTCGTACACCGGCACCGCGTGGTGCACGCCGGTCTGCGTCATCGGCATCTCGGTGACCCGCTGCCCGTCCACGTCGTAGCCGACGCACACCGGGATCGTCTCCAGCCCGGACAGCACGTCCAGCTTGGTGAGGAAGTAGTCGGTGATGCCGTTGACCCGGGTCGCGTAGCGGGCGATGACCGCGTCGAACCAGCCGGTGCGCCGCGAGCGCCCGGTGGTGACGCCGAACTCGCCGCCCTGCTTGCGCAGGTTCTCGCCCGCCTCGTCGGTGAGCTCCGTCGGGAACGGGCCCGCGCCGACGCGGGTGGTGTAGGACTTCAGGATGCCGATCACGGCGTTGATCCGGGTCGGCCCGATGCCGGAGCCCGCGCACGCCCCGCCCGAGGTCGGGTTCGAGGAGGTCACGAACGGGTAGGTGCCGTGGTCCACGTCGAGCAGCGTGCCCTGCGAACCCTCCAGCAGCACCGTCTCGCCGCGCTCCAGCGCCTCGTTGACCAGCAGCTTCGTGTCGGCGATGCGGCCGGCGAAGCGCTCGGACTGCTCCAGCACGGTGTCCACGACCTCGTCGGCGTCGAGCGCGCGGCGGTTGTAGACCTTGACCAGCAGCTGGTTCTTGAACTCCAGCGCGGCCTCGACCTTCTGCCGCAGGATCTTCTCGTCCAGCAGGTCCTGCACGCGGACGCCGACGCGGGCCACCTTGTCCTGGTAGGCGGGGCCGATGCCGCGGCCGGTGGTGCCGATCTGCTTCTTGCCGAGGTAGCGCTCGGTGACGCGGTCGATCGCCACGTGGTACGGCATGATCATGTGCGCGTCGGCGGACAGCAGCAGGCGGGAGGTGTCGACGCCGCGCTCCTCCAGCCCCGCGAGCTCGTCGAGCAGCACGCCCGGGTCGACGACGACGCCGTTCCCGATCACGTTCGTCACGCCCGGCGTGAGGATGCCGGAGGGGATGAGGTGCAGCGCGAAGTCCTGCCCGTCGGGCAGCACCACGGTGTGACCCGCGTTGTTGCCGCCCTGGTAGCGCACGACCCACTGCGCCTGCTCACCGAGCAGGTCGGTCGCCTTGCCCTTGCCCTCGTCGCCCCACTGGGCTCCGATCAGCACGATCGCCGGCATGTGAAACTCCAACCTGGACTGTGGGTCCGCGCGAGCGACTCCCCGCTCCGACGCGACACTGATGCCGGTCGATCAGGGTAAACCAGGAGCGAAACGTGAGTACCACTGCACTGTGCTGCACAAACGGTGACCACCCCACGCGTCCGGGCGGTCACGTGGAGTGGCATCCGGTTCCGCCTGCTCCCGGGAAGGCCGAGGTCGATGCGCTGCTGCCCGACGGCCCCGGGCGAGTCGTCGTCCAGGGTACCGATGCGGACTTGGCGGCGGTGGTGCTGCGGCTGCTGCGCCGGAACCGCATCGCCGACCTCGCCGTCGGCTACGTGCCGGTGGCCGAGTCGCCCGCGACCCGGCTGTGGGGCATCCCGGTGGGCCCGGACGCCGAGCGGCTCGCGTTCGAGGGGGCGGCCCGGCCGTCGGCGCTGGTGCGCGACGACAACGGCGGGTTGCTGATCGCGAGCGGCCGGGTGGAGCCGATCACCGGCCAGGTGTACTGCGACGACCAGCGGGTGCTGCACGGCCCGGCGCGGAGCCTGGAGATCACCCCCGACCCGGCGGCGGAACCGCTGCCGGAACCGACCTCCGACCCGATGTCGGCGAACCTGGACCCGGCCGCGGACGGCCTGCGGGTCACCGCGGTGCACCGCGGCCTGCTGCGCACCCGCCGGGACACCACCCGCGGCCGCGCGGTGCAGGCCGGGTTCCGCGAGGCGACCGTGCTCCGCGACGGCGTGCCGCACCCGCGGCCGGTGACCAAGTGGGCCTGGTACCGCCACACCGAGGACCTGCTGCTCGTGCGGCCCTGACCGGAGACCGAAAACCCCTGCGCACACACGGTTTTCCCAGAACCGGCGCGGCGCCGGTGGCGGTTTCACGACAGGTCACCGCCTAGTCACTTCGGGGCATTGCCATGGCCACCTCGCTCGATGAAGGTCAGGATCGACATCGGCGAGATCAGCCCAGCGGAGGACCCCATGCCGACACGTTCGCTTCGCGCAGCCCTGACCGCTCTCCCCCTGGCCGGCGCCCTGTCGCTGGGCCTGGCCGTGCCCGCCGGTGCGGAACCGCCCGGCATCCCCGACGCGGCGACCGCGCAGACCCAGCTCGACGCGCTGCAGGTCGCCCCCGAAGGCTCCCTCGACGGCTACGACCGGGACCGGTTCCCGCACTGGATCGAAGGCCCCGACGGCTGCAACACCCGCGAGTCGGTGCTCAAGCGCGACGGGGAGGACGTCGAGGTCGGTTCGGACTGCTACCCGACCTCCGGCACCTGGAACAGCCCATACGACGGCGGGAGCTGGACCAAACCGTCCGATGTGGACATCGACCACGTGGTGCCGCTGGCCGCGGCCTGGCGCTCCGGGGCCTCCGAGTGGACCGACGAGCAGCGCGAGGCCTTCGCCAACGACCTCGAAGGCCCGCAGCTGATCGCCGTCACCGACAACGTGAACCAGTCCAAGAGCGACAAGACCCCGGACCAGTGGATGCCGCCGGAAGCCGGCTACCACTGCACCTACGCCTCGATGTGGATCGGCTCCAAGCACAAGTACGAGCTGACCGTCACCGAAGCCGAGAAGACCGCCTTGAAGGACGCGCTCGGCAGCTGCTGATCGTCGTCGACGCCGGACCCGCGCCCCGCTCACCTCCGTGGTGGGCGGGGCGTTGCGCTGCGGTGCCACCTGGTGGGACGCGGTCCGGCGGGCGTTGACCGGGAGATCGCGCCGGTGCGAACCTGCTGGGCATGACCGCGCGCACCGCACTGACCGGGCGCCTGCACGTCGACCTCCGGCGGCAGGCCAGCGCCCTCTGTCGCCTCCGCTGAGGGTCTTCTTCGCCCGTCTTTCAACTTCTGTTGCGCAGTGCTCGGGTAGCGGAACCTCAGCGGTTCCCTCGCTGCCCGCTTTCCCGGTGTGGCCGCGATTTCTCATGTACCGGTCCGTACACAGCGAAATCGCCGTCCTCGCGAGGGAACCGCTGAGAGCCCGCGGGTGGTCCGGCTGATCAGGTGGTCGGCGGCTCAGCGGCTCCGCCGCTGACGAGACACGGACACCACCCACCGGGCGGGTTGAAGGACGGGCGGTCACCAGTTCGTCCGGGACGCCCCGCGCGGCCCGGGTTCCGCTCTGCTCAGCGAAAGCGATGACACCGTGCACCGTCGGGAATTCCTCGCCGCCCTCGCCCTCACCACCACGACCGCCGGGCTGCTCGGCGCGTGCGGTCGCGGCCCCGATGCGGCCACCGCGCCCGTCCCGCCGCCGGTCGGCGACGACGAGCTGCGCCGGGTGCGGCTGCGCGTCGGGGACCAGAAGGGCAACTCGCAGTCCCTGCTGCGCTCCGCCGGGCTGGACCGGGCGCCTTACGCGATCGAGTGGGCCACGTTCACCTCCGGCCCGCCGCTGTTGGAGGCCGCGTCCGCCGGGGCCATCGACATCGGCGGCGTCGGCAACACGCCCCCGCTGTTCGCGGCCGCCGCGAAGCGCGAGGTGAAGGTCGTGTCCGCGTCGAAGGGCAACGTGACCAGCGACGCGCTGATCGTGCCCCGGGACTCCCCGCTGCGGCGGGTCGAGGACCTGCGCGGGAAGAAGATCGCGCTGGCCCGCGGCAGCTCGGCGCACGGGCAGGTGCTGCTGAGCCTGCGGAAGGTCGGGCTCACCCCGGACGACGTGCAGCTGGTGATCCTGCAGCCCGCCGACGCGCTCGGCGCGTTCAACGGCGGCGAGGTGGACGCCTGGGCGATCTGGGACCCGTACTTCGCGCAGGTGCAGCTGGAGACCGGCGCGAAGGTGCTCACCGACGGCACCGGCATCTCGAACGGCCTCGACTTCCAGGTGGCGAGCGACGAGGCGCTCGCGGACGCCGCCAAGAACACCGCGCTCGCCGACTACGTGGTCCGCGTCGCGCAGGCCCAGCTGTTCTCCGACTCGCACCGCGCGGAGCGCGCGCGGGCGTGGGCCGAGGACACCGGGCTGCCGATCGAGGTCACCCGCCGCGCCACCGACGCCGGCCCGAACCTGCCGATCCCGCTGGACGACGCGGTGGTCCGCTCCTCGCAGGAGCTCGCCGACGCGTTCGTGCAGGCCGGGGAGATCCCGCGGAGCTTCGACTTCGCCGAGTACGTCGACACCCGCTTCGCGCAGCGGCTCGCCGCCGTCCGCTGACCAGGAGGAGACGCATGAGCATCACCCTGCACTGGTTCCTGCCCACCCACGGCGACGGACGGTCCATCGTGGACAGACCGCACGTCACGGCGGCCGCCGCGAACACGCCCCGCGAACCGGACATCGACTACCTGGCGCAGGTCGCGCAGGCCGTCGAGCACCTCGGGTTCACCGGCATGCTCACCCCCACCGGCAGCTGGTGCCAGGACGCGTGGGTGACCACCGCGGCGCTGCTCGGGCGCACCAAGCGGATCAAGTTCCTCGTCGCGTTCCGGCCCGGCTCGCTCACCCCGACGCTGGCCGCGCAGCTGGCCGCCACCTACCAGCAGGTCTCCGGCGGCAGGCTGCTGCTCAACATCGTCACCGGCGGCGAGTCGACCGAGCAGCGCCGGTACGGCGACTGGCTGGACCACGACCGCCGCTACGAGCGCACCGACGAGTTCCTCGCCGCGCTGCGCGCCATCTGGTCGGGGGAACCGGCCGACTTCGACGGCGAGCACTACCGGCTGCGCGGCGCCACCGCCCACGCGGTGCCGGACCCGGTGCCGCCGCTGTACTTCGGCGGCTCGTCCCCGGCGGCGCTGCCCGTCGCCGCCCGCCGCGCCGACGTGCACCTGACCTGGGGCGAACCGCCCGCGCAGGTCGGCGAGCGGATCGCCCGGCTGCGGGAGCTGGCCGCCGCGGAGGGCCGCACCCTGCGGTTCGGGCTGCGCGCGCACACCATCACCCGGGACACCTCCGCCGAGGCGTGGGCGACCGCGCAGCGCTTCCTGGACCAGATGGACCCGGCGGACGTGGCCGCCTCGCAGGCGAAGTTCGCCGCCACCGAATCCACCGCGCAGCGGCGGATGGCCGAGCTGCACGGCGGGGTGCTGCACGAGGACGCGCGGAAGCTCGAAGTGCACCCGGGCCTGTGGTCCGGCGTCGGGTTGCTGCGCGGCGGGGCGGGCACCGCGCTCGTCGGCAGCCACGAGGAGGTCGCCGACCTGATGTCCGAGTACCACGACGTCGGCGTGGAGGAGTTCGTGTTCTCCGGGTACCCGCACCTGGAGGAGGCGTACCGGTTCGGCGAAGGCGTGCGCCCGATCCTCGCCCGCCGCGGCCTCCTCGCCGGGTCCGAGTCCGCCGCGACCCCCGCGCCCCGCCCGGTCGCCGCCTCCTGAGCCCGGTCCGGGACCACCCCGAGCCGCGATCCGGGACGAACCCGATCCCCGCGCCCCGCCGCGCCGCTTACGTTCGACCCGCAGCCGGGGGACGACGTGGGGAGACGGGCCGTGGAACCGAAGGACGCAGCACCGGCGGCGGTGCGCCGCTCGATCATCGCCTGGACCTGCGCCGTGGCGGCGGGGGTCGCCGAGACGGTGCTGCACGTCGGGCGGCTCGTCGCGGAGGGGGCGCCCGCCGAGGGGCTCGCCGGGCAGCTGGTGCTGCGTGGCGCCGTCTACGCCGCGGTGCTGGTCCTCGTGCTGCGGCTGCGGCGCGGCGGGAACGGGGTGCGGATCGCGGTGGCGGTGCTCGTCGGCGGCCTCGGCACCGCGAGCATGGTCGGCCCGCCGATCGCGGAGGTGCTGGGCGGACTCCCGGTCGAGCAGGCCTTCCTGACCGGTACCGGGCCGTGGGCGTGGACGTTCGCCGCGTTGCGCGCCGCGCACCTGGTCGCGGTGTGCGCGGGACTGGTGCTCCTGTTCGTGCCCGCGTCGAACGCGCACTTCCGGGCGGTCGGGGCCGCCCCGCGGCGGCCCTGACCGGACCGGCTCAGCCGCGGGCCTCCACCGCGATGTCCGGGAAGTCGCTGAAGACCCCGTCGATCCCCTGGGCGAACAGCGCGTCGAAGTAGCCGAGCACGTCGCCGAACTCGGACGGCACCGCGGAGGAGCGGAAGTCCGCGGGCAGGAAGTCGTTCTCCGCGCGCACCGTGTACGGCACGACCTGCAGGCCCGCCGCGTGCGCGTCCGCGGTCACCGAGGTCGGCCCGGTGAGGTGCCCCGACTCGTCGACCGGCAGCAGCACCTTCGTGTCCGGGCCGATCACGTCGGCGTACTCCGCGATGCCGCGCAGGCCCTCCGGCGTCACCAGGTCCGCGTAGGTGCGCGGGTCGCCCGATTCCACGAAGTCCTGCGGCGCGCCGCTGTCCGCGATCAGCTGCACCAGCCGCACCCGCAGCGAGCGGTCCAGCTCCCGCAGGTTGGCGACCTCGAAGGACTGCACCACGACCTTCGCGTCCGGCCGGTTCAGCCCGTTCTCGTCCAGCGCGCGCACCACGCGCGGCTCCAGCGGCAGGCCGATGCGCTGGAAGTAGGAGGGGTGCTTGGTCTCCGGGGCGACGCCGATCTCGCGGCCGAGCTCCGCCGACAACCGGCGGGAGAGGTCCACGACCTCCTGGAACGTCGGCACCTCGAAGCGGCCGTCGTAGATCGTGTTGTTCGGCCGCAGCTGCGGGATGCGTTCCTTCGCGCGCAGCGCCTTCAGCTCGGCGAGGGTGAAGTCCTCGGTGAACCAGCCGGTCAGCTCGGCGCCGTCGATGGTCTTCGTGGTCTTGCGGTCGGCGAACTCCGGGTGGTCGGCGACGTCCGTGGTGCCGCTGATCTCGTTCTCGTGCCGGGACACCAGCACCCCGTCCTTGGTGGGCACCAGGTCCGGCTCGATGAAGTCGGCGCCCATCCGCGCCGCCAGCTCGTAGGAGGCCAGCGTGTGCTCCGGGCGGTAGCCGGAGGCGCCCCGGTGCCCGAACACCTCGACGCGACCGGCCTCCGGAGCGGCGGTCGCGGTGGGCGCCGCGGCGGGCAGCTGGGCGATCGCGCTCAGCACGGCGGCGGTGGTCACGGCGAGCGCCGCCAGGCGCACCCGGATCGACATCTGTCCTCCAGCGAGTTCGTGGCGCGGGGAAGGGCCGCGCGCCCGGCCCGACCTTCGCGGTGGCGGGCGACCAACGGGACAAGAACATCCGACGACGGGGTGAAGGAACGGCGACACGCCTCCGCCCGCGCACTCCCGCGCCGGGCCCGGTTCGCGGCTGCCGCACCGGGAGGCCGGGAAACGTACCGCGAGATGATCTCCGCCGGTCACCGGCCGGTCATGTCCGGTTCACCACATCGCGCCGGGGGGCCGCCGTCGGCGGCGCGCGGGACGCTCTACGCTTCCGCTCGTGCGAATCCTGGTGATCGGGGCAGGCGGCCGTGAGCACGCGATCGTGCTGGCGCTGTCGAAGGACCCGTCGGTGACCGCCCTGGCCTGCGCTCCCGGCAACGCGGGCATCGCCGCGCTCGCCGAGCCCTACGCGGTGGACGTCGCCGATCCGGCGGCGGTGACCGAGCTCGCCACCGGCTGGAAGGCCGACCTGGTCGTGTTCGGCCCGGAGACCCCGCTGGTCGCCGGAGCCGCCGACGCCGTCCGCGCCGCGGGCATCCCCTGCTTCGGGCCGTCGAAGGGCGCCGCCCGCATCGAGGGCTCCAAGGCGTTCGCGAAGGACGTCATGATCTCGGCCGGGGTGCCCACCGCGCACAGCGAGACGGTGGACAACCCGGCGAAGCTGGACGCCGCGCTGGCCCGCTTCGGCCCCACCTGGGTGGTCAAGGACGACGGGCTCGCCGGCGGCAAGGGCGTGCTGGTCACCACCGACTTCGACGCGGCGCGCGCGCACGCGCTGACGCTGCTCGACGACGGGCACCCGGTGCTGCTGGAGTCCTTCTTGGACGGTCCGGAGGCCTCGCTGTTCTGCCTGGTCGACGGCACCACGGTGGTCCCGCTGCTGCCCGCGCAGGACTTCAAGCGCGTCGGCGACGACGACGCGGGCCCGAACACCGGCGGCATGGGCGCCTACGCGCCGCTGCCGTGGGCGCCGGAGGGCTTCACCGAGGACGTCGTGCGCACCGTGGTGCAACCGGTGGTGGACGAGCTCGCCGAACGCGGCACCCCGTTCTCCGGCCTGCTGTACGCGGGCCTGGCGCTGACCTCGTCGGGTCCGCAGGTCATCGAGTTCAACTGCCGGTTCGGCGACCCGGAGACGCAGGCCGTGCTGGCGCTGCTGCGCACCCCGTTGGCGGGGCTGCTGGACGCGGTCGCCCGCGGTGAGCTCGCCGCGGCCCCCGCCCTGGAGTGGGAGGACGGCGCCGCGGTGACCGTCGTCGTGGCCGCCGAGGGCTACCCGGGCCGGCCCCGGGTGGACGACGTGATCACCGGTGGCGACGCGATCGGCGTGCTGCACTCCGGGACCCGGCGCCGCGAGGACGGCGCGGTGCTGTCCGCGGGTGGCCGGGTGCTGTCCGTGGTCGCCACCGGCGCGGACCTCGACGCCGCTCGCGACGAGGTGTACCGCCGCGTCGCCGCGGTGCGCCTGCCCGGCTCGCACCACCGCGTGGACATCGCGCTGCGCGCCGCCCGCGGCGAGATCACCCCGCCCGCCTGACCGGACCGCCTGCGACGAACGACCGCGAACCGCGCGCGAGCCACGGCCGCGCGCGGTTCGCCGCGTCCGGGACCGTTCGACTGCTCTTCGGCGAAAACACCGCCGCGCGCCCCCGTCCGGGGTAATCATGAGATCGGGTGGAACGGTGCGCCGGTGTGGCGCGTCGACCCCGTCGGACATCCGGGCCGCAGCGAGGAGAGGTCGTGCCAGACGCCGGTTACAACATGGGGGCCTTGGAGGACTGCCGCTCCGCGCTGGAGGGCAAGGCGGGCCCGGTCGGCGCCATCGGCGACGGTTTCGAGGGCGGGCCCGCCGAGGCCGGCCTGTTCGGCGAGCTGGACGCCGCCGCCGGGCTCGCCGACGCGGTCACGAAGCTCGACGAGACCGCGAAGCAGCAGTTCGACGCCGCCGAGCAGCTGCTCCGCAGCGTCAGCGGCGCGCTCGACGCGGTCCGCACCAGCGTCGAGGACATCGAGCAGCACAACGAAGACTCGATGCGGGTCTGAGCCGCCTCGCGAGCTGGGGGACGAGATGGGCATTGCAGAGGAGATCGCCGGCAAGCCCGGTGGCGCGGCGCTCGCCGAGCAGGTGCGGAAGCTGGAGCGCAGCCGACCCGAGTCGATCACCGACATCGCGCGCCGCTGGCGCGACGCGGCGGGCACCACCGGGAACACCTCGGGGGACGTGACCAACGCCGTCACCGGCCTCGACGACGCGTGGCAGGGCGCCTCCGCGGACGCCTTCGTCGGCTACATGGGCCAGGTCCGCGGCGGGTTCGACCGGGCGAAGTCGGTGCTGGAGAGCTCGGCGGACGCGCTGGACCGGGCGGCCGAGGCCGTGCGCACCGCGAAGGACGCGCTCAACGGCATCGGCGAACGCGCCCTGGCCGACGCGAAGCAGGCCGAGGACACCTACCGCGAGGCGGAACGGGCGCACCCGGACGACCCGGCCGCCCTGGAACAGGCCCGCCGGGTGCGCGACGACGCGATCACCCGGGCGATGGACTCGCACGCCGCGGACGCCCGCGGCGAGGTCACCGCGGCGAACGAGGCGCTGCACGGCGCGCTGACCGAGCTCACCGGTGCGGCCGAGGGCATGGCGGACGTGTTCACGACGATCCCGAAAGCGGGCGAGCAGGGCTTCACGCCCGCGCCGGGACGGGAGACCCGGTGGGAGTTCCAGGAGCCCGCGGGCCCGGCGAGCACCGAGCAGGCGGGCGCGACCGGGCCGGGCGGGGATTCCCCGGGCGGGCCGGGCGGTCCCGGCGGATCGGGCGCGTCGAGCGGGTCCGGCGGTTCCGGGAGTTCCGGGAGTTCCGGCGGAGGTTCGGACGGGGCGAGCGGTTCCGGCGGCTCCAGCGGTTCCGGAGGTTCCGGCGGCTCGGGTGGTTCCGGTGACCTCGGCTCCAGCGGTGGCCCGCCCAGTGGTGGTCCACCGCCCGGGAACGTGGACCAGTGGATCCGGGAGGCCATCGAGATCCTGCGGGCCAACGGCATCCCGGTGACCGAAGCGGACATCGACAAGATCTGGACGATCATCCAGAAGGAGTCCGGCGGCGACCCGCACGCCATCAACGACTGGGACTCGAACGCCGCCAAGGGCACCCCGTCGAAGGGCCTGATGCAGTGCATCGACCCGACGTTCCAGGCGCACAAGCTCCCCGGTCACGACGACATCTACGACCCGGTGGACAACATCATCGCCGGGGTCCGCTACACCTTCGACCGCTACGGCGGTTTCGAAGGACACCCGGGCCTCAAGTCGATGGCCGGAGGCGGCGGCTACCAGGGCTACTGATCACCTGGTCGCGTGACAGGGTGTGGGCATGCTCGAGCCCAGCGCCCTGTCCGTCGCCCAGCGGGCGAACGTGCCGCCGTTCCAGGTCATGGAAGTGCTCTCCGCCGCCAACGCCCGCCAGCGGGTGCGCGGGGACGTGGTGTCGCTCGCCGCGGGCCAGCCGTCGAGCCCGGCGCCCGCCGCGGTCCGGGAGGCGGCGGCCGAGGCGGTGCGGCGGCATCCGATGGGCTACACCGAGCAGCTCGGCCTGCCGCAGCTGCGGGAGGCCATCGCCGGGCACGGCGCCCGCACCTACGGGCTGCCCGCCGATCCGGCGGAGGTGGTGGTGACGACCGGCGCGTCCGGCGCGTTCCTGCTGGCGTTCCTCAGCGCCTTCGACCCGGGTGACCGGGTGGCGCTGGCGCGGCCCGGCTACCCGGCCTACCGGAACATCCTGTCCGCGCTGGGCTGCGAGGTGGTGGAGCTGCCGTGCGACGCGAGCACCCGGTTCCAGCCGACGGTCGCGATGCTGGAGGAGCTGGACGAGCCGGTGCGCGGCCTGATCGTGGCGTCCCCGGCGAACCCGACGGGCACCGTGCTCGGCGCGGACGAGCTGGCGGAGCTGGCGTCCTGGTGCGACCGGCGGGGCGTGCAGCTGATCAGCGACGAGATCTACCACGGCATCGAGTACGGCGAGCGGCTGCGCTCGGCGCGCGAGTTCTCGGACGAGGCGATCGTGGTGAACTCGTTCTCGAAGCTGTGGTGCATGACGGGCTGGCGGCTCGGCTGGATGCTGGTGCCGCCGCGGCTGCGGCGCGCGGTGGACTCGCTGACCGGCAACTTCACCCTGTGCCCGCCCGCGATGTCGCAGCACGGCGCGGTCGCCGCGTTCGGCGCGGACGTGTACGCGGAGGTCGGCGAGCACGTCCGCCGGTACGAGACGAACCGGGAGCTGCTGCTGACCGGGCTCGCGGAACTCGGCATCCAGCGGGTCGCGCCCGCCGACGGCGCGTTCTACGCGTACGCCGACATCGGCGAGCTCACCGACGACTCCTCGGCCTGGTGCCACCGGTTGCTGGAGGAGACCGGCGTGGCGGTGGTGCCGGGCGCGGACTTCGACCCGGAGCTCGGCGGCCGGTTCGTGCGCCTGTCGTACGCGGGCGCGACCGAGGACATCGCGGAGGCCGTCGCCCGCCTCGCCACCTGGCTGCGCTGATCCGACCGGAGCGGGCGGCCCGCCCCGCCCGCACCCGATCCGCCGCCCGACCCGCGGTGCCGCCCGACCCGATCCGCTCAGCCCGCTGGTGCTGCTCGACCCGATCCGGTCGGCCCGCGCCGCGCGGCCGCCGCGGAGCGGGCGGCGCACTACGCCGACGACGTGGCCGCCGTCGTCCGCGCGCAGCGGGCCGGCGAGCTGCGCGACGACCTGGCCCCCGGTCACCTGCTCTACGTCGCCCGCGCGCTGGCGGCCTGGTGGCTGGCCGTCCCGTCGACGGTCGCGCTCGTGCTCGGCGGAGCGGACGCCGACGATTCCGCCGAGCGCCGCCGGGTGCTGGGCGCCGTGGTCCGCGACGCCACCCGGCCGCGCCGGTGACCTCTCCGGCCTCGGGGTGGTCCCGGAGTTCTCCCGGATTCCGCTGCTGGAGCGGGGTTGCGGCGCCCGCCGTTCTGGCAAGCTGGGGTGGAGTCCTGCTGAACGGGGTGGTCCTGATGGTGTGGAAGGTGATCGGCGGTCTGCTGCTGCTCTGGCTGGTGGTGGGCGTCGTGGGGGTCGTGCTGAAGGGGCTGTTCTGGCTGGCCGTGGTCGGTGGCGTGCTGTTCGTCGCGACCGCGCTGATCGGCTACGCGTCGGACCGGAAGAAGCTCGGCGAGACGAAGCGGCTCGGCTCCAGGTGAGCCGCGGGGCCGGGCCCCGCCGCGGTCAGCCGGCCGCGATCGGGTCCGGCGCCCGACCGTCGCGCCTGCCGAGCTCGTCGGTGGGCACGCGGTGCGTTTCCCGCGCGGTGAGCACCGCGACGATGTTGCAGGCGCAGAGCGCGGCGATGAACGCGGAGACCGCGAACCAGCCGTCCCGCCCGGGCCCGATGGCTTCGGCGATGCTGGGCGAGAACCCGGCGACGGCGAACCCGATCTGGGTGCCGACGGCCATCCCGGACAGCCGCACCTTCGGCGGGAACATCT
Organism: Saccharopolyspora sp. MMCC62; assembly: GCF_057736575.1. Taxonomy (NCBI): domain Bacteria; kingdom Bacillati; phylum Actinomycetota; class Actinomycetes; order Pseudonocardiales; family Pseudonocardiaceae; genus Saccharopolyspora; species Saccharopolyspora sp. MMCC62. The sequence goes on along the minus strand of NZ_JBYKCM010000002.1, from coordinate 395,232 downwards.
CCGCGTAGAACGCGGGCCACACCCCGTTCGGGGCGCTGTAGGCGATGCCGAACAGCAGGATGCCGGTCAGGAAGATCAGCGAGTACCGGCCGGTGGAGATCGACCACAGGTACCCGAACATGAGCACCGCGCAGGCCGCGGTCCCGCCGATGAACACGGGCCGCCGCCCGATCCGGTCGGACAGCAGCGCGCACAGCGGGATCGCCGCCAGCGCGACCACGTTCGCCAGCACTCCCACCCACAGCATCGGGGTGCGGTCCAGCCCGACGGTGTTCACCGCGTAGCTGAGGGCGTGCACGGTGAAGATGGTGCTCACGGCGGCGACGGTGGACGCCACCACCACGCGCAGCACGTCGGCCCAGTGCTCGCGGAACAGCGCGGCGATCGGCGGCTCGCGGTCGTCCTTGGCGGATTCCCGCTGGAACACGGGGGTTTCATCGAGGGTGCGCCGGATGACGAGGGCGACGATGACGACGATCCCGCTGAGCCAGAACGGCACCCGCCAGCCCCAGGCGAGCAGCTGTTCCTGCGGCATCGCGGCGATCGGCAGGAAGACGGCGGTGGCGAGGATCTGCCCGGCCTGGGTGCCGCTGAGGGTGAAGCTGGTGAAGTAGCCGCGGCGGTGCTCCGGCGCGTGCTCGAGGGTCATGGAGCTGGCGCCGGACTGCTCCCCGGCGGCCGAGAAGCCCTGCAGCAGCCGCAGCGCGACCAGCGTGATCGGTGCGGCGACGCCGATCTGCTCGTAGGTGGGCAGGCAGCCGACGCCGACCGTGGCCAACCCCATCAGCAGCACCGTGAGCACCAGCACCCGCTTGCGCCCGAACCGGTCGCCGACGTGGCCGAGCACGAACGCGCCGACGGGCCGCGCCAGGTAGCCGACGCCGAACGAGGCCAGCGCGAGCAGCGTGCCGGTGGCGGGCGAGGACGCCGGGAAGAAGATCTTGTTGAACACCAGCGCCGCGGCGGTGCCGTAGATGAAGAAGTCGTAGTACTCCAGCGCGCTGCCGATCCACGCCGCCCACGCGGCTTTGCGGTGTTCGCCCGGCGTCGCGGGCGTGCGGGTCTCGGTCACCGAGTAGCTCCTGACGGTCCTGGCTCCGTTGCGCGGAACAGCGAGAAGCGGTGATGTACCACCTGGTTAGTCCGTAACTGTGCGGTGGCGGCACACCGGTGTCAAGGTCCGATCAGGACTCGGCTCGACCCGCCTAGGGGGCTGCGGTCAGGTAGCTGACCACCAGGTCGCCGACCATTCGGCGGTAGTGCTCGCGGCGGTCGGCGGCCAGCATGTCCCGGCCGAAGATCGCCTGGAAGGTGTGCCGGTTGGCGGTGCGGAACACGCAGAACGAGCTGATCGCCAGGTGCACGTCCAGCGCGTCGACGTCGGCCCGGAACAGCCCCGCTCCGCGGCCGCGCTCCAGGATTCCGGTGAGCACCTCCAGCGCGGGCGTGCCCAGGCCGGGCAGCTCCGCGGACTTCGCCAGGTGCCTGCCGTGGTCGATGTTCTCGATGGAGACCAGCCGGATGAACGCCGGGTGCGATTCGTGGTGGTCGAAGGTGGATTCGGCGACCCGCCGGATCGCGGCCACCGGGTCGAGGTCGGCGACGTCCAGGCCCTGCTCCACGCCGCGGATCGCGGCGTAGGCGCGCTCCAGGGCGGCGATGTAGAGCTGCTCCTTGCCGCCGAAGTAGTAGTAGATCATCCGCTTGGTGGTGCTGGTGCGGGCGGCGATCTCGTCGACCCGCGCTCCGGCGTAGCCCTTGTCGGCGAACTCGGCGAGCGCCACGTCGAGCAGTTCCGCGCGGGTGCGCTCGGCGTCGCGCTGGCGCGGTTCGTCCGCCTGCCGGTCACCGGCGGGGGGCGGTGGTGCCACCACGGGGGCTCCCTCGTCTCGTGGGTGCCGGCCGGGGTTCCGGCTGGTCGGCGGCCGGTCCGGCCCGGTCGATCAGCTCCCAGCCTAATCCGGCCGGTCCCGGTCCGGTCCGAGGTCCTCGGCGGCCGTCCGCGGTCGCGGTCCTTGGCCGCGGTCCACTGCCGGGCTACTGTGTACTAGCTGGTTCGTTCATTGTTGCGCGGGCTGCGGCCCGCGGCACCGGGGGAGGCCGCCATCAGCGACGTCGGGTACCTCACCGGGTTGGTCGGCGCGGGCATCGGCCCGTCGCTCAGCCCGGCGCTGCACGAACGCGAAGCCGCCGAGCTCGGGCTGCGCTGCCTCTACCGGCGGCTCGACCTGGACCGGATCGGGCCGCCCGCCACCGCCGTCGGCGACGTGCTGCGCGCCGCCCGGCTCACCGGGTTCACCGGGCTCAACATCACCCACCCGGCGAAGCAGCTGGTCCTGGAGCACCTCGACGAGCTGTCCCCGGACGCCGCCGCGCTCGGTGCGGTGAACACCGTCGTGTTCACCCCGAAGGGCGCCATCGGGCACAACACCGACTGGTCCGGGTTCGCCCGCAGCTTCGGCCGCGGGCTGCCGGACGTGCCGGTGGACCGGGTCGTGCTGCTCGGCGCGGGCGGGGCGGGCGCCGCCGTCGCGCACGGGCTGCTCACCCTCGGCACCGGCGAGCTGCACGTGCTCGACCTGGACGCGGGGCGGGCCGCGGAGCTCGCCGCCGCGCTGCGCCGCCGGTTCGGCCCCGACCGCGCGACCTCCGGCGACTTCGACCCGGCCGCCGCGCTCACCGGCGCCGACGGCCTGGTGCACGCCACGCCCGTCGGGATGGCCGCACACCCCGGGCTGCCGGTGCCCGCCGACGCGCTGCACCCCGGGCTGTGGGTCGCCGACGTGGTGTACCGGCCGCTGCACACCGAACTCGTCCGCACCGCCCGCGACCGCGGCTGCCGCGTCCTCGACGGCGGCGGCATGGCGGTGTTCCAGGCCGCCGACGCGTTCCGCCTGTTCACCGGGCGGGAACCCGACGCGGAACGGATGCTGCGCCACTTCGAGACGCTCGTGACCGAACCCGGAGGCCCCCGTGTGCACGCCGCCCGCTGAACGCGCCCGCTCCATCGCCACGGTCTGCCTGTCCGGCTCGCTGGAGGACAAGCTCACCGCCGCGGCCGCCGCGGGCTTCGACGGGGTGGAGATCTTCGAGAACGACCTGATCGCCTCCGCCGCCACCCCGGAGCGGATCCGCGCGCAGTGCGCGGACCTCGGCCTGGGCATCGACCTCTACCAGCCGTTCCGCGACTTCGAAGCGGTCCCGCGGGACGTGCTGCGCGCCAACCTGCGCCGCGCCGAGCACAAGTTCGACCTGATGGCGCGGCTCGGCGCGGACACCGCGCTGGTGTGCTCCTCGGTGTCCGCGGAGGCCGTGGACGACGACGACCTGGCCGCCGAGCAGCTGCACGAACTCGCCGAGCTCGCGGCCGGGCGCGGCATCCGGATCTGCTACGAGGCGCTGGCCTGGGGCCGGTTCGTGCACACCTACGAGCGGGCGTGGCGGATCGTGCGCCGCGCCGACCACCCGGCGCTGGGCGTGTGCCTGGACAGCTTCCACATCCTGTCCCGGGGCAGCGACCTCACCACCATCCGCACCATCCCCGCCGAGAAGCTGTTCTTCCTGCAGCTCGCCGACGCGCCGCGGATGAACATGGACCTGTTGCAGTGGAGCAGGCACCACCGGCTGTTCCCCGGCCAGGGCGAGTTCGACCTCGCCGGCTTCCTCGGCACCGTGCTCGCCGCCGGGTACGCGGGGCCGCTGTCGCTGGAGGTGTTCAACGACGTGTTCCGGCAGGCCGATCCGGGCCCGGCCGCGGTGGACGCGATGCGCTCGCTGCTGGCGCTGGAGGAAGCGGCCGTCCCCGCCGGACCCGTCGTCGCCGGGCGCAGCCTGCCCGCACCGGCCGAGCTGGCCGGACCCGCGTTCGTCGAGCTCGGCGCCGACCCGGAGGCCGGCGAGCGGCTGGGCGCGACGCTGGCCGCGCTCGGCTTCCGCCGGGCCGGGCGGCACCGCTCCAAACCGGTGCGGCTGTGGGAGCAGGGCGCCGCGCGCATCCTGGTGAACACCGAACCGGACCGGCCGGAGCACCGCGGTGGCGGGGCGCTCGCCGCGCTCGGCGTGCACAGCGCCGATCCGCTCGCCGCGACCCGCCGCGCCGAAGGGCTGCTCGCACCGGTGCTGCCGCGCACCGCCCGGCCGGACGAGGCCGACCTGTCCTCGGTGGCCGCTCCGGACGGCACCGCGCTGTTCTTCTGCCGCACCGGCGCGGACCGGGACGCGGGCTGGCTCGGCGACTTCGCGCCCGAGAGCGACTTCGCGCCCGGGAGCGGCGAGGATCCAGGGAGCGGCGAGGCACCAGGGAGCGGCGAGCCGCCGGCCGCGGGCATCACCGGCATCGACCACGTCGCGATGACCCAGCCGTTCGACCACTTCGACGAGGCGATCCTGTTCTACCGCTCGGTGCTCGGCCTGGCCCCGGAGCCGCCGGTGGAGTTCGCCGCCCCGTTCGGGCTGGTCCGCAGCAGGCTGGTGCTGGACCCGGGCGGCACGGTGCGGCTGGCGCTGGACTCGGCGGTGCTGCGCCGCGGCTCCTGGGCGCCCGCCGTGCCGAATCCGCAGCACGTGGCGCTGAGCACCGACGACGTGTTCGCCGCGGCGCGGGCGGTGCGGGAGCTGGGCGCGCCGGTGGTGGCGATCCCGGACAACTACTACGACGACCTGGACGCCCGGCTGGAGCTCGACGCGGGGCTCGCGGCGCGGCTGCGGGAGCATTCGGTGCTCTACGACCGGGATGCGCGCGGCGAGTACCTGCACTTCTCGGTGGCGGTCCCGGGATCGCGGGTGTTCTTCGAGGTGGTGCAGCGGGTCGGCGGCTACCGCGGCCGCGGCGAGCTCAACGCACCGGTGCGGATGGCCGCGCACCGCAGGCGCCGCCTGGCGAGCTCCGGCGCCTGATCCCGGTGCTCAGCCGGCCTGCGGGATGCCCGCGGGCCGGTCGGCCTTGCTGCTGCGCGAGATGCGCCGCAGCACCTCCTTGATGTCCCGCTCGCCCACGTCCCGGTGCGTCACGAACCGCACGTTCCCGTCCATCGGCACCGCGAGCACCCCGATCTCCCGCAACCAGTCCAGGGTGAGCCGCACGTCCGGCACCGCGGCCAGCACGATGTTGGTCTGCGGGTCCGTGATGTCCCAGCCGAGCTCGGTGAGCCCGTCGGCGAGCAGCGTCGCGTGCCGGTGGTCCTTCTCCAGCGCCGCGACCCGGTCCAGCGCGACGAGCCCGGCCGCCGCGAGCACCCCGCCCTGCCGGACGCCGCCGCCGAGCATCTTGCGCACCCGCCGCGCTTCGGCGACGAAGTCGCTGGTGCCCGCCACCACCGAGCCGACGGGCGCGCCGAGCCCCTTGCTCAGGCAGGCCTGCACCGTGTCGACCCCGACGGTCAGCGCGGCGGGCGGCAGCCCGAGCGCGGTGGCGGCGTTCCAGATCCGCGCCCCGTCCAGGTGCACGTGCAGCCCGCGGTCGCGGGCGGCGGCGGCGAGCTGGGCGTGCTCGTGCGGCGGGATGACCGCGCCGCCCGCCGCGTTGTGCGTGTTCTCCAGGCACAGCAGCGTGGTGTGCAGCGCGTCGTAGTGCCGGTCGCCGCTTGCGTGCGCACGTACCGCGTCGGCGGTGGGGCGCCCCGGACCGGCGTCCCACTCCAGCGGTTCCGGCATGCCTCCGGCGAGCCACGCGGCGGAACCCAGTTCGTGGTGCAGCACGTGCGCGCCCCGCGGCGCGAGGAACCGGTCGCCGCGGCGCAGGTGCACCGACAGCGCGATCAGGTTGCCCATCGTGCCGCTGGGCACCCACAGCGCGGCGGCGGTGCCGAGCAGCTGGGCGGCCCGTTCCTCCAGCGCGCGCATCGTGGGGTCGTGGTCGAGCACGTCGTCGCCGACTTCGGCTTCGGCCATCGCCGCGGCCATCCGCTTGTCGGGGCGCGTGACCGTGTCGGAACGGAGGTCGATGGAGGCCGTTTTGGTCACGAACCGATCACACCACATCGGCGGGGGGTGGAGGCAACTGGTCGGGGGATACCGGTTGCCCCGCCCGCGGCCGTGCCGCCGCGCATCCGGGTGGTCGCCGAGCGTGCTCGCACTGCTGACCTGCGCGGCCCCGGACACCACCGGTGGCGGCTCGGCCACGTGGTCCGGCTTCACTACAGTTCTGCACGCGCGTCGTTCGTTTTTCGCGGCGGCGTGCAACCACAGGTGCCGGGCGCACCGTCCCAGCAGTGCAAGCACGGACGAGCGGAGAGTCCGCGTGGACCAGCGCGAGGAGCAGGAGTTCGCGGAGTATTTCGCGGCTCGGCGGGAGGCGGTTCGTCGGATGGCGTACATGATGTGCGGCGATTGGCACCGCGCGGACGACCTGGCCCAGACCGCGTTCATCTCCTTGCACCGGCATTGGCGCAAGGTGCGGGACAAGGGCGCGCTGGACGCGTACGTCCGCCGCACGCTCAGCCGTGCGGTGATCGACGAGTCGCGGCGTCCGTGGCGCCGGGAGAAGTTCACCGACGTGCTCCCGGACCGGCCCGCGGGCGGTTCGGTCGAAGACGGCATCGCGACCAGGCAGACACTGGTCGCCGGTCTGCGCGAGGTTCCGCCGAAGCAGCGGGCCGTGCTGGTGCTGCGATTCCTGGAGGGGCTCGACGTCGCCGGGGTCGCCGAGGTGATGAAGTGCAGCGAAGGCACCGTGAAGAGCCAGTCGGCCCGTGGGCTGGAGGCGCTGCGGGAGGCCTTGGGCGGCCAACTCGACGATCTTCGCTCGACGTCGTGAGGAGGTGCGGCAAGTGAACGAGACCGAGCTGGAACAGCTTTTCCGGAACGCGGCCCGCGACGCTCCCGATGCGTCGTTCGACGAGCAGGACGTGCTGCGCGGGTCCCGCCGGGTGACGGCGCGCCGCCGCACCGCGCTCGCCGGTGGCTCGCTGGTCGCGGCGGCCGTGCTGGTCGGCGGGATCGGTGCGGGGACCGGGTTCTTCGGCAGCCCGGGCGAACCGGTGGCGCAGGCCCCGGCAGCGCCGACGCAGGCGCCGATGGCGCTACCGCAGGAACCCGCCACGCCGCGATCCGGCCCGATCACCCTGGGCGATCCGAAGGCGGGTGCCGCGTGCGGTACCCCGGATTCGGCGTTGGCCGCGGCGCTGACCGAGCAGCTCCCGGAGGCGCGGAGCACGCAGCCGACGAGCGCCGACGGCTCCTGCCCGATCGGGTCGCGGACCGCCGCGGTCCCGGTCCGGGAGGGCGCGGTGTCCGGGAAGGTGGCGTTGCTGCTGAGCCCGTCCGGCGCGCGGCCCGCCGCCGCGGAAGGCCGTGCCCCGCACACCGAGGTGGTGGAGGTGCCGACGCGCAGCGGCCGCACGCTGACGGTGCTCAGCGAGCCGATGGGTGCGCCGACGGCTCCCTTCGCCGATCGCCTGGACGGCATCGCGGCGGACCTGGCGCCCCGCTTCTGACCGCTCGCGCGGGACCCTCCCGCCGGCTCGTGGCGGGAGCGGGCACCGCGCGGGACGTCAGCCGAGCCTGCGGCGGAGGGTCCGGCGGGCCGCGCTGCGCGGATCGGGTCCGCTCTCGATGAGGGCGTTCACCACGGTCCCGTCGACGAGGGCGATGAGCTCGTCCAGCTGTTCGCGGTCGACGGGCATGCCGCTGCGGGCGAGGATCTCGTCGAGCAGGTCCTTCAGCTCGCCGGTCAGCTCCCGCATCAGCGGTGCCAGGTAGGGCCGCCGCGGTGAGCCGACGAGCCGCTCGTAGCGCAGCAGCACCGGTTCGGTCCCGCCGTCCCGCGAATCGACGCCGAGCAGCAGGTCGAGCAGGAGCTCCACGACGTCCTCGACGGTGCGCCGCTCGTCGGCGAGCTCGTCGAGCCGGGCGCGGCCCGCGGCGATCTCGGTGCGGCCTTCGTGCTCCACGGCCGCGGCGACGAGGTCGTCCAACGAGGTGAAGTAGTAGGTGGTGGACGCGAGCGGCAGCCCCGCGCGGTCCGCCACGGCTCGGTGCCGCACCGCTTCGAGCCCGCCTTCGGCGAGCAGTGCCACCGCCGCCTCGACGAGTGCGTGGCGGCGGCGTTCGCCCTTGGGGGTGGCCGCTGTCATGACGCCCGATCCTAGGAGTCAGTGCGATCCGGCGAGGTTGAGCCCGATCACCCCGGCGACGATGAGCACCAGCGACACGATCTTGAGCACGGACACGGCGTCGCCGAGCCACAGCATGCCGATCACCGCGGTGAGCGCGGCGCCGATGCCGGTCCACACCGCGTAGGCGGGCCCGGCGGGCAGCGTGCGCATCGCCCAGGCGAGGCCGCTGAAGCTGACGGCGGCCAGCACCAGGAACGACACGCTGGGCCACAGCTTGCTGAAGCCGTCGGAGAGCTTCAGCGAGATCGCCCAGCCCGCCTCGAGCACGCCGGAGATCATCAGCACGATCCAAGCCATCACTACCTCCCGATTCCTGCACGACCGTACCAGAAATTCGGGAGTACGAGGTCCGGCGGTTCCCGCGCGAGGAGGTGCCCACCGAGACCTGGCCCGGCAGCATCGGGTGCTCCGGCGCGGTTCCCACGGGGGCGCGCACCGCCGTCCGTGATCACGCGCGGCGCGTCCGCTCCCCGCCGGGCGGTGCAGTCCCCGAGTCGCCGACCGCGCCCGCAGACCCCAGCGGGTTCTCCGCGGTTCGCCGCGCGGACCGCGATCTGCCCCACCGGCGCGAACGAATTCCGCAGTGGGCTGCCGAGGTTGCCACCCGCCCGACCCCGCGGCGGGGAGCCCGAGAGACGGGCGGTCAGCTCTCGCCCGCGGCGGCGCGGTGCAGCGCGGCGTAGGAACCGCCCGCGGCGAGCAGCTCGCGGTGCGCGCCGAGCTCCACGATCCGCCCGCCGTCCACCACCGCCACCCGGTCCGCGGTGCGCGCGGTGTGCAGCCGGTGCGCGATGGCGATGACGGTGCGCCCGGCCAGCAACCGGGACAGCGAGCGCTCCAGCTCCCGCGAACCGTCCCCGTCCAGCAGCGAGGTCGCCTCGTCGAGCACCAGGGTGTGCGGGTCGGCGAGCACCACCCGGGCCAGCGCGAGCTGCTGCGCGACCGCGGCGGGCACCGCTGCGCCGCCGGAGCCGACCACCGCGTCCAGCCCGCCCGGCAGCCGCGCGGCCCACTCGGCGGCGCCGACCACGGCCAGCGCGTCGTGGAGTTCGCGGTCGGTCCACTCCCGCGCTTCGGGCAGCGACAGGTTGTCCCGCAGGCTCGCGGTGAACACGTGCTGCTCCTGGGTGAGCAGCAGGACCTCCCGGCGGACGCGGGCGGGCGGCAGCGCGGTGATCTCCACGTCGCCGAAGGCGACCGAACCGGAGTCGGGTGCGCTGACGCCCGCGATGAGCCGCCCCAGCGTGGACTTGCCCGCCCCGGACGGACCGACCACGACGAGCCGCTCCCCGGCGGGAACGCGCAGGTCGACGCCGTGCAGGACCTCGCGGCCCGCGCGGTAGGAGAACCGGACGTCGCGCAGCACCAGGTCGTGCGCGCCGGGACCGGCCGGCTCGGGCGTGCCGCGGTCGGCCGCGGGGCGGCGCTCGGTGCGCTCGGGTCCGGTGTCGCCGGGTGCGGTGTCGCCGAGCGCGGCGTCCCTGATCGCAGCGCGATCGGATTCAGCGCGATCGGGTTCGGCGCGTTCCGGCTCTGGGCGTTCGGGCGCAGCGTGATCGAGTTCTGGGCGATCGGGCTCAGCGCGGCGGGGCTCCGGGCGATGGGGCTCGGAACGCTCGTGCTCAGAACGCTCGGGCTCCGGTCGATCGGACTCCCCCGCCCCGCTCCCCGGCACCCCGAGGATCCGCCGCAGCGCCGCGTCCCCCAGCTGGAGTTCCTCCAGCCACGAGAACAGCTCGGCCAGCGGTTCGGCCAGCGCCGCCGCGTACAGCACCACCGTCGTCACCGTGCCCAGCTCCGCCAGCCCCGCGTGGTAGCTCCAGCCGCCGATGAGCAGGATCGCCGCGAGCGGCAGCACGTAGGACAGCTCCAGCGCGGGCAGGAACACCGACAGCAGCCCGCGGTGCCGCTGCTCGTCGGCGACGGCCTGCGCGAGCACCCGGTCGTTGTGCTCGCGGCGCCGCGCGGCGAGCCGCAGCGAGTCGATGGTGCGCGCGCCCCGCACGGTCTCGTGGATGCCGGACTGCACCCCGGCCCAGTCCGCGAGCAGCCTGGTCAGCGTCCGCCGGGCGCGCGGGAAGTACCAGCGGCTCACCGCCACCAGCAGCGGGACCGCCACCAGCAGGCCGCAGGCGAGCAGCGGTGCGGTGGCGACCATCGCGGCCGCGGTGAACACGAGCGCCAGCGCCGCCCCGGTCAGCTCGGGTGCCGCGTCGCGGACGGTGGAGTCGAGCCGGTCCACGTCGGAGGTGGCGCGGCTGAGCAGGTCCCCGGTGCCCGCTTCCTCCACGGTGCTCAGCGGCAGCCGCAGGGCGCGGCCCACCACCCGCTCCCTGGCCTCGGCGAGGACGGCTTCGCCGAACACGGCGGCGCGCAGCCGGGCCGCGCGGGCCAGCAGCGCGTGCACCACCAGCACCGCGAGGAACCCGGCCGCCAGCAGGTCGACCTGCCGCACCGGTGCTCCGGCGACCACCGCGTCGACCAGGTGGCCCAGCAGCTGCGGGCCGATCAGGCCGACCGCGGTGGACAGCGCGAACAGCAGCACGAGCAGCGCGAACCGCTTCCGGTGGGCGGTGGCGGTGCGCCGCAGCCACCGCAGCACCTCGGTCCGCTCGGCCAGGGGCAGCGTCATGCGCGGTCCTCCGTCACGTGCACCACCCGGTCGGCGACCGCGTGCCACAGCGGGCTCTGCGTGAGCACGATCGTGGTGCGTCCTTTCCGCAGGTCGCGGACGCGGCGCACGATGCGCGCCTCGGTGTGCGCGTCCACCGCGGAGGTCGGTTCGTCCAGCACCAGCACGTCGGCGTCGCTGCACAGCGCCCGTGCCAGCAGCAGCCGCTGGCGCTGGCCGCCGGAGAGCGCGCGGCCCTGCTCGGTGAGCTCGCCGTCCGCGGGCAGCGCGGCGAGCACGTCCGCGGCGTCGGCGGCGTGCAGCGCGGCCTCCACCGGCACCGGCGAGCCCAGGTCGATCCCGGCGCGGACCGGCCCGGCGAACAGCAGGTCCTGGTTGTGCGCGAGCACGATCCGCTCCCGCAGCTCGGCGACCGCGACCTCCGCGAGCGGCACGCCTCCGGCCAGCACCGGCCCGTCGTCGACGTGCCGGGCGAGGCGTTCGGCGAGCGCTTCGCCGTGCCCGGCGGCGTCGACGGCGGTGAGCTCGCCCGCGTCGGCGCGGGCCCCGGTGCGCTCGTCGGCGAGCGCGAGCGGCCCGGCGGGCAGCGTCCGCGGCACGTCCGGGTCGGCGGGTTCCGGTCGCAGCCGCAGCAGCGCGCAGGCGCGGTCGGCGGCCACGACGGCCGAGGCGAAGGTGCTCGCGGCCTCGGTCGCGGTGCGCACCGGGATGACCAGGAAGCTGGACACCCCGTAGAACGCGACGAGCTCACCGGCGCTGATCGTCCCGGCCAGCGCCATCCGCGCGCCCAGCCAGGTGACCAGCACCGTCACCAGCCCGGGCAGCAGCACTTCCGCCCCGGCCAGCCACGCGGTGATCCGCCCGGCGGCGACCCCGGAGTCCTGGACGCGGCGGTTGGCCGCGACGAACCGGTCGTGGAACCGGGACTCGCCGCCGATGCCGCGCAGCACGCGCAGCCCGGACACGATGTCCGCGGCGAGCGTGTTCAGCCCGGTCAGGTTCTCCCGCTGCGCCTCCTCGCGGCGCCGCAGCGGGCCCAGCAGCGGCCCGATGCCCAGCGTCGCCAGCGGTACCCCGACCAGCGCCACCGCCGCCATCAGCGGCGAGATCGTCAGCAGCGCGCCCGCGGCGGCGAGGAACGCGACGACCGCCCCGCTGAGCCGGGCGGACACCTCGAACGCCTGCCCCACCTGGTAGATGTCGGCGGAGCCTGCGGACACCACCTCGCCGGTGCGGACGCGCCTGGTGAGCGCGCCGCCGAGGCCCGCCACGTGGTGCAGCACGACCTTCTCGGCGGAGCTCGCGCCGTGCAGCCACAGGGTGTGCGAGGTCCAGCTCAGCGCCGCCGCGCCCAACGCCTGCACGATCCCGAGCACCAGCACCACCAGCACCCACCGCAGCAGCGCCGACCCGTCCCGGGCGGCCACGCCCGCGTCCAGCGCGCGCCCGATGACCAGCGGCAGCACCGCGGTCGGCAGCAGCCACAGCGAACCGGTGACGGGTGCCGCGGCCACCAGCGCGGGACGGTCGCGCAGCAGCGACCACAGCAGGCGCAGCGGGCCGCGCGGATCAGGAGTCATGACGAGCCGAACCTAGCTCGCGACGGCTCGCCGCCTCGACCGAATTTCCGCGCCGCCCACTGCCCGGTCCTGGGGTCCGCGGCCGGGAAGTATCCTGGTCAGCCGTGACGGTCAAGCCCCACCTCCCGAACGTGCTCGCCCACCGCTACGCCTCGCCGGAGCTGGTCGAGCTGTGGTCCCCGCAGCACAAGATCGTGCTGGAACGGCAGCTGTGGCTGGCCGTGCTGCGCGCCCAGGCCGACCTCGGCGTCGACGTGCCCGCGGGCGCGGTCGCCGACTACGAGCGGGTCGTCGACCAGGTCGACCTGGACTCCATCGCCGAGCGCGAGCGCCAGACCCGGCACGACGTGAAGGCCCGCATCGAGGAGTTCAACGCCCTCGCCGGGCACGAGCACGTGCACAAGGGCATGACCTCCCGCGACCTCACCGAGAACGTGGAGCAGCTGCAGGTCCGCCGCAGCCTGGAGCACGTGCGCGACCGCGTGGTCGCCGTGCTGGCCCGGCTGGCGCGACTCGCCGCCGAGCACGGCGAGCTGGTGCTGGCGGGCCGGTCGCACAACGTGGCGGCGCAGGCCACCACCCTCGGCAAGCGCTTCGCGACGGCCGCCGACGAACTGCTCGTCGCGTTCGGCCGCGTCGAGGAGCTGCTGGCCCGCTACCCGCTGCGCGGCATCAAGGGTCCGGTCGGCACCTCGCAGGACATGCTGGACCTGCTCGGCGACGCCGGGAAGCTCGCCGACCTCGAAGGCCGCATCGCCGAGCACCTCGGGTTCGGGAAGGTGCTCACCAGCGTCGGCCAGGTCTACCCGCGGTCGCTCGACTTCGAGGTGCTCACCGCGCTGTCCCAGCTGGCCGCGGCGCCGTCCTCGGTGGCGAAGACGATCCGGCTGATGGCGGGCCACGAGCTGGTCACCGAGGGCTTCCAGCCCGGCCAGGTCGGCTCCAGCGCCATGCCGCACAAGATGAACACCCGTTCCTGCGAGCGCGTCAACGGCCTGTCCGTGCTGCTGCGCGGCTACGTGTCGATGGGCGGGGAGCTGGCCGGGGACCAGTGGAACGAGGGCGACGTGTCCTGCTCGGTGGTGCGCCGCATCGCGCTGCCGGACGCGTTCTTCGCGTTCGACGGGCTGCTGGAGACGTTCCTGACGGTGCTCGACGAGTTCGGCGCCTACCCGGCCGTGGTGGCCCGCGAGCTGGACCGCTACCTGCCGTTCCTGGCGACGACGAAGGTGCTGATGGCGGCGGTGCGCGCCGGCGTCGGCCGGGAGACCGCGCACGAGGCGATCAAGGAGAACGCGGTCGCCGTCGCGCTGGCCATGCGGGAGCAGGGCATCGAGCGCAACGACCTGCTGGACCGGCTCGCCGCCGACGAGCGGCTGCCGCTGGACAAGGCGGCGCTGGAGGACCTCCTCGCCGACCGGCTGTCCTTCACCGGCGCGGCATCCGCCCAGGTCGAGGCCATCGTCGCCGCGGTCGACGAGGTCGTCGCCCGCCACCCCGAAGCGGCCCGCTACACCCCGTCCCCCATCCTCTGATCCCCTCCAGGTGAATGGCCCACCCGACCATCCGCGCAAGGCGAATGGGCCATTCACCTGGGTTCTACCGAGGGTCGCCCGGTCGGGTGGTGACGGGCGTGGGGGAGAATCCCCGCGTGGTCGCACTCTCGGCATACCCGCTGATCGCCGCGGGCAAGGTTCGCCAGCTGCACGCCGTGGACGACGAGCACCTGCTGATGGTCGCGTCGGACCGGATCTCGGCCTACGACCACGTGCTCGACACCCCCATCCCGGACAAGGGCCGGGTGCTGACGGCGATGAGCGTGTTCTGGTTCGACCTGCTCGCCGAGCTGGTGCCGAACCACGTCGTCGCGCACGACGACCCGCGCATCCCCGCCGAGGTGCGCGGCCGCGCGCTGCTGGTGCGCAGGCTGGAGATGCTGCCGGTGGAGTGCGTGGCCCGCGGCTACCTCACCGGATCCGGGCTGATCGACTACCGGGCGACCGGCGCGGTGTGCGGCGTCGCGCTGCCGGCCGGGCTGACCGAGGCCTCCCGGCTGCCGGAACCGATCTTCACCCCGGCCACGAAGGCCGAGCTCGGCGCGCACGACGAGAACGTCAGCTTCGACGCCGTCGCCGCCGACGTGGGCCGGGAGCGCGCCGAGCAGCTCCGCGAGCTGACGCTGCGGGTGTACGCGCGGGCCGCCGAGCACGCGGAGAGCCGCGGCGTGATCCTCGCCGACACCAAGTTCGAGTTCGGCCTCGGCGCGGACGGCATCGTGCTGGGTGACGAGGTGCTCACCCCCGACTCCTCCCGGTTCTGGCCCGCCGACGGCTACGAGGCGGGCCGGGTGCAGCCGTCCTTCGACAAGCAGTACGTGCGGAACTGGCTGACCTCGCCGGAGTCCGGCTGGGACCGGGCCGCCGACGCGCCGCCGCCCTCGCTGCCGGACGAGGTGGTGGCCGCGACCCGCGACCGCTACGTGGAGGCGTACGAGCGCATCACCGGGCGCGACCTCGCGGACTGGCCGACCCCCGCCTGACCGTCCGGCGGCTCGTCCGGCTCGGTTGTTCGGCCGGCTCGACCCCTGGGTTGTTCGACCGGCTCGGCTGTTCGACCGGCTCGGCCGCGCGGCTGGCTCGACCGCGGGGTCGCTCGGTCGACCGCCGGGCTGCTGGACCGCCGGGTCTGCTGATCGCCCGGCGTCTCGGCGGCCTGATCACCGACCGCCCGGTCCCCGGCGCGCGCGGGCGCGGCGTTCGCCCGATCTGCGCCGTTCGGTCACCCGCCGGTCAGGGCCGGGACACCCGGGTGCGGCCCAATGGTCTGCCGTGGGCTTTCCGCTGGTCGTCTCCCTGTCGGGGCTCGGAGATCGGGCGCTGGAGCACTGCGCCTGGTTCGCCGCCGAGCTGGATCTGCGCCGCGTCCCGCTGACGCTGCTGGTCGCACCGCGACCGAACGGCTCCGCGCCGCCGCTGCCGGACCGGCCCGCGGTGAGCTGGGTGCGGGAGCGCCGCGGGCTCGGGGACGCGGTGGCGCTGCACGGCTTCGACCACGCCCCGCACGCGCAGCGGCTGCTGCCGCGGGTGGCGTCGTCCGGTCCGGCGGCCGTGGTCCGCGGCGCCGAGTTCGCCGCGCTCCCCGCGCACGAGGCCGGGTTGCGGCTGCGCGCCGCGGCCGCCGCGCTGGACCGGCTGGGACTGCGCGCCGAGCTGTTCGTGCCGCCGCGCTGGCTGTCCTCGCCGGGCACGGTGACGGCGCTGCGCGAGCGGGACTTCGCGGTGTGCGCGGATGCGCTGGGCGTGCACGAGCTGCGCACCGGACGGGTGCACCGCGCGCGGGTGCACGCGCTGGGCCCGGGCGCCCGCGTGGAGCACTGGTGGTGCCGGGCGCTGGTGCTGGGCGTGGGCCGGACGGCCCGCCGCGGCAGACCGGTGCGGCTCGCGGTGGACGCCGCCGACCTGGCGCGCTCCGGTTCGCGGCAGGCGGTGCTGGACGCGGTCGACCTGGCGCTGCACCACGGTGCCGAACCGGCGACCTACGCCGCGTTCGCGGGTGCCGCGGTTCCGCGGCAGCGCACCCCGCTGCCCACCGCGATGCGCAACCTCGACCCGCTCTCCAGCTGAGCGATCGCGGGTGACCGGCCCGCCCGCGCCGGTCGGCCGCGGTCAGGTGAAGGGGCTTTCACCTCGGGCTCAGGGTGGGCTCATCCGCGACCGCGAAGCTCGATCTCGTCCGGGAGAACGCGACGGAGAGGACGAGGAACATGCGGATCAGGAAGCCGAGCAGGGCGGTGCTGGCCACCGCGGCCATCGTGGGAGTGCTGGGGATCGGCGGCGCGGGCGTCGCGCTCGCGGGCGCGGGCGCGGGCACCGGCGCGGTGCCGGAGAACCCGGCCGCCGGAGCACCCGCCAGGTGGGACGACGACGGGCCGTGGGACGACGACCGCTGGGAACGGGACGACCGCGACGACCGCTTCGACGACGGGCCGTGGGACGACGCGGACGACCGGGCGGAGGCCGAGGCCGAGGCGCGGCTGCGGGCCGGAGCCCCGGCACCGCTGCCGCCGGGAGCGGTCGAGCGGCACGATGACCGGGACGACCGCTTCGACGATGACCGCTTCGACGACGACCGGTTCGACGACGACCGGTTCGACCGCGATGACCGCTTCGACGACGACCGCTTCGACGACGACTGACCGCCGCCGCGGCGACCTCCTACACGGCGGGCGCCGCCTCCCGCTCCAGCACGGCCACGTCGGTGCCCTGCGGCCCGAGCTGCTCGAACATCCGGTAGTGCATCGCGGGCGAGGCCAGCACGGCCTCGTGGATCGGCACCGCGACCCGCGGCGCGACGGCGCGCAGGAAGTCCACGGCCTCGGAGAGCTTCAGCCACGGCGCCCCGGTGGGCACGCCCAGCACGTCGATCCGCTGTTCGGGCACGTGGAACGAGTCGCCCGGGTGGTAGAAGGCGCCGTGGTCGACGACGAGGCCGACGTTGTCGATGACCGGGATGTCCGGGTGGATGACGGCGTGCTGCCCGCCGACGACGTGCACCGCCGCCCCGCCGAGCTCGAAGGCGTCGCCGGGCCGGGCCGCTTCGGCCTGGAAGCCCTGGCCCGCGACGATCTCCGCGGTGGAGGGGTCGGCGACGAGCCGCGCGCCGGGGTTGGCTTCGAGCAGCCCGGGCAGCCGGTCGGCGTCGAGGTGGTCGAAGTGCTGGTGGGTGATGAGCACCGCGTCGAGGTCGCGCAGCTCCTCGAACCCCGGGGAGAACGCGCCGGGGTCGATGAGCAGCCGCGCCTGCCCGGTGTCCACCAGCACGCATGCGTGTCCGAAGTGTGTGATCTTCATCGGCTCGCCCTCCCAGGACGCAACGGTTGTGCGCCCTCCAGCTTCGCAGAGCGCCGCGGGAGGTCGTTTTCGGCGCGGCCGGGCGTTCGGTCCGGTTCGCCCCGGGAGATCGCCGAAAACGGTGTTCGGCGATTCGATTTCTCATTCGGGTGAGACCGGTGCGATAGCGGTTAATGGGAATGTTCGGGGCTTCCCGCTGCGCCGCTGATCGGGGGGTGTGCGGCGCAGCGGGAAGCGTTCCGGGGATTCCGCTGGGGGGTGGCGGAATCCCCGCCGCCCCGCGTCGCGCGGAAGGGGGTTTCGCGCGCCTGCGGTGGCGGTTCCACCCGGCCTGTTCGGGATCTGCGGCCGGGGAGCTGGGGTTTCTCGACGTCGAGGGGGCGGTGTGGTGGTGCCGGGAACCTGTTTTCCGGTGTTCCCGGTAGTAAGACGTCGGAAGTCCCGTGAACGTTCCGTGAAATCGGCGGAAAGTGTCGGAGGACACAGCGCGGAAAAGCGTTCTGGACAATGCTGCTGAATTCGGCTGAGTAGCTCTGCGCAGAAGGGGTGATGTCGTATTTCGCAGCACCTTCCCCCGGACGGGGGAAGGTGGGCGGGTCGATCGCGGAGCGTGCCGGGATGTGTCCTGCAGCGCTCCCGGTGCACCTGTGTGCGAGGGCGAACCCGCAGCTCAGTTACCCTTTGCAGGTACTGCTGGACATCCATCCCTGTCCTGCACGGGGCAGGAGGATCTGCACGAATCCGGGAGCATCGCCCGTGGCCCGAGTCGTCGTCGACGTCATGCCCAAGCAGGAGATTCTCGACCCGCAGGGTCAGGCGGTGGCCGCTGCGCTGCCCCGGCTCGGCTTCGAGGGCATCTCCGAAGTCCGCCAAGGGAAGCGGTTCGAGCTGGAGGTCGCCGACGACGTCGACGACGCCACGCTCGCCCAGATCGCCGAAACGCTGCTGGCCAACCCCGTGATCGAGAACTTCGTCGTCCGCAGGGTGGAAGCATGAGCGATGTCGGGCCCACTTCAGTCCTGCGTAACCGCACCTCAGGGGAACGTGACGCAAGCCGGTCACGAGGAACCGCGGAACGCGAGGTTCAGCCGGGCGCAACCATCACTGTGAATCGCGGAGAGGCGGTACCGGCATGAGCCCGAAGATCGGCGTCATCACCTTCCCCGGCACCCTCGACGACGTCGACGCGCAGCGCGCGGTCCGCAAGGCGGGTGCCGAGGCGGTCCCGCTGTGGCACGCCGACGCCGACCTGCGCGGCGTGGACGCGGTGGTCGTGCCGGGCGGCTTCTCCTACGGGGACTACCTGCGCTGCGGCGCGATCGCGAAGTTCGCCCCGGTGATGGGCGAGGTGATCCGCGCGGCCGGGCAGGGGATGCCGGTGCTGGGCATCTGCAACGGCTTCCAGATCCTGTGCGAGGCCGGGCTGCTGCCGGGTGCGCTGACCCGCAACTCGGGCCTGCACTTCGTGTGCCGCGACCAGTGGCTGAAGGTGGAGAACAACTCCTCCGCGTGGACGTCGCGCTACGACGCGGGCGCCGAGCTGCTGATCCCGCTGAAGTCCGGTGAGGGCGCCTACATGGCGGACCAGGCCGTGCTGGACGAGCTGGAGGGCGAGGGCCGGGTGCTGTTCCGGTACCTGGAGGACGACCCGAACGGTTCGCTGCGCGGCATCGCGGGCATCACCGACGCGCGCGGCCGGGTCGCCGGGCTGATGCCGCACCCGGAGCACGCGATCGACCCGCTGACCGGGCCCACCGATGACGGGCTCGGCATGTTCCTGTCCGCTCTCGACGTACTGGTGGCAGCGTGAGCAACAACGAGCACGACGCGACGGCCGCCGCGGTGGCCGCGGTCGCCGACGGCCCGGAGACGGCTCCCGCGGAGCAGCGGCCGGAACTGGACACGGTGGGCGTCGCGAAGTCCTCGCCGGACCTGGCGCAGCCGTACCGCGAGCTGGGGCTGAAGGACGACGAGTACGAGCGGATCAAGGAGATCCTGGGCCGCCGCCCCACCGACGCCGAACTGGCGATGTACTCGGTGATGTGGAGCGAGCACTGCTCGTACAAGTCGTCGAAGGTGCACCTGAAGTACTTCGGCGAGACCACGACGCCGGAGATGCGGGAGAAGATGCTGGCCGGCATCGGCGAGAACGCCGGTGTGGTCGACATCGGCGACGGCTGGGCGGTCACGTTCAAGCTGGAGTCGCACAACCACCCGTCGTACGTGGAGCCGTACCAGGGCGCGGCCACCGGTGTCGGCGGCATCGTCCGCGACATCATGGCGATGGGCGCCCGCCCGGTCGCGGTGGCGGACCCGCTGCGGTTCGGCCCGGCGGACGCGCCGGACACCCGCCGGGTGCTGCCGGGCGTGGTGGCCGGGGTCGGCGGCTACGGGAACTGCCTGGGCCTGCCGAACATCGGCGGCGAGGTCGTGTTCGACGAGTCGTACGCGGGCAACCCGCTGGTGAACGCGATGTGCGTCGGCGTGATGAAGACCGAGGACCTGCACCTCGCGCACGCTTCCGGCACCGGCAACAAGGTGATCCTGTTCGGCGCCCGCACCGGCTTGGACGGCATCGGTGGTGTCTCGGTGCTGGCGTCGGAGACCTTCGACGACGCCGAGGGCGGCACGGGCCGCAAGAAGCTGCCGAGCGTGCAGGTCGGCGACCCGTTCACCGAGAAGGTGCTGATCGAGTGCTGCCTGGACCTGTACCACTCGGGTCTGGTCGTGGGCATCCAGGACCTGGGCGGCGCGGGCCTGTCCTGCGCGACCTCGGAGCTGGCTTCGGCCGGTGACGGCGGGATGCGCGTGGACCTGGACCAGGTGCCGCTGCGCGCGTCGGGCATGAACCCGGCGGAGGTGCTCTCCAGCGAGTCCCAGGAACGCATGTGCGCCGTCGTCGAACCGTCCCACGTGGACGAGTTCATGAAGGTGTGCGCGAAGTGGGACGTGCTCGCGACGGTGATCGGCGAGGTCACCGACGGCGAGAACCTGGAGATCTACTGGCACGACGAGCTGGTCGTGGACGTGCCGCCGCGCACCGTCGCCCACCAGGGCCCGGTGTATGAGCGCCCGGTGCAGCGCCCCGGTGAGCAGGATCTGATCGCCGCGGACAACGCGAGCACCCTCGCCCGCCCGTCCACTCCGGACGAGCTGCGGGAGACGCTGCTGACGATGGCGGCGTCGCCGAACCTGTGCTCCCGCGAGTGGGTGACCAGCCAGTACGACCGCTACGTGCGGGGCAACACGGTGCTGGCGCAGCCCTCGGACGGCGGCGTGCTGCGCATCGACGAGGAGACGGGCCGCGGCATCGCGGTCGCCACCGACTGCAACGCCCGCTACACGCGGCTGGACCCGTACGCGGGTGCGCAGCTGGCGCTGGCCGAGGCGTACCGGAACGTGGCGACCACGGGTGCGACCCCGATGGCGGTGACGAACTGCCTGAACTTCGGTTCGCCGGAGGACCCGGGCGTGATGTGGCAGTTCCAGCAGGCGGTGCAGGGGCTGGCGGACGGCTGCGTGGAGCTGGGCATCCCGGTGACGGGCGGCAACGTCAGCTTCTACAACCAGACCGGCAGCCAGGCGATCCTGCCGACGCCGGTGGTCGGCGTGCTCGGCACGATCGACGACGTCACCCGCCGCATCCCCACCGGCATCGGTGGCGAGGAAGGCGAGACGCTGCTGCTGCTCGGGGACACCCGCGAGGAGTTCGGCGGCTCGGAGTGGGCGCGCGTCGCCCACGGCCACCTGGGCGGTACTCCGCCGAAGGTGGACCTGGCCCGGGAGAAGCTGCTGGCCGAGGTGCTGCTGGCCGGTTCCCGCGACGGCATGATCTCCGCCGCGCACGACCTGTCCGAGGGCGGGCTGGCGCAGGCGCTGGTCGAGACGGCGCTGATCGGCGAGTGCGGTGCCCGGGTGGTGCTGCCGGAGGGCGCGGACCCGTTCGTCGCCCTGTTCTCCGAGTCCGCGGGCCGCGTGCTGGTGGCGGTGCCGCGCAGCGAGGAGCTGCGGTTCACCGAGATGTGCGCGGCGCGCGAGCTGCCGTGCGCGAAGGTCGGCGTCGCCGATGCGGGCACGTCGAGCCTGGACATCCAGGACATCGCCGAGATCCCCCTCGCGGAGCTCCGCGAGGCCTGGGAGGGCACCCTCCCGGCGCTCTTCGGCTGACGTTCCACTCCGGACGGGCCGCCACCCCGACCCGGGGTGGCGGGCCGTTTCGCGTCAGGTGAATGGCCCACCGGCCCGGTCTGGCGGGTCGAATGGGCCATTCACCTGGGGTGCTCAGCGGCCGGACGCGATCGCGGCGAGGAACGCCGTCCAGCGGGCGGAGGTGATGCGGAGGGTGCCTCCGTCGCGGTCCTTCGTGTCGCGGCCCCCCGCGATGCCCGGTGCCCCGCCGACTTCGACGCAGGTCTGCGTCGCGGTGGTGCGGGAGCTGGTGCGCCATCCCCTGATCTCGGTGGAGGTCACGCTCTCTCCTTGTCCCACTTGCGGCCGTAGCTGCTCAAGAACTCGACGGGACGCTGAGCGCGCAGGTGAGAACGGTATCCCGCAGCGTGCGGTAAGCGGAAACATCGGCGCGCCCCCGCTCACCACCAGAGGTGAATGGCCCATCAGCCCAACGAGAGTGGGCGAATGGGCCACTCACCTCGCCTGCGCGCGCGAGACGTCTGCGCGCGGGCGGGGTTGCCTTGCTGTGGTTCATCGCACCGCCGGGCATCCCGTCGTGCCGCCGAGCGTCTTGTCGATCAAGAAGCAGATCGAGCAGGGAGGCAGACCATGAAGCTCCGCCGCGCCATCGCCGCCACGGCCGTCGCAGGTGTCGCCCTCGGGGTGTCCACGCTGACCGCCGGTTCCGCACTGGCGGACCCGAGCGACGCGCCGTGCACCGGCGACGAGGTGAACATCGAGGTGACCAGGGATCTGGCCGACCCGGGCGAGTACGAGGCGTTCCTGGTCAAGTACACCGCCGCGAGCCCCGACGTCAGCTGCACGCTCGAAGGCGGCGCCGCCGATTTCGCCTTCTTCGACGGTGCGGACCAGGTCCCGGGCGTCGAGGTCCAGGTCGACCACGCCCCGCGGGAGCCGGTGCTGGTCGAGGGCAGCATGTTCGGGATCTCCCGGATCTCGCAGCGGGTCGACGATCCGGTCGGCCCGGTCGTGCCCACCGATGTCGAGTTCAACCTGCCGGGCGTCCCGGACGGGCCCGCCGCCCACGAGTCCGCCGCGTGGCCGGCCGACGAGCCGATCAAGGGCGAGGTGCTGATCGCTTCCACCATCAGCCAGAGCGCCGCCGAGTGACGAGCGCTCGCCGTTGACGCGGCGAAGACCCGAACGAGGGGTGCGGGCCTTCGCCGCTCAGCCTCCCCCTCGGTCCCGGTCCGTCGAGGCCCGGATCGAGGAGGAGGCGCGCAGGTCCCGCCCGCGGCGGAAGCGCGCACATCCCACCGCACCCGCCCGCGACGGCGCGCACCCCGCCGCTCCCGCCCGCGGCAGCCGCGCGCACATCCCACCGCACCACCACGGCCAGGGCCCGGCGGTC
The DNA here is from genome assembly GCF_057736575.1 of Saccharopolyspora sp. MMCC62. Lineage (NCBI taxonomy): Bacteria > Bacillati > Actinomycetota > Actinomycetes > Pseudonocardiales > Pseudonocardiaceae > Saccharopolyspora > Saccharopolyspora sp. MMCC62. The sequence continues at coordinate 372,514 of NZ_JBYKCM010000002.1, read as the reverse complement.
ACCCGCGCACCGCCTCCAGGTCCCATCCGCCGAAGTGCGATCCGGCGCCGAACCGGGCGTCCTCGGTGCGCACCTCCGGCGCGGGCTCGGTCCCGCAGAGGTCCAGGCCGCCGGTCAGCCGCGCCGACCGCAGGTCCACCGCCCCGTCGAAGCGGGCGTCCCGCACGTACCACCGCTGCTCGCCCGTGATCCGCTTGAGGTCCACCGACGTGCGGAACACGGAGCGGGCGAAGTCGCAGGGCGCGGCGGTCCGCGCGCCGCGCAGTTCCACGGGCCCCGCGAAGTCGACGTCGGTGGCCCGGATCCGGCCGAGGAACACCGAGTCCCGCAGGTGCACGCCGCCGCGGAACACCGCGCCGCCGAAGCTCGTGGTGTGCCGGAAGCGGCAGCGGTAAGCGGCGATGCGGCCGACGACGCGGTCTTCGAGGGAGAACCGCTCCAGCCAGGCGCGGGTGAGGTCCAGGTCGTGGATCGGCGGGTCCGGGTCGTCCCGGTGCGGCAGCAGGTCGACGACGAGGCGCTGCGCGGTCTGCCGCGCGTGCCGCTCCCGCTCCAGCTCCGGCGCGATCTCGGGGAGTTCGCCGTCCGGCAGCAGCTCCGGGAGTGTCCACTTCGGATGGTCGAACGGCCTGCGCAGGTAGGAGCACAGCACGTCCAGCACGGTCTGCGCGTACTGCGGCCGGGTGCGGGCGAGGCCGGCCAGCGAGTGCATCGCGCCGACCCGGACCTGGTCCGCGTCGTGGCCGAGCAGCTCCACGGCGCGGGCGAAGCGCTCGTCGTCGGCGCGGTCCCGGTCGTGCCCCGTGCGGCGGTCCTCCAGCTCCTGCCGCCTGCGCTCCAGGGCGTAGCGCTCCCGGTCGAGCTCTTGACGCTGCTGGTCGAGCGCCTGGCGGTGTTCCTCGACGCGGCGTCGGCGGTCGTTGAGCCAGAGGGCGTAGAGGGCGACGACGGAGCCCGCGGCGAGCCCGCCGGTGCGCAGGGCGTCGGCACCGGTGCTGCGCGGATCGAAGATCAGCAGCCCGGTGCTCACCCCGCACAGGGCGACCACGGCCAGCACGATCGTCCCGGCCAGTCCGGCTCGCCGTGCCCGCCGCGGCTCCTGCTCGTCCACGGGTTCGATCATCGCAGCCGGTGCGTCCGGCGCGGGGCCGATCAGCCCAAGGCGATGGCTTCGAGCTGGGAGTAGGCGCCGTTGAAGGCGTTCTGGTCGATCGGCGTCGAGCTGTACTGCCAGAACGTGTGGAAGCCCCAGCCGTACGGCAGCGCGCCCACGCTGCCCGCGTAGCGCGCGACCCACAGCGGGCTGGTCGAGCCGAAGTCCCCGCGCACGCACTGGTTCCACCAGTTCGTGCTGGTGTAGATCACCGGGTAGCGGCCGGTGCGGTGGAAGTACGTGTCGGAGAAGTCCTTGACCCACGCCGTCATCGAGGCCTGCGACTGCCCGTAGCAGGTGTCGCCGTACGGGTTGTACTCCATGTCGAGCGCGCCGGGCAGCGTCCTGCCGTCCGCCGACCAGCCGCCGCCGTGGTCCACGAAGAAGTTCGCCTGCGCCGCGCCGCTGGAGACGTCCGGCAGCGCGAAGTGGTAGGCGCCGCGGATCATGCCCACGTCGTAGGACCCGTTGTACTGCTGGGCGAAGTACGGGTTCCGGTAGGTGGTGCCCTCGGTGGCCTTGACGAAGGTGAACCGCTTGCCCTGGTTCCAGTACCCGGGCCAGTCCACGTTGCCCTGGTGGCCGCTGACGTCGATGCCTTCGACGGTGGCCAGCGGGGACAGTTCGGGCAGGCCGCGGACCTGGTCGCCGCCTTCGTGCTTGCGGATCTGCGAACCCATCGCGTGGTCGGTCGCCGGCTCGTCGGTCTGGGAGCTCATCGCTGCCTCCGATCGGAGAGGGGAGGGGCCTGCGTGCGCGGGGGCCGCGAGCAGCACGCACGCCCAGGTGATCGAGAGTAGGGAGATCGTGCCGCGGCGGCGAGCGCGTCCACTCGAATGCGTCATCGAAGGTTGGCCCTCTCGGAGAGTCGAAGCCGGTGGCTGTGGCGAACGTTCGCCTAGCCCGAAAGTGTGGCGAACGGTTTTCATCTTTTGCAGCGCGAACGTGGACGAATGACCGGAATGGCGCAATCCGGACGGCACGTGCACATCGAGCGACATCTCAGCCGGAGTGAGGGGAATCCGCACGTTGTGACCGCTCGCGACCCGACGGTCGGGTGAACGGCGCCGGGCCCGGGACCGCCGCCGGGCCTGCTGGTCTGCCGGATCGACACGAATGGCTACCCTGGGTGGGCGGGAATGCGGGTTCGACCGCTCAGCGCCACCGGTCGTATGCTCCGGAGACCCGCTTCACCAGGCACAACCGGGCCACCGAACGACGAACCGGGCACCGGGCGCAATCGGGGCACCACGACCGGCGGGCCACGGCCGAGGGGGCGAACCGACGACGGACGAGTGGAGGGGCGCCACGGGCATGACGGGGTGGACCACGCCGGTCCCGAACACCCGGGAAACGGAGCCGGCGGTGAGCAGAACGGACCGCAGGCGGTTCGCGGCGGTCTGGGCCCAGACCTTGATGGGCACCAGCTACGTGCCCATGACCAGCGCCGAAGTCGAAGGGCGCTTGCTCGGCTACACCGAGCGGCTGGTCGAATCGCTGCTCTCCGATCCGTTCGATCCGGCCGCCGCGCAAGACGTCGGCGACGACCTGGTGGCCGTGCACTTCACCAGCGCCGACTCGCTGGCCCGGACCATCGACCTCATCGGCGACCAGTTCCTCGACGTGCTGCACCTCGACGACGGGCCCGGCTGGCGGCGGCGCATCGCCGCGCTGCAGGGCGCGCTGTGCACCGGTTTCGTCCAGGCGGCCCGCAAGCGCACCCTCGACGAGCAGGAAGCGATCCGGCAGGCCGTGCTCGACGCGCGCGACGCCGTCGAACAAGCCCTGCGCACCAGCGAGGCCCGGTTTCGAGCGATCTTCGCCGAGGCCGCCATCGGCATCTGCATCGCCGACATGGCCGGTCAGGTCCTGGAGGTCAACTCCTCGCTGCGGCGCATCCTCGGGCGCCCCACCGAGGAGCTGAAGCGGATGACCACGCACGACCTGCTGCACCCCGCCGACTCGGAAGGCTTCTGGCGGCTCTACGAGGAGCTCGTCCGCGGCGAGCGCGACCAGTACCGCGTGGAGAAGCAGTTCACCCGCCCCGACGGCGGCCGCGCCTGGACCGAAGTGATCGTCTCGCTGGTGCGCGGCGAGGACGGGATGCCGCTGTACCAGGTGGCCATGGTCGAGGACGTCACCGACCGCAAGCTGCTGCAGGACCGGCTGCGCCACCAGGCCATGCACGACCCGCTGACCGGGCTGCCGAACCGGGCGCTGTTCATGGAGCGGCTCACCTCCGCGATGCGCACCAGGCAGGACGGCGAGCGGGTCGCGCTCTGCTACATGGACCTGGACGGGTTCAAGGTCATCAACGACAGCCTCGGCCACCACGTCGGCGACGACCTGCTCGTCGCCGTGTCCGAGCGGCTCGCGCTGTCCGTGCACGGCGAGGACCGGCTGGTGGCCCGGATGGGCGGCGACGAGTTCGTCATCCTCATCGAGGACTCCGCCAGCACCGAGCAGGCCATCGAGATCGCCGACGAGATCCTCGACGCCCTCGTCGAACCCATCCGCATCGGCGGCCACGAGCTGTCCGTCTCCGCCAGCATCGGCATCGTCGAACGCCCCGTGCACGGCCAGAGCGCCGCCGAGCTCATGCGCGACGCCGACGTCACGCTGTACTGGGCGAAGGCCGAGGGCAAGGGGCAGTGGGCGCTGTTCGACCCGGAGCGCAACGCCACCGAGGTCGCCCAGTACCGGCTGTCGGCCACCATGCCCGCCGCGCTGGAGCGCGAGGAGTTCTTCGTCGAGTACCAGCCGCTGGTGGGGCTGCGCGAGTACGGCGTCGTCGGCGTCGAAGCCCTCGCCCGCTGGTGGCACCCCGACCTCGGCAGGCTCGGCCCGGACCGGTTCATCGCGCTCGCCGAGGAGACCGGGCTGATCGTGCCGCTGGGCCGCTGGGTGCTGCGGCAGGCGTGCAAGCAGGCCAAGGAGTGGCAGGACGAGTTCGGCGACGCCGCCCCGTTCGTCAGCGTCAACCTCGCCGTCCGGCAGTCCCGCGACCCCAACCTCGCCTCCGACGTGGAGACGATCCTGCGCGAGACCGACCTCGACCCGACCCGGCTGCAGCTGGAGCTCACCGAGAGCGCGGTGATGGGCACCGCCGACGAACCCATCGAAACGCTGTGGGCGCTGACGAAGATGGGCGTGCGGATCGCCATCGACGACTTCGGCACCGGCTACTCGAACCTCGCCTACCTGCGGCACCTGCCGGTGCACGAGCTGAAGATCGCCGGCTCGTTCATGTCCGGGCTGCGCGACCCGGAGAAGGCCGACCCGGTGGACGCCCGCATCGTCGGGACCCTGGTGGACCTGGCGCACACCCTCGGGCTCACCGTCACCGCCGAAGGCGTCGAGACGCACGCGCAGGCGCGGCGGATGGCGGAGATCGGCTGCGAGACCGGGCAGGGCTTCTTCTTCGCCCGCCCCTGCTCCCCGGAGCGCATCCGGGCGTTCATCGCCGACCACGTCTGACGCGTCGGGCCGGGCGAACGGTCCCGCGAACGGTCCGGGGTCCCGCCCCGCGAACGGCCCGGGGGCCGGACCGCGAACGGCCCGGGGGCCCGGTCCGGCGTCCGGTGCGACGAACGGCCGGGGCCCGGTCCGGCGTCCGGTTCGGCGAACGCCTGGGGCCTGGCCCGGCGTCCGGCCCGGCGTCCGGTCCGGCGTCCGGCCCGGCGTCCGGCCCGGTGAACGGCCCCGCGTCCGGTCCGACGAACGACCAGGTCGACTGGTCCGCTCGGCCGCGCGAAGCGCTCACCTGCGCAGATCGAATCGGATGCGGAAATTTCTGCATCCGGCGCAACTCGCCGTGCGGGTGGACGTCCTACGAGGTGAGAGAAGCGCGGGGGGGACACCGGCGCACATCCGAGGGAAGGCTGAAGTGATGTTGAAGCGGACTCGTACGGCGACCATGGCAGCGGCGCTCATCGGCGGCACGATGCTGCTCGCGGGCTGCGGCGGCCAGGCCGCGACGAACTCCGCGGCGGGGCAGGAAGGCATGGGCTCCGACACCGCGCCCGCCACGGAGGGCATGGGGTCCGACCTCGCCCCGTCCGACGACCACGCCAGCGGCACGCACGACGACATCTCCGCCTCCAACTGCTCGGCGGAGGACTTCAAGGTCACCATGCAGGCGCAGCCCTCCGACGCCAGTGCCAGCACCAGGTTCCTGGTCCAGATGGAGAACACCTCGGACAAGTCCTGCGAGCTCGGCGGCTGGGTGAACCTCACCCCCACCAACATGGCGGGCGAGGCGTTCGACGTGCCCACCGAGAACGTCAACCTGCCCGGCCCGGACGCCGACCTGACCCTGGAGCCCGGCAAGAGCGCCTTCGCCGGTGTGAAGATCGAGACCGCCGAGAAGTCCGACTCGGACGCCAAGGTCGCCTCCGGCTTCACCGCGACCCCGTCGGACATGAACGGCGAGGTCAACGCCGAGGTCAAGGACCTCAACGGCGGAAGCAGCCCGGTGGAGATCACGGTCAAGAGCATGCAGATCGGCACCCTGCAGCCGTCGCCCCAGGGCGTCGTCGCGTTCTGATCCACGCACGCACGGAACGAGCCCGCGCCGCAAGTCGGCGCGGGCTCGTCGCGTGCCGGGTCAGGCCTGCAGGTCGACGACCGGTTTCACGTCGTCCGGCGTCCGCTCCAAGGCCTGCGTCCAGTCGTCCAGCGGGACGCGGCGGGTGATCAGGTCCGCCAGCCAGCCCTGGTCCGCGTCGGACAGCGACCGCACCGCCTGCTGGTAGTGCCGCAGGTTCGCGTTCACGCTGCCCACCACCACGTCGTTGTCCAGCACCAGCTCGTCGTTGATCGCGCCCGCCGGGACCGGCAGCGTCCGATCGTGCCCGGCGATGCCGGTGAGCACCGTGATCGCGTTCCGGGCGGTGCGGCGCAGCACGTCGAACACCACCTCACCGGCACCGGTCGCCTCGATCACCACGTCCGGTTCGCAGCCCAGGTCGTCCATCGAGGTGTGGTAGGTCGCGCCCAGCCGCCGCACCAGCTCCGGCTTCGGCCCGTCGGTCATCCGGTCCAGCACGTGCACGTCGAGCCCGCGCTGCACGCCCAGCAGCGCCCCCAGCAGGCCGATCGCGCCCGCGCCGGTGACCAGCGCGTGCCGCGGCGCGTAGTAGGCGCGGCGGCCGATCAGCTCGGCCTGCTCCCACGCCTTCGCCACCACCGACGCCGGTTCGGTCAGCACCCCGCGGTCGCCCAGCGAGCCGGGCACCTTGATCGCGAAGCGGGGTTCGATGGTCCAGCGCTGCGCGCCGAAACCGTCCAGCTCCTTGATGCCGCACTCGGTGAACTCGCCGTTCAGGCAGAAGTCCCACTGCCCCGCCGAGCACGCCGGGCACGGGTGCGGATCGGGGCGCCGCACCACGCCCACCACCAGGTCGCCCTCGCTGAACCCGCTGATCGCGGGCGCGTACCGCACCCGGCCCAGCGACTCGTGGAACAGCACCATCCGGTCCCGGCCCGGCGGCAGCACCCCGTGCGACGCGTGCGTCACGTCGTGGTCCGTCGCGCACGACCCGACCAGCAGGCCGTCCACCAGCAGTTCGCCCGGCCCGGGCGTGGGCTCCGGGAGTTCGGAGACCGCGGCCGAATCCGGCTCGCCCGGCACCACCGTCGCCGCCTTCACCGCGGACCCCTCCCGTTGCGCCTGCTCGACTCGCCCCGAGTGTGCCCGCCGTAGAGCACCGCGGCCGAATTGACCAGCGCCAAGTGGCTGAACGCCTGCGGGAAGTTGCCGGTGAACCGTCCGGAGTGGACGTCGAACTCCTCGGCGTACAGCCCGACGTCGTTGGCGAGCGCGACGAGCTCGTCGAACATGGCCACCGCCTCGTCCCGCCGCCCGCTCAGCGCCAGCGCGTCCACCAGCCAGAACGAGCACGCCAGGAACGAGCCCTCGCGGCCGCTGAGCCCGTCGACCTCGTTGGTGTCCTCGCCCGTCGTGTAGCGGTCCACCAGCACGCCGCGGCGCAGCTCCCGCTCCACCACCCGGATCGTGCTGCGCACCCGCTCGTCGTCGCCGGGCAGGAAACCCACCGACGGGATGAGCAGCGTCGCCGCGTCCACCGTGGTGCCGCCGTAGTACTGGGTGAACGCGCCCAGCTCCGGGTTCCAGCCCTTCGCCAGCACCTCCGCGTGCACCTCGTCGCGCAGCTCCCGCCAGCGCTCCACGGGGCCCGGCAGCCCGTCCTCCTCGGCTGCGCGCACGGCGCGGTCGAACGCCACCCAGACCATCACCCGCGAGTGGGTGAAGTGGCGGTCCGGGCCGCGCACCTCCCACAGGCCCTTGTCCGGCTGCTGCCAGATCGTCGCCAGGTGCTTGAGCATGCCGCGCTGCAGCGCCCAGGTGTCGGCGTTCTCCGCGACCCCGCGCTCCCGCGCCAGGTGCAGCGCGTCCATCACCTCGCCGTACACGTCGAGCTGCTGCTGGCGGAACGCGCCGTTGCCGACGCGCACCGGCTGCGCGCCCTGGTAGCCGGCGAGCCAGTCCACCTCCCACTCCAGCAGGTGCCGCTCCCCGTCCACGCCGTACATGATCTGCACGCCCGCCGGGTCGCCCGCGACGGCGCGCACCAGCCAGCGCCGCCACGCCGCGGCCTCCGCGGAACAGCCGAAGTTGTCCAGCGCCAGCAGCACCAGCGTCGCGTCCCGCAGCCAGCAGTAGCGGTAGTCCCAGTTCCGGTTCCCGCCGAACGCCTCCGGCAGCGACGTGGTGGGGGCGGCGACGATGCCGCCGGTGGGCGCGTAGGTGAGCGCCTTGAGCGTGGCCAGCGACCGGTACACCGCGGCCGCGTGCGGGCCCGAGTAGTCGATCCGCTCGGTCCACTCGCGCCAGAAGTCCGCGCTGTCCTGCGTCTCCTGCACCGGGTCCATCGGTGGCGGGATCGTCTCGTGATCGCTGGACCACTGCATCACCCAGGAGCGGCGCTGCCCCGCGCGCACCGCGAACACCAGCTCGTGGGCGCGCTCGTTCGGCACCCGCTGCGGCAGCAGGTCGCCGCGCAGCACCGCGGTGTGCGGGCCCGCGATCGCCAGGATGTACTCGTCGGGCTCGGGATCGGTCTGCCGCACGTGGCGCACCCACGGCACCGAATCGCCGTAGGCGAAGCGCACGATCCAGCGCAGCCGCATCGGGACCTCGCCGGAGACGCCCTCGACCATGCGCACCAGGCACGGCGGGTCGTGCTGGTTCTTCTCGTGCGGCGGCATGCTGTCCACCAGCCGGACGACGCCGCCGTCGGTGTGGAACTCGGTCTCCAGCACCAGCGAGTTGTCCCGGTAGCGGCGGCGCACCTCGCGCACCGGCTCGTCGGGGACGAGCTGCCAGTGCCCGTCGCGGCCGTCGCCGAGCAGCCGGCTGAAGCAGGACGGTGAATCGAAGCGCGGCAGGCACAGCCAGTCCACCGAACCGCTGGTGTCCACGAGCGCCGCGGTGCGCAGATCGGACAGCAGGGCGTAGTGCTCGATGGGGCCGGGCGGGCCGGCGGGTTGATCGCTCACCCGGCCGAGGCTAGGCACCGATGCCCCGGACGACCACCTCCGCGGAGGCGGCCGTCGCGGAGCGGGCCGATCAGTTCGGGGCCGCGGTGTCCACCAGGACGTGGTGCGGGATGACCGCGCGCACCGCGTCGTCCAGGTTCAGCCCCAGGTCCAGGCCGTCCAGCAGCGCGGGCAGGTCGCCGCCTGCGACCCGGCGCGAACCGGGCCAGCTCTCCGGCACCCGCTCCGCCGAGGTGCAGGCGGGTACCAGCTGGCTGCCGTCGTCCAGCTCGGCGACGTACACGGCCGGTTCGCCCGCGCCGTCCTCCGGGTCGTAGAGCAGCACTTCGGCGGCGAGCACCGCGGGCGCCAGCTCGGTGTCCGGGGATTCGCCGGTGGCGATGCGGTGCAGCACCCGCTCCAGCTCGTTCACCGGGTCCGGCAGCGCGAAGGTGAGCTCCGAGGGCTCGTACTCGTCGTTGTACTGGAACTCCGGGTCGATCTCGCCGTCCGCGTCGATGTGGAAGGCGCCCACGACGCCTTCCGGCGGCACGTCGTCGCCGGACTCCTGGTAGCCCGGGTCGACGATGTAGAGCCAGCTGTTCGGAGTCTGCCTGGCCTGCTCCCGCATCTCGTCGGTGATCGGCGGCGGTCCGGGGCGGTCGGGTTGCTCTGACATGGCGCTGGCGTCCTTCGTCGGCTGGGTGGTGGGCTCGACCGGACGCGGCCGGCGCGATCGTCGCCGATCCCGCGGGTTCCCCGCCCGTGCGAGGTGTACCCATCGAGCCTCCCAGTTCTACCGGCCGGTGCCGGATGGATCACCCGGCGGGTCCGTCCATCCCGGCAGGACGGTGCGGGGCGATCACGGATTCACCGCCACCGCAAGGGGTTCCGGGAATGTTCCGGGACCGGTATCGCTGGTCATGCATCCACCTTTCCGAGGTGCCGGTCCGGTCGTGGGCGGGGCAGACTGGGCGGGCGGCGAGTTCGGGGAGGCGGTCGGCATGATCGGTCAGCGGGAAGCACTGCACCTGTTCGGGTGCGAGGTCTTCGACCCGGCGGGGCACCGGATCGGCATCGTCGGCCAGCTGTTCCTCGACGAGACCACCGAGCAACCTGCCTGGATCACCGTGCAGACCGGCCTGTTCGGCACCAACGAGAGCTTCGTCCCGCTGGAGGGCGCCGCGTTCGACGGGGACACGCTGACCGTCTCGGTGCTCAAGGAGACGGTGCGCCACGCGCCGCACGTGCGGCTCGACGACGGCGACCTGCTGCTGGAGCAGGAGCACGCGCTGTACCTGTACTACGGCCTGGAGTACGGCGTGGCCCCCGCCGAACCGGCCGCACCGGGAGCGGAGCCGGTCGTCCAGGAGGGCGAGCTGCCCCCGGAGTACGTGGAGGCGGTGCGGCTGAAGCTGCGCCGCTGGGTCGCCGCGACCTGACCCCCGCACCGCGAATCCCGGGTGTGACGCGTCCACCCGTTGGGAAATGCGGCCCGTTCCCGAGACCGCGCGCGGAATTCATCGAATTCATCCCCGAATGGCCGAACGCGGCGCGCTCCCGGCATTCCGCTGCCTTTCTCGGCCGTCTCGCCGTGCCGCCATCGGGGTGATACCACTGCGCGGAACGGCCCGTTTCTGCGCGCTGCGTGCTCGCCCTCTCATCCGCTTGGCCGGTGCGGTGCCAGGCGGACGAACCAAGTTCGGAGAAATGCGATCGCAGTGCGCTCCATCTCGGATGCTCAATGAATGCGCAGGTGGGAAGGGTGTTGACGGCATTCTTCCGGAGTCGTTGAATGGTGATCCCACGTCCGCGCAAGGGTTTGGCCACTCATCGCCAAATCCTCCGATCCGCTTGTTTTCGTGGTTTACGTTCGGTTTCGCACCATCAGATCTCCGTCCGGCCTCACCCGGGCGGCGCTGAAGGAAGAGGGATCATGACGAAAATGTTCTCCCGAAGCAGGGCGGTCGGTGCGGGAATCGCCGCCGCCGCACTGGTGCTCTCCGGTGCTCCCGCGTTCGCGGCGCCATCCCTGGCCCCGCTGACCCTGCACCCCGAGACGGGGGTGCTGTCCGCGGACGGCACCGCCGATTCCTACGTGGTCGACCTGCGGGACGGGTCGAACCCGGCCGCGGTCGCCGCCGCGCTGGGCGTGCGCACCGACCACGTCTACACGCACAGCCTGCACGGCTTCTCGGCGGAGCTGACGCCCGAGCAGCTGCAGGCGGTGCGGGCGAACCGCGAGGTGGCGGGGGTGTCGCAGAACTTCCGCATCCAGGTCGAGCAGCCGCAGCGGCCCGCCGAGGTCGGCTCGTGGGGCCTGGACCGGCTCGACCAGCCGGACCTGCCGCTGGATGGGAACTACGCGCCGAACGGCACCGGCGAGGGCGTGACGGCCTACATCGTCGACACCGGCATCGACCCGACGCACCCCGATTTCGAGGGGCGCGCGTCGATCGGCTTCGACGCGACCGGCGGCGACGGCGCCGACGGGCACGGCCACGGCACCCACGTGGCGGGCACCATCGGCTCCGCGACCTACGGCGTGGCGAAGGGCGCCGAGCTGGTCGGGGTGAAGGTGCTCGACGACAACGGCAGCGGCACCTCGGCGGACATCATCGCCGGGCTGGACTGGGTCGCCCAGAACGCGGACGGCCCGTCGGTGGCGAACATGTCGCTGGGCGGCAGCAAGGACCCGACGCTCGACGAGGCCGCGACCGGCCTGGTCGACGCGGGCGTGTTCCTCGCCGTCGCGGCGGGCAACGAGTCGCAGGACGCGGAGAACGTGTCCCCGGCCAGCGCGGAGGGCGTGTTCACCACGGCGGCCTCCGACACGACCGACGCCTCGGCCGAGTTCACCAACTTCGGCGCCACCGTCGAGGGCTACGCCCCCGGCGTGGACATCGTGTCGCTCGCACCCGGCGGCGGGACCGCGACGTTCAGCGGCACCTCGATGGCCAGCCCGCACGTGGCCGGGGTCGGGGCGCTGTACCTCGCGGCGAACGAGGGTGCCGCGCCCGCGGACGTGATCAGCGGGCTGCAGGGGTCCGCGGCGGCGGACGTGATCAACGGCGCGCCGTCCGGCACGATCGCCGATCTGCTGCAGACGGGCGAGCTCTGAGTTGAGCGAACCGGTCCCCGCCTCACCCGTTCGGAGGCGGGGACCGGTGCGTTCCGCTGATCGGCACGTTCGGCGGAGAAGTCGCGACCGCCGAATGGTGTTCGACAAAGGTTGAGCGGTGCCCTACTGCAAAAGTGGGTTCCCGGGACGATCTCAAGCTGGTTACGGTATCGATCGAGGGGGCCGCTCGCTGCCTGTCGCGGAACTGGTCCAGACCAAGATCGTTTGCTGGACCGAGCCTGCGAAGGCACGTCACGAAAGGGTGTGCCGTGTTATCCGGATACACCGAGGCGCCTGAGCGCGCACAGCCGACCTCGTCGGAACTGCCCGGCCAGGTCAGGACCACCGCGACCGAGACGGAACGCGCGGTGCGTTCCCAGGTCGAGGCCCGGGACGCCGTCGTCTCCGTCGCCCGCGCCGCCAAGGCCCAAGCCGGCAGCTCCGGCGGAGTGCTCCAGGTCGTGCACGGAGCCCGCCGCGTCGGTTGGGCCGCCTACGAACTCCAGCGCAGCGCCACCGAACTCGTGCAGGGCGTCGCGAAACCGCCGTACGCAGCCACCGGATCGCTCGATTCGCTGGAATCCCGCAAGCTCGCCGAAGGCGTCGGCTACCAGGTGCTCTACGACCGCTCGGCGCTCGCCCGCTCCCCGCAGCTGGAGCTGACGTCCCGGCTGGTGGCGCTCGGCGAACAGGCCCGCGTGGTGCACGTGGCGCCGACGAAGATGATCGTGGTGGACAACGAGGTGGCGCTGCTGCCGCTGACCACCACGGAGCACACGGTGGAGAGCGCGGTGGTGATCCGCAGCTCCGCCATGCTCGTCGCGGTGATGCGGATCTTCGAGGACATGTGGCGGTTCGCCGCCCCGTTCACCTGCGAGCAGGAGCGGCTCGCCGGCGACGACCAGCCCTCCGAGGAGGAGCGGTGGATCCTGTCGCTGCTGGCCTCCGGCGCCACCGACGACACGATCGGCAGGCTGATGGGCTTCAGCGCCCGCACCGCGCACCGGCGCGTCCGCGAGCTCATCGCCCGGCTCGGCGTCGAAACCCGCTTCCAGGCGGGGATGCAGGCCGTCAAGCTCGGCTGGCTCTGACCCCGGGCGGAACGGGCCGTTCGCCGCGCAGGTCGAACGGGCCGGTCAGCGCACGCCCCGGATGCCCCGATGCCCCGGTTCCTCGGACGGCCAACGCCCCGGACGGCCCGGTTCCTCGGACGGCCCGGCCCCCGGCGCCGCGGACGCCCCGCGGCGCAGAGGTCGTCCCCGGCGGCGTCCTAAGCTGGCCGCATGCCTCCACGTCGGCGGGTCGACCCGCACGAACTGCGCGCGGCGATCGACGCGGTCGCGCCGTGGCTGGCCGACGAGGCCCGGCGCCCGGCGCGCGCGGAGACCGCGGCCGCGGTCCGGTCGAGCCTGCGCACCCTGGAGGAGATCGCGCCCGGCCGCACCGTCGAGGTGCGGGTGCCGCCGTACGCCGCCGTGCAGTGCGTCGCCGGTCCGGAGCACACCCGCGGCACCCCGCCGAACGTGATCGAGACCGATCCGCGCACCTGGCTGCTGCTCGCCACCGGTGAGCTGGACTTCGCCACCGCGGTCGAGGACGGCCGGGTCAGCGCCTCCGGTTCGCGGGCCGACCTGACCGCGTGGCTCCCGCTGGTCCGCGCGTCCTGACCCGCCCGGTCAGTGCGCCGACTTCAGCAGCACGACCAGCAGGCCGAGCCCGATGAGCACCAGCACCAGCACCGTGCGCTTCCACCACGGCAGCCGCGTGCGCCGCACCGCCAGCACCGCGAACACGCCCATCGTGGCCACCAGGAACCAGATGCTCGTCCAGGTCGCGACCGCGAACGGCACCAGGCCCAGCGCCGAACCGACGAGCAGCAGCACCGGCAGCACCGCGGCCTGCAGGATCTGACCGGAGGTGCGCAGCATGTGCACCGGGTGCAGCGGTTCCGCCACCACCTCCCGCACCGCGAGGTGCGCGACGTACTCGGAGAGCAGGCTCGCCGCCCACAACCCGCCGGTGGCGACCACGACGTCCAGCACCGCCGTCCACGGCTCGACGGCCTCGCCGGGGTGCCGCGCGAGCACCAGCAGGGTGCTCAGGCAGGCGATGGAGCCGTAGATCCGTTCGCGCAGCACGGAGGCGATGTGCTCGGCCCGGGCGCTGTCGGCGGGTGACGTCATGGCGATGTTTCTAGCCGCCCGTTCCGGGTGCCCGCGCCGCGGGGCAAGCGGCCGCGCGGCGCTGCGCCGATCGGACATCGGCCGAGGTCCGGACGGCGCAATCTCGGCTGCGGCGGGCGCCCGGGCGGTCACCTCGGGTGCTCGCCCGGGCGCGCACCGGCGCGAGCGCTGCGATGACCGGGTTCACACCACCGCCGCGCGTTCGTCGAAACTCCAGCTCAGCGGGGGTGCTGTTCGGGCTTCGCGGAGGCGGCCGGTCATCCGGTCTTCGGCGCCCGTTTACACTGAGGCGTAACTCCGACTCCGTCCTCCAGGGAGTTCTCGGTGGTCTTCGACCGGCCAGACGGCAGTGCCCCCACTACCTCCAGCGCCCGCAGCGCACCCGGTTCGGGCGCCCCCGAACCGGTCGCCGATCCGTTCGAGCAGGACGTGCCGCACGAGGAGTGCGGGGTTTTCGGCGTGTGGGCTCCCGGTGAGGAGGTCGCCAAGCTGACCTTCTACGGGTTGTTCGCCCTCCAGCACCGCGGCCAGGAAGCCGCGGGCATCGCCGTCGGCGACGGTTCGCAGGTGCTGGTCTACAAGGACTTGGGCCTGGTCAGCCAGGTGTTCGACGAGCAGGTGCTGGCCTCGCTGCGCGGCCACGTCGCCGTCGGCCACAACCGCTACTCCACGACGGGCGGCGCGAGCTGGGAGAACGCCCAGCCGACCTTCCGCACCACCGCCTCCGGCAGCGGGCTCGCGCTGGGGCACAACGGGAACCTGGTGAACACCGCGGAGCTGCGGGAGCGGATCGTCGCCGAGGGCGTCGACACCGTGTCCGCGAACAGCTCCTCGCCGGCCTCCGCCTGCGACCGCGCCACCACCGACTCGGACCTGGTGTGCGGGCTGCTCGCCGCGCACGCCGCGGACAAGGGCATCGAGCAGGCCGCGATGGACCTGTTCCCCACCGTGTCCGGCGCGTTCTCCATGGTCTTCTCCGACGAGTCGACGCTGTACGCGGCCCGCGACCCGCAGGGCGTGCGCCCGCTGGTGCTGGGCAGGCTGGAGCGCGGCTGGGTCGTGGCCAGCGAGACCGCGGCGCTGGACATCGTCGGCGCGTCCTTCGTCCGCGAGGTCGAGCCGGGCGAGCTGCTCGCCATCGACGCCGACGGCCTCCGCTCGCAGCACTTCGCGCACCCCAAGCCGAAGGGCTGCATCTTCGAGTACGTCTACCTGGCCCGCCCGGACACCACGATCTCCGGTCGCTCGGTGAACAGCACCCGGGTGGAGATCGGCCGCAAGCTGGCCCGCGAGCACCCCGTCGACGCCGACCTGGTCATCCCGGTGCCGGAGTCCGGCACGCCCGCGGCGATCGGCTACGCGCAGGCCTCCGGCATCGACTACGGCAACGGGCTGGTGAAGAACTCCTACGTGGGGCGCACCTTCATCCAGCCGTCGCAGACCATCCGGCAGCTCGGCATCCGGTTGAAGCTGAACCCGCTGCGCGAGGTCATCCGCGGCAAGCGCCTGGTGGTCGTGGACGACTCGATCGTCCGCGGCAACACCCAGCGGGCGCTGGTGCGGATGCTGCGCGAGGCCGGGGCGATCGAGGTGCACGTCCGGATCGCCTCCCCGCCGGTGAAGTGGCCGTGCTTCTACGGCATCGACTTCGCCTCCCGCGCGGAGCTCATCGCCAACGGCACCGACACCGACGGCATCCGCCGGTCCATCGGCGCCGACTCGCTCGGCTACGTCTCGCTGGACGGGCTGGTCACCGCCACCGAGCAGCCGCGCACCCGGTTGTGCGCGGCCTGCTTCGACGGGAACTACCCGATCCCGCTGCCGGAAGAGGCGCAGCTCGGCAAGTACCTGCTCGAAGGCGTAGCGGGCGGAACCGAGAAGGGCGTCTCCGGACCGGCCGAACCGGTCCTGTCCAGCGGTTACGGCGGAGCCGACGCGCTGCGCAGGCCCTGACCGGCCGTGGCGGCACCGGCCGCTGCGCGCCGCGTAGCGTGGTGCCGCCCACCGCCGGGCTGGTCCGTCCGTGGCTCGCAGCCGGGTGGCAGCGGAAATCCGCGCGACGGGACGGGAACCGGCGGGTACGCCTGTGGTAGGCAAGAGGTGTGGGATGGCCCACAGCCGCCCGCGCCGCCGACCGCGCGCCCACCAACGTTGAACGCACACCAGATGTGGAGTCAGTCGTGTCCGAAGACCTGCTCGCAGGCTCATCCGCCGCCGCCGAGAAGGCCACCTACGCGAACGCGGGGGTGAGCATCGAGGCGGGCGACGAAGCCGTGCAGCAGATGCTGCCCTGGGCGAAGCGGGCGAGCAGGCCGGAAGTGCTGGGCTCGCTCGGCGGCTTCGCCGGCCTCTTCCAGCTGAAGCTGGACCGGTGGACCGAACCGGTGCTGGCCTCCTCCACCGACGGCGTCGGCACCAAGCTCGCCGTGGCCCAGGCGATGGACAAGCACGACACGGTCGGCGTCGACCTGGTCGCGATGGTCGTCGACGACCTGGTGGTGTGCGGGGCGGAGCCGCTGTTCCTGCAGGACTACATCGCGGTCGGCAAGGTCGTGCCGGAACGCATCGCCGACCTGGTCAAGGGCGTCTCCGAAGGCTGCCTGCAGGCCGGGTGCGCGCTGCTCGGCGGCGAGACCGCAGAGCACCCGGGCATGATGGCGCCGGGCGAGTACGACATCTCCGCGACCGGCGTCGGCGTCGTCGAGGCGAGCGGGATGCTCGGCCCGGACAAGGTCCGGCCCGGCGACGTGGTGATCGGCATGGGCTCGTCCGGGCTGCACTCCAACGGCTACTCGCTGGCCCGGCACGTGCTGCTGGAGCTGGCCCGGATGCCGCTGACCGGCCACGTGGAGGAGTTCGGCCGCACCCTCGGCGAGGAGCTGCTGGAGCCGACCCGGATCTACGCGAAGGACTGCCTGGCGCTGGCCGCCGAGACCGAGGTGCGCACCTTCGCGCACGTCACCGGCGGTGGCCTGGCCGCGAACCTGGCGCGGGTGGTGCCGACCGGTCTCACCGCGGTGCTGGACCGCGGCAGCTGGACCCCGGACCCGGTGTTCGGCCTCATCGCCCAGCGCGGCCGGGTGGAGACCGAGGAGATGGAGCGGACCTTCAACATGGGCGTCGGCATGGTCGCCGTCGTCACCGCGGAGGACGTGGACCGGGCGCTGGCCGTGCTGACCGCGCGCCACGTGCCCGCCTGGGTGCTCGGCGAGGTCGCCAAGCAGCCCACGGTGGAGGACGCCGCCGAGGACCAGCGCGTCGTCGTCCGGGGCAACCACCCCCGCTTCTGAGCACGTGACCCGCGGGCCGCGACCGGACACCACGGTCGCGGCCCGCGGTGCGTCCGGGGACCTGCTCCGACCTCGTCCGACATCCCCGGAAGAAGTTCGCGGAGCCGGGAATTCCGCAGTGGACCCGCCCGTTGTACGGGGTGGCCGGTGTGCGCGTGCCCCCGGGCTCCATCACGAGCCTGCAGGGAATACCGTTCGGCTGGAGCCTTGCAGCGCCATCCGCCGAGAGGCGGCCCGCACACCGGCCCCCGCTCGTCCGGTCGCTCCGAAAAAGACGATCCGGGAAGACCTCGACACGCGCGGACCCCCATCCGGGGCGGACGCGCTCCGGTGTCCGTACCGGCGCCGAAGATCCGGGACGAGCCCGTTCGAGACGGCGCCGAAGATCCGGAAGTCCGAACCGGAACGAAAAGAAGTGCGCCGGCGTACCGGCGCACTCGATCTCGTGTTCGCGATGGCGTGTCCGGCGATCACACGCTCACCTCAGGCCGTCGGCACTCCTCGCCGAAATCCGCACGACCTGTTCCGCCCGGACGGCGGGGGGCCCCCCGCGGGGGGCCCCGCCCCCCCGCGCCCCCCCCCCCACCCCCCGCCCCCCCCCGCCCGCCCCCCCCCCCCCCCCACCCCCCCCCGAGGGGCCCCGCCCGCCGGGCCCGCCGCCGGGGGCGCCCCCCCGACCGGGCGATCTCGACAGGACCGACCAGCGGGTACCTCTCGCCCACGGCACGACTCCGGGGGTGCAACGACGCTACCTGCGACACAGAACACCGAGTGGACGAAGCGAAAGCCGTCCACCCGGTGTGCACGTGCCGTCAACGCCGGTAGTCGTCGTACCCGTCGTCGTATGTGTCGTCGCGGTCCTCCTCGGACCATTCGCCAGGCGGTTCCGTGGACAGCTCCCGCTGCAATGCATCGACGTCCATGGTGGGCGAGCTGTACTTCAGCTCGCGGGCCACCTTCGTCTGCTTGGCCTTAGCCCGGCCGCGCCCCATGGCTCGACCCCCTCGCGCAGGGTGTGCGGGGTGGCCAGGGGAACGGCGACCCCGCATGATCTCGACAACTTTTCCTGTAACTACCGTACCGTGCCGATGCGGTTCTACGCGACGTGGTCTCCTGGAGAGTGTCCGTGTCGCGCGTGACCTTCCCCCCAGATCGTGGCTCGGCGGTCCGCGATCGTCGGGGGCCCGCGGCTCGCCGTCCAACGCGGGCAGCCGAAGGCACCATCGGGGCGCATGGCACGATACTCGCGTGCCTGAACCGTTCGTCGCCTACCTGAGGGTGTACGAACCCTTGTCGTCGATCGAGTCCCCGCTGCGCGAGCAGCTGGCCGCCACCCTGGAGCGGGGAGCGCTGGAACCGACCGTCGCGGCCACCAGGGAGCAGGACCAGTGGCTGCGCACCCAGGTGTCGGCGCCGCCGAAGCTGCTGCCCGACGAGAGCACCGACGCGCGCTCCGGCGACGTCCTGACGCTCGACCCCGAGTCCGTGCCGAGCGGTCCCGCCGCGACCGTCGGACCCGGACCGCTGGTGTGCCCCCTGGACCTGCGCGGCAGGTCCGCGGCGGCGCTCGTCGGCTTCCTCGGCGCGGCCGAGCCGCCGCTGCGCTCCGCGGTGCTGTCGCTGCCGGTGGAGAAGGCGAAGAGCCAGGCCAGCGCGGTCGTCAGCGAGCTCGCCGAGAACGCGGTGCACGTGCTCTCCTCCACCTGGACCGTCCCGCTGCCGTGGTTCGTGCTGGTCGACCCCGTCGAGCGGGAGGCGTCGAACTCCGACGGCACCCGCCGGGTGTGCTGGCGGGTCGCGATGGCCGACGCGCGGCGCCGGGTGGCGCGGGCGCACTCGGTCGCGCGGGATTCCATCGGCGACGGCGGGCCCACCAAGATCCTGCGGGAGACCGGTCGCTGGCTGGAGCGGTTCCACCCGCACTCCGCCGTGGAGCTGGACTACGGCGGCCTGGTGCAGATGATGAGCGACAGCGACCTGGACGCCGACACCTCGGCGGAGGACGTGCACGCGATCGTCGACGCGATGGAAGCCGGCGACACGGTGGAGGTCGGGGAGCGGTACGAGGCGCTGCGGGACTTCTGGTCCGAATTCGCGGCCCGCGAACGCTACAACTGACCGGTCCCGGTCCCGGTCCGGTTCGGGGGCTCCGCGGGTCGTCGGCGCCGGGGGCTCCACAGGCGACGGCGCCGTCCTCGCCCGCCGAGCAACCCGCGGCCGGGATCGCCGCTCAGCCGCCGCGCCGCCGACCGGATGCCGATCGTCAGCGGTGGCAGCGGATTTCGCCGTTGAGGACCGCGAACCAGGACCCGTCGGCGTCGATCCACTCGCGCCACGCCGCGCTCAGCCGGTCCAGTTCGGCGCCGGTGGCCAGGCCGCGGTCGACGGCTTGCGCGGCGAAGGCCGAGTCCCGCACGCGGTCCGCCCACAGGCCGCCCCACCAGGCGCGTTCCTCGTCGGTGGCGAAGCACCAGGCGGAGGCGGTGGCGTCGACCTCGTCGAACCCGGCTTCGCGCGCCCAGGCGAGCAGCCGCCGCCCGGCGTCCGGTTCGGCGTCGTTGCCGCGCGCCACCCGTTGGTACAGGTCGAGCCAGTCGGAGAGCGCGGGCACCTCCGGGTACCAGGTCATCGCCGCGTAGTCGGCGTCCCGGGCGGCGACGATCCCGCCGGTCTTGCACACCCGCCGCATCTCGCGCAGCGCCGCGACCGGGTCGGTGAGGTGCTGCAGCACCTGGTGGGCGTGCACCACGTCGAAGGCGCCGTCCGCGAACGGCAGCGCGTACACGTCGGCGACCTGGAACGCGGTGTTCGCGGGGGCGTTCGCGCTCGCCTGCTCGACGATCTCGGCGGCGTTGTCGACGCCGGTGACGTGGCCGGGGGCGACGCGTTCGGCGAAGTCGTGGGTGATCGTGCCGGGCCCGCAGCCGACGTCGAGCACCGCGGCGCCGGGGGTCAGGTCGGCGAGCAGGTAGGCGGCGGAGTTCTCCGCGGTCCGCCAGCGGTGCGAGCGCAGCACGCTCTCGTGGTGCCCGTGCGTGTAGACGTCCTGAGCCATCGTAAGCTCCCACATATTGGGAAATGAGTTCCAGAATATGAGCCTACGTCCGGGTCTGCGCGCACGACAAGTCCGCCCGGCGCCCCGCGGGGGTACCGGGCGGACGGGAGGTTCCTGCTCAGTCCAGAGCGCCCGCGACGAACCGCAGCACGCCGACCTGCTCGCCGCCGCCGAGCACCGGCTGCTCGGCGATGCGGTCCAGCTCGTCCCCGGCGACCTGCACGCCGAACGCGCGCAGCGCCGCCACCGCCACCGGGCCGCGGGCCCGCGCGGCGCCATCGCTGATCTTCACCGCGGCCGCGCGGCCGTCCGGCAGCGCCAGCGCGAGCACGCCCTCCGCGCCGATCTTCGACAGCAGCCCCGGGATCGCGGTCATCAGCGCGGTGTCGTCCCGGTCCGTGCCCGCGACCAGCCACGGGTGCGCGCGCATGGCGTCCGCCACCCGGCCCGCGTCGCCGCCCGCGGTGACCACGCCGCGGAACGTCCTGGCCAGCCCGAGCAGCGAGATCGCGAACAGCGGTGCGCCACAACCGTCCACAGTGGTCAGTTCGATCGAGTCGCCGGACAGCTCGGCGAGCACGTCCCGCGCGCCCCGCTGCAGCGGGTGCGCCGGATCCAGGTAGCCCTCCACCGGCCAGCCCCGCTGCACGCAGGTCGCCAGCATCGCCGCGTGCTTGCCGGAGCAGTTCATCGCGAGCCTGCTGGGCGCCGCGCCCGCCGCCAGCCACCGCTCGCGGGTCGGCTCGTGCCCGGGCAGGTCCGGCGGGCAGCGCAGCGCGTCCTCGTCCAGGCCGTGCCGCCGCAGCACCGCCAGCGCCCGCTCGACGTGCCCGGGTTCCCCGTTGTGGGAGGAGGCGCCCAGCGCCAGGTCGGCGTCGTCCGGCAGGTCCAGCCCGGCGCGCAGCATCGCCAGCGCCTGCGCGGGCTTCACCGTGGACCGCGGGAACATCGGCGAGCGCACGTCACCGGCGGAGCGCAGCACCGAACCATCGGCGTCCAGCAGCACCACCGATCCGAAGTGGACGCCTTCGCGCAGCCCGCCGCGCACCAGCTCGACGAGCGGGACGGGAGCGGTCAACGACGGTCCCGCTCGGCGGCCAGCAGGTCGTCCACCGAGGCGGCGCCCTCGCGGTAGCGGCGGGCGATCTCGCCGTTGAACCGGTCGACCACCGCCTGCACCTCGCGGCGGCGCTGCGAGACCGAGTCCTCCTCGCCGGTGTAGGCCGCCAGCGCGGTGTCCAGCTTGGCGTCCGTCAACGAGGTCACGTTCGACAGGTCCACGTCCGACACCAGCGCCTCCACGTGCCTGCGGTGCGCTTCGGCCCGCGACGGCTCGGTGGTCTGGTAGCGCCCGGAACCGGTGGCCGGGCCGACCGCGTTGTCGGAGAGGATGTTCACCAGCTGCTCCACCACCGACGCGGAGCCGTCCTCGGCACGCCTGCGCTGCTCGGCCCGCACGATGTCGATCCGCGCGTGCAGCATCCGCCGCAGGTACGACAGGTCGGTCTCCTCCTGGGCGGCCTCATCGCGCAGTTCGCGGACCTCGCCCAGCTCGAGCTGCTCGATCCCGTCGGCGTAGGCCGGGTCCAGGACCCGGTCGATCCGGCGGCGCCCACCGGGGCGGACTTCGATCACGTGCCCATCCTCCGTCGATCGTGCCCACCGGCACCCGATGCCCTGGCGGCATCGTGACGGCCGGTGCGGCTGGTGCGTCCAGTGTGCATGTCCTGCAAGTGCCCCCGCATCACGTCTTGATCCCGAGCAGCTCGGCGGCTCGTCCCGGTGCTTGCGGCGGCCGCTGCGCGATCTTCGCGACGCCCGCGGCCCTGGCGACCAGTTGCGCGTCGTCCCGGGCCGGCGTCCCCGGCGCGTAGTCCGGGGTGTCGCCGCGTCCGATACGGACGTGCGCACCACCGGCCAGCGCGGTCAGCAGCACGGGCAACCCGGCGGGTCCGACGCCCGCGGCGGTGCGGCCGGTTCCCGCGGGCACCTGATCCATTGCTGATGCGAACGCGGCGACCGCGCCGGGCCCGTCGTCGGTGAGGACGACCACCACGTGCGCGGGCTCCGGGACCTCCCGCAGCAGCGCCACCTCGGCCGCGCCGCGGGCCAGGAAGTGCAGCGCCGTTCCGCGCTCCGCCGCGCCCGCCCGCAGCTCGCGGAGGAACTCGGCAGGAGCGTTCAGCGGGGCGCAGAGCGCGTCCGCGCCGCAGGAGAGCAACTCGGCGGACGCGGTGTCCGGAGTGGCGGCCACGCGGGCCAGCAGCCCGGCCCCGCGCACCGCGAGCACCGCATCGGCGAGCGGAATCCCCGGGCCGGGCACCAGGTCCAGCACCGCGGCGCCGACGCGGGCGCAGTCCGCCGCGGTGCGGGCGAACCGCGCGACGGCGTCGGCACCGGACTCGTCGCGGTCCGGTCGGGCCGGGGCGACGGCGAGGACCGCGCCCGTCGGTTCCGGCGACCGTGTCATGGGGTGATCTTGGCACATCCGCGGCGCCGCGCAGTTGTTCCGATCCGTCAAATGTCCCCCGACCGGGTGGCGAAATCCATCAGCATCACCCAGTGTGGTCGCCGGTCGGGGGAACGCCGGGTCAGCGCCCGCGGAGCCCCTGCGCCGCGATCCGCCCCGGCGGCTCACCGGTGTCCGGCGGCACCGAATCCGGATCGACCGCGGCGGCCACCGCCCGGCCCTCCGCGGCCTCGCCCGCGACCAGCTCCACGTCCACCGGCGCGGTCCGCTTCAGCAGCGCCAGCGCCACCGGCCCCAGCTCGTGGTGCAGCACCACCGAACCGACCCGGCCCACCTTGCGCTCGCCGTGCCACACCGGATCACCGGTCTCCGGGCGGATCTCCACCGAACCGTCCAGGTGCAGCAGCACCATGCGCCGCGGCGGCTTGCCCACGTTGTGCACCTTCGCCACCGTCTCCTGGCCCCGGTAGCAGCCCTTCGCGACGTGCGCGGCCGTGTGGATCCAGCCCAGCTCGTGCGGGATCGCCCGCTCGTCGGTGTCCACGCCGACCCGCGGCCGCAGCGCCTCCACGCGCAGCGACTCGTAGGCCATCGTGCCCGCCGGGCGCACCCCCGCATCGGTCAACCGGGTCCACCAGTCCACCAGCGACTCGCGCGGCACCACCAGGTCCACCGTGTACAGCCCGCGGAACGGCACCGCCCGCGCGAACCCGCCGCCGGGCAGCCCGGCCACCTCGTACGGCTTCGTCGGCACCCCGGTGACGCCCGCCTTGCCGAGCAGGTCCACCGCGTCCGGGCCCAGCACGCTCAGCAGCGCGAACTCGTCCGAGGCGTCGCGCGGTTCGACCTTCGACCAGAACCGCATGGCCTCCAGGTACTCCAGCAGCGGCTGCTTGCCGTCCACGCCCATCGACGGCAGCGCGCTGGACGCCTGCGCGTCCGCCTCGGTGTCCAGGTAGACGACGCCGTCGTGGTGCGCGAGCAGCAGGTGGCAGTCGACCCGGCCCTGGCTGTCCAGCACCAGCGCCTCGGTGCCCCGGCCTTCGGGCAGTTCGGTGAGGTGCTGCGAGAGCACCAGGTGCAGCCAGCTCAACCGCTCCTCGCCGGGCACCGCGATGATCCGGCGGTGCGAGCGGTCCACCACCACCGCCGAACGCGTCGCCGACCGCTGCTCGGCGAACGGGTCGCCGAAGTGCCACGCGACCCCCACGTCGAGCGAGGTGTCCAGCGAGGCCTCCTCAGGAGCCGCTACGGCTCCGGGCAGCTCCAGCAGGGGTGAGTTCATCGTGTCTCCTCGACCGCGCGCTCCGGATGGTCGGCGCCCTCGGGGCCGCGGCACGCGCGGCACGTCCCCGACAGCGCCAGGTGCGTGGCGTCCAGCTCGAACCCGCGCCGCCGCCGCAACAGCTCCGCGAGGTCGTCGAGCAGGTCGCACGGCACCTCGTCGATCTCCCCGCACCGGTGGCACACCAGGTGCACGTGCTCGTGCTCATCCGCCGAGTACGTGGGAGCGCCGTGCCCGAGGTGGGTGTGGCGCACCAACCCGATCTCCTCCAGCACGTCCAGGGCACGGTAGATCGTCGTGATGTTCACCGCGTGCGCGGTGTCCCGCACTTGGCGGCACACCTGCTCGGGCGTGGCGTGCCCCAGTTCGCGCACGGCGTCGAGCACCAGCTGGCGCTGCGGGGTGACCCGCAGGCCGTGCCGGTGCAGTGTGGTGCGCAGCGATCCCTTCTCACCCACTGCTGGCTCCTGTGCTCGAAGGCGGCGGCTCACCTCCGATCGTATGCCCCGCGTCCGGGGCGGCCGTGGCCGAACTCCCCCTCGGCGCGGCCGGCCGGCACCGCCACCCCTGCGCGGGACGGGACCGCGGCAGGGCGCCTAGGCTGCGGGTATGCGTGTACTGGCACTGCTGGACGGGACGTTGGCCGACCCGGAGGCGCCGCTGATGCGCGCCGACGACCTGTCGGTCACCCGCGGCGACGGAATCTTCGAAACGATCTTGGTGGTGGCGCGCGAACCCCGCGAGCTGGGCCCGCACCTGGACCGGCTGGAGCGCTCCGGCGCGCTGCTGGACCTGCCGACCCCGCCGCGCGAGGTGTGGGAGCGCGCCACCCAGGCCGTGATCGACGCGTGGCCCTGGGACACCGACCGCGAGATGGCGCTGAAGCTCGTGTGCAGCCGCGGCATCGACGGCGGCGACGGCACTCCCACCGGCTTCGCCACCGGTTCCCCGGTCGGCGCCGACACGCTGCGCAAGCGCCGTGACGGGGTCTCCGCCGTCGCCCTCGACCGCGGGATCGCGCCGGACCTCAAGGAACGCGCGCCCTGGCTGCTGCTGTCCGCGAAGACGCTGTCGTACGCGACGAACATGGCCGCGCTGCGCGAAGCGGAACGCCGCGGCGCCGACGAGGTCATCTTCACCGCCACCGACGGATCGGTGCTCGAAGGCCCCACCTCGGCGGTCGTCATCGCCCAGGGCCGGACCCTGCGCACCCCGCCGCCGAGCAGCGGCATCCTGCCCGGCACCACGCAGGGCGCGCTGTTCCGCGCCGCCGAGAAGGCCGGCTGGGAGACGCGGGTCGAACCGTTCGACCTGGCGGAGCTGCGCGCCGCGGACGGCGTGTGGATGACCTCCAGCGTCCGGCTCGTCACCCCGGTGCGTTCCCTCGACGAGGCTCCGCTACCGGTGGACGCGGAGCTGAACCGGGAGCTCGTCGACCTCTACGAATCGCTGTACTGAAACGCGACGTGCCCCGCGGTGCGCGACCGCGGGGCACGTGCGTGATCAGGGGGCGTCAGCCGACGATGCGCTCCAGCTTCGCCGACAGCCGCGGCTGCAGCTCGTGCTCGGAGGTGGCGCGCTCCTCGACGTAGGCCAGCGACCCGTCGACGACGCCGTAGAGCCGGCTCGCCGCCGTCGCGTCCTCGCCGGTGGGGGTGCGGATCACCGCGTCCGTGGACAGCTCCCACGTCGTCTTGCCGCGCGGCTGGCCGAAGAACATCTCCGAGACGCCGGAGCTGTGCACCAGCAGCAGTTCGATCGAGTCGTCCGGCTGCGGCCGCCACCAGCCGACCTCGCGGAACGCGGGCTCCACCACGGAACCGCCCTCGCCGTCGAGCCGCCAGGCCCTGCTCTCGTAGTACAGGAACGGGCGCCCGTCGTGGGCGAAGGTGACCTGCTGCAGGAACCGGTAGCTCTCGTCCAGCGACGGGTGCGACGCCTCGCCCTCGCCGCGCCACACCCCGACCAGCGGCAGCAGCATCAGGCACGCGCTGTTCAGGTCGGGACCCTCGCGGAGGTTCGCGGTGTCACCGACGCCGGGCAGGTCGTCGAAGGACGGAACGTTGCGGGACCGGGTCTTCTCGGCGCGCTCCGCTGCGGCCTGCACCGCCGCGTCACCGCTGCCGGGCTCCGGCTGGTTGGACGTCGTGCTCATCGTGCGGAGATTACCCGCGCCACCGGCTCGCGAACCGGAGCGGGTCAGTCGTTGTACAGCCGGTACAGCACGTACCCGGCGAACCACAGGACCATCACCGTGGCGATGCCGAGCAGCGTGACGAGGCCGTAGTGCAGGAAAGGTATGAGTTCCACGCGCAAAGGATAACCACCGCGCGCACCGCGTGGGGTGTGGCGTCGGGCATGATTCGCAGGCAGCTGACCGCCAGAACTGGGGGGATCCGGGCCGACATGACCGATTTCGACACGCTGCGCGAGCGCGCGCTGGCCTTCCGCGAGGACCTGCTCGCGCGCAAGGAGAAGATCGCTCCCGCCGAGTTCGACTGGTACCCGTACGACACGATGGCGAACATCTTCCACCTGGACCGGCTGATCACCGGCCCGCAGCGGCAGGTGTTCGACCGGATCGCGGGCAGCCGGATCGCCGACATCGGGGCCGCCGACGGCGACTTCGGGTTCTTCCTGGAGCACGAGCTGGGTTGCTCGGTGGACGTGGTGGACAACCCGCCGACGAACTTCAACGGCCTGCGCGGGGCGCGGCGGCTCGTCGAGGAGCTGTCCTCCGAGGTGCAGGTGCACGAGATCGACCTGGACTCGCAGTTCGCGCTGCCCGCGGAGCACTACGGGGCGGTGTTCTTCCTGGGGCTGCTGTACCACCTGAAGAACCCGTTCTACGTGCTGGAGGCGCTGGCCCGGCGGGCCGAGCTGTGCTTCCTGTCCACCCGGGTCGCGCGGCAGGCGCCGGACGGCACGCCGCTGCAGGAGCAGCCGGTGGCGTACCTGCTGGACCCGGCGGAGGCGAACGGCGACGCCACCAACTTCTGGATCTTCTCGGAGACCGGGCTGAAGCGGCTGTTCGCGCGCACCGGCTGGGAGGTCGTCGAGTTCACCACCGTGGGCTGCGCGGAAGGCTCCGAACCGGGCCGCGCCGACCGCGACGAGCGGGCGTTCGCGCTGCTGCGCTCCACGAAGGTCTGACCCGAACGCACCGGAGGGCCGGCACCCGCGCGGGGTACCGGCCCTCCGGGAGAGCGGTCGGGATCAGGCGACCGCGATGTCCACCGGGTGCACGCCGGGACCGGACGCGGACACGTCCGACTGGCCCTTGCCGTCGCGGTGCAGCGCGCGCACCGTCCACGACCCGGGAGCCGCGTAGAACCGGAAGTCACCGTCCACCGAGGACACGACCTCGGCGGTGAACTCCCCGCTCGCGTCCAGCAGCCGCACGAACGCGCCGCCGACCGGAGCCGCGCCGGAGCGCACCTTGCCGGTCACCACGACCTGATCGGTGTCCTCGGCGACGGCCGTCGCCCCCTGCTGCGGCGCACCGCATCCGTCCAGGCTCATGTCACGCCTCCTGTTGGCTCGGGTTCTCGACCGGCACGCCCACCAGCGAGCCGTACTCGGTCCAGGAACCGTCGTAGTTCTTCACGTTCGCGTGCCCCAGCAGCTCGCGGAGCACGAACCAGCTGTGCGAGGAGCGCTCGCCGATGCGGCAGTAGGCGATGGTGTCCTTCGAGTCGTCCAGCCCGGCCTCGGCGTAGATCTTCTTGAGGTCCTCGTCGGCCTTGAAGGTGCCGTCCTCGTTGGCGGTCTTGCTCCACGGGACGTTCACCGCCTGCGGGATGTGCCCGGCGCGCTGCGCCGACTCCTGCGGCAGGTGCGCGGGCGCGACCAGCTTGCCCGCGAACTCGTCGGGGGAGCGCACGTCCACCAGGTTCTTGGTGCCGATCGCGTCGACGACCTCGTCGCGGAACGCGCGGATCGAGGTGTCGGGCTCCTGCGCCTGGTAGCTGGTGGCGCCGCGGTTCGGCTCGTCCTTGACCAGCTGGCGGCCGTCGAGCTCCCACTTCTTGCGCCCGCCGTCGAGCAGCTTCACGTCCGAGTGGCCGTAGAGCTTGAAGTACCAGTACGCGTAGGCGGCGAACCAG
Organism: Saccharopolyspora sp. MMCC62; assembly: GCF_057736575.1. Lineage (NCBI taxonomy): Bacteria > Bacillati > Actinomycetota > Actinomycetes > Pseudonocardiales > Pseudonocardiaceae > Saccharopolyspora > Saccharopolyspora sp. MMCC62. The sequence continues at coordinate 344,351 of NZ_JBYKCM010000002.1, read as the reverse complement.
TTGTTGTTGCCGCCGTAGAGGATCACGGTGTCGTCGTTCGAGATGCCCTTGGCGGAGAGCAGCTTCTCGAAGCCCTCCCGGCTGACGAAGTCGCGGCGCACGTGATCCTGCAGGTCGTTGCGCCAGTCCAGCTTGATGGCGCCCGGGATGTGGCCGCCGTCGTAGGCGGTCGTGTCCTCGTCCACCTCGGCGAACACGACCTTGTCGGTGTTCAGGTTCTGTTCGGCCCAATCGGTGGAGACCAGGACCTCTGCACGGCTCATCGAGCGACTCCTTCTCGTTTCCGTTCCTTGCACGTGTGTTGCGGGCCCGTCAGCGGGCTTCCTGCTTCGCCGGGGCGAACCGGCGCAGCACCAGGTACAGCTGGCAGCCCAGGCAGTAGCCGAACGCCGCGTTCAGCAGCGCCGCCACCAGGGCCAGCGCGTTGGCGACCGTGCCGAGCACGGTCCACTCCAGGGCGTATCCGGCGGTGGCGACCACCGCGAACACGAACCCGACCCCCTGCGAGAAGCGCACCGGCGCCGGGTCCTCCCGCTCCGATTGCGGGATGGCCGGCAGCCGCGGCGCCACCGCTGAGCGGTACACCGCGCCCCACGGGTTCAGGCCCATGCCGACGAAGGCGCACAGCGCGAACAGCACCGTCTGGACCGCGAGCACCCGCCAGCTCCCGGTGACCAGGCCGATGGCCAGGATCACGCAGGTGATGGCGGCGGTGAAGCGGACTCCGCGCGGGTCGAGGGTGGCGGGCATGGGCATCCTCCGTAGCTGGACCGACAGGGTGGACCGGAGCTCGGGAACCGGCTGAAAGCCCGGTCCGGCCGGCGGTGCGGGATGCGGGCTGCTGCGCGGGGACGATCTCCCCTGCGAGCGCCGCGCGCATCGTTCACCGCCCGGTCAGCACTCCGGACACAGGCTGCTGCCCACGCGGCAGAAGTCCACCGCGCGCCGTCGGGTCAGCAGTACGCGCACGGCTCGGAGGCTACCCGCCTCGGCCGATCGGCGGGAAGAACGTTCACTGGGTGAGACGCACCTCGTGCTCCGATGCGCCGTCCCGCGTGTGGAAAACCGCAGTTCACCGGTGGTGTCGCGGGAGGTGGTGGCCGGGTCGCGCAGAGCTCGGGACATCGGCCCCGGCGGGTTTCCCAGCATCCGGGCGATCATGGCAGGTGCGGCCGCAGCGCGGCGGTGAGCTCGTCGCGGCGGGGCACGCCGCCGACCCGGAACAGCTCGCGCCCGGTGGAGTCCAGCGCCAGCGTCGTCGGCGTCCGGTGCACCCGCAGCGGCGTCGACCACTCGGGGTGGTCGGTGAGGTCCACTTCGACGTGCCGCATCCCCTCGGTGCGCTGCGCCAGGTCGGCCAGCAGGATGCGGGTGTGCCTGCACGGCGCGCAGAACGTGGTGGACAGCTGCAGCAGCGTCACCCCGGCGCCGGTGAGGTCGCCGAGCCGGGTGCGCAGGCCGTCGGGCAGGTGATCGGACACGTCGGGTGCAACGCGGGCGGGGGCGCCGGTCTTCCCGGTTCCGGAGCCGTCCTCGACCGGGTCGTCCTCGACCGGGCCGTCCGCGGTCGCGGCTCCCCCGGCCGGTTCGGCGCCGGTCGGGCGGTCCTGCGGCGTGCCGTCCGCCGAGCCCACGGCTGTCGCGGAGCCCGCGGTTTCGTCGGTGCTCTCGGTCTCACCGGTGCCCGCGGCGTGCTCCACGGACTCCAGGCGCTCCGAGTTCTCCGGGTCTGCCGGCTTCCCCATGCCCGCCGGCGTCGCCGCGTTTCCGGTCCCAGTCCCGGTCCCGGCCGCGCCGTCCCGCTGCGCGCCCGCGGTCCCGAGCCGACCGCTCGTCGCCGCGGGCCGCACCCGTCCTTCGCGGGAGCGCCACCAGAAGCCGAACGCGAGCGTCGCGGCGACCACGACCAGCAGCACCGCCCACCCGGTCATCCGGTGGTCACCCCGCCCTGGCCGATCGTCACGTCCTCGGCGGTGCCCTCCATGACCAGCGCGCCCCGCTCCACCCGCACCGCGGTGGGCCGCACCTCGAAGGGCAGCACGCCGGGGTCGATGGTGGTGGTGAACTGCTGCAGGATCGACTTCTCGAACACGTCGCCGAGCGGGATGTCCGACAGCGCCTGGTCGGCGATGTCCAGCTTCTTCGGTTCGATCTTGAGCTGGCCGTTGAGCAGCGACAGCACCGCGATCACCTTGACCCGCACGTCGTTGCCCGCGATGTCGAGCGATCCGTCCAGCGCGACCGTCGCGCGGCTCGGATCGCTCGCCCCGGTGCCGGTGGTGCCGCTGGAGCCCTCGTTCGCCTCGTCCGCCGGCTCGTCCAGCGCGTCCTTCGGCGCCGGGTTGATCGTCAGGTCCGTGATGCCGATGAAGCGCCCCACGTCGGAGGCCTTCAGCTTCACCCGCCCGACCAGCTCGTCCACCTGGATCTCGTTCGCGGTGCCGCCGACGACGTCGCTCAGCGGGACCCGCGCGTGGTGCAGGTTCGCCTCCACGCCGAGCTCGCTGAGCTGGCCCACGCGCACCGCCTTCGCGGCGAGCTCCACGTCCCGGTAGTCCCCGGCGACGGCCTGGGTGAGGAACGGGAAGCCGTGCACCCGCACCGACGGGTCCTCGTCGAGCTTCAGCTGGTCGCGGACCTGCTGCGACACCTGGTACTCGGCTACCGACGCCGCGCCGTAGTCGGCGACGACCAGCAGGCCGAGGACGAGGAGCAGCGTGACGACGAGCTTCTTCACCGCAGGCGGTCCGTTCTGTCGGGGGCGGGGTCGGGATCGGGCGTGGTCGGGGTGATCCGCCGCGGTTCACCTTCGCACCCGACCGGTCGGCGCCGACAGGTGTGCTGGACAACAACCACCGGAACGCCCGTCCGCCCCGCCCCCCGGCAGCAGCGGAGCGGCCGGTCAGCAGCGGTCGCCCGCTGCGCAGGCCCAGCGGGCCATCCGGTCCACCAGCTCCGGGGTGGTCGCGCTCTCCGCGTGCCGCATGCCCTGCTCCAGCCACAGCTCGCCGCCCGCGGCCGCGTGCAGCGCCTCCGCGTCGGCCACCGGGAAGTAGTGGTCGTCGGTGCCGTGCACCAGCAGCGCCGGGGTCGGCGCGAGCAGCGGGGCCAGTTCGATCGGCGACGCCGGGATCTCCGCCCACTCGTCGCCCAGCCGCACGCCCAGCAGCCGCGCCGCCCACCGCCCGTGCGGTTGTTCCAGCAACCAGTGCACCCGCCGCATCGCCGGGGTGTCCCGCACCCACCAGCGCGCGGGACCGCTCACCGAGATCATCGCGTCCGGCCGCTCCGCCGGTGCGGCCAGCGCGGCCTGGCGCAGCGCGACCGCGCCGCCGAGCGAGAACCCGATGCTCACCACCCGCCGGTGCCCGAGCTCGCGGAGCCGCGCCAGCGCCGCCGCCATGTCCGCGACCTCGGCAGGCCCGACCGAACTGGTCCCGCCCGAGCGGCCGTGCCCGCGGAAGTCCACCGCGAGCACCGGCCCGTGCTCGGCGAGCCGCCGCAGCACCGCCCGCACCGCCGGTTTCCGGACGTGGTTGGTGAAGCCGTGCCCGACGGCGAACGCGGTGCCGCCGCCGCCCGCACCGGTCAGGTACTGCCCGCGCAACCGCACTCCGTCCGCGGTCGTGAGCGTGATCGGCGTGGGACGAAACATCGGCGCAACACGGGTTCGCAGCGCCTTCACAAATGTGATGCCGTCCGGTTCACCTGGGGTTTTCGTACTCATGAGGGGTATTGTGCTCGGCATCCACAGGCAACGAAGCCGGGTCGTCCGGCCTGTCGCGCCGTCCGGGCGGCCTCCGCGAGCCGCCGCTTCGGTGATGGCCCTGGGACGGGAGGCACCCCACATGAGTTCCGAACTGCTGCTGCTGACCAGCGATCTGAACGGCGAAGCAGCACTGCCCGCACTGGCACTGCTGCCGCACCGGGTGCGCGTCCTGCCCCCCGACCCCGGAGCGATCCTCTCCGCAGGCGCCCACGACGTGGTGCTCGTCGACGCCCGCACCGACCTGGCCGGGGCCAGGGACCTGTGCCGCGTCCTCGCCGCCGGGGACGCCCCGGTGATCGCGATCGTCAACGAGGGCGGTCTGGTCACGATCAGCGCCGAGTGGGGCGTGGACGAGATCCTGCTGCCGACCAGCGGCCCCGCCGAGGTGGACGCCCGGATGCGGCTGCTCACCACCCGCCGCGCCGGGGAGAGCGCCGCCGCGGACGGTTCGCTGTCGGTCGGCGACCTCGTGATCGAGGAGGCCACCTACACGGCGCGGCTGAAGGGCCGGGCGCTGGAGCTCACCTACAAGGAGTTCGAGCTGCTCAAGTACCTGGCGCAGCACGCGGGCCGGGTGTTCACCCGCGCGCAGCTGCTGCAGGAGGTGTGGGGCTACGACTTCTTCGGCGGCACCCGCACGGTCGACGTGCACGTGCGGCGGCTGCGGGCGAAGCTCGGCGCCGAGTACGACTCGATGATCGGGACGGTGCGCAACGTGGGCTACAAGTTCGTCCGCCCCGCCCGTTCCGCCCCGCCGCAGCAGCCCGCCACCTCCGGCGCGGTCGAAGCGGCCGAAGCCATCATCGCCGCCCACTCCTGAGCCGATACCGCCGAACCGCCCCCGCCGCTCCGAGCGGCGGGGGCGGTTCGGCCTGTCAGCTGATCGACGTGATCCGGCAGGTGCCTGCGATCCCCGTTCGCCCGTGCGCGGAGATCGTCACGCTTCGGATCTCGGCGTTCGGGACCCCGGTGGTGAACACCGCTTCCCGCTGCACCGGGGCGAATTCCCCGCTGGTGCCGGTGAGCACCGAGCCGTCGACCTTCTCGATCCGGTACGAGAACGCATCGCCGGGAAGGCCGTGGACGGTGAACTCGGCGACCGGGGCGTCCGAGGCCCGCTGGACCACGGATTCCGGGCATTCCCGAGCATCCGCCACGCCCAGGACGGACTGGTCCGCCCTCCTCCCGGGCGCAGGGGCGGCGGGCTCGGCCGACGCGGGGTTCGACGGTCCGGAACCGCCCGCGCAGGAGGACAGCACCGCTCCCGCGGCGACGACCAGCATCGTCGTGCCGATCCTCGTCCTGGCCACCGGTTCCTCCCAGGTTCTCACCAGCCGTCGTGCACTTCGCAGGGTACGGAGGAGATCCGGGCGGGCGCGGGCTTCGGCGTCGTCCGGGGTGCCGTGCCGGGTTCGTCACGTGTGCTGGGCGGGGTCGGGTGGGTAACGTCGGGCCCGTGCAGCTGACGTGGCGGAACGGACTGGACCAGGCCGAGGTGGCCGAGGTGGTGGCACTGCTCGACGCGGCCGCGGAGGCCGACGGGGTGGCGCCCGCGGGAGAGCACGTGCTCATGCGGTTGCGGGCGCACCGCGACGTGGCGCAGCAGATCGAGCCGGTGCAGGCGGACGTGCGGTCCGAGCACTTCGTGGTGCGCTCGGCGGCGGGTGAGCTGCTCGGCTACGCGCACCTGGACACCGCGGACGAGGCGGACGGCCTGCTGGTGGCCGAGCTCGCCGTGCACCCGGCGCAACGCCGCGGAGGTGTCGGCACCCGGCTGGTGCGGGCGCTGCTGGAGCGCGCCGACCTGCCGCTGGAGGGTGCGGGCGAGGACACCGGCCGGCTGCGGATCTGGTCGCACGGCGAGCACCCGGGCGCGCTGCGGCTGGCGGAGCGGTTCGGCTTCGCCCGCCCGCGCGAGCTGTGGCGGATGGGCCTGCGGCTCGCCGACGCCGAGCTGCCCGCGGCCGAGGCTCCCGAGGGCGTGTCGATCCGCGCGTTCCGGCCCGGCTCCGACGAGGCCGCCGTCGTCGCGGTCAATCACCGAGCGTTCCGGTGGCACCCGGAGCAGGGCGCGATGAGCGAGGCGGATCTGCGCGAGAAGGAGGCGGAGGACTGGTTCGACGCGACCGGCTTCTTCCTCGCAGTGGACGCGCAGGACCGCCTGCTGGGCTTCCACTGGACGAAGGTGCACCCGGGCGGCGAAGGCGAGGTGTACGTCGTCGGAGTGGATCCGGACACGCAGGGTAGCGGTTTGGGGAAGCTGCTGACGGCGGCCGGACTGCACCACCTGCGTGAAATCGGCTGCGCGGAGGTGCTGCTCTACGTCGAGGGCGACAACGCGCCCGCCATCAAGGTCTACCAGCGGCTCGGCTTCGAGCGCACCGATCTGGACGTGCAGTTCGGGCGGTGATCCGTGACGTTCGTCCGGATCACTGATTGCGAACGCCTGGATCACGAGATGGTGGCCGATCACCCGTTGGAACGTGGCGCTGCTTACTTAGCGTGCCTTGTTCACTTCACGTTCACCCGCTGCATGGCGCGAATCCACTCCTACTGCTTAGCGTTCGGGGACGAGCGGCAGCGTGCCGCGCCCACGGTGTTTCCCTGATCTGGAGGAACGAAGTGAAGATCAAGCGGCACAGCGCTGCGCTCGGATTCTTCGCGGCCGGCACGCTCGTGCTGTCGGCCTGCGGCACCGACCAGAACGTTCCGCAGGGCGGCGCCAACCCCGCCCTGGCCGGGCTGAACGTCGAGTGCGGCACCAAGCCGATCTCCGCCGAAGGCTCCTCGGCGCAGAAGAACGCCATGGACGTGTTCGCCCGCGACTACGGCATGGCCTGCGAAGGCCAGCAGCTGAACTACACCAAGTCCGGCTCCGGCAAGGGCGTCGCCGCCTTCACCGCCGGGCAGATCGACTTCGGCGGGTCCGACTCGCCGCTGGACGAGGCCGACGGCGAGGTCGCCAAGGCCGCCGAGCGCTGCGCGGGCAACCCGGCGTGGAACATCCCGATGGTCTTCGGCCCGATCGCGGTGTCCTACAACGTCGCGGGCGTCGACGACCTGGTGCTCAACGCCGACGTGATCGCGAAGATGTACCAGGGCCAGATCAAGAACTGGAACGACCCGGCGGTCGCCGCGCTGAACCCGGGCAAGCAGCTGCCGGACCTCGCGGTCGTCCCGTTCTTCCGCTCCGACGAGTCCGGCACCTCGGACAACTTCCAGAAATACCTGAGCACCGCCACCGGCGGCGCCTGGAAGGGCGAGGGCAAGCAGTTCGAGTCCGGGCCGGGCATCGGCCAGGGACGCGAGGGCAGCGACCAGGTCGCCCAGTCCGTCAAGGCCACCCCGGGCGCCATCACCTACGTCGAGTGGTCCTTCCCGAAGAACCTCGGCCTCGGCATCGCCAAGATCGACAGCGGTGCCGGCCCGGTCGACCTGACCACCGAGAACGTCGGCAAGGCCATCGACGGCGCCAAGGTCGAAGGCGAAGGCCACGACCTGCGGGTCGACCTCGACTCGATCTACGGCAACAAGCAGCCGGGCGTCTACCCGATCGTGCTCAACACCTACGAGATCGTCTGCTCGAAGGGCTACGACCCGGAGACCGCCAAGGCCGTGAAGGCCGTGCTGACCGTCGCCGCCAACGCGGACGCCGCGCAGCTGGAGCAGGCCGGGTACGTCGCGCTGCCCGAAGCGTTCAAGCAGAAGGTGCTGGGCGCCGTCGGCGCGATCGCGTGACGCCCCGGAATCCCCTCCACCAGTGAGAGGCTGCACGAAGCAGTGAACGACTCGACAAGAGCCGACCAGCGCCCGGCGGGCACCGGAACCTCCGGTGCCCGCACGGGCGTTTCGGCATCCACTTCCGGACCGGAGGCCGTCATTTCCGCTCCCGAAGCGCCCCCGGCGGACGAACCGAAGAAGGTCGTCCGCGCCGGGGACCGCGCATTCCAGTCCCTCGCGACCGGGTCCGGGATCTTCGTCGTCGCGCTGATCGCGGCGATCGGGATCTTCCTGCTGATCCGGGCCGTGCCCTCGTTGCAGGCGAACCAGGTCAACTTCCTGTTCAGCCGGGTGTGGGACACCTCCGACCCGAACGAGCTGAGCTTCGGCATCGCCGACCTCGCGTGGGTGACGGTGGCGAGCTCCCTGGTCGCGCTGGTCTTCGCGATGCCCATCGCGTGCGGGATCGCGCTGTTCCTCACCCAGTACGCGCCGCCGTCGCTGGCCCGCCCGTTCGCCTACATCGTCGACCTGCTGGCCGCGGTGCCCTCGGTGATCTACGGCCTGTGGGGCGTGCTGGTGCTGGGGCCGGTGCTCAAGCCGGTCGCGCTCTGGCTGAACCAGAACCTCGGCTGGATCCCGATCTTCGCGGGTGGCAACGCGCCCGCCGACAGCGGCATGAACATCTTCACCGCGGGCATCGTGCTCGCCGTGATGATCCTGCCGACCATCACCGGCGTCACCCGCGAGGTGTTCCAGCGGACGCCGAAGGCGCACATCGAAGGCGCCCAGGCGCTCGGCGCCACCCGCTGGGAGGTCGTGCGGACGACGGTGTGGCCGTTCGGCCGCAACGGTTTCATCGGCGGTTCGATGCTCGGCCTCGGCCGCGCGCTCGGCGAGACCGTGGCGCTGACGGTCATCCTCAGCACGGTCAACAGCGGGCCGAACTTCAGCCTCTTCGACGTGGGCGCGACGTTCGCCTCCAAGATCGCGCTCGGCTCCGGCGAGTTCAACAACAACATGCAGGTCGGCGCCTACATCTCCGCCGGTCTGGTGCTGTTCGTCATCACCTTCGCGGTGAACGCGCTCGCCCGGTGGATCGAGAGCGCCAGCGGTAAGGGGAAGTCATGACAACGAACGCCGCTGACGTCGAGCGCCCCGCCGCACCCCCGGCGTTCCAGCACCTCGGGTTCGCCCGGAAGTTCAAGAACCACCTCGCGACGACCGTGTTCACCGCGGCGTTCCTGATCGCCGTCGTCCCGCTGCTGTGGGTGCTGATCACCCTGCTGCAGCGCGGGCTCGCCCCGGTGCTGAGCAGCACCTGGTGGACGCACTCGTTCAACGGCCTGCTGCCCACCGACTTCGGCGGCGGCATCAACCACGCGCTCGCGGGCACCCTGCTCGAAGGGCTCATCTGCGCGGTCATCTCGGTGCCGCTGGGCGTGCTCGTCGCGATCTACCTGATCGAGTACGGGCAGAACTCGCGGTTCGCGAAGGTCGCCACCTTCATGGTGGACATCCTCAGCGGCCTGCCGTCGATCGTGGCCGGCCTGTTCATCTACGCGCTGTGGATCACCACCTTCGGCTTCAGCCGGAGCGGGTTCGCGGTGGCGCTGTCGCTGGTGCTGCTCATGGTGCCGGTGGTCGTGCGCGTCACCGAGACGATGCTGCTGATCGTCCCGGACGAGCTGCGCGAGGCCTCGTACGCGCTGGGCGTGCCCAAGTGGAAGACGATCGTGAAGGTCGTGCTGCCCACCGCGCTGTCCGGCATCCTCACCGGCGTCATGCTCGGCCTCGCCCGGGTGCTCGGTGAGACGGCGCCGCTGCTGATCCTCGTCGGCTACTCGAGCTCGATCAGCTACGACATGTTCGGCGGCGAGCTCGCGTCCCTGCCGCTCACGATCTTCATGGAGCGCGGGACCGGCACCCCCGCCGGCGACGCCCGCATGTGGGGCGCCGCGCTCACCCTCGTTCTCGTCATCATGCTGATCAACCTCGTGGCGTCGCTGCTGTCGAGGCTGTTCGCCGTCAAGACCAAGTAGGGCGGATCCCATGGCCAAGCGTCTCGACATCAAGGACCTCAACCTGTACTACGGCAAGTTCCACGCCGTGCAGGACGTGACCTTGCAGGTTCCGGCCCGCAGCGTCACCGCGTTCATCGGTCCCTCCGGCTGCGGCAAGTCGACCGTGCTGCGGTCGCTGAACCGCATGCACGAGGTCGTGCCGGGAGCCCGCGTCGACGGCAAGGTGCTGCTCGACGGCGAGGACATCTACGGCGCCCACGTCGACCCGGTGCAGGTGCGCCGCACCATCGGCATGGTCTTCCAGCGGCCCAACCCGTTCCCCACCATGTCCATCCGGGACAACGTGGTGGCCGGGCTGAAGCTCGCCGGGGAGAAGAACAAGAAGCACCTCGACGAGGTCGCCGAGCGGGCGCTGCGCGGCGCGAACCTGTGGGAAGAGGTCAAGGACCGGCTGGGCAAGCCCGGCGGCGGCCTCTCCGGCGGTCAGCAGCAGCGGCTCTGCATCGCGCGGGCCATCGCCGTGCAGCCGGACGTGCTGCTGATGGACGAGCCGTGCTCGGCGCTGGACCCGATCTCCACGCTGGCGATCGAGGACCTGATCTCCACGCTGAAGCAGGAGTACACGATCGTCATCGTCACGCACAACATGCAGCAGGCGGCGCGGGTCAGCGACCAGACCGCGTTCTTCAACCTGCGCGCGGTGGGCGAACCCGGCCAGCTCGTGGAGATCGACGAGACCGGGCGGATCTTCTCCAACCCCAGCCAGAAGGCCACCGAGGACTACATCTCGGGCCGCTTCGGCTGATCGAGCGCGACGACCGGAGCCCGTCCCGCACCGCCGGGGCGGGCTCCGCTCGTCCTCAGGCCTTCCAGTCGTCGGCGACCGCGGAGATGTAGGCGCTGGACTCCTTCGGGGGCAGCGCGATGCCGCAGACCTTCTCGAACGCGGTCAGGTAGTCGCCGGTGTCGGCGGGCTTGTCCAGGAACCGCGAACTCGCGGAGTCCCCGACGTGCACCACCTGCGGGTCGGCGTCCGAGGGGAACGAGAACACCGAGATCCGCTCGCCCATCAGCGGGTGCCCGCCGTGCGCGAACGGCAGCACCTGGATGGTCACGTTCCGCCGGTAGCCCATCAGCACCAGGTGCTCCAGCTGCTGGCGCATCACCACCGGCCCGCCGACGCTGCGGCGCAGCGCGGCCTCGTCCAGCACCGCCCACAGCTCCAGCGGTTCGGCGCCGAGCAGCCGCTGCTGCCGGGTGGTGGTGACGGTGAGCCGTTCCTGCCGGTCCGATTCGGCGGGCGGGCGCAGTTCGGCGCCGAACAGCGCGGTGGAGTACTCGGCGGTGTGCAGCAGCTCGGGGATGGGGTCGGCGCCGAAGCAGCTGACCGCCTTCGCCGCCGTCTCCAGCCCGAGGTGCGTCTCGAAGCCGGGGCGCTGCGCCGTCGTCGGGTACCGCTGCCACCAGCCGCGCTCCTTGGAACCCTGGGCGAGTTCGATCAGCTCGTCGATCCGGTCGCCGGTGATGCCGTAGAACTCGGCCATCAACCGCACGTCGGAGGTGCGGACCGGGACCCGGCCCAGCTCGATCTGGCTGATCTTCCCCTGCGAGCAGTCCAGGTGGGCCGCGACCTCGCGGTGCGTGCGGCCCGCGGACTCGCGCAGCTTGCGCAGTTCACCGCCGAGGCGCCGGCGGTGCACGGTCGGACTGTTATGCACCCTCGGCCTCCGGTGGGACGGCGGCGAGGGGCGAGGCGTCGGTGCTGGTCACGGCACGAACCTTCGCATACGGCATTCGGCCCCAACGACTGGTGAGACCGAGTATTAATACGTCGTTTGCCGTTTCGGGTCCTGTTCCCCCAGTTCAGCGGCCCTACGAACAGCAGTGGACACGCCGCGTGACCTGATGGCGTGAAAAGGCCCGCCGAAGTCCCCTCGAACGAGGGACACGGCGGGCCTGCGGAACGAGCCCGGCTCAGCTGGTCGGCATGCTCCCGGTCACGGTGAACACGACGCGGCGGCCGACGGCGACCGCGTGGTCGGCGAACCGCTCGTAGAACCGGCCCAGCAGCGTCACGTCCACCGCCGCGGCCACCCCGTGCGACCACTCGGAGCTCATCATCACGGTGAACAGGTGGCGGTGCAGGTCGTCCACGGCGTCGTCGGCGGCCTCCAGGTCGCGGGCGGCGTCGATGTCGCGGGAGCGGATCACCGCGGCGGCGCGGCCGCACAGGTCCACCGCGACCCGGCCCATCTCGGCGAAGTACTCCTGGACCGGCTCCGGCAGCACCGGCTGCGGGTGCCTGCGGCGGGCCGCCTTCGCGACGTGCAGCGCCAGGTCGCCCATCCGCTCCAGGTCCTCGGCGGCGTGGATGGTGGAGATGACGGTGCGCAGGTCGCCTGCCACGGGCGCCTGCAGGGCGAGCAGGCCGAACGCCTGCTCCTCGGCGCGGGCGCGGGCCTCGTCGACGTGCACGTCCTCCTCGATGACCTGTTCGGCCAGAGTCAGATCGGCCTCCAGTAGCGCCTTCGTGGCGCGCTCCATCGCCGTTCCGACCATGGTCGACATCGAGGCGAGCTCCTCGGCGAGATCGCCGAGCTGTTCCTGGTAGACCTCACGCATGCCGGTCACCTTACTTCCGGGAAGAATCGGACAAGACGCACGCTGGTGAATCGCCGGTGAACGGACCATGATGGGCCCGTTCGAGTGGTATTGCAGACGTCACCATTCGATCAGAGCACTTCCGGGCACAACAAGCGGTGAACGGGTCAAAGCGGACAAATAGTCCGGTGTTCTCAGCCGCACACGTCCGAGCCGGCGTTCACCGTGCTCAGATCCGTCGGCAGCTGGGCCTGCTGCCCGCCCGCCGCCTGCACCGGACCGGTGTACGAGGTGCCCAGCTCCAGCCGCAGCTCACCACCGGCCGCGTCGTCCTGCACGGCCGTCGCCCCCGGCACCGCGGACGCCAGCAGCCGTGCCGCCGCCGCGTTCGCCGCGCTGTGCCGGACCACGGTCCGCTCGCTCTCCTCGGACACCGTCTCCGACCCGGCCACCGGATAGCCCGCCGCGCCCAGCTCGTCGGCGGTGCGCCCCGCCAGCCCGTCCCGGCCGGCGGCGTTGATCACCCGCACCGGCACGTCGGACGGCTTCGCCGTGGCGGCGCCGCCGAACGACACCGGGCTCGTCGACGCCGGACCCGCGCCACCCGCGGCGCCGGGCACGCCCGCCTGCCGCGGCGACACCGGAGCGTCCTCGATGATCGCCCGGAACAGCGCGGCGGCCTCCTCCGGATCCAGCTCCTCGCGACCCTCGTCGTTCGCGTAGCCGGTGGTCGGCACCGTGATGAACGTGATCTTCCCGGCGTCCATGCCCTGCATCGAACGCCCCAGCTCCAGCAGCTGGTCGGTGCCGACGTTCTCGCCGAAGGTGTTCGCCGCGACCGCGTCCACGAAACCGCCGAGCTTCTGCGGGTCCATCAGCACCTGCCCGGACATCGCCTTGCGCAGCAGCGAGGACAGGAACAGCTGCTGGCGCTGCATCCGCCCGTAGTCCGAGGTCGGGTCGCCCTGCACGTGCCGCGCGCGCACGTAGTTCAGCGCCTGCGTGCCGTCCAGCGTCTGCGGGCCGGCGTTCGGCAGCACCACGCCGATCTTGTCGTCCACGATCGGGATCGTGGAGCAGATGTCCACGCCGTGCATCGCGTCCACCATCGACCGGAAGCCCTGGAAGTCGATGCCCAGGAAGTTCGTGATCGACAGGCCTGACAGCTGCTGCACGACCTTGGTGGTGCACTTCGGCCCGCCGACCGCGTAGGCCTCGTTCAGCTTGGTCGCCGTGCGCGGACCGGCCTCTTCACCGGTGTACTGGCCGGTGTCCGGGTTCCAGCGCTCGCAGGCGGGGATGTCCACCTGCAGGTCGCGCGGGAAGGACACGACGAGCACGCGGCTCCGGTCCGCCGGGATGTGCGCGACCATCGTCGTGTCGGCGCGGGCGCCCGGCTCGTCGGTGGTGTCGCCGACGCCGTCCGCCTCGGTCGCCCCGGCGCGGGTGTCCGAACCCAGCAGCAGGAAGTTCCGGTCGCCGGACTGCTTCGAGATGTCCTTGATCGACGAGGAGCCCGGGTCGAGCGCGGCGACGTCCTTGAACTTCGCGTCCACCCACGCCTTCGCGCTCCAGCCGATGCCGGTCGCGACGAAGATCGTCAGCGCGGCGGCGACCGCGAGGGCCTTGAGGATGCGGATGGTGCGGCGCTTGCGCTGCTCCTTCTTCCAGTCCATCCGGGACGAACCGGCGTCGCGGCCCTCGACGAAGTCGAACGGCATGTCGCGGCCCAGCTCGGGCTCCTTGCGCATGCCGAACAGCCACGAGTACTTCTTGCGCCGCGCGTCCTCTTCGATGGCGATCTCGTCGTGCACCGCGGAGAACCGGGCCAGCGTCGCGTCGATCTGGCGGATCTCGTCGCTGTCGCCGCCGTCGGCGGAGTCCGCGTCGTCCTGGTCCTCGTCCGCGTCGTCCGAGCCGGTGTCGGCGGCCGGGACGGGCGCGACGATCGCGGTCTCGTCGGCGGCGGCGTCGCTGCGCGCCGGGCGCTCCGGGACGCGGGTGACCTTGGTGGCCTCGGCGGGCGGGTTCGCCGGTTCGGCGGGCACCGCGGGCACTACGGCGGTCGCCTCGGGGTCCTCGGCGGCAGGTGTGGCCGCGGGTGCGGGGCGGCCAGGCCGTCCCGGTCGGCCGGGGCGAGCCGGTGGCTGCGCGTCGGCGGGCGGGGCTTCGCGTCGCCTGCGCGGCGCCTCGGGTTCGGCGGTGGGCTCGCCGGAGAGCGCCTTGGCGATGTGGGTGGCTTCCGCGTCCGGGGTGGCGCCCAGCGCACCGGCAGCGGCCTGCTGCGGGTCGGGGCGGCGACGTCGCGGCGCGTCCTGCGGCCGCGGGCGCCCGGGGGCGGGCTGCCTGCCGGTCTGCGGATGCCCGGGGCGGGCCGGGGGCTGCGCGTCGGCGGGCGGTTCGGCGGAGCGGTGGCCGCCGGTGCGCGGTTCCTGCGGCGCGGGCGGCTGCTGGCCGCGGCCGCGCCGGGCGGCGGGGCCCTGCGGCGGGCGCGGGGGTGCCGACCACTCGGCGGCTTGCGCGTCCGAGGCGGGCGGCTGCTGCGCGGCGGGCTGCTGGTTGGCCGGGGGTTGCTGGGTCGCGGGCGGCTGTTGCGCGGCCGGGGGCTGCTGCGGCTGCGGGCGCTGCGGCGCCTGCCGGTTCGGCGGGGCGGCGGGTTGCTGGCCGTGCGGCTCGGAGTGCCTGCCGTCCCCGGCGGGACGGCTCGGCGCGGCGGGACGGGTGCGCCCGGTGGGCGGCCGCGAGGCCGATTCGGGCGGCGTCCAGTCGGAGCGCCGTTCGGGCGGCGGGCCGCCGCGGGTGGGGCGGCCGCGGGACGGTGCCTGCGCGGACTGGGGGGTCTGGTGCGAACCGCTCTGCTGCACGGCGGGAGGTTGCGCCGCGGGCGGCTGCGCGGGCTGCTGCGGCTGCGCCGCGCGCGACCGGCGTCCGCCGCCGCTGTCGGGGTTCTCGGGTTCGGCGGCGCGGCGGTGCGAGCCGGTGCCCGCGCCGGGGGCCTTGCCGTGCTTGGACAGCAGGTCGAACACCCGCGTGCCACCGGTGCCGTCGTCGCCTAACGCGCGTCGGCGCCGCCCGGACTGCTGTTCGGGGGCTTTGTCCTCGTCCGGGCCCCCGTCTTGGTGGGGACTGTGGTGCCCGTGCTGGCCATGCCGGGGGTCCTGCGGCACCCGTGTTCCCTCCCCACCGTCGCAATCGATGGTGTCGTCGTTCGGTATGGGCGTCAGCGGTCGACTCCCCGAAGTCCTATCGCTTAACGCTCCCGAGATAGTACGGCTGATCGCCCGAACTGACGATAGTGGGCGACAATTTCTTCACAATCAGTGCACGATTCGCTGAGATCGTGCGCCAGATCGCCCAACTGTGTTACGCCGCTTGACCGGCGCATACACCCTGAGTAGGTACCATCGGTTCCGGCGAGATCGCTCTCAGTAGCCGAGCAGCCGAGCCCCGGTGCGCCGCTCCGCGCCCAGGCCCGCGATGTGGACCTCGCTCGCCGAACGGTAGGCCACCGCGTTTCGGCCTGATTGCTTGGCCGCGTACAGCAGGGCGTCCGCGCCGATGAGCTGCTGCTCGGCGGTCGCGGACGGCGAGGCGTGCTGGCCGGTGTCCGGTTCGTGCGCCATCCCGATGCTCACGGTGACGCGCAGCCCCGGCGCCAGCTGCGTCCAGGGGAACCGCTCGATGCGGATGCGGGCCGCCTCGCACACGGCGACCGCGCGGGCCGCGTCGATGGACGGCAGCACGAGCACGAACTCCTCGCCGCCGTAGCGCGCGCAGAACGAGCCCGACGGCAGCGCCTCCTGCAGCAGGTCCACGACGCGCTGCAGCACCCGATCCCCCAGCAGGTGCCCGTAGGTGTCGTTGACCTGCTTGAACCAGTCCAGGTCGACGAGGCCGACGGCCAGCCCGCCGGGCCCGTCCACGGCCAGCAGGTCGGCGAGGCGTTCGTCGAGGTACCGGCGGTTGTAGCTGGCGGTGAGGCTGTCCCGGAGGCTCTGCTCGCGGGCTTCGGCGTGTTCGCGCCGCAGCCGGTTCACCTCGTGCCGGAGCTGTTCGGGCACCCGCGGGGTGTCCTGGGTGGACAGCAGGTCCAGCGCGGAGCGCAGGTGGTGGTAGGCCTGTCGCCACTGCCCGCGGGACGCGAGCAGCGCAGCGATCGACTCGTGCAGTTCCACCATGCCGCCCTCGTTGGCGAGCTCGTGACGCGTGCGTCGCGGCCCGAGGTCCGGCGGTGGGGCCGGTGCGGGGCACAACGAACGCGCGACGTCCTCGCGCAGAGGTTCGGGTCCGGCGAAGCCGTCGCGCAATCCGGTCATCGCTGTCACCTCCCGTCCGTGGTGTCGTCGGCTCCGGCGGGTCGCTTGAGGCGCCGGGACGCGTGTACTGCGGAATTCGCTCATCCGGCTTACCAGCCTTTGCTCCGAATTGGTGAGTGAGTCTCACGTCGCCGGACTGCCTTGGTGTGTACCGGCCCTGGACAGCGGGTGGAAGTGAAACGGGATCTCCCCACCCGCACGGAGGAATCGGACGCGCCGTGTTCTACGTCACGTGCGCGCATGCGGACGTGCTCCGTTCGCGTCATGAGGCGTTCCCGGTCGGGCAGGGGGCGAATCCGTGGACCTGCCCGTCGAGCAGCACGACGTGCTGCGAGCCGATCTGCCTGCCGATGATCGTGCCGTCGCGGCGCACCGTTACCTCCACGCCCACCACCCGCACGTCCCCGCGGGGAGGCCCGGTGTCGTCCGGCTGGTAGCCGGGGTCCGGGCGCAACGTGCTCATCGCCGGGTCGAGCTGCACGGTGAGCCCGTCCAGCTCGCAGGTGCGGTCGGCGTAGTCCGGGTGCTGGGTGCGGGTGAAGAAGTCCTGCTGCGCCTGCGCCCCCGCGCGGGCGGCGGCGTCGTTCGCGGCGAAGTAGTCGCTGATCCGCTGCTCCGGCGGCGGTTCCTGCGGCGTGGTCGAGCAGCCCGCGAGCGCGCACGCCGCGAGGCACAGGAGAGCGATCCGCATCGTCGCCGTCAGCCGCCGCTGTGGTCGATCTCGGCACCGGCGGGCACGCACCGGTCCTCGGGGTCGTCCAGCCAGCCCTCGGGCAGCACGACCTTCCCCGCGGAGCCCTGGCGGCCGCGGGGGCCCTCCGCGTCGGCGGGGAACGGCACGTCCGGGTCGAGGTCGGCGAGCAGGTCGTCGAGCTCGGCGAGGCTGGACACCAGGCCGAACCGGTGCCGCAGGTCGGAACCGACGGGGAACCCGCGCAGGTACTGCGCCATGTGCTTGCGCAGGTCCCGCACGCCCTTCTGCTCGCCCATGTGCTCGCTGAGCAGCTCGCCGTGCCTGCGCAGCACCCGCCGCACCTCGCCGAGGTTCGGCCCCGGCGGGATCTCGCGTCCGGTGAACGCGGCCTGGAGGTCGCGGAACAGCCAGGGGCGCCCGAGGCAGCCGCGCCCGACGACGACCCCGTCGCAGCCGGTCTCGGCCATCATCCGCAGCGCGTCGTCGGCGCTGAAGATGTCGCCGTTGCCGAGCACCGGGATGCCGCGCACGGCCTCCTTCAGGCGGGCGATCGTGCTCCAGTCGGCGGTGCCCGAGTAGCGCTGCGCGGCGGTGCGCGCGTGCAGCGCCACGGCGGCCGCGCCGGACTCCTCGGCGATGTGGCCCGCGTCCAGGTAGGTGAGGTGGTCGTCGTCGATCCCGATGCGGAACTTGACGGTGACCGGGATGCCCGCGGGCTCGGCGGCGCGCACCGCAGCGGTGACGATGTCCTCGAACAGCCGCCGCTTGTACGGCAGCGCCGACCCGCCGCCCTTGCGGGTGACCTTCGGGACGGGGCAGCCGAAGTTCATGTCCACGTGATCGGCGAGGTCCTCGGCGACGATCATCCGCACCGCGTCGCCCATGGTCGCCGGGTCGACGCCGTACAGCTGCATCGACCGCGGGTGCTCGTCGGCGTCGAACGTGATCATCTGCATGGTCTGCGGATGCCGCTCGACCAGCGCCCGGCTGGTGATCATCTCGCAGACGTAGAGCCCCGCGCCGTACTCCCGGCACAACCTGCGGAACGCCACGTTCGTGATCCCCGCCATCGGCGCGAGGACCACCGGCGGATCCACCGCGTGCGGCCCGATCCGCAGCGAGTGCGCGGGCGGGTTCTCGGCGGTCGGCACCATCGAATCGAGCACGGTCACGCCCGCCATTGTCCCTGACGCCGAACCCGACCTTCGTGGCCCCGCGCGGCCCCGGTGCACTCCGGCCCGCCACCACACGAGATGACCACGCCCTTGTAGGCTGCCCCTGCGGGGCGTTAGCTCAACTGGCAGAGCAACGGACTTTTAATCCGTGGGTTCTGGGTTCGATCCCCAGGCGCCCCACCATCCCGCCTGGTCACAGGCTTGAGGAATCCCGCTGCCGAGCCGAGTTGCCGACTGATTGCCAACTTCGCCGGTGCGCCCGTCGGAGTCCACGAACGCTGGCGCGTCGTGCTGCCCGCGGCCGCCGAGGGGCGTGGATCTGGGCGGGCGCGGCGAGCAGGTGGCGGGCTGCGGCGAACAAGAGGTTCGGCTGACATTTCACCGCAGGCAGCCGGAGTCGCGCCGGTCGTGTGGTCTGACATCCGAATCGGCGAGCAGCTCGGGCAGGACGAGCCCGTGGGCGGTGAAGCGGGGGCTGCGCCCGGCCGGCCCACCGTGGAGCGCCCGAGCAGCCCGCGCCACCGGCCTGATCGACGAATGCGGCGACGAGCCGTCGAACGGGCAGCGACGGGTCGCCGGAACCTCCCGCGGAAGTCCCGCAACCGACGCGGCCCACCGGCACCTTCGGCCTCGCACGGCTAGATCTTCACGGTGGACCAAGCGGCCGCCTGATCGGCGACGAACCTCGGACGTCCGTCGAGATGACCATTCGGGTGGTGACCAGGTGATCACGGTCGAAACCGCCGGAGTGGGGGAAGGAACCACGTGTTCGGTCGGAACCAAGTCGTGAAAATGATCAACCGGAGCGCGGAGGGGCAGACTGATCGCCGCCGCTTCCTGCGCAGTGCCGGGTTGGGCGGTCTGGGTGTGATCGGCGCGGCGACCATGTCGTCCACGGCATTCGCGCCGGTCGCTGCTGCCGCGGAGGCGCCGAGCGATGGAGCGATCCTGAACTTCGCTCTCAACCTGGAGTACCTCGAAGCGCAGTTCTACTCGTATGCGGTGACCGGCGCGGGAATTCCGGACAAGCTCACTGGCGGCACGGGTGCCCGCGGTGGCGTCACCGGAGGTCGTTCCGTGCGGTTCGAGAGCAAGATGGTCCGCCAGTACGCACAGGAGATCGCGTCGGACGAGCGCGCTCACGTGGAATTCCTGCGCAGTGCCCTCGGGTCGGCCGCGGTGGCGCAACCGGAGATCGACCTGCAGAACAGCTTCACCGCCGCGGCGCAGGCCGCCGGTCTCGTACGGCGCGGGGAGGCTTTCGACCCGTTCGCCAACGAGGACAACTTCCTGCTGGCTGCTTACCTGTTCGAAGACGTCGGGGTGAGCGCGTACAAGGGTGCAGCGCCGCTGGTGTCGAACAAGACCTACCTGGAGGCGGCCGCCGGCATTCTCGCTGCCGAGGCTTATCACGCGGCGAACATCCGCAGTGCGCTGTACTCGAAGGACACCGGCTTGCTCGGGACGGGTCTGCTCGGCCGCGACCTCAAGGAGGCTTCGGTCAAGCTCTCCGATGCGCGGGACTCCCTGGACGGCGCCGACGACCTCGATCAGGGCGTCGTGGACGAGAACGGGAAGGCGAACATCGTGCCCACCGATCAGTTCGGCGTCACCTACAGCCGCAGCGCCGGGCAAGTCCTCAACATCGTGTACCTCACCGCTCAAGAGGCGACCTCGGGTGGATTCTTCCCACGCGGGGTCAACGGTGAGATCAACACCAGCGCGGCCAGCGGCTGAGCGGAATTCCGAGCGTCCGGTCCGATGTCGATCATCGGGCCGGACGACCAGTCGGTCAGGGCGGCCGGCGTCGGGTGGTTCGCCGGGCCGATCTCCAACGTTCCGCAGCCGGTGTCCCGGAGGGTCCTGGAACGGACGGACGGTCGTCGGCCGTCGTTATGCTGCGGGAATGGAGCAGCGGGTGAGTCTGGTCACGCTCGGCGTGGATGATCTGGCGCGGGCGAAGGCGTTCTACGAGCGGCTCGGCTGGCGCGGGCAGGAGCTCAGCGAAACCGTGTTCTTCCAGACCGGGGGCAGCGCGTTCGTGCTGTGGGGGCGGGAGGAGCTCGCGCGGGACTGCGGGCTGCCGGTGGATCGCGGGTTCGGCGGTGTCTGCCTCGCGCACAACGCCCGGTCCGCGGCCGAGGTCGACGAGATCGTCGCGGCGGCCGAGGCGGCGGGCGCGGTGGTGACCAGGCGCCCGGCGGAGACGTTCTACGGCGGCTACGCGGGCGTGTTCACCGACCCGGACGGGCATCCGTGGGAGATCGCGCACAACCCGGGCTTCCCGCTCGCCGCCGACGGTTCCCTCACCGTTCCGGACCTCGGCGCCCAGTAGCCGAGTGCTTCCGCAGCACCGCGGGCGGCGGGCGGAAGAGCCGGCGCCCTACCGCGAGCACCAGCGGCAGCGGCCGGTGATCGTAGGTGCGCAGTGCAGCTGCGGGCGCGCCCGCTCAAGCCGTCGGACCGTACCCGGTGATCGGGCGCGGTGGGCGGTGTTCCGGGGGATCAGCGGTGGGCGAGGAGGGCTTCGGCCGCTGCCCGGGCGTGGCGGGCCGGGGCGGGGGTGCCGGTGATCGCGGCGGTGGTGATGGCGCCCTCTACGAGGACGTTGAGCTGCTCGGCCAACGCCTCCCGCTCGGATGCCTTCCGGTCGGTTCGCGGCTCGTCGGTGTCGGTGAGCAGCGTGGTGAGGTAGCGCTGCACCTCGGCCTTGTGGTCGCGGACCGCGGCGGCGACGGCGGGACTGGTGGCGCCGAGCTCACCGAAGGAGTTCAGGAACGCGCAGCCGTGGAAACCCGGTTCGGAGAACCACTCGTGCAGCCAGTCGAAGACGGCGAGCACCTGCTCGGCGCCTCGGGCGCGGGTGGTGACGGAGCGGGCCAAGGAGTCGCGCCACCGCTCGTCGCGGCGCCGCAGGTAGCCGACGACGAGCTGCTCCTTCGAGGGGAAGCACTGGTAGAGGCGCTTGAGCGAGACGCCGGAGGCGGCGCGGATCTCGTCCATGCCGACGGCCTGCACGCCGCGCGCGTAGAACAGCTCCTCGGCGGCGTCGAGCAGCCGGGTGGTGGCGGTGCGCTGGTCCATCGGTCTGCTCCCTGGCGTGGAGAACGTGCGTTCTCTAGGTTAGCAGCGCGGAGAACGCACGTTCTCCGACGCGCGAGAGGAGAGCACCATGACCGGACGTCCCCCGTACCCGCCGTTCGGCGCCGACACCGCGGCGCAGAAGGTCCAGGCCGCCGAGGACGCGTGGAACACCACCGATCCGGAGGCGGTCGCGCTCGCCTACACCGCGGACTCGGTGTGGCGGAACCGGGACCGGTTCGTCACCGGCCGCGCGGAGATCGTCGAGTTCCTGCGGGAGAAGTGGCGCCGCGAGCTGGACTACGCGCTGCGCAAGGAGCTGTGGGCGTTCACCGCGGACCGCATCGCGGTGCGGTTCCAGTACGAGTGCCGGGACGCGGACGGCCGCTGGTGGCGCTCGTACGGCAACGAGCTGTGGGAGTTCGCGCCGGACGGGCTGATGCGCCGCCGCGAGGCCAGCATCAACGACCTCGCGATCGACGAGTCGCAGCGGCGGATCTTCGGTCCCCGCCCGGCCGAGCAGCGCGGGGTGCCGTTCCCGCTGCGGTGATCGCGGTGGTCGTCATCCTTGCGCGATGACGGCTCGGACCAACAGCTCCGGGTCGTCGTCCGCGATGTCCTGCTCGAACCCGGCCGGGTTGTCGACGTGCCGGTCGCGGTCGAGCACGACGAACAGCAGCGCGGCCACGCCGGGTTGCCGCCGGTAGCCGAAGAGGTCGTCGACGAGCTGGTGGCGGAGTTCCCTGGCGCCGAGCGAAGGACGGGTCATCTTGACCTCGACCACGACCCGCTCCCGGCGCAGCAGGAAGTCCATCCGGTAGGAGCCGCCTGCTCGCCGCGGCGTCGTCTCCTCCGGTTCCACGTCGTCGAAGTGCAGCCGCAGCAGGGCGTGCACGACGCGCTGGAGGTCGTACTCGTCGTCGACTGGCAGGCCCTGCCGCTGCCGATGCTCCCGGCCGAGGATGTTCAGCGCGGCGGGCAGCCTGCGGAAGATCTCGACCAGCCGTCCGGTGGTGCGTTCGACGTCGGGATCGATGCCGATCCTGCCCTGCGCTTCCAGCAGCACCCGGCGCTGCTCGCGCAGCGGCTCCTCGAAGCTCGGCCGCAGCGCGTACTGCCACCGGCCGTGGCTCCGGAGGAATCGGGGGGCGGAGTCGTAGGCGGCCCACGGGCGGCGGGGTTCGGCGAGGAACCGGTCGATCTTCGGCGCGAGCAGCGGCCGCTGGGACTCGTACTGCCCGGTGAACCGGTGGCGGAGGTCGTCCGGGAGCGCGGCGAGCGCTTGCGAGTACCAGACCGGGTAGCGGTCCTGGAGCGCTCGCACCGCGGTGGTCGCGCTGCTCTCGTCCGCGCCTTGTGCCGTGCGGCCCAGGTCGAGCAGGTCATCGACCTCCTCCAGCAGCGCGGCGATCCGCCCGGTCGTCCCCGGTCGGCTCACCCTGCGGTGAACATCCATGATCGGAGCGTAGCGGCGGATCGGTGGCGCGCGGTCCGCGGCACTCGTGGTCCGTACATGTACAGTGGTTCGTACATGTACGAAACCGGTCGTCGGGCCGGTCGGCACGGGAGGTGCGACGTGGTGACCAAGACCGCGCGCGAGCGGGTCCGCGGCGAAACGCGGCAGGAGATCCTCGCCGCCGCCGAGCAGCTCATCCGGGACGAGGGCCTCCCCGGGTTCACCATGCGCAAGCTCGCCGGCCGCCTCGGCTGCGCGCCGATGTCGCTGTACTCGTACTTCGCGGACAAGCAGGCGATCCTGCGCGCGCTCGCCACCCACGGCTTCGCGCGCGTCGCCGCCGACCTCGCCGAGGCGGGCGGGCAGGGCGGCATCGACGGGCTCCGCGAGCTGATGCTCGCGTTCGTGCGCTACGCGCAGGACGACCCGGTGCACTACCGGGCGCTGTTCATGAGCGGCAGCCCGGCGGACAAGGCCGGCCGCCCGGACGAGGCCGACTGCCAGGGCGAGGCCGACTGCTCGGACGCGGTGAACCCGGCGTACCGGCTCGTCGCCGAGCGCGTCGCGGGCTGCCTCGAACAGGGCGTGCTCACCGGGGACGTGCTCGCGATCAGCACCGTGCTGTGGACGACCGCGCACGGCGCCGCCTCGGTGCTCGTCACGTTCGGTCACCGGCCCGCCGACTCGCCCGAGGCCTACGCGGCCGCCGTCGTCGACAACGCGCTCGCCGGACTGCAAGCCCGGCCCCGCACCCGGCTCTGAACCCACCCGCTCCCGCAGGAGATGCCGATGACCACCACCCAGGACCTCGTCCCGATCCCGCAACCCAAGCCGAAGCCGCTCGTGGGCAACCTGCCCGAGCTGGACGCGGAGAAGGGCGTGCTGCGCTTCGTGGAGATGGCCGCCGAGCACGGCCCGATCTTCCGGCTCCGGCTACCCGGCCGGAACGTGATCATCGTGCAGTCCCAGGAGCTCGTCGACGAGCTCTGCGACGAGGAGCGGTTCGACAAGTCCCTCAGCGCCGCCCTGGTCAACGTCCGCGACTTCGCGGGCGACGGGCTGTTCACCTCGTGGACCGAGGAACCGAACTGGCAGTCCGCGCACCGCATCCTGATGCCCGCATTCGGCCCCGCCGCCCTGCGCACCATGTTCGACGGCATGGCCGACATCGCCGAGCAGCTGCTGCTCAAGTGGGAGCGCCAGGGCCCGGAGCACCGCATCGACATCGCCGACGACACCACCCGGCTCACCCTCGACACGATCGCGCTGTGCTCGTTCAGCCACCGCTTCAACAGCTTCTACGCGGAGCGGCTCAACCCGTTCGTCGAAGCCATGGTGCGCGGACTCGTCGAAGCCGGGGCGCGGCCGCGGCGGCTGCCCGGCCAGGAACTGCTGATGCGCGGTACCCGCAAGCAGTACGCCGCCGACGTCGAGCTGATGCACCAGGTCGCCGACGAGCTCATCGCCGACCGCAGGCGCAACCCGCTGCCGGAGGGGCAGCACGACATCCTCGACACGATGCTCACCGCGGCCGACCCGAAGACCGGGCGGCGGCTGCCGGACGAGAACGTGCGCCACCAGCTGGTCACCTTCCTCATCGCCGGGCACGAGACCACCAGCGGGCTGCTCACCTTCACCCTGCACGAACTGCTGCGCCACCCCGACGTGCTGGCCACCGCGCGATCCGAAGTGGACCGGGTGCTGGGCGACGAGGTGCCGCGGTTCGAGCACCTGAGCAAGCTCGGCTACCTCGACCAGATCTTCAAGGAATCGCTGCGGCTGTGGCCGACCGCGCCCGCGTTCGGGGTGTCGCCGCGCGCCGACGGCACCGTGCTGGGCGGCCGCTACGAGGTGAACCGGGACGACGACCTGCTCGTCGTGGTGCCCGGGCTGCACCGGGACCCGGCGGTGTGGGGCGCGGACGCGGAGACCTTCGACCCGGACCGGTTCACCTTCGACCGGGCGGAGGCGCTGCCGCCGAACGCGTGGAAGCCGTTCGGGAACGGGCAGCGCTCCTGCATCGGCCGCGGCTTCGCGTTGCAGGAGGCGACGCTGTTCCTGGCGATGCTGCTGCAGCGCTTCGACGTCACCGCCGCCGACCCCGACTACCGGCTCAAGATCAAGCAGACGTTGACGATCAAGCCCGAGGGCCTGTTCATGCACGTCCACCGGCGGGACCGCCGGATCGTGCGCGGTGGCACCCCGGCCGAGCGGTCCGCGCCCGAGGCGGGGGTGCGGGCCGAACCGAACGGCGTGCCGGTGCGGGTGTTCTACGGCTCCAACTCGGGAACCGCGCAGGCCTTCGCGCAGCGCATCGCGAACGACGCCACCGCGCGCGGCTGCACCGGCGAGCTCGCCGAACTCGACGCCGCGGCGGGCGACCTGGGGCCGGACGGCGTCGCCGTCATCGTCACCTCCTCCTACGAGGGGCAGCCGCCGGACAACGCGCGCGAATTCGTGCGCTGGCTGCGCGATCAGCCCGACGGTTCGCTCGACGGGGTGCGGTACGCGGTGTTCGGCTGCGGCAACACCGACTGGGCCCGCACCTACCAGGCCGTTCCGTCCGAAGTGGACGAACACCTCGCCAGGGCGGGCGCGAAGCGGCTGCTGCCGCGCGGGCGGGCCGACGCGCGCGGCGACTTCTTCGGCGACTTCGACGACTGGTACGGCGAGTTCTGGGGACCGGTCGCCGCCGAGTTCGGGCTCGACGACGCGGTCCCCGCCGCCGGGCCGCGGCTCACCGCCGAACACGTCGGAGCCGTCCGCGACCCCATCGTGCGGGCCAACGACCTGAGCTGGGGGACCGTCGTCGCGAACCGGCTGCTCAGCTCCCCGGACGTCGGTGCCAAGCACCACGTGGAGATCGCGCTGCCCGAGGGCGCCCGGTACCGCGCCGGGGACTACCTCGCGGTGCTGCCGGTGAACCCGCCCGCCGTGGTGGCGCGGGCGCTCAGCCGCTTCGAACTCGCCCACGACGACCAGGTGGTGCTGCGCGGGGAGGGCACGTTCCTGCCCACCGGCGCCCACGTCGCCGCCGGTGAACTGCTCGGCAGCTACGTCGAGCTCGGCAGGCCCGCCACCCGCAAGCAGCTGGCGGAGCTCGCCGAGGCGACGCCCTGCCCGCCCGACGCCCAGGCGTTGCGCGCGCTGGCCGCCGACCCGGAGGTGCACGCCGAACAGGTGCTGCGGCCCGGGGTGACCGTGCTGGAACTGCTGGAGCGCTACCCCGCCTGCGGGCTCGACTTCGGCGCCTTCCTGGGGCTGCTGAGCCCGCTGACGCCTCGGCAGTACTCGATCTCCAGCTCACCGCGGTGGAACCCGGAGCGCGCCACGCTCACCGTCGCCGTGCTCAACGAGCCCGCCCGGTCCGGTGCCGGCCGGTACGAGGGCGCCGCGTCGAACCACCTCGCGCAGGCGCTGCCCGGCTCGAAGGTCGCCGTCAGCGTGCGCCCGTCGAACGTGGCGTTCCACCCGCCGGAGCTCGACGTGCCGCTGGTGCTGGTGTGCGCGGGCAGCGGCATCGCCCCGTTCCGCGGATTCCTGCAGGACCGCGCGCTGGCCGCGGCCGAGCAGGGCGTGCGGCCCGCGCCCGCGCTGCTGTTCTTCGGCTGCCACGGCCCGGAATCCGACCTGCTGTACCGGGACGAACTGGCCGAGTGGGCGGCGGCCGGCGTGGTCGACGTGCGGCCCGCGTACTCGGCGGAGCCGGAGGGCGAGGTCCGCTACGTGCAGGACCGGCTGTGGGCGGACCGGGCCGAGGTGGCCGAACTCGTCGAACGCGGCGCGACCGTGTTCGTGTGCGGCGACGGGCAGCGGATGGCGCCCGCGGTGCACCGCACCTGCGCCCGGATCTACGCGGAGGTCACCGGTGCGGACGAGCAGCGGGCCGCGGAGTGGATGACCGAGATGGAGCGGGACCGGGCCCGGTACGTCGCCGACGTCTTCGCGTGAATGGAGGGTGCGTTGCCCGAGCCGACCCCGATGCGACTCGGGCAACGCGTGCCACCGCGGCCCCGTTCTCGCGGCGACGCATTTCCAGCCGTGCCGCGCGGTGTTCCCGTGCGCCCCTTCGCCCCCTCGACGATGAGGTGCGCGGGAGGAGGTCGTCACTGCCCTGTTCGGACCTTTTCCCCGATGGTTCGAGCACCCGCGGTCACTGGTGAAGACACTGCCGTGTGAAGGCCGAAAAGAACACGCACAACTGCGGGTTCAGTTGGAATAATCGGCGATTTTTCGGAGTTCGGTGAGATCGGTGACGATGATCCGCCGGTAGCGCCGTTCGATGACGCCCTCCTCGGCGAGATCGCGCAGCGCTTTCTGCACCGTCCGCAGCCGCACCCCCGCCAGCGTGGCCAGCTCGTCGTGCGTCAGCGGCGGCCCGATGCGCCAGCCGCCCTCCGGGTCCTGCTCGCCGTAGGTGTCGACCGCCTCCACCAGCAGCCGCGGCACCCGCTGCGTCGCCGACAGGTTCGCGTTGTCGATCCGGCGGCGGTTCGCCCACCGCAGCCGGGAGTTGACCATGAGCACCATCGCGATCGCCGCGTCCGAGTGCTCGTGCAGGAACCGGCGGAAGTCCGCCGACTTGATCAGCCGGGTGCGGGCGTGCGAACCCGCGATTACCGTCGCCGACCTGGACCGGCGCTCCAGCGCCGCCATCTCCCCGACCAGGTCGCCGCCGAAGCGGATGCCCAGCAGCGTGCTGCCGCCGGTCTCGGACAACGCCTGGACCTTCGCCGATCCGCTCAGCAGCAGCACCACGTGCGTGCTGTCGTCGCCCTGCCGCAGGATCTTCTGCTCCGCCTCGAAGATCACTTCCGAGCCGAGGGCGAGCAGGGACTGCCGGGTCCCCGGGTGCAGCCGGGCGAGCAGGCTGAACTCCGTCCATCGTGGCTGTGGTGGATCAGTGATGACCGCTCCTCCCAACGGGGCGCGAGGTGCGATGACCTTTTCGGCCGAACCCGAATTCGGCCGACCTGCGGTGCATCGACGGGCGCCGGTCCCCGTTCATTCTGGAACCGGTGAACGGGAGCGGTCACCGCTGACCGGGTGACCGGTGTTCGGCCCCGTTCCCCGCGCGGGTTCTCGATTCAGCGGGGATCCTCACCAATCCCGTCGTGGAATTGGGCTGATCCGCGCAATGCTCACCCGTTCGCAGCAATGGAAGGTTCTTTTTTGGAATATGCAAAAGGTGTTCTGGGAAACGGGCGGACCCGGCGGAGGACCGGAACCGCCCGCCGGATCAACCCAGTTCGCCGGAATGCGCGGCGGCGAATTCCCGCAACGACCGCGGAGCCCGCCCGGTGAGCTCCGCGACCGCCCCGGTCACCAGGTCCTCCTCCCCGTTCCGGATACCGCGGTCCACCCCGGCCAGGGACGTCGCGAACGGCTCCGGGATGCCGCCCGCGCGGAACACCTCGGCGCGCTCGGCCGTGCGCATCGTCCGGTGCCGGATCGGGCGGCCGGTGACCTCGGCGAGCACCTCGGCGACCTCCCCGTAGGACAACGCCTCGGGACCGGTCAGCAGGTGCTCGCCGGACACCGCCGGATCGGTGAGCGCCCGCGCGGCCACCGCGGAGACGTCCGCGGCGTCGATCCAGCCCAGCCTGCCGTTCCCGGCGGCGCTGACCAGCTCGTCCCGCTCCCGCAGCCCCACCGCCAGCGGGTGGTCGCCGAGCAGGTTCTGCATGAAGCCCGAGGGGCGCAGCACCACCGGCTCCGGCATCGACCGCACCGCCGCCACCAGCTCGGCCACCCCCGGCGCACCCGGCAGCACGATCAGCGAACCCAGCAGCACCACCCGCCGGACCCCGGCGGCCCGCGCCGCGTCGAAGAACGGGGCCGCGAACCGCATCGGCTCCAGCTCGGCCAGCGGCGGCACCAGGTACACCGCCCGCACCCCGTCCAGCGCGGGCGCGAACGTGCTCGGCTCGGTCCAGTCGAAGCGCACCTGGCCGGGACCGGGGTTCCGCGAGGCCACCGCCGCCTCCGGAAGCAACCGGGACAGCGGGCGGCCGGTGGTGCCCGTCCCGCCGAGCAGCAGCGTGCTCATTCCGCCACCTCCAGCGCCGCGACCAGCGCGGGCAGCTCACCGGCGGCCTTCGCCGCCAGCACCGGGCTCCAGTAGTCCCGGTAGTGGGTGATCAGCCCGTCCACCACGGTCAGCACCGCGATGTAGGGCATGACGTACGGCTCGCCGGTGCGCACCGTGCGGCCGTGCGCCGTGAACTCGGCGATCACCCGCCGCGGATCGGTCGTCCGGTGCAGCTCGTAGGCGGGGAAGCCGGTGATGTCGACGCGGTCCGGGTAGTCCGCCAGGTACGCGCGCATCCCCTCGCGCCCGTCGACGCGGGCGGGGGTGCCGTGCGCGAACGGGGCCTCGAAGACCACGTCCGGCGCGAGCAGGTCGATCGCGCCCGCCATGTCCTTGGCGAGCAGCAGCGCGGTGAACCGGTCGATCACGTCGGCCGGTGAGTTCGGGGTGGACACGGGTCCCTCCTTCGTCCGGGGTCTCGCCGTCCACGGTCGGCCGGTCCGCGCGCCGCGGGCACGTCCGGCCGAACCCCGGACCGCCGATCCGTGGATGCGGGGTGCGGGCCGTGCCAGGCTGGTGGCGTGGGCAAACGAGACCTCGGTGCATTCCTGCGCAGCCGCCGCGAGGCGCGCTCGCCCGTCGCGGCCGGGCTGCCCGCCGGAGTGCGGCGGCGCACCCCCGGGCTGCGGCGCGAGGAGGTCGCGGCGCTGGCCGGGGTGTCGGCGAACTACTACGAGCGGCTGGAGCAGGCCCGCGGCCCGCACCCGTCCCCGCAGGTGCTGGCCGCGCTGGCGGAGGCCCTCGGGCTCTCCGGCGCCGAGCGGGAGCACCTCGGGCGGCTGGCCGGGCACGCCCCCGCGAGCCCCGAACCGGGTGCGGAGGTGCCCGCCGAGGTGCGCCGGCTGCTGGACCGGCTCGGCCCGGTGCCCGCGTACGTGCTGAACGCCCGGCACGACGTGCTCGCCTGGAACCCGCCCGCGGCGGCGCTGCTGGTGGACTTCGCGGCGCTGCCGCCGGGGGAGCGCAACGTGCTCCGGCTGTCGATGCGCGGCGGGCCGCTGCGGTGCGAGCCGGCCGGGGACGGGTTCACCCGGCACGTCGCCTCCGAGCTGCGGCAGGCCGTCGCCCGCTATCCCGCGGACCGACGGCTGGCCGACCTGGTGCGCGAGTTCGCCGCGCACGATCCGGAGTTCGCCGCGCACTGGCGGGAGCAGGAGCTGGGCACCGCGACCGCGGTGCCGAAGCGGATCCGGCATCCGCGGCTGGGGCTCATCGACCTGGAACTTCAGGAGCTGCGGGTGCCCGGGCACGACCACCGGGTGGTGCTGCTGACCGCGGAACCGGGCACGGCGTCGGCCGCGAAGCTGGAGTCCCTGGCGTCCGCGCCCCGGTTGCGGGCGGTCCGCTGATCCGTCCCGGGAACGCCGCCGCCGGATGACCGATCCGCCCGGCGCGGCGGATCCCCGCGTCCGCCTGGCGACCGGCCTATCCGCCTGGCGAGGCGGATCCCCGTGTCCGCCTGGCGAAGTGAACCCCCGCGTCCGCCTGGTGAGGCGAACCCGGGTCGGCCGGACCGGCAGGCCCGCGCGGGCGCGCGTGCGCGCGGACCACACTGCCGCCCCGGCGCCGCGCCCCCCGCCCCCCGTCAGGCCGAACGAACGCGGCACGCCGCGCCGCCACCGCCC
Organism: Saccharopolyspora sp. MMCC62; assembly: GCF_057736575.1. Lineage (NCBI taxonomy): Bacteria > Bacillati > Actinomycetota > Actinomycetes > Pseudonocardiales > Pseudonocardiaceae > Saccharopolyspora > Saccharopolyspora sp. MMCC62. Next base: position 313,799 of record NZ_JBYKCM010000002.1, on the reverse strand, counting down.
CGGCACTCCCGTGGGTGATCATGGGATCGGTGCGCCGGACCCGGCGCGGGGTGAGCGGGGAGAGGCGCGATGGCGGAGATCGACACCGGCACGACCGGGAGCACCGGTTTCGACGGCCCGGCACCCGCGTCCCGCGCGGACCTGGTGGCGCGGGTGCTCACCGAGGTGTGCTCGCCCGCGGTGATCGTGCTGCTGCTGCCGATCGCGGTGGCCTGGCAGGCGACGCACGCGCCGGGAGCGGCGCTGGGCTGGGGCGTGTTCGTCGCGCTGACCAGCAGCGTGCTGCCGATGGCCGGGATCATCGCCGGTTCCCGCGCCGGTTGGTGGGACGGGCACCACGTGCGCGACCGGGAAGGACGGCTGATCCCGTTCGTGCTGCTGATCTCGTTGAGCTCGCTGGGGCTCGGCGTGCTGGTGCTGGCCGGGGCGCCGCGGCTGGTGGTGGCGCTGGACGTGGCGATGCTGGCCGCGCTGCTGGTGATCGGGCTGATCACGGTGTGGTGGAAGGTGTCGGTGCACACGGCGGTCGCGGCGGGGGCGGTGGCGATGCTGGCGGTGGTGTACTCGGCGTGGTGGCTGCTGCTGTGGGGGCTCGCGGCGGCCGTCGGCTGGTCCCGGGTGCGGTTGGGCGATCACTCGCCCGCGCAGGTGGTGGTCGGTGCCGTCGTCGGCGTGCTGGCCGGATCCGCCGGTTACCTGCTCGTCGCCTGATCCGGACCGGCTTGATCCGGACCGGCCTGATCCGGACCGGCCTGATCCGGACCGGCGTGATCCGGACCGGCGTGATCCGGACCGGCTTGATCCGGACCGGCCTGATCCGGACCGGCGTGATCCGGACCGGCCGAGGTGGGCGGCCGGTTCGCCGGCCGCGGGTTCACCTGGTGAAGAGCCGGTCCAGCGCGTGGTCGACCAGTTCGACCGCCGCTTCCGGGGTGTGGTGGCCGAGCAGCAGGCCGACGGAGAGCCCGTCCGGGACGGCGAGCAGGATGCGCGCTTCGGTGGACGGGTCCAGTTCGGCGGCGAGCTCGCCCGCGTCCTGGGCGGTCCGCAGCAGGTCGGTGATCCACTGCTCCAGCTGCGGCCACCAGCGCCGGTACACCGCGGCGAGCTCCGGTTCGGCGAGCGCGCGCAGGAAGAACGACACGGACACCAGGTATTCCTCCCGGCTCTCGGGGGAGAGCGCGAGCATTTCGAGCAGCACGGTCCGCACGACGGCGCGCGGCGCATCGGTGGAGCCGAGCCGGTCGCGGATGCGGGCGGCGGCGCGGTCGTTCACGTGCGCGACGGCGTGGTGCAGCATCTGTTCCTTGCTGCGGAAGTAGTGCTGCACCGAGCCCATCGAGATGCCCGCTTCGGCGGCGACGTCGCGGAGGTTGACGGCTTCCACGCCGCCCCTGCCCGCGAGCCGCAGCAGCGCTTCGGCGATCTGCCTGCGGCGTTGTTCGTGGTCCACCTGCTTGGGCACCGCAACACCTCTTCTTCATGCAACTGCATTGCCAACGGTTCGCACCGCTGTTTACCATGCAACTGCATGATAACGAGTGGCACGTCCTGGGGGACAGCATGACGATCACCAGCCCCGCGCCCGCGGGCAACCGGATGGCGGCGCTCGACGTCGTGCGCGGCGTCGCCATCCTCGGCACCTTCGGCGCCAACGTCTGGATCTTCACCGACCCCGCCGGACCCACCGGGCTGCTCGGCGCCGACGGGACCGCGGGGTCGCTGCTGCTGTTCCTCGCCAACGGGAAGTTCCTGGCCCTGCTCACGCTGATGTTCGGCGTCGGTCTCGAACTCCAGCACCGCTCCGCGCTGCGCCGCGGCGCGTCCTGGCCCGGCCGGTACCCGGTGCGGGCGGCGCTGCTGTTCGCCGAAGGGCTGCTGCACTACCTGCTGATCTTCGAGTTCGACGTGCTGATGAGCTACGCCGTGACCTCGCTGCTCGTCGCCCACCTGATCGGCCGCGGCGATCGGGCGGTGCGCTGGTGGATCGCCGGGTGCGGCGCGGTGCACCTGCTGCTCATGGCGCTGGGCACCGCCGCGCTGCTGAGCTCGCGCGCCCCGATCGCGGGCGCCGGCACCGACCTGTTCAGCCACGGCGGCTACCTGGCGCAGGTCGCCGCCCGGATCGACGGGTTCGCCGCCTACCGGCTCGAAGCGCTGTTCATCATCCCGATGTCGGTCGCCATGTTCCTGATCGGCTCGCGGCTGCGGCGGGCGGGCGCGTTCGAGCGCGGGCCGGACGGGCAGCGGTTGCGGAACCGGTTCGCGCTGGTCGGGCTGGGGATCGCGCTGCCGCTGAACCTGCTCACCACGCTCGCCGGGCAGCAGTGGTTCCTCGTCGACCGGTACGTGCTGCCGCCGTTCGTGGCGCTCGGCCTGCTCGGGTCGATCACCTCGCTCGTGCTGCGCGGCGGCGAGCCGGGGCCGGTGCGGCGCGGGCTCGGTTCCGTCGGGCGCACCGCGCTGTCCTGCTACGTGCTGCAGAACCTGCTGGCGGCGATCCTGTGCTACGGCTGGGGATTCGGCCTCGCGGTGCGGTTCGAGCCGCTGCGGCCGTGGTGGGTCGTGCTGCTGTGGGCGGTGATCTGCGGACTGCTGCTGTGGCTCTCCGGGTGGTGGCTGCGCAGGTTCGAGCGCGGCCCGCTCGAACTCGTGATGCACCGGTTCTACGGGCGCTGAACGGGAACTTCGGCGTGCACCAGCTCGCCGAGGTCGGGTTCGGCGGCGCCACCGGTGGCTTCGGCGAGCCAGCGCCCGAAGTCCTCGACGTCGTCCGCGGGCACCTGCACCACGAACCGGACCCGCTCCGAGTAGTCCACATCGGACACCGAGAACCCGTGCGAGCGCAGGTCGTTCTCCAGCTTCCCCGCCACCAGGTAGTCCACCGTGGTGGACACCAGCCGCATCGGCCGCAGCTCCGCCAGCCCCACCTGCTCCAGCGCCGCCGACACCGCGCCGCCGTACGCCCGCACCAGCCCGCCAGCGCCGAGCAGCGTTCCGCCGAAGTACCGCGACACGACCGCCACCACCCGGGTGATCTCGTTGTGCCGCAGCACTTCCAGCATCGGCACCCCGGCCGTGCCCGCGGGTTCGCCGTCGTCGCTGGAGCGCTGGGTGCGGCCGTCCACGTCCAGCACGTAGGCGGAGCAGTGGTGCCGGGCGTCGTGGTGCAGCTTGCGGCGCTGCGCGACGAACTCCCGCGCTCGCTCTTCGGAATCGGCGCGGGACAGCGCGCACAGGAACCGGGACCGCTTGATCTCCAGCTCGAATTCCCCTGATCGCCGGATTGTGCGCACCCGCGCCCCTTCCCGTTCGCAACGCTTCTACCTGCGGTTATCGTGACGTCAATCACTGAACAAGATCGTTCCGCCCGTTTCCGGGGCCGTTCCGGAGGTCGATACCGCAGGTCACGGTATTCATGCGCACGTCACTCGGACGCGGTTTTCCGTTCCGCGGCCACGGCACGTAACGTCGACCCCCATGGAGCAGTCATCGAGTCCGCTGGAGCCTGGCACCCGGGTGCGTGCCTCGTTCGGCCGGTTCCGCGATCAGGTCGGCACGGTGGTGGAGACCGCCTCGGGGCTTCCCGAGGTCTTCGACGGCCCAGTGCTGTGGGTCCGGTTCGACGGGAACGAGGAGCCGGGCCTGGTCGCGGGCCGCTTCCTCGAAGCCGCCGCCTGATCCCGGGCGCGCGGGCGGCGGAACCGCGGTCCCGCCGCCGCACGCCGGAACGTCAGCCCCACACCTCCTGGGCGGTGCGCACGACCAGGCTGAGCTTGGCCACCTGCTCGTCGTAGCCGAGGGCGTTGCCCTCCTGGGTGGAGGCGAAACCGCACTGCGGGGACAGGCACAGCTGGTCCAGGTCGATGTACCGGGACGCCTCGTCGATGCGCCGCTTCAGGTCGTCGGCGGACTCCAGCTCACCGCGCTTGGTCGTCACCAGCCCGAGCACCACGTGCTTGCCCTTCGGCACGAAGCGCAGCGGCGCGAAGCCGCCGGAGCGCTCGTCGTCGAACTCCAGGAAGAACCCGTCCACGTCGAGCTCGTTGAACAACGCCTCGGCGACGAAGTCGTAGCCGCCCTCCGCCACCCACGAGGACCGGTAGTTGCCCCGGCACAGGTGGGTGGTCACCGACATCGATCCGGGGCGGGACCCGATCGACGCGTTGATCATCTCGATGGTGCGCTCGTGCTCGTGCTCGGCGTCCTCGCCCCGTTCCCGCAGCTTCGCGCGCTGCTGCGGGTCGTTCAGGTACGCCAGGCTGGTGTCGTCGAGCTGCAGGTAGTGGCAGCCGAGCCCGGCGAGCGCGTGCACCTCGGCCCGGTAGGCGGCGGCGAGGTCGGCGCGGAACTCGGCGAGGTCCGGGTACACCTCCCGGTCGATCGAGGCCCGGCCCGCGCGGTACTGCACCATGCCGGGCGAGGGGATGGTGAGCTTCGGCGTGGCGGTGCGGGCGCGGTCGGCCAGCGCGGTGAACGCGTCCGCGAAGATCGTGTGGTCCAGCGCGATCTTCTCGCCGATCCGCATCTCCGGGGTGGCGAACTCGACGTCGCCGTCGGCGTTGTGGAACCGCACCGTCAGCTCGGAGTCGTCGACCCGGTCGATGCCGCGCAGCTGGTACAGGAAGTCCATGTGCCAGGAGCCGCGGCGGAACTCGCCGTCGGTGGCGCTGGAGAGGCCGATCTCCTCCTGCATGGCCACCACGTCGGTGATGGCCTCGTCTTCGACGCGGCGCAGCTCGTCGGAGCCGATGCGGCCCGCCGCGAACTCGTCGCGGGCGGCCAGCAGGTGGGGTGGGCGGAGCAGGCTGCCGACGTGGTCGGCGCGGAACGGTGGTGCGACGCGAGGACTCATGCTCCCGCAACCTACTTCCCCCGCGGACGGGGTGGCGGGGTCCGGTTGCCGCCCAGTGGATTAACCTCCGGCATTACTCCGTTCGAGAGATGTTCATCACTGTATGTGAGGACCGACAACTCGGATTTGTAGGACTGTTGGCTAAAATCGGCGAGCCAGCCAGCTTCGCAGGACGGATGGATACGATGCGCGTTCTCGTCATCGGAGCCGGGATCGGTGGCCTCGCCGTGGCCAAAGGTCTCCTCGACGGCGGTCACGACGTTGCGGTCTTCGAGCATGCGGACGCGCTGCGCGACGGCGGAGCGGCGGTCACGGTGTGGAGCAACGGGACGGCCGCGCTGGGCCAGCTCGGCGTCACCCTGGAGGACGTGGGGCGCCCGCTGCACAGCCTGAAGTCCATCACCGACTCGGGCCGGCTGCTCTGGGAAGCGGACCTGGCCGACGTCACGGAGCGCCTCGGCTCCCCGACCATCGAAACCCCGCGCCGCCTGCTCACCGGCAAGATCGCCGCCGCCCTGCCCGAGCACGTCCTGCACTTCGGCCGCCGCTGCATCGCCGTCACCGAGACCGCCGACCGCGTCGTCGTGGACTTCGACGACGGCACCAGCGCCGAGGGCGACCTGGTGATCGGCGCCGACGGCCAGCGTTCCGTGGTGCGCCGCGAGCTCCTCGGCGGCGGGCCTGCGCGGCACACCGGCTGGGCCAGCTGGCAGGGCCTCACCCGCAGCGACGTCCCGGTGGCGCACGGGCACCAGACCGTGAACATCGCCGGCCGCGTCGCGCACTGCGGGTTCATCCCCGCGGGCGGCGGCCTGCTGCACTGGTGGTTCGACCTGCCGTGGCGGCAGGGCGACGAGTCGCTGTCGCTGCGCGACCTGCGCCGCATGTTCACCGGCTGGCCGGACCCGGTGGGGCCGCTGCTCGCCGAGGTCGGTCCGGACGACCTGGGCTTCTTCCCGCACATCCGGCACGTCGTCCCGCGGGTGTGGGGCGGGCCGCGCAGCACGCTGCTCGGCGACGCCGTGCACGCGATGCCGCCCGCGGTCGCGCAGGCGGCGAACCAGACCCTCGAGGACGCCTGGCTGCTGTCGCACCGGCTCGCGGACGTCACGGGCGAACCCGGGCCCGCGCTGCGCGCCTACGAGCAGGAGCGGCGCTCCCGGGTGCTGAAGGTGTCGCGCACCGCGGCGTTCACCTCGGCGCAGCGCAGCACGCCGCTGCAGCGCGTCGGCAGGCTGCCGAAGTGGATCGCCACCCGCAGCCAGGTCGCGTCCCTGCGCTCCGGCAGCACGGTCCTGCGACCCGTCCCGGCCTGACCCCGGGGCTCACCGCCGGCGCTGGTGCTCGACCAGGTCGGCCAGCGCGTCGGGCGGCGGTTCGACGTCCAGGTCGGCGAGGACCGCGCCCAGCTCCTCCGGTGCGACCCGCGTGGTCTCCCGGGAACCGTCCGCGCGTTCCACCACCAGTTCGTCCCCGACCAGGCGGCGCAGCACGCCCTCGCCCAGCCGCATCACCACGAGCCGCCCGGTGAACGGGGAGTTCGGGTGCGTCGAGGTGTAGTGGTGCGCGACCTCGAAGTCCACCGGCCGCCGGACCCGCTCGTCGGCCGCGTGCAGCGGCGTCCAGCCGTCCGCGGAGCGCTTCTCCAGGACCCACGGCTCCCCGTCGCGGCGCAGCCGGTGCTCCCACCCCGCCTGGTCCACGACCACCCCGTCCCGCAGCGGCATCGGGGTGCGGATCCAGGCCCCGAACCCCACGTCGGCCTGGAAGTCCTGCCCGTCGGCCCGGACCGTCAGCAGCAGGTGGGTCTCCGAGCCGGTCGGCTCGTGCGGCCGCACCCGGGCGAGCCGCCGCCGGACCGGGTAGCCGAGCCGCTCCAGCACGGCCGCGAACAGCAGCGCGTGCTCGAAGCAGTAGCCGCCGCGCCGCCGGTGGACCAGCTTGTCGACGATGACGTCGAGCCCGATCCCCGGGTGCGGTCCGCGCAGCACGTCGATGTTCTCGAACGGGATCGCGCGCACGTGCGCCTCGTGCAGTTCCCGCAGCGCCGCCGCCGAGGGCGCCCGCCGCGGCAGGCCGACCCGGTGCAGGTACGCGTCGACGGAGCCGTCGTCCTGGGGTGTCGTGGTCACGGCAGCGATCCTCGTCCTTCGAGTGCGCTCCAGGTCAACCGGCCGCGGACGCGCGGAAGCCCGCCCGACGCCTGGTCGGACGGGCTTCCGGAGGCCGGATCAGGCGCCGAGGACGTCCGGGTCCGGGCCGACGCGGGTGCCGGTGTGCAGGCCCGCGATGACCGCCAGGTCGTCGTCGGCGAGCTCGAAGTCGAACACCTCGATGTTGCTCCGGATGCGCGACGGCGTCGCCGACTTCGGGATCACCACGTTGCCCAGCTGGACGTGCCAGCGCAGCACGATCTGCGCCGGGCTCTTGCCGTACTTCTCCGCCAGCGAACCCAGCGTCGGGTCGTCCAGCAGGCCCTTGCCCTGGCCGAGCGGGCTCCACGCCTCGGTGAGGATGCCGTGCTCGCTGTGGAACGCGCGCAGGTCGCCCTGCTGGAGGTTCGGGTGCAGCTCGATCTGGTTCAGCGCGGGCACCACGTCGGTCTCCTCGAACAGGCGACGCAGGTGCGGGATCTGGAAGTTGGACACGCCGATGGCCTTGGCGCGGCCCTCGTTGTACAGCTTCTCGAACGCCCGCCAGGTGTCGACGTACTTGTCCTGCCCGGCCGCGGGCCAGTGGATCAGGTACAGGTCGACGTAGTCGAGGCCGAGCTTGGTGATGCTGTCGTCGAACGCCTTGAGCGTGCTGTCGTAGCCCTGCTGGTCGTTCCACAGCTTGGTGGTGACGAACAGGTCCTCGCGCCGCACACCCGAGTCGGCGATGGCCTTGCCGACGCCTTCCTCGTTGCCGTAGGCGGCCGCGGTGTCGATGCTGCGGTACCCGGCCTCGATCGCGGTGGCCACCGGTTCGATCACTTCGTCCGGCGGTACCTGGAAGACGCCGAACCCGAGCTGCGGAATCTCCGCGCCGGTGTTGAGCGTGAGGTTCGGAACCTGGGTCATCTACTCGTTCCTCCGAAAGGGTCGAACGTTGCCGGGTGCGACCCGCTACCCAGCGGATCACCCACTCGGTGCAACCCGCTGATCCGGTCGCGGATTCCCGGCCCAGGGCGTCCTCCATCACAGCACGCGGCACCGCGGGAAGCCATCCGTCGACCAGCGCTTTCCGCCCCGCCGCAGCACAGCCGCCGCACCTGCCCCCGCCGCACCGGGAACGGCCCCGGACGTGCGAAGGGCCGGCCACCGCGTGGGTGACCGGCCCTCGTCGTCGAGCCGTCAGCGGGCCGGGACCTCCGCGGCCTGCTCGACCTCGGCGCGGTGCGAGGCCACGACCTCGCCGGAGCGCGGGCTGCGGTCCAGCCAGCCGGACAGCAGCGCGAAGCCGAGCCCGACCAGCGCCAGGATCGCCCCGACCCAGCTGGGCGCGGTGAGCCCGAAGCCGCCCGCGATGACCAGGCCACCGAGGTAGGCGCCGAGCGAGTTGGCGATGTTGAACGTGGACTGGATGCTCGCCGACCCCAGCGCCGGGGCCTCCTTCGCCTTGTCCAGGATGCGCGCCTGGATGCTCGGGATGGCGGCGAACCCGGCCAGCCCGACCGCGAACACGTTGATCGCGGTCAGCACCATGCTGTGCGAGGTCACCAGGAACGTCGTCAGCGTCACCGCCAGCAGCGCCAGGAAGACGTACAGCGTCTTCATCGGCGCCCGGTCCGCGAGCCGGCCGCCGATGATGGTGCCCGCGGTCATGCCCACGCCGAACAGCGCGAGCAGCGCCGTCGCCATCGTGGGGCTGAAGCCGGTGACGTCGGTGAGCAGCGGCTTGATGTAGCTGTAGAAGGAGAACGTGGCGGCGAAGCCGAACACGACCACGGCGAACGCCAGCCACACCTGCGGCCGCTTGAAGGCGACGAGCTCGCCGCGCAGGCTCACGTCGGTCGGCTTCGGCTGCTGCGGGACGAGCAGGGCGACGGCGATCAGCGCGATGACGCCGATGGCGGCGACGACGGCGAAGGTGAACCGCCACCCGAGCGACTGCCCGAGCAGGGTGCCCAGCGGCACGCCGACGATGTTGGCGACGGTGAGCCCGATGAACATCATCGAGATGGCCTGGGCCCGCTTGTCCCGCGCGACGAGGCCGGCGGCGACGACGGCGCCGACTCCGAAGAAGGTGCCGTGCGGCAGGCCCGCGATGAACCGGGCGGCCAGCAGCGTCCCGTGGGTGGGGGCGAACGCGGAGGCCAGGTTCCCGACGACGAACAGGCCCATCATGCTGATCAGCATCGTCTTGCGCCGCACCCGCATGCCGCCCGCGGTGAGCAGCGGCGCGCCGACGACGACGCCCAGGGCGTACAGGGAGATGTAGCCGCTGGCGTCGGGCAGCGACACGTGCAGGTTGGAGGCCACTTCGGGCAGCAGCCCCATCATCACGAACTCGGTGGTTCCAATGCCGAAAGCTGCGATGGCCAGGGCCAACAGGGCAATGGGCAAGGAGGTCTCCTGAATCGAAAGTTCCGGACCGGGTCAGCGCCCCGAACCCGCCTGCCGAGGACGTCGAGGGTCCCCGCTGCTTTCGGCGGTCGTCGGTGTTCGGAGCTCTTTCTCAGGAAGACCGGCTGTCGCTGGCGGCTCCCCGGACGCGTTCAACACTAAGCCCCGGGGACCGTGTTCCCGGCGGGACTATGAAGCGGACCACTGCCGCGCGGGCCGGTTTCCACTCGTTCGGTTCAGCGTGAACGCGCCACGGGGAAGATCGCCACCCGCGGTGGTGGCGTTACGCGGTTGAAACGATTTGTGCGAGGTCAGCAGAGTGCGGCGGCTCGGCTGTGCAGTCCGCCCAACGAGCTCAGTCGTCCTCAATGGACCGGTTGGGCGGCGGCCCGCCGACGTACGCCTCGGCTTCCAGCCGGTCCAGCATGTGCGGGTAGTGCAGTTCGAACGCGGGCCGGGGCGAGCGGATGCGCGGCAGCTCGGTGAAGTTGTGCCGCGGCGGTGGGCAGGACGTCGCCCACTCCAGCGAGTTGCCGTGCCCCCACGGGTCGTCCACGTTCGCCACCGTCCCGTGCCGGTAGCTGGTGAACACGTTCCACAGGAACGGCAGCATCGAGGCGCCCAGGATGAACGACCCCACCGTGGAGGCCACGTTCATCCCGGTGAACCCGTCGGTCGCCAGGTAGTCGGCGTAGCGCCGCGGCATGCCGGCCCCGCCGAGCCAGTGCTGCACCAGGAACGTGGTGTGGAAGCCGATGAACGTCAGCCAGAAGTGCAGCTTCCCGAGCCGCTCGTCCATCATCCGCCCGGTCATCTTCGGGAACCAGAAGTACATCCCGCCGAACACCGCGAACACGATGGTCCCGAACAGCACGTAGTGGAAGTGCGCCACCACGAAGTACGTGTCGTGCACGTGGAAGTCCAGCGGCGGCGCCGCCAGCAGCACCCCGGTCAGCCCGCCGAGCAGGAACGTCGCCAGGAACCCGAGCGAGAACAGCATCGGCGTCTCGAAGGTCAGCTGCCCCTTCCACAACGTCCCGATCCAGTTGAAGAACTTCACCCCGGTGGGCACCGCGATCAGGAACGTGGTGAACGAGAAGAACGGCAGCAGCACCGCTCCGGTCGCGAACATGTGGTGCGCCCACACCACCACCGACAGCCCGCCGATGAGCAGCGTCGCGAGCACCAGCCCGATGTAGCCGAACAGGGGTTTCCGGCTGAACACCGGGAAGATCTCGGTGACGATGCCGAAGAACGGCAGCGCCACGATGTAGACCTCCGGATGCCCGAAGAACCAGAACAGGTGCTGGTAGGCGATGGCCCCGCCGGTGGCCGGGTCGAACACGTGCGCCCCGAAGTGCCGGTCCGCCAGCAGCCCGAACAGCGCGGCGGTGAGCACCGGGAACGCCATCAGGATCAGCAGGCTGGTCACCAGGATGTTCCAGGTGAAGATCGGCATCCGCCACAGCGTCATGCCGGGCGCCCGCATGCACACCGTCGTGGTGATCATGTTGACCCCGCCGAGGATGGTGCCCAGCCCGCTGACCAGCAGCCCCGTGATCCACAGGTCCCCGCCGAGGCCCGCGCTGTAGGTGGACCGGGACAGCGGCGCGTACGCCGTCCACCCGAAGTCGGCGGCGCCACCCGGCAGCAGCAGCCCGCTGAGCACCATCAGCCCGCCGAACAGGAACAACCAGTAGGAGAACGCGTTCAGCCGCGGGAACGCCACGTCCGGCGCGCCGATCTGCAGCGGCAGGATGATGTTGGAGAAGCCGAACACGATCGGGGTCGCGAACAGCAGCAGCATGATCGTGCCGTGCATGGTGAACAGCTGGTTGTACTGCTCCTGGGAGAGGAACTGCAGCCCGGGCTGGGCCAGTTCGCCGCGGATGAGCAGCGCCATCGCGCCGCCGATCAGGAAGAACGCGAACGCGGTCGCCAGGTACAGCTTGCCGATCGCCTTCGGGTCGGTGGTCCGCGCCCAGTCGGCGAACTTCGAGCTGGTGGGCGTGCGCGGAGGGCCCACAGGGCGCGCCGGGATCGGTGCCGGCCGTGCGGGCGAAGTGGCCATGCGGGTGTCCTCCGGGGGCGCCGCGGGCCGCTGCCGGGCCGGGCGGCCCGGGCCGGAACCCGTCCGGCGCGACCTCGGCGTTCAGTGTTGGCGCTGGTCGGAGGCCCTGCAATCCGGTGCGGTCCTCCGGACGGATGACGCGGAGACGGTCAGCTCAAGGCGGCGATGGCCATGCGGTGCAGCAGTTCCGCCATGGCGGCGGTGCCCAGGTGCGTGCTGTACGGCGTGGAGTTGATCAGCCCGAGCACCGCGTGCACCGAGGCCCGTGCGGTCGCCCGGTCGAGTTCCGGCCGGGTCCGCCGCAGCACGTCCACCCACACCTCGACGTAGCCGCGCTGCGCCTCGCGCACCCGGTTCCGCTCCTCGGCGGCGAGGCTGTCCAGGTCCCGCAGGTGCACGGTGATCAGCGCGGGGTTGGTGAGCGCGAACTCGACGTGCCTGCGCACCAGCTCGTCCAGCGCGAGCCGCGGGTCGGCGGTGGCGCTCGCGCGGCTGCGCCCGGCGTCGAGCAGCCGGTCGCTGATGCCGGTGAGCATCTCGGCGAGCATCGCGTCCTTGCCGCGGAAGTGCCGGTACAGCGCGGGCCCGGAGATGCCGACGGCGCGTCCGATGTCGTCCATGCCGACGCCGTGGAAGCCGTAGCGGGCGAACAGCTCGGCCGCCGCGTCGAGCAGCTGCGCGCGGCGGTTCGGGCGTTCGGTGGCCGGTCCGGTCATCGGAGCAGATACTAGACGCCGAAGTTAGCCGCCGTTAACATCGGCGTTGGTTAACGATGACTAACTCGCGGTCGACGCAGTCCGGAGCAGGAGGAACGCCGGTGGATGCCCCCGTCCTGACCAGCGCGCTCGACCCCGCGGCCGAGCGCCCCGCGCGGTTCGCCGCCGAGCACGCCGCGCTCGTCGCCGACCTCGACGCCCACCTCGCCGAAGCCCGCCTCGGCGGTCCGGAGAAGTCGCGGCGCAGGCACGTCGAACGCGGCAAGCTGCTGCCCAGGGACCGGGTGGACGCGCTGCTCGACCGCGGCTCCCCGTTCCTGGAGCTCTCCCCGCTGGCCGCCCACGAGCTCTACGACGGCGACGCCCCGTCCGCCGGGATCATCACCGGCATCGGCCGCGTCGCGGGCCGCGAATGCGTGATCGTCGCCAACGACGCCACCGTCAAGGGCGGCACCTACTACCCGATGACGGTGAAGAAGCACCTGCGCGCCCAGGAGGTGGCGCTGCACAACGAGCTGCCCTGCCTGTACCTGGTGGACTCCGGCGGCGCGTTCCTGCCCATGCAGGACGAGGTGTTCCCGGACCGCGAGCACTTCGGCCGGATCTTCTACAACCAGGCCACCATGTCCGCCCGCGGCATCCCGCAGATCGCCGCCGTGCTCGGCTCCTGCACCGCGGGCGGCGCCTACGTCCCGGCGATGAGCGACGAAGCGGTGATCGTGCGCGAGCAGGGCACCATCTTCCTCGGCGGCCCGCCGCTGGTGAAGGCCGCGACCGGCGCCGAGGTCACCGCGGAGGAGCTCGGCGGCGGCGACCTGCACTCCCGCACCTCCGGCGTCACCGACCACCTCGCCGAGGACGACGCGGACGCGTTGCGCATCGTGCGCTCCATCGTCGACACCCTCGGCCCGCGCGCACCGCGGCCCTGGGACGTGCGGCCCGTCGAGGAACCGCTGGTGTCCCCGGACGACCTCTACGCGGCCGTGCCCACCGACAGCCGCACCCCCTACGACGTGCACGAGGTCATCGCCCGCATCGTCGACGGCAGCCGGTTCCAGGAGTTCAAGCGGGACTACGGCACCACGCTGGTCACCGGCTTCGCCCGGTTGCACGGGCATCCGGTGGGGATCGTCGCGAACAACGGCATCCTGTTCGGTGAATCCGCGCTCAAGGGCGCGCACTTCGTGGAGCTGTGCGACAAGCGCTCCATCCCGCTGGTGTTCCTGCAGAACATCTCCGGGTTCATGGTCGGCCAGGAGTACGAGGCGAGCGGCATCGCCAAGCACGGCGCCAAGATGGTCACCGCCGTCGCCTGCGCGCGCGTCCCCAAGTTCACCGTGGTCATCGGCGGCTCATTCGGCGCGGGCAACTACTCGATGTGCGGGCGGGCGTACTCGCCGCGGTTCCTGTGGATGTGGCCGAACGCGCGGATCTCGGTGATGGGCGGCGAGCAGGCCGCCTCGGTGCTGGCCACGGTCCGCCGCGACCAGTTCGACGCGCGCGGCGAGGAGTGGTCCGCCGACGCCGAGGACGAGTTCAAGCAGCCGATCCGCGACCAGTACGAGGCGCAGGGCCACCCGTACTACTCCACGGCCCGGTTGTGGGACGACGGCGTGATCGACCCGAAGCAGACCCGGTCCGTGCTGGGCCTGGCGCTGTCGGCGGCGGCGAACGCGCCGCTGGAAGCGGTCGGCTACGGCGTCTTCCGGATGTGACGGATTCCAGCGGATTCCAGCGGATTCCCGACGGAGCCCGGCGGAGTCCAGCAGGTTCCCAACGGCTTCTCAGCGGCGACGAGGACGAGGTGAGCGCGGTGGTGGTCGAGGTCGGCGCGGAGGTGGCCGCCGAGGCGGTCGGTACCCGGATCGACGCGGTGCTGGTGGCCAACCGGGGGGAGATCGCGGTGCGGGTGATCCGCACCCTGCGCGAGCTGGGCATCCGGTCGATCGCGGTGCACAGCGACGCCGACCGGGACGCCCGGCACGTCGCCGAGGCCGACACCTCCGTCCACATCGGACCGAGCAGTGCCGCGGAGAGCTACCTGTCGGTGCCGCGCGTCGTCGAAGCCGCGCTGCGCACCGGCGCGCAGGCCGTGCACCCCGGCTACGGCTTCCTGTCCGAGAACACCGGGTTCGCCCGCGCCTGCGCCGAAGCCGGGCTCACCTTCATCGGCCCGCCCGCCGCCGCGATCGAGGCGATGGGCGACAAGATCCGCGCCAAGGCCACCGTCACCGCCGCCGGCGTGCCCGTGGTCCCCGGTCGCAGCGAACCCGGCATGACCGACGAGGACTTGATCGCCGCCGCCCGCGACGTCGGCTACCCGGTGCTGCTGAAACCGTCCGCGGGCGGCGGCGGCAAGGGCATGCGCCGCGTCGAGGACCCCGCCGACCTGCCCGCGCAGATCGCCGCCGCCCGCCGCGAATCCGGCGCCGCGTTCGGCGATGACACCCTGTTCGTGGAGCGGTTCGTCGCCCGGCCCCGGCACATCGAGGTGCAGGTCCTCGCCGACGCGCACGGCGGCGTCGTGCACCTCGGCGAGCGGGAGTGCAGCCTGCAGCGCAGGCACCAGAAGATCATCGAGGAGGCGCCGTCGGCGCTGCTCGACGAACCCACCCGGGACCGGATCGGGCAGGCCGCCGTCGCCGTGGCGCGCTCCGTCGGCTACGTCGGTGCGGGCACCGTCGAGTTCATCGTCTCCGCCGACCGGCCGGACGAGTTCTTCTTCATGGAGATGAACACCCGGCTCCAGGTCGAGCACCCCGTCACCGAACTCGTCACCGCCGTCGGCGAGCGCCGCGGCCTCGACCTGGTCGCGTTGCAGGTGCGGATCGCCGCCGGGGAACCGCTGCCGTTCGCCCAGCAGGACCTGCGGATGGACGGGCACGCCGTGGAGGCCCGCGTCTACGCGGAGGACCCGGCGCGCGGCTTCCTGCCCAGCGGTGGCCGGGTGCTGGCCGTGCACGAACCGGCCGGGGTGCGGGTCGACTCGGGCATCGCCGCGGGCGCCGTCGTCGGCTCGGACTACGACCCGATGCTCGCCAAGGTGATCGCCTGGGGCCCGGCGCGCGCCGACGCGCTGCGCAGGCTCGACGCCGCGCTCGCCGACACCGCGGTGCTCGGGGTGATCACCAACGTGGCGTTCCTGCGGGCGCTGCTGGCGCGGCCCGAGGTGCTCGCCGGGGAGCTCGACACCGGGCTCATCGAGCGGAACCTGGCCGAGCTCACCGCCGACCCGGTGCCTGCCGAGGTGCCGGTGGCCGCCGCGCTCGCCGACCTCGCCGCCGCCGAACCGGACCCGCGCACCGCCGACCCGTGGGACGTGCCCGGTGGCTGGCGGCTCGGCGAACCGGCGTGGAGCACTTGGCGCTTCGCGGACGCCGAAGTGCGGTTGCGCGGCCGCGCCTCCGACGCGGAAGTGCTGGTCGACGGCGAACCGAGCCGGGCGAGCGCGTTCCTGCACGGCGACCTGCTCACCGTCACCCACCGGTCGCGCACCCGCCGGTACCGCTGGGCGCGCGACGGCGACACCACCTGGCTGGCCGCGGACGGGCGCACCTGGGCCGTCACCGAGCACCGGCTGCTGGCCGAGCGCGCCGAACGTGGCGGCGGCTCCGGCGGTGCCGTCACCAGCCCGATGCCGGGCACGGTGCTCGCCGCGGAGGTCACCGCGGGCCAGGAGGTCCACAAGGGACAGACATTGTTCGTGGTGGAGGCGATGAAGATGGAGCACACCGTCGTCGCCCCGCTGGACGGAACCGTCACCGAGGTCACCGCCCGACCCGGGCAGCCGGTGGCGCTCGACCAGCCGCTCGCCGTGCTCGCCGCCCTACCCTCCGGACCCGAGGAGAGCTGACATGATCGACCACCGCCTGGGCGAGGAGCACGAAGCCCTGCGCGACTCGGTGCGGACCTTCGCCCGCAAGGAGGTCGCGCCCGTCATCGGCGACTACTACGAACGCGAGGCCTTCCCGTACCCGCTGGTGCGCACCATGGGCGCGATGGGCCTGTTCGGACTGCCCATCGCCGAGGAGCACGGCGGCATGGGCGGCGACTACTTCGCGCTGTGCCTCGCGCTGGAAGAACTCGCCAGGATCGACTCCTCGCTGGCCATCACCCTCGAAGCCGGGGTGTCGCTGGGCGCCATGCCCATCGCCCGCTTCGGGAACGACGAGCAGCGCCGCACCTGGCTGCCGAAGCTGTGCACCGCCGAGGTCCTCGGCGCGTTCGGGCTCACCGAACCCGGCGGCGGTTCCGACGCCGGAGCCACCCGCACCACCGCCGTCCTCGACGGCGACCAGTGGGTGCTCAACGGGTCCAAGGCGTTCATCACCAACTCCGGCACCGACATCACCGGGTTCGTCACCGCCACCGCCGTCACCGGCAGCAAGCCCGACGGCGGCAAGGAGATCTCCACCATCATCGTGCCGTCCGGCACCCCCGGCTTCCACGTCGCGCCGAAGTACTCGAAGGTCGGCTGGAACGCTTCCGACACCCACGAGCTGTCCTTCGACGACTGCCGGGTGCCCGCCGCGAACCTGCTCGGCGAGCGCGGGCGCGGGTACGCGCAGTTCCTGTCCATCCTCAGCGAAGGCCGCATCGCGATCGCCGCGCTCGGCACCGGGCTCGCCCAGGGCTGCGTCGACGAATGCCTGCGGTACGCGGGCGAGCGGGAGGCGTTCGGCCACCGCATCGGCGAGTACCAGGCCATCCGGTTCAAGATCGCGGACATGGAGCTGCGGGCCAACAACGCCCGGCTCGCCTACTACGACGCCGCGTCCCGGATGCTGCGCGGCGAACCGTTCCGCAAGCAGGCGGCGCTGGCCAAGCTCACCTCGTCCGACGCCGCGATGGACAACGCGCGGGACGCCACCCAGATCTTCGGCGGCTACGGGTTCATGAACGAGACGCCCGTCGGCCGCTTCTACCGGGACGCGAAGATCCTGGAGATCGGCGAGGGCACCAGCGAGGTCCAGCGCATGCTCATCGCGCGCGAACTGGGGCTGTGAGCGCGGTCCGGACGTGGAACCGCCGGCGGAGGCGGTCGGGGGTCGCCTCCACCGGCGGAGTTCGGGGACTGCTCCGGGGTGGTCGGGGGTCGGGGTCCGGCCGCGGCCGGGACGGGGTCAGCGCAGCCGGCCGCCGCGCGGGATGGTGATCTCGGTGTCGGTCTCGCCGCCGTAGGCGTAGGCGTACGGGTCGTACTCGGGCTGCTGGCCGTAGCCCTGCTGGCCGTAGCCCTGCTGCTCGTAACCCTGCTGCTCGTAACCCGCCTCCTGCTGCGGCCACGCCGGGGTCGCCTCCTGCTGGGGCGCGGCCCGCGGCGGTTCCGGTGCCGGTTCCTCCGACTGCGACAGGTGCTGCATCACCCAATCCCTCGCCAGCGCGCCGGGCGAGGTGCCCTGGCGAGCGGCGAGCTCCTTGAGCTTCTCGTTGGCCATCAGCGGCAGGCGCAGCTGGTAGACCTCGGCACCGCCGAAACCGCGGCCGGAACCGGTGGTTTCGAGGTCCTCCTTCGGGGCCAAGGCCGCGAGGTACGAGTCGAGCTCGTGATCCGGTTCGTTGGCCTGCTGCTGGTTCGCGGACTTGCCCCGCGCGTCCTGCTGCCGGCGTCCGGTCTTCATTCGTCCTAGAGCCACGCGCACACGATAACGGTTCCGTTGCGAAACGTGGAGTGGCTGTGTCCGATTCGCCGGCGGCGTGTCGGCGATCGCCGGTCGCACCCGGGCAGCGGAGGACCCCCACGCCAGGGGGAGGAGCGCGGGGGTCGGAGGGGATCTCCACAGTCGCTGACCGGGGGTGGGTCAGCTTCACGATTGTGGCACGGCGACCCCGATTTCGGGAGGGAGCAGCCGCGAAGTCAGCTACTCGACGTCGACCTGATCGTCCCGCGGACCGCTCGCTTCACCCGGTGGACGGGCACCCGGACACAGCCGGGTGACGGCATCGCGTGAGCGGTGCACCGCGATCACGACTACCCCGGCTACACATCCGGACGGAGCAGCCGGAGCGCCCGGATCCACCGCGCCGACGCGGTGCCCGCGGACCCGCCCGGTCGTCCCGGCGTCCGGACCCACGGGCCTTGCCGACCGTTCCCGGCGGTCGGGTCACGGTCCGTTCCACAGTGGACGACCGTGCGGTTCGGCGTGGACGGTCCGCCCCTCCCCAGTGGAGAGAACCACGGTCCGTGATTACTCAGCGTCTCCCCTGAATCACTCTGTGGGGGGCTGCGACTGTGCACAAGCTGTGGATAACCTGCGGCCGAAACCCGAGCCGGGGAGGCGTCATGTACGGGTCGTTGGACGTGCGGAAGTTCCTGTCGCAGCAGGAAGAAACCGTTGGCCGATCAACCTCGGTGGTACCCGCGCCGCGCAGCGGCGAGCCCGCCGGGATCACCGACGAACAAGTGCACCGGGCGCGGGTCGCGGTGGCCCGCGGCTCCGAGGGCGCCGAGGACTGCCGGCTCCTGCTGGACATGCTCGGGCTCGTCCCGGACGAAGAGGGCGAGCCACCGGTGACCCGCTGATCGGATTCGGCGGAATCGCGCGGTCGAGGTCGCGGCGAGCCGCTCGTTCCGGATCATCGCGCGCGGTGGGTGCTGCCACCGCACACGGGGAAGTCGCTGGGCACGGGGTCGGCGACGCCGGATCGGCGGATCAACGCGGGGTCGTGGCGAGCGGATCGGGCACGGCTGCGCCGGGGTTGTCTTCCCGCGAGGTCGGGCACCCCCCGGTGGCTCACCTCGCGGGAAGACGTGAGCCCGGCGTGGGGCTCGCGCAAAACATACCGTGCGGTTTCTTTCGGGTTCCCTCCAGGTCACCGGTCGGTTCCGGCAAGATCACCAGTGGGACACGGGAACGGCGGATGGGCACCCGTGGGGGTGGCGCGGTAACTTCGCGTGGCGTAGTTGATCATCCTTTCGTGGGCCGTGTCGCCGGATCTGGTGAGCGTTGAGACATGGTCGACGTCCCAGCCGCCGGAGCCGTCCCATGCCCCAGCAGCGTCGGGCGCAAGTCACCCGCCGTGCCATCGTCATCGCTGCTGCCGAGGAGTTCGACCGCGCCGGCTATGACGCCACCCCGCTCAGCGCGATCTTGCGGCGCAGCGGTGTCACGAAGGGCGCCTTCTACTTCCACTTCCCGTCGAAGGACGCCGTCGCGTCCGCGCTGATCCGCTTCCAGGCGCAGGTCTGGTCGAAGATCTGGCAGCGCTGGACGGGCCGCGGCCTGGATCCGCTGACCACCGCCGTCGAACTCGTCGACGAGGTGGTCCGCATCCTGGAGCGCGACGTGGTGGTCCGCGCGGGAGCGCAGCTGGCGATGCGCGACCAGGAGACCGCGGCCCGCTGGGAGCAGCTGCTCGCCGGCCTGCTGCGGCGTTCCGCCGAGCACGGCCTGCTGCGGCCCGAGATCGATCCGGCCGCCGCCACCCGCGTCCTGTACGCGACGCTCGTCGGCGTCCGGGTGCTCAGCACCGGCCGCGGCATCGGCGCGGCCCAGCAGACCGGCGAGATCTGGCGCGTCGTCCTCGGCGGCATCGCGACGGCCGACTGGCTCCGCGACAACCCCTCGGTCCCGGCGGCGGCCCCCCGCCCCACGATCTGAGACCGCCGTCACAAGAACCCGTTTTCCGCCCCGAAGCCCCGCCCGGCACCCCTGGCGGCCGGTTCCGGTCCCCCGATGCCCTCGGAGGGCGTCCGGCCGGTCCCCCAACGTTCGGGTGAAAAATACTGGTCAGGAAGCTATGGTGGTGGTCGGCCGCGGACGCCCGGACGGACGCCGGGCCGCGCGATTCGGCTTAAGGGACCCCCCTGTGCAAGGCCGCTGAGCGTGTGTCGTAAGCTTTCATCACTGCCAACGGGGCGCCCCGAAAGGGAAAAGCCGGTTGGAGGTAAGGCCGGGTCGGTGTCGAATCGGCCAAGCCCCCATCGTCTAGCGGCCTAGGACGCCGCCCTTTCAAGGCGGTAGCGCGGGTTCGAATCCCGTTGGGGGTACGCAACAACAGAACATGGCCCAGTGGCGCAGTTGGTTAGCGCGCCGCCCTGTCACGGCGGAGGTCGCGGGTTCAAGTCCCGTCTGGGTCGCCAGAGCGAACGGCTGCAGAGTCGGACGCCATGGCCAGGTAGCTCAGTTGGTACGAGCGTCCGCCTGAAAAGCGGAAGGTCGGCGGTTCGACCCCGCCCCTGGCCACGCTCAAGAGCTGGCATGAGCAAGCCCCACCGGAACCGGTGGGGCTTGTTTCGTTCTGAGGGGTCGGGTCGGCCAAGGCAGAGTAGGGCGGCCGCCTGCTCGTACGAGAGATGCACCGGTTTGAGGACGACCGTCTTCTCCGGGGCCGTCACCATCTCGGCGAACGCTCCCGCCTGCCGGGACCGAGCCCGGCCGAGTACCGCGTCGCCGGCCTTCAGGCGGGTGACGCCTGCGCCGACCGACCGCCTCGACGACTCCCGCGAAGTCGTGCCCCATCGCGCGGGGAAAGGAGCGGCCGGTCATCAGCTTCGTTCCGCCGCTGCGTGACGTGCGCCGCGGCGGTGCTCTCGAACCGGAGCGCACGGGTGGGATCGAGCAGTACCAGGTCGGTCGGCCCGAGTTCGGCCTCGCCGTGCCGACCTTGCTCGATTCGCGTCCGACCCCGAATCGTCACCTTGACCGCCAGGTTCTCACCGTCGAGGGCGTCGCGTTCCCGCCCGATGGAGGAACTCTCGGGCGTGTCGAGGGCGACCAGCCGCAGCGGCCCGAGGGAACTGGTGGCGATCCGGCCCCGGAAACCGTCCCCGGCGACCTTGTCGACCAGCGGCGGAAACCCGCTAGCGGCCAACTCGTCCTGGAACGACTCAAGGTTGTCGATCACCGGTCGATGATAGCGGCGACACTTCTGCCCAGGTCACGGGTTCAGCGGGGACAAAGGACACCACCGCTGCGATGTCGCACGGCGAGGATTCCTGACGATGTTCGACGAGCCCGGCTTCTCCGTGATGGTCCCTTTCTCACAACGGCGGGGTTCAGCATCGTGTTCAGTCGGCCGGGAGGGAATTGACCCGGCACGACTGCGGTCCAGTACGCCGGAAGAGTGGACGAACTTGCCGTAAGATGGGAAAAGGATCATCCTGATCGACGTTCAGGTTCAGGCGTTGGTATCAGAGGTTGGACCCTGAAGTGCTGGCCTGTGGCAAGGTGGGATCGGCCCGGCTGCAACCGGGCCGATCCCGAGTGACCCTTACCAGGGCCAACCGTCGCCGTGCGTCAAGCGCTGCCAGAGATCAGCTACTGCTTGGCGTACGGCGCCCAGGCAGATGTTCAGCAACAGCTGACCGAGAAGGTGTCGTGCTTCTGCCTCCCGGTCGCGTTGCGCGCGCGACGCCCGAAGGCGCCGCTTCTTGCGGTAGTGCGGCAACAGCGTTCCTTTCTCTTCACCTGCGACGGATTCTTAGCTCCGCCGAGACTCCCGTTCCCCGTTCTGCGGTGAGAGGTAGCCGGAGGCTGAGCCGCACGTTCTGCTCTTTGTAGCAGACGGCAGAACAGTACAGAGCGCTGGTCACTCCCGGCAAACATATCCGAGCCCCCGGGTCCCCATCGGGGGAGGTTCGCGATCAGTTGAGTGAAAATTATTGTGAACCGTCACGTTCAATTAATACATTTGAGTGAACGTGAGTGCGTTTTCGAGTCGCTTCGTTCGCGCTGGTCAGGCTGCAGGTGGCTCGTGGATCTCGTTCCGATAGGCCGATCAGGTTGAGTTTGTCTCGTGTCTTGCCCGGGGCGGAAATGGCTTCGTGATCCTGTCTCGGCATCGGGCGAGCTCCTGGGGGCGCGCAGAGAAACGCGAGAGGAAATCACATTCCAGGCGAAGCGCAGGCGTCGCAGCGTTCAATTCGTGCCAGGAGTCCTCTGCGGTGATCGGAGAAATGGCTGGCCTCGTCGATGAAATACGCCAAAATGAATATGCCGAACCTTGAGATGGTGTGGCGGCGCAATGCAGGGTCGCGCAGGAAGATCGGCAGCTGTCAGCTGAAGCGGAGCGGGTTGCCGCGTCTGCAGGCGGTGGTCCAGGTGGCGACATCGCAGGAGGAGCCCCGCCGGATTCCCGACGGGGCTCGCTGTGCGGGTGCGCGTGGGGCGGTCAGGGGCGACGCCGATGATGCGGTGCAACGACCGTTCGGTGGAAGGTCGGCTTTGCGCGTAGTAGGTCAGGTTGCGGACCGGGGACGTTCAACAGGCTCGTCTGTGAGCTGTGAGCTGTGAGCTGTGAGCTGTGAGCTGTGAGCTGTGAGCCGTGGGCTGTGAGCCGAGGGCCGAGGGCCGAGGGCCGAGGGCCGAGGGCCGAGGGCCGAGGGCCGTGAGATCAGGGTGGTGCGAGAAGGCCGCTGGCCACCCCGCGCGTGGGTGCGCGGGGTGGCCAGCGGAATGGTGCGTGGTCCCGGATTGCTGCCGATTTAATCTGGTGCTGTCGAATTGGCTGCTGCCGCATCCGGGCGTGCGGGGGCGATCGGGTTATTCGTGCTGGAGTGGAATGGTCGCGCGATGCGCGGATTCGATCGCCGTATCGGCGGTGGTGCGTTCGTGGAGCTGCGCGGGCGTGGTGGTGTCGCCGGTCAGCCGGCCTGCTGGAAGGCGACGACCGGGAGCTGGCCGTCGTCGCAGCTGACGCCGGTGCGCGGGGTGCCTTGCTGGGTGACCAGCGAGCAGTCGTAGTTGCCGAAGACGTCTTCGGCGTAGCCGTTGGGTGCCGTGACCTGCGACGGGTCGAGGTCGAGGTAGCGGCCGATGACGTTGTGCGCGTCCTCGGCGCCGGCGTGCCCGCCGCTCACGTCGCGGGAGTACACGTCCCAGTAGGAGCCGTCGGGTGCTTGGAGGGCGCCCTGGGACACGTCCATCGGCTGCGGGCCGGGGACCGAGGGGTAGCTGGACTTGGCGCCCATGAAGTTCGTGGTGGCCTCCGAATTCGCGACCCCCGCGATGCCGGCGATTCCGACGAGGGAAAGGCCCGCGGCGAGAACGGAACCCACGATGGCGGTGCTGCGCATGATTGCCTCCGAAATTGTCGCTCGCTTCGTGATCTATACGGAAGACGCGACAGGAAGCGACCGGTTGTTCGGAGTGATTCGGATCACTTCGGGCTTGGGTGGCCCTGGCCCGGTGGCCACCGCTCGCGGGGTGGGCAGGGGGCCGGGTCACCGCGCTCGGGTCACTGCACCGGGAACTGCCGGATCGGGCTCGGCGTGTACTTGTAGATCCACACCCCGTGCGGCCGCTGGTGGTCCTTCACGTACGCGGCGGTCGGGTCCTCGCCGTCGCGGGGGACGGGGATGGGGGACAGCGGGCCGCCGGCCGCGCCCGCGGGCAGGGTGATCTCCCGGCCGTCTTCTGGGCCACCGAACAGTTCGATCCGGGTGTGCAAGTCCACGGGCGATCCCTCCCCAACTGCGTGCTGCGTGCCGTCCGGTACGACTGCCGACGGTGGCGGCAGGTTCCCTTGCCCACTCAAACGAGTGAAGCGGAACTCCGTTGCGCAGGAAAACAAATTCCACCCGAACGTAGGACGCCCCCGCGCTCGACCGGCCTGGGGGTCACCGGGAGTGCGGGGGCGTGAAGTCCACCCCTGGGGGTCAGGTGGACACCACCAGGTTACTTGGTGGTATGCGGATTGTCTCTAGGTGCAGAGATCTTTTTTCGCCGGATCGTGGTGGATTCAACCCGAGCGGGTGTCGTCCGCGAACCGGACCAGTGCCAACGCCTGGTCGTCGTGCCGCTTGGGGCGCGGCCAGCGCTCGCCCCGCGGATCGGCCTCCTCCGCGGCGCGCACTTCGGTGAGGACGGCGTCCGGACCGCCGCGGTCCACCGCGTCCAGCAGCGCGGACCAACCGGAGAAGATCCCGTAGTCCTGCACGCCGCAGGACACGCCGTCGGTCATCACCAGCGCCGCCCGCGCCTCTCGGCGGGGAAGGCGCGCTCGGGTGGCGTGCGCGGCGGCCTCCGGGACGGCCTCCGCCACCCAGAAGCCGCCTTCGACGTTGCGCAGGCGCGACGTCCGGTCCATCGCCGAGCCCAGCGCCGCCCGGTGTCCGGCGTCGAACCCGCCGCCGGACCGGAGCCGATCCCGGAAGCCGCCGCCCCGGTTCCAGCCGCGCAGCGCGGCGAGCTTGTCGTCGGTCACCGCGCGAACCCCGGCCGAGGTGTTCAGCACGATCGGGCTGTCGGCCAGCACCAGGGCTTCCACCTGCTCCTCGTCCCAGCGCAGCAGGGCCGCCGTGCTGGACGGCGACTCACCGGGGCGCAGGTCGAAGCGGGCCGCCACCTCGGCGATCGACCCGGCCAGGAGGTCCGCCAGATCGGCGCTCGGATCCGCCAGCCGCGGCTCCAGCGCTCCGGCCAGCTGCTCCGCGTACCAGCCTCCGGAGCGGGTGCCGGGGCGCAGCGAGGTCGCGCCGTCCAGCACCGCCACCGCGTTCGGCAGCACCAGCACCACGTCCTCGCTCGCCCCGGAACCCGGGGTCAGCCGATCACCCGGCCGTTCGGCCACCTCGACGTTCGCCATGCCCCCATCATCGACGCCCGGGCACCGTCACCAGCGGCAGGCACAGCTGGGTGATCCACCCGATCGCCACCGCGTACAGCACCGTCCCGAATCCCGCGGACCCGCCGAGCGCCCACCCGACGACCAGCACGCCCACCTCGATCCCGGTCCGCACCAGCCGCACCGACCAGCCGGTCCGCGCGTGCAGGCCGGTCATCAGCCCGTCGCGCGGTCCCGGTCCGAGCCGCGCGCCCACGTACACCGCGGTCGCGACCCCGTTGAGCACCAGCCCGGCCACGAACAGCGCCACCTGCCCCGGCAACCAGTGCGCCGGCGGCAGCAGGCCCAGCACGAGGTCCACCGACACCGCGATGACCACCACGTTCGCCACCGTCCCGATGCCCGGTCGCTGCCGCAGCGGAATCCACAGCGCCAGCACCACGACGCTGGTCAGCGCGGTGATCTCCCCGAAGCTCCAGCCGAGCAGGCGGGTCAGCCCGTCGTGCAGCACGTCCCACGGCGACAGGCCGATCTCGGCGCGCACCATCAGCGCCATGCTCGTGCCGTAGAGCGCCAAGCCGCCGAACAACTGCGCCAGCCGGGCTGCCGGGCGCACCGAGACCGGCATCGGGGAGAGATCCACTTTGGTTGCGGTTGAAGCCATGGTTCGTTGATACGGCGGTATTGGTCTCGTTCACGAGAGCCAATCTGGAACTATTGGACTCATGTCTCGCGTGATAGGACGGATCGGCGCCCGAGGTATCGCGGAACTGCTCGGCACCTGGCACTCCGGCCGCGCCACCTCCGGAGGGCTGCACCGGGCGGTGCGGCAGCTCGTGCTCGACGGCAGGTTGCCGCCCGGCACCCGGCTGCCCGCGGAACGCGAATTCGCCGACGCCCTCGGCGTCAGCCGCACCCTCGTGGTGCGCGCGCTGGACCTGCTGCGCGGCGAAGGGTTCGCGGCCAGCAGGCAGGGCTCCGGCTCGTGGGTGCGGCTGCCCGGCGACCGGGCGCACACCGACCCCGGCGGCTGGCCGCCCACCACCCCCGACCTGATCAACCTGGCGCAGGCCACGCTGCCCGCGCCACCCGAGTTCACCGCCGCGCTGGACCGCGCGCGCTGCCGCATCCCGGCGGAGCTCGGCGGCCACGGCTACCAGGCGCTCGGCCTGCCCGAACTGCGCGAGCGCATCGCGGAGCACCACACCCGCCGCGGTCTGCCGACCAACCCGCGGCAGGTGCTGGTCACCAACGGCGCGCAGCACGCCTTCGCGCTGGTGCTGCGGACCCTGGTCTCCCCGGGCGAGCGGGTGCTGGTGGAGCACCCCACCTACCCCAATCCGCTGCAGGCGATCCGCGGCGCCGGTGCCGAAGCGGTCGCGGTGCCGATGCTCGGGCAGGGCTGGGACCTGGACCTGATGGCCGCCACGCTGCAGCAGACCACCCCGAAGCTCGCCTACTTGATCCCGGACTTCCAGAACCCCACCGGCATCCAGATGACCGCGGCGGACCGGGAACGGCTGGTCGCGATGCTGCGCCGGACCCGCACCACGGCCGTCGTCGACGAGACCCTGGTGGAACTGGACCTGACCGGGCGGACCCCGCCGCCGCCGGTGGCCGCGTTCGGCGAGGGCCGGGTGATCACGCTCGGGTCGGCGGGCAAGACGTTCTGGGGCGGGATGCGGCTCGGCTGGGTGCGGGCGCCCGAGGACCTGGTGCAGCGGCTGCTGCTGGAACGGGCGGCGATGGACCTCGGCAGCCCGGTGCTGGAACAGCTGGTGCTGGCCGAACTGCTGGCCGACCCGGGGCCTGCGCTGCGCGCACGGCGGGACGAGGTGATCGGGATGCGCGACTCGATGATCGCGGAGCTCGCCGAGCAGCTGCCCGGCTGGCGGTTCCGGGTCCCCGACGGCGGATTGTCCCTCTGGTGCGACCTGGGGGCGCCGGTGAGCAGCAGGTTCGCCATCGCCGCCGAGGAGCACGGGCTGCGGCTGGTGCCCGGCACCCGGTTCGCCGTGCACGGGCACCTGGAGCGCTACCTGCGGATCCCGTACGCGCTGCCGGTCGACCAGCACCGCGAGGTCGTGCGCAGGCTGGCCGCGGCGGCGGGCCGGTTCGACGGGATCGCCGATCTCGGGCCCCTGGACGAGCCGATCAGCTGAGGCGCCGCACGGGACGGGCGACCGGATCGCCTTCCGGCACGGCCCCTCGTCGTGCCGGAAGGCGATCTCGGGTGCGGTCCCGGTGCCGCTGGGGCACTGCGACACCGGGACCGGGGCGCGGCACGCAGCTCAGGAGGGGTCAATGTTCCTGGTGCACGTGCCTGCAAGCGCCCCGCGACCGGTCCCGCCGGGCGCAGTCGGCCGGACCGGAGACTTCGGTGGTGCGGCGGCCCCCGGAGCCGGGTGCCGCCGGCCCGGTTCAGTCGGGGGAGGTGGACGGTTCGATCAGCGCGATGCCGCGCGAAGTGACCGTTTCGACGTGCCCGCCGACGGCGCGCACCGGGCCGGGCAGCTGCGGCCGGGTCGGCAGCACGGCGTGCATCCAGCGCGCTCCGGGCCCCGAGCCACCGGGTGCCGCGGCCGCGGTCACCGCGACGGGCGGTGCGATCGGCGGGACCTGGTGCGGTGCGGTGCCGCCGTGGTCCACCGGCGCGGGCGCCGGGGTGGGCTGCGGCTCCGGATCCGCCGCAGCGGGTGGCATGGCGTGCTCGGAGTCGGTGCGGTCCGGAGCGGTGGTCGGTGCCGGTGCGGCGGGCTCCGGGGCGGCGTCGCGGAGTGCGGTGCCGTCGGATGGCTGTGCGGTGTCCGGTGTCGTGCCGGTGTCCTGGTCCGCTGCGAGCTGGTGCACCTCGTCCGGTTCAGCGGGTTCCGGTTCGGCGCGTAGCGGTTCGGTGGATTCGGTGACGGGTTCGAGCTCCTCGCGCACCCCGGCCGTGATGTCGGTGGCAAGGTCGGCGACGCCGAGCTGCTCGGCCGCGGTCGAGGCCTGGTCCACGCGGACCGGTTCCGGGGTGCTCGGTGCCGCGGGTCGTTCGATCGAGAGCGGGGCGATGTCGGGTTCAGCCACCTCGACCTGCACCGCGGGCACCAGTTCGTGCTGCGGCGCGGCCTCGGCCGGACCCGCGGCCAGCAGCCAGGCGCCGCCGAGAATCCCGGCGGTCGCCGCGGCGCGGGCGGTCCAGGCGCGCAGGCGCGACCAGTGTCCGCGCTGCGCGCAGCTCCCGGTCACCCTCACCACCGCCTGTCGGTTCGCTCCTGCCGAACGCGAGGGGTCAATGCTCCCCTCGCCATAGGATGAGCGGCAGCCCTTCTCGGTATCAACCACCCGGACAGGCGGTGTCCTACCACCGGTTGCGGCGAACGCTGTTGGCTCGATGCCACCGGGATGCCGGGGAATTTCACCCGACGGTATGCCTCAAGTGGACGATCGTGGTGACCGATCGCACAGTGTCCCCTGTGGATTCGATATCGGGCACCCGGTGGACGGTCGCAGAGCTCGGCGAAGGCTGGGCGCGCTACGGCAACGACCTCTTGGTGCACGATCCCGGCGGCCCCGGCGAATGCCTGGTGCGGCGCGGCGAGCTGATCGCCGCGCGCGGCTCGCTGGATCCGGTGCTGTCCCGGCTGCGCCGCTGGGTGGACGGCGTCGACCACGACGAGGAGCTGGAGCTCGCCCGGGTGCGGCTCCGCGCCGCCGAACGGGACCACTGCGTGACCATCGCCGACGAGTTCACCGAGGTCAGCGCCAACCACGTGCACGTCGGTTCCGCCACGATGTTCGGCGCCCCGGTGCTGTTCGGTACCGGCTCGGACGCCGAGCCCGCGCCTCCCGTCCCGGAACCGGCCCGGGAACGGTGGGACGTGGTGGTCGGCGTGCTCGACACCGGCTGCGATCCGCACCCGTGGTTCGCGGGCCGCGACTGGTTCGACCCGGTGCCGGAGGTGCTCGACGCGGACGACGACACCGAGCAGGACCGGCAGGCCGGGCACGGCACCTTCGTCTCCGGGGTGCTGCTGCGGCACGCGCCGGGGGTCGTGATCCGGGCGCACCGGGTGCTGTCCTCGCTCGGGTTCACCGACGACCTCACCGTCGCCGCCGGGCTGCGCGCGCTGCGCCGGGACGCCGCGGCGCGCGGGGAGCGGGTGGACGTGGTGCTGCTGACGGCCGGGTGCCACACCGCGGGCGACCGGTGCCCGCCCGCGCTGGTGGCCGAGCTCGCCCGGTTCGACGGCGCGGTGGTGGTGGCCGCGGCCGGGAACCACGGCTCCGACCGGCCGTTCTGGCCCGCGGCGCTGCCGGAGGTGCTGGGCGTCGCGGCGAGCGGGCCCGGCGGTGCCCCGGCGGAGTTCTCCGGCTCGGGGGACTGGGTGGACGCGTGCGCGCCGGGGGTGGACGTGGTGAGCAGCCACGTGCGGCTGCTGCCGAGGACGTGCGGGCGGAGCTACGGCTACGCGAGCTGGAGCGGGACGTCCTTCGCCGCACCGCAGGTCGCGGCCGCCGCGGCGAGCGCGGTCCGGGGCGGCGCCGATGCGGACGGGGCTGCCCGGGCGGCGGTGGCGCGTTACCCGTTCGGGGGGTAATCGGCGTTCGGTGAATCTGCGCGGGGGGTTCGTTCCTCTTACTCGGGACATCGATCTTGAGGGGAGGGAGCGCGATGCACGCCGTGCACGAGGTCTCCGAATCCGACGACACCGCCCGGCTGCTGGCCCGCGCCGCGACCGGTGAGGCCGCGGCCTGGCGGGAGCTCGTCGACCGCCACGCCTCGGTCGTGTGGGCGGCGGCCAGGGCGTACTCCGCGAACGGCACTGACGCGGAGGACGTGTGCCAGGTGACGTGGCTGTCGTTGGCGGAGAACCTCGGCAGCCTGCGGGATCCGCGCGCGCTGCCGGGATGGCTGGCCACGACGGCCCGGCGGGAGGCGATCCGGCTGTCGAAGGCCCGGCGCCGGGAATCCCCGGTCGGCTGGGACACCGGGATGCTGGACCTGCCGGACCCCGGTGCGGGTCCGGAGAGCAGCGCGCTGCACTCGATGGCGGCCTCCCGGATGTGGCTGGCGTTCGCCCAGCTCTCCCGCCGCTGCCAGCAGTTGCTGCGGGTCGTGGCGGTGGCTCCGGACGCGAGCTACGCGCAGGTCGGCCAGGCGCTGGGCATGCCCCGCGGCAGCATCGGCCCGAAGAAGGGGCGTTGCCTCGCCGCGCTGCGGGAGCGGCTGGCGAACGGCGGGAACACCGAGGAGGCCGCCGGATGAGCCCGCGAATGCCCGCCGAGCTGCGGGTGCTGCGCGATCTGTTCGAACTCCGCGATCCGGCGCCGGGGCGGGTGCGGGATGCCGGGTACGCGGCCGCGGGTCTGGCGCGCTCCCGCTCGGGCGCGGCGTCGCTGGAGCTGGTCGGGGACTCGGCCGACGCGGCCGCCGCCGTCCGGTCCGGCAGCGCCACCGCCGAACCGGCCGAACCGCGGGTGCTGACCTTCCTGATGCCGGGGCGGATCGTGGAGCTCGACCTGGTGCAGACGGTGCCGGGCCTGTTCCGGGCCGCGGGCCTGGTGATCAGCCGGGCCGGGCAGCGGCGGCCGGCGGGCGACGTGCTGTTCCGGCACGCCGGCGGGGAATGCGTCGCCGAGCTCGACGAGGCAGGCGCGTTCCGCGTGGCGGACGTGCCCGCCGGGCCGCTGGGCGTCGTGTTCCGGTCGGCGGGTGCCGCGCCCGCCGTCGCGGATTGGCTGATCTGTTGAGCGCCGGGACGGCCCTGGCGCCGGGTGCGGAGCGGATCTCGGCGGCGGTGCGGTGGCGGGACCGGGTCTGCGCGGATCCGGAGGGGGCGGCGCGGGCTGCGGACCGCTGGCTCGCCAGGTCCGGTGATCCGGAGCTGCGGGTGCTGGCCAGGCACATCCGCGCGCTGGTCGCGGTGGAGCGCGGCCGGTCGGCGGAGGCCCGCCAGCACGCGCGGGTCGCACTGGCCGCGGCCCGGCGGGAACGGCTGCCCGAGCGGGCCGCGCAGGTCCTGCTGACCGCCGCGTGGGTGGAGCTGGACCGGGGCGATCCGGAGGGCGCGTGGCGGCACTTGGAGGCCGCCGCCGAACAGCTCACGGGCCAGGACGCGGTGCGGGCGAGCTGCTTGCGGGGTGTGCTGCTGTTCCAGCAGGACCGGCAGGACGAGGCGGTCGCGGTGCTCTCCGCGGCGTTGCCGGGACTGGCCGAGCACGACGACCACCAGTGGGCGGCGAACGCGCACGTGGCGCGCGGGCTCGCGCACCTGTACCGCAACCGGCTCAGCGAGGCGGAAGCCGACCTGGTCGCGGCCGAGCAGCGGTTCCGCGCCGCCGGGCGCGGGCAGCGCGCCGCGCTGTGCAGGCACAACCGGGGCTGCGTGGCGTTGCGCGCCGGGGACCTGCCGCGGGCGCTGCGGCTGTTCGACGAGGCGCGCGCCGCCGGTGCCGATCCCGCCGGGCACCCGGAGATCCGCGTCGACCGGGCCGAAGCGCTGGCCGAAGCGGGCCTGCACGACCAGGCGCGGGAGGAACTGCACCGCGCCGCGTCCCGGCTGCAGCGGCTGGGCCGGGCGGCGCGGCTCGGGGACACCTGGCTGGCTCTGGCCGGGTGCGCGCTGCGCGCGGGAGATCCGGCGGCCGCGGTGCGCCCGGCGCGCTGCGCGGCCAGGTTGTTCCGCTCGCAGCGGCGGCACTCCTGGGCCGCGCTGGCCGTGGCGGTGGAGTGGCAGGCGCGGCTGCGGGTCGGGCAGGTGTCCCGCTACGCGCTGGCCGCGGCGAGGCGCGCCGGACACGCCTGCGCCGAGCACGGCTGGACGACGGCCGCCGCCGAGCTGTGGCTCGTCGCAGGCCGGGAGGCGGCGCGCGCGGGCAGGCGCAGCACGGCGCGCGCTCTGCTGGAGCTCGCCGCGACCGGCCGCGGTGGCGGGCCCGGGTCCACCCGGCAGCTGACGGTGGGCTGGCTGGCGGAAGCGCTGCGCGCGGCGGACGCCGGGGACGACGGCCGGTTGTTCGAAGCCTGCCGCCGCGGGCTGCGCGCGGTGGCGAGCTACGCGAGCGGGATCGCCGCCTGGGAACCGCGGACCGAGGCGTTCGGACTGGCCGAGGAGCTCGGTGCGGTCGCGGTCGGTGCCGCGCTGCGCTCGGGTGATCCGCGCCTGGTGCTGCGCTGGGTCGAGCGGCACCGGCTGGGCGCGGCGCACCGCCGCTCGGTCCGCCCGCCCACCGATCCGGAGCTCGGTTCGGCCCTGGTGCGGTTGCGCGCCGCGGTGTCCGGTGCGGCCGGGGCCGACGGTTCCCGGTTGCGCTCCGCGCTGTCCGAGATCGACGCGATGGAGCGGCAGGTGCGGGATCGGGCGCTGCTCGTCGACGGCGGGACGATCGACGCGGCGCAGCCCGCCGGGTCCGCCGAAGTGCTCGCGGCGCTGGGCCGCGACGTCCTCTGGATCTTGTTCGAGCACGAGGGCGCACTGCACGCGATCTCCGTCGTCGACGGGAGGGCCCGGCTGCACGAGCTCGGCACCGAACTGGACGCGGTGCACGAGACGCAGCGGCTGCGGTACCTCCTCGCGCGGCAGGCGGAGTCCGGTGATCCGCGTGCGGAGGCCCTGTACGCGGCGAGCGCCGCCGAGTCGGCAGCCGTCGTGCAACGGCTGCTGCTGCGGCCGATGGCGGGCGCACTGCCACCCGGGCGACGGCTGGTGGTGGTGCCCACCGGCGCGCTGCACGCGGTGCCGTGGGCCGCGCTCCCGCTCTGCCGCGGACGCGGGGTCACCGTCGCCCCGTCGCTGCGGGCGTGGCTGCGCGGCCGGGTCGACGCGGCGCGCGAGTGCGCCTCAGCGGACCCGGTGTGGGTGGCCGGACCAGGGCTGGAACACGCCGAAAGCGAGGTCGTGGCGCTGCACCGGGCCGGTGGTGGACGACTGCTGACCGGGGCGGGTGCCGACGCGGAACGGGTGCTGGCCGCCGTCGACGGCGCACCGATCGCGCACATCGCCGCGCACGGCCGGTTCCGGGACGACCAGCCGCTGCTGTCCTGCCTGGAACTCGCGGGCGGCCCGATGTACGGCTACGACCTGGACCGGTTGCGGCGCGGTCCGCGGACGGTGGTGCTCTCCGCGTGCGAAGCGGGGCGCTCGGTGCCCGCCGGAGCCGGGCAGCTCACCGGGCTGGCCGCGGCGCTGCTCGGGCGCGGCACGGCGACGGTGATCGCCAGCGTGGTACCGGTGCCGGACGAGCGCACCGCGCAGGTGATGCTGTCGCTGCACTCGTCGCTGCGCCGCGGGATCGGCCCGGCGGAGGCGCTCGCCGCCGCCCAGGCCGCGCACGGCGAAGCCGGTTTCCTCTGCCTGGGCCACGGTGGTTGACGTGGCGCGGAGCGCAGCGGGATCAGCCGGCCAGGCCGTGCAACCGCCGGATTCCCTCGTCCAGCACCTCGTCCCGCTTGCAGAACGCGAAGCGCACCAGGTGCCGCACGGGCTCCGGGTCGTCGCAGAACACCTGCACCGGGATCGCCGCGACCCCGACCCGTTCCGGCAGCGCCCGGCACAGCTCGGCGCCGTCGGTGAACCCGA
This sequence comes from Saccharopolyspora sp. MMCC62, assembly GCF_057736575.1. Taxonomy (NCBI): domain Bacteria; kingdom Bacillati; phylum Actinomycetota; class Actinomycetes; order Pseudonocardiales; family Pseudonocardiaceae; genus Saccharopolyspora; species Saccharopolyspora sp. MMCC62. The sequence goes on along the minus strand of NZ_JBYKCM010000002.1, from coordinate 280,539 downwards.
GCGGGCGCACGTCGGCGCAGATGAAGTAGGTGCCTTCCGACGCGAGCACGTCCAGCCCGGCGGCGGTGAGCCCCTCGGCCAGCCGGTCCCGCTTGCGCTGCAGGCCGTCGCGCAGCTGCTCGACCCAGTCCAGCTCGTGGCGCAGCGCGTGCGCCACCGCGGGCTGGAACGGCGCGCCGCCGACGAAGGTGAGGAACTGCTTCGCCGCGCGGACCGCCCCGATCAGCTCCGCGGGACCGCACGCCCAGCCGATCTTCCAGCCGGTGGCGCTGAAGCTCTTGCCCACGCTGGAGATCGTCACCGTCCGCTCGGCCATCCCCGGCAGCGTCGCCAGCGGGGTGTGCACCCGGCCGTCGTAGAGCAGGTGCTCGTAGACCTCGTCGGTGATCGCGATCAGGTCGTGGTCGCGGCAGACCTGGGCGATCGCCGCCAGTTCGACATCGGTGAGCACCGATCCCGTCGGGTTGTGCGGCGAGTTCACCACCAGCGCCCGGGTGCGCGGCCCGACCGCGGCGCGCAGCGCCTCCAGGTCGAGTTCGAACCGGTGGTCCGGGCCCTGGCGGAGGCCGACCGTGCGGCGCACCGCCCCGGCCATCGCCACCGCCACCGGGTACGAGTCGTAGTAGGGCTCGATGAGCACGACTTCGTCGCCGGGCTCGAGCAGCGCCAGCATCGAAGCGGTGATCGCCTCGGTGGCGCCGACGGTCACCAGCACTTCGCCGTCCGGGTCGTGCTCGATCCCGTAGCGCGCCTTCCGGTGCTCCGAGATCGCCGCCCGCAGGTCCGGCTCGCCGGCACCGGGCGGGTACTGGTTGACGCCGTCGGCGATCGCCTGCTGCGCCACCCGCAGCATTCCCGCCGGTCCGTCGGTGTCCGGGAAGCCCTGACCGAGGTTCACGGCCCCGTGCTCGCGGGCCAGCTCGGTGATCTCCGCGAAGATCGTCGAGGTGAAGGGGCGCAACCGGGAGGTGAGAGCGGGAGATCGCACGCCTGGCACTCTACTGCTCGGGACGGCTCCGCGATCCCACGTGCCGGGACCGCGAGGCGCACGGCGCTCGCACGGCGTGAACGGTCGGGCGAGATCGGTCACCACGGGCGATTTCCGGCGCTCAGCGAACGGAGCCGGTGCGGGCAGCTGCAAGAATCGAGTGATGGCACAGACTTCGGCGGCGGATGCGGACCAGGTCAAGAAGCGCGCGTTGCGGCGGATGAAGGCCGTCGCGGGCGGGCTCCTGCTCCTCGCGACCGCGATCTTCGTGCTCGCCCGCTGGCAGGAGAACGCCGGTGCCGCGGCCTGGGTCGGCTACGTCCGCGCGGCCGCCGAAGCGGGCATGGTCGGTGCGCTGGCGGACTGGTTCGCGGTGACCGCCCTGTTCCGCAGGCCGCTGGGGCTGCCGATCCCGCACACCGCGATCATCCCGACCCGCAAGGACGCGCTCGGCCAGAACCTCGGCGCGTTCGTCGGCGACAACTTCCTGTCCGAACCGGTGGTGCGGGACAAGCTGGGGCGGGCGGAGATCGGTGCCCGGGTCGGGACCTGGCTGGACGACGACGCGCACGCCGAGCGGGTCACCTCCGAGCTGGCGACCGCGGTGCGCGGTGCCGTGCAGGTGCTGCGCGACGACGACGTGCAGGCAGTGCTGGAGCAGTCGGTGCTGCGGAAGGTCCTGGAGCAGCAGTGGGGCCCGCCGCTGGGCCGCATCCTGTCCCAGGTCTTCGCCGACGGCACCCACCACAAGCTGGTGGACCTGATCTGCGACCGCGCCTACGACTGGGCGCGCGACAACCACGCGACGGTGCTGCGCGTGGTGAGCCAGCGCGCCCCGTCCTGGTCGCCGCGCTTCTTCGACGGCATGGTCGCGGACAAGATCTACACCGAGGTGCTGTCGTTCGCGTGGGCGGTCAAGACCGACCCGGACCACCAGATGCGCAAGGCCGTGGACCGGTTCCTGGTGGACTTCGCGCACGACCTGCAGCACGACCCGAAGACGATGGAGCGGGCCGAGCAGATCAAGCAGCAGGTCATCGAGCACCCGGAGGTGCAGAACCTGGTCGCCTCCGCCTGGAGCACCGCGAAGAAGATGCTGCTGGACGCGGCCGAGGACCCGTCCAGCGAGCTGCGGCTGCGGGTGCGCGACGGCCTGCGCGGCCTCGGCCGCAGGCTGGCCACCGAGCCGGAGCTGCGCGGCAAGGTGGACGGCTGGCTGGAGAGCGCCGCCGTGTACGTGGTGTCGCACTACCGCACCGAGATCACCACGCTGATCACCGACACCGTGGAGCGCTGGGACGCCGAGGAGACCTCGCGGAAGATCGAGCTCCAGGTGGGGCGCGACCTCCAGTTCATCCGGATCAACGGCACCGTCGTGGGCGCGCTGGCCGGTCTGGTGATCTACACCCTGTCCCAGCTGCTGCTCTGACGTTCCCGACCACCGGCAGGCAGCAGGTGGCCGCCGGGCCGAGCGCGCGACGGCCCGCGGTCACCCCGCGGTCGCGTGCCGCTCGCGCCAGGAGCGCGCCTTCTCCCGGTTCCCGCACACCCGCATCGAGCACCAGGTGCGGGACTTGTTGCGCGACCGGTCGTAGAACGCCCACAGGCAGTCCTCGGCCGGGCAGATCTTGATCCGGTTCCAGTGGCCGGTGTGCACCAGGTGCACGGCCGCGGCGAGCACCTTGCCCAGCGCGTCCGGCCCGCCCAGCACCGGCACGCCGTCCTGGACGACGACCGGCACGGGCCAGGTGATCACGTCGGGATCGGCGCGGGGGGCGGATCGGTCGCAGGACACCGCACCGCGCATCGCGTCCCGGATGCGCCGCGCGGAATCTCGATCTCCGGCTTCGCCCAGGCCGCGTCCGGCGGACCACGCCCGCCATCGGTCCGCGGAGTCGAGGACGTCGGTGTCCGCTTCGGCGTCGGAGGTGTTGAGGAAGGCCAGCACCAGCTCGACGTCGCGTTCGGCGTCCAGGTCCGCGGAGAGGTTCGCAGGGACTCGGTCGGCGACGGCTCTGCTGTTCACGAACACCATCGTATTCGATTAGCCGGTTGCAGCGTGCGTCGATAACTCCCATAATTCCGATGTCGGTTACTAACCACTAACAGGTGAACACTGGTTGGGGGAGCCATGACGTCCGGCGGGGTGGCAGTGCAGCGAAAACGGCCGGGAGGCCGTGCGCGCGGCCTCGGGCGGGCGGAGGATGCCGAGGTCCGGCCGCGCGCCGAGGCGGTTCGCGGCCCGGTGGCCGAGCCGGTGGCCGCGCCCGCACCCGGTGGTCGAGCCGGACTCGCCGTTCCCCGATCCCGTTGACGTCCCCCGTCGAGCGAAAGGTCGTACCCATGTCCGAGGCCCCGCTGTCGATCTGCGCGTTCGCCATCGACACGCCCGATCCGCGCGCGCTCGCCGAGTTCTACCGGCGCTTGCTGGGCTGGGAGGTCGACGAAGCCGAGTCGAGCGAGGACTGGGTGGAGCTGGCGGACCCGGCAGGCGGGCCGGCGCTGGCGTTCCAGCGGGACCCGGACCACGTGCCGCCGACCTGGCCGGACCACGCGCGGCCGCAGATGATGCACGTCGACGTGCGGGTGACGACCTTGGACGAGGGGCACGAGCGGGCGGTGCGGGCCGGTGCCCGGCCGTTGCCGCAGCCGCCGGACCAGCAGGACTCGCCGTTCCGGGTGTACGCCGATCCGGACGGGCATCCGTTCTGCGTGTGCGCGGGTTGAGGGTGCTCCAGGACTCACCCGGAGGGTGCAAGCTATGTGCTTGCAAAAGTTAGCACTCGTGGTTAGCGTGGAACCCGTCCGGAGGGAGCGGGATCGATGGAGCGGGTGGACAAGACCGTCAACAAGGCCGTGAACCAGGCGGTGAGCGACCTCGGCGGTTACATCAGGGCGCAACGCAGCAACGCCCAGATCTCGCTGCGCGAACTCGCCAAGAGCGCAGGCGTCTCCAACCCGTACCTCAGCCAGATCGAACGGGGCCTGCGCAAGCCGAGCGCGGAGATCCTGCAGCAGATCGCCAAGGCGCTGCGCATCTCCGCCGAAGCGCTCTACGTGCAGGCCGGAATCCTGGAGCAGCGCGAGGGCGGCCCGGTGGTGGACGCGATCCTCGCCGACCCCGACCTGGGCGAACGGCAGAAGCAGGTCCTGCTCGACATCTACGCCTCGTTCCGGCGCGAGCACGACGACGCCGCCGGCGCGCCCGACCGCACCGACATCCCCGAAGCAGCTGAGGAGTGAGCACCATGCCGACTTCCGAGAACGACACCAAGACCCGCGGCGACGCCGCCGAGCAGGCCCGCACCCCGCTGCTGGCCGCGCTGGGCGCGGGCGACCTCGCCGCGCAGACCATCGCCGACGCGCTGACCAAGCTGCGCACCCGGCTCGGCGAAGGCGCCGAGTCCGCCCGCAACGGCGTGAACGACCTGCCGAACGACCTCAAGGAGCGCTTCGACCCGGCCGAGCTGCGCAAGCTCGTCGACGCCTACACCCGCTCCGCCGCGCAGCTCTACGGCTACCTCGCCGACCGCGGCGAGACGACCTTCGAACGCCTCCAGACCCAGCCGCAGGTCAAGCAGGCCTGGAGCCAGCTGGAGCAGGTGCAGGGCCGGGTGGACAGCGCCGTCGGAGACGCGCGGCTGCTCGCCGACGACGTGCTCGGCAAGGTCACCCGCACCACCCGCTCCTGGAGCGAGAAGGCCGCCGAGACCACCGAGCAGGCCACCACCCGGGCCGCGGAGCAGGTCCGCGAGACCGCGGCCGACGTCGCCGACACCGTCGAGGAGGCCGGTTCCGACGCGGCCGCCACGACCCGCAGCACCGGCCGCAAGACCGCCAACCGGACCGCCGCCGCCAAGAGCGCGCCGAAGAACTCCGGCGGCGCGAAGAGCACCGCGAAGCCGAAGGCGACCGGCAAGTCCGACGACTGACGCGACGCGAAGCGCGGGACCCCGGAGGGCTGCTCCGGGGCCCCGCGCACACGTAGGGTGGAGCGGTGGACTTGTCATTCGACGCTCCGGCCGCGCTCATCCCACAGCTCGTGCTCTTGAGGTTGATCTGGCTGGCCGGGCTGCCGGTCGGGTTGTACGCCTTCGGGCACGCGGTGCTGCAGCGCTCGGACGCGTTCACCGCGGTGGGCAAGCTGTCCAAGGCGGCGTGGCTCGGCATCACCGGCGCCGGGCTCCTGGTGCTGGTGCTGTGCACGAACGGCCCCATCACGATCATCTGGCTGGCCGGGCTGGTCGCGGTGCTGGTGTACCTGCTGGACGTGCGCCCGAAGGTCGTCGAGGTGCAGGGCGGCAGCTCCTGGTGATCGGCGGCGACCTGCGTGCCACCGAAGGCGTGCTGCCCTCGGGCGCGCGCTGGCGGGCGCACGGCCGAGGTGAGCCGGTGACGCTGGTGACGCACGGCCTCGGTGCGACTCCGGGCGAGGCGCGGATTCCGGCCTCCGGGTTGCCGGGCACCCGCGTGGTGCTCACCTTCGCCGGTCACGGCGACGCGGCGGACGCGCCCGACGGCTATTGGGACTACGGCGTGCTGGCGGCGGACGTGCTGGCCGCGGCGGACGCGGTCGGCGCGACCCGCGCGGTGGGCGTCTCGCTGGGCACCGGCGCGCTGACGCGCGCGGCCGCGGAGCACCCGGCCCGGTTCGAACGGCTCGCGCTGCTGCTGCCCGCGGTGCTGGACGGCGGGCGCGAGGTCTCGTCGGCGTGGGCCTTGGAGCGGTTGGCGGAGGCGGTCGCGGCCGCCGAGTCCGACGGCGGGGCGGCACTGCGCGAGCGGGTGGCCGCCGAATTCCCGCCCGGCGCGCAGCTGGGAGAGCACCTGGCGGCCCGCACCGCGGCGCTGCTGCGGCTGGGCCCTGCGCTGCACGCGCTCGGCGACCGCGCGGTGCTCGACGACGTCGCGGTCCTGCGGGCGGTGCGCTCGGACGTGCTGGTGCTGACCGGCACGGACGATCCGCTGCATCCGGTGGCGGCCGCGCGGTCGGTCGCCACCGCGATCCCGGGGGCGCGGCTGGAGCTGCTGCCGTCGGTGGCCCCGCTGTTCACCCACCGCAAGGAGCTGCGGGCGCTCCTCGCCGACTTCCTCGCCGCGACCGGCTGAACCCGGGTGACTCGCTGAACCTGGCCGCGACTCGCTGAACCTGGCTGCGGCTCGTCGAACTCGGGCGCGGTCCGTGGATTCGGGCGTGCCCCTCGGACGGCCCTTCGGGCCCGGACCCGACTCGTGGAACCCGGGCGACTCGCTGAACCTGGCTGAGGCTCGTCGAACCTGGGCGTGACCCGACGAACCTGCGCGTGACTCGTCGAACCCGGCCGCGACTCGTCGGATTCGGGCGCGACCCTCGGACCCGGCCGCGGCCCGTTGACCCCGGGCCCGGCTCGTTGATCCCGGTGGCGTGACGGGTTGATCCCGGGCGCGGGCCGGTCCAGGGCGTGCGGCCTGCGGGCCTCGGGTGTGCGCCTCGCCGACGCCGGGCGTGCGCGGTGGCGTGTCGAGGAACTCGCACCGTCGGCACATGGCTGTCGACGCGACCGGCTGAACCCGGGCGCGACTCGGATTCGGGCACGCCCCGTGGACTCGGACGTGATCCTCGGACTCGGACGTGGCCCGTTGAATCCGGACCCGACTCGGTGATGCCGGGCGCGGCCCGGCCCAGGGCGTGCGGTCTGCCGACCTCGGTTGTGCGCCTCGCCGACTCCGGGCGGGCGGGGAACTCGTACCGTCGGCGCATGGCTGTCGACTGGTCGCGCGCCGCCGGAACCCTCGTGGTGGCACCGGCGCTGGAACGTCCCGAACTGCTGGCCGAGCCCGTGCGCGGCGCCCTCGACGCGCTGTCCGCGGCGGAGGCGGAGCTCGTCGGGGCCGCCGAGATCGACCCGGAGCTCGCGGACACGGCCGCGTTCTGCGCCGAGTACGCCTCGCCGCTGGAGCTGTCGGCGAACTGCGTGGTGGTCGCGGGCAAGCGCGGCGGGGAGGTGCGCCACGCGGCCTGCCTGGTCCTGGCCACCACGCGCGCCGACGTGAACGGCGTGGTCAAGCGGCGGCTGGACGTGCGCAAGGCCTCGTTCGCGCCGATGGACGAGGCGGTGCGGCTGACCGGGATGGAGTACGGCGGGATCACGCCGTTCGGGCTGCCCGCGGACTGGCCGCTGCTGGTGGACGCGGCGGTGACGGCCGCGCCGGCCGTGGTGGTCGGCAGCGGCCTGCGCCGCTCGAAGATCATCGCGCCGGGCGGGCTGCTCGCTCGCCTTCCCGCGGCGGAAGTGCTCGACGACCTCGCCCGCCCGGTGGGCTGAGCCGGGTCAGAACACCACGGTCCGCTTGTCGTGCACCAGGACCCGGTCCTCGAGGTGCGCGCGGAGCCCGCGGGCCAGCACGACCTTCTCGATGTCGCGGCCCTTGCGGACCATGTCGGCGGCGGCGTCGGTGTGGTCCACCCGGATCACGTCCTGCTCGACGATCGGACCGGCGTCGAGCTCCGGCGTGACGTAGTGGCAGGTGGCCCCGACGAGCTTCACCCCGCGCTCGTAGGCCTGGTGGTACGGCCGCGCCCCGGCGAACGAGGGCAGGAAGCTGTGGTGGATGTTCAGCGCGCGCCCGGCCCACTCCTCGCACACCGCGGGCGGCACGATCTGCATGAACCGGGCGAGCACGATGGCGTGCGGGTCGTGGCCGTCGACCAGCGCCCGCACCTCCTGGAACGCGGCGCCCTTGTCGTCCGGGTCGGAACCGGCGGGGAACGGGACGTGGTGGAACGGCACGCCGTGCGCCTCGGTGATCGCGCGCAGCCGCGGGTGGTTGCCGATGACGGCGCGCAGGTCCACGTCCAGCTCACCGGAGGCGACGCGCCCGAGCAGGTCGTGCAGGCAGTGGCTCTCGCGGGACACCAGCAGCACCACCCGGCGCCGCTCGGAGGTGTCGCTCACCCGCCAGTTCGTGCTGCCCAGCTCGTCGGCGACCCGCGCGAAGCGCTCCCGCAGCTCGTCGAGGCCGAACGGGAGAGAGTCGGCGCGCACGACCTGGCGGGTGAAGAACCAGCCGGTCTCGACGTCGGTGTGGTAGCCGGCCTCCACGATCCAGCCGCCGTGCTCGGCGAGGAACGAGGCGATGCGCGCGACGATGCCCGTGCGGTCGGGGCAGCCGAGGGTGATGACGAATCGAGCGGACACGGTTGCGGAGTATCGCACTGCGCCGATCGGCCCGGCCGGGTGATGTCACCCCGAGGTGCGGTCCGCCAGCGGATCCACCGCGGCCCAGTCGACGGTGACCTCGCCCAGCCGCCAGCGCCGCGGGCGGTCCCGCACCGGCCAGCCCAGCCCGGCGAACAGCCGCACCGCCTCCGTCCAGCGGGCGCGCGGGCCGAACGGTGCCTGCGGCGCGGCCCGGGCCCAGCAGGCGTCCAGGTCGGTGAACAGGGCGTGCACCTTCTCGCCGGGCACGTTGCGGTGGATCAGCGTCTTCGGCAGCCGTTCCGCCAGGTCGGAGGGGCGCTGCAGGTCGGCGGGCAGGCAGGACAGCGTCAAGGTGCGCGGGCCGGAGCGGTCCAGCGCCACCCAGCAGCAGCGGCGGCCGATCTCGTCGCAGGTGCCCTCCACCAGCAGCCCGTCCGGGGCGAGTCTGCCGCGCAGCTCGTCCCACGCCTTCCAGGCTTCCGGTTCGGTGTACTGGCGCAGCACGTTCAGCGCCCGCACCAGCGCGGGGCCGTCCGCGCCGCCGATGCCCGCGGCGAGTCCCGCGAGTTCGAAGCCGCCGCGCCGGAACTCCAGCGCGGGCGGGTCGGCGACCGCCTTGCCCGCGGCCACCCGATCGGGGTCGATCTCCAGGCCGAACACCCGCGCGTCGGCGCGCACCGGCCGCAGCCGGGCGGCGAACTCGACGGTGGTGATGGGGGTGGCGCCGTAGCCGAGGTCGATCACCAGCGGGTCGGCGGCGGAGCTCAGCGCGCGGGCCACCCACGGGGTGCCGGCGATCCAGCGGTCCACGCGGCGCAGCCGGTTCGGGTTGGTGGTGCCGCGGGTCGGCACGCCGAGCGCGCGGGCGCGGCCGGCGGCCAGGCGGGGCGCCTTCTTGCGGGGCTGGTTCATGGGCGGGCGGTGGAGGTCGTCAGCTCCGGGGGCGGGCCAGCCACTCGGTGGTGAACCGCTCCTCCGCGGCCAGCAGCTTCTGCACCTGCTCGGCGACGAGGTCCTCGAGCTTGCCGCCGAGGAACGGCACGGAGACCCGCACCTCGCCTTCGACGACCAGCTCGCTCGCCCCGGTTCGCCCGGTCAGGTCACGCAGCCACATCGATCCGGTGATGGTGCAGGGCACGCCGGCGACCTCGGCGGCGATCTCGCCCGCGTAGTGCCCGTCCTGCTCGCGCCGCCAGGACTCGCTGCGGTCGATCACCAGGTCGCCCGCACCGGCGACGGTCCGCGCGATCGGCGGCAGCGACTCGGTGGGCACGCCCTGGCGCACCTGGAAGCGCACCGCGTCGGCATCGGCGGTGTGCTGCACGAGCTCGTTGCGCCCGCCCTCGAGCTGATCGAGGCGTTCCCGCAGATAGTCGATGTCGATGAGCGCCGCATGCACCTGCGACGCGGGCCACTCGGAGGTGCTGCGGTGCTCGATGCGGCGTGCCATGGGCGGAAGGTTACCTTTGGCAATCGTGAACCCCTCGATGTCCGGCTCCGAAGGAATCGGCGGCGCGCCGCCGACCGGTGAACCGACGGCCCACGTCCTGTCCGGCCACACCACGCTGCGCCTCGGCGGGCCTGCCGCCGAGCTCGTCGTGGCCGAACACCCGGACCAGCTGGCCGAGGCGGTCCGCGAGTCCGACGCGGCGGGCCGGCGGCTGCTGGTGCTCGGCGGCGGCTCCAACCTGGTGATCTCCGACGAGGGCTTCGACGGCCGCGTGGTGCGGATCGCCACCAGCGGGCGGCGCTACGACATCGTCGACGGGTTCGTGCAGCTCACCGTCGAAGCGGGTGAGAACTGGGACGACGTCGTCGCGGACACGGTGCACCAGGGGCTGGGCAACCTGGAGTGCCTGTCCGGGATTCCGGGGCTCACCGGCGCGACCCCGGTGCAGAACGTCGGCGCCTACGGCGTGGAGATCTCCGAGATGCTCGTCTCGGTGGACCTGCTGGACCGGCGCACCGGGCGGATCCGCACGGTGCTGGCCGACGACCTCGGGCTGGTGTACCGGGGCAGCATCCTCAAGCACACCGACGACGCGGTGGTGCTGCGCGCCCGCTACCTGCTGCGCGACGGCGGGCAGTCGGCCCCGATCCGGTACGCCGAGCTGGCCCGCGAACTCGACGTGAACCCGGGAGCGCGCGTCGACGTGGCCCGGGTGCGCGAAGCGGTGCTGCGCTTACGGCGTGCGAAGGGCATGGTGCTCGACGCGGACGACCACGACACGTGGAGCGCGGGTTCCTTCTTCACCAACCCGATCGTGGCCGCGGAGGACCTGCCCGGGGTGCTGGAGCTGATCGCGGCCCACGTCGGGCCGGACGAGAAGGTGCCGCAGTACCCGGCGTCGGACGGGCGCACGAAGCTGTCCGCGGCCTGGCTGATCGACCGCGCCGGCTTCGGCAAGGGCCACGCCGGTCCGGGCGGGCGCACCGCGCTGTCCGGCAAGCACACCCTCGCGCTGACGAACCGCGGTGCGGCGACCACGGCGGACCTGCTCCACCTGGCGCGTGAAGTGCGGGACGGAGTGAGCTCGGCGTTCGGCGTGTCGCTGGCGCCGGAGCCGGTCCTGGTGGACTGTTCGCTCTGAGCCCCGCGCGGCTCCTGCGCCACGTCCGGCACGGCCGGAGGCCTGTTCCGGATCCGGAATCACCTGACTGCCGACCGGCCGGAAGGGTGACTCTTCGTGACTAGTGCTTAACCCTGAGTGTTAAATGGTTGCTGGAGGGGGCCGCCATGCTCAGCATCAGGGAACTTCGGGACAGAGCGGTCATCAGGCCGATCAAGCGCGCGGTCGAGGACCAGCTGCTGGACCTCCCCGGCGTCACCGCGGTCGACATCGGTGAGAAGCGCACCGCGGGCCGGTTCACCGGCGAACAGGGCATCGTCGTGTCGGTGGCCCGCAAGCGCCCGGTCGACCGGGTGTGGCCCGGCACCCAGATCCCGCCGGACGTGCTCGGCATCCCCACCGACGTGATCGAGGAGAAACCGCTGCTCCAGCACGTGCACACGTGCGCGGAGGAGTCGGTGGCGCTGCGCGGCCGCGGCTTCGCGCACGACGGCGCGGTGACCGGTGGCGATGGGCTGGCCCCCTGCCGCTCGGTGCAGCTGGCCCCGCCGGACGCCCGGTACGCGGGCCGCTACCGCCGCACCGGCACGTTGGGCGCGCTGGTCGTGGGACACCCGCCCGCGGTGGCGACGATGGGGCTGACGACGTTCGACGTGGCCTGCCTGGACGACGGCTGGGCGGTCGGCGACCGGATGGTCGATCCGGACACGGGTCACGTGTACGCGGATCTGGCCAGGGGCGCGCTGTCCGGCCGGGTGGACGCGGCGGCGGTCACCCTCGGCCGGGGCGTCGGCCACTCGCCGATGATCCCGGGCATCGGACCGGTGACGGGGCAGTGCGCCGCCTACCCGGGCGAGCAGGTGCGCAAGTGCGGCTACGGCAGCGGCGTGACCAGCGGGGTGGTGACCTCGGTGGACGTGACGGTGCGGGTGGATCACGGGGCGGCGCTGGGCGTGCGGGTGCTGCGCGAGCAGATCCGGATCGACTGCCCGCCGGGCGGTGGCTGCTTCCTGCAGGTCGGCGATGCCGGCGGGGCGGTGGTCAACGACGACGGGCGCGTGGTCGGGCTGCTGTTCGCGGGCACGCGCAGCGGGATGACCGGGTTCGCGAGCCCGATCGCGGACGTGCTGGCCGAGCTGGACGTCGAGCTGTGCGTGCTGCACCGCCAACTCCCGGTGTGATCGCGGATGTGCGGTGAGTTGCCCCACCATCGGATCCGAGGTAATGGGGACGGGTGGCCCGCGGAGCGTCCGGATGGCGGTTGATCACGGCGGGCGATCGTGGTTCTGCCTGGTCATAGCCCTGCCGGGTGAGATCATTTCGCTCGAAAGGGTGGCTCAAGCATGCCGGGGGCGCCTGCGGCGGCGAACCTGTGACACGACACACTGTTCGAGACCGGCATCTTTTCCGGGTGCCGCACGTCTTGGGGTTGTGAGAACCACGTCGGAACGGATCGGGGTCGAGGAGTGCTGAGCAGGGTGAGTCGGGTACGGCAGCTGTGGACCGCGATGGCGGGAGCACTGGTGGCCGTGCTGCTGCTATCGGGCTGCGGAACGCAGTCCACGGGCGGTGGCGGAACCGGCGGCGGCGCGCAGGCGCAGGCCCCGGTGGCCAAGGTGCACCTCGAACCCGGCGGCGGCTCCGACGTCAACCCGGCCACGCCGGTGAAGGTCAGCGTCGAAGGCGGCAAGCTCGACGACGTCGCGCTGACCAACGGCGACGGCAAGGAGGTCGACGGCGACCTGTCCGACGACGGGCTCAGCTGGACCTCTGGCGAGCAGCTCGGCTACGGCAAGACCTACACCTGGTCCGGCGAGGCCACCGGCACCGACGGCAAGAGCGTCCCGGTGCAGGGCAGCTTCACCACGATCTCCCCGGCGAAGCAGGTGCGCGCCACCGTCAACCCGACCGACCACACCGAGGTCGGCATCGCGATGCCGATCAGCGTCAAGTTCGACGAGGCCGTCACCGACAAGGCCGCCGCCGAGCGGCAGCTGAAGGTCCGCACCTCGGTCCCCGTCGAGGGCGCCTGGGCGTGGCTGTCCGACACCCAGGTGGACTGGCGGCCGAAGGAGTACTGGCCCGCGGGTACCGACGTCGAGGTGGACGCGGACCTCTACGGCGTGCACTACGGCGACGGCGCGTACGGCCGCTCCGACCTGACCACCAAGTTCAAGATCGGGCGCTCGCAGATCGTCAAGGCCGACGCCGCCACGCACCAGATGGTCGTCGAGCGGGACGGCAAGCAGGTCGCCAGCTACGCGGCGAGCTACGGCAAGGACCACGATCCGGAGCTGAACACGCCCAACGGGACCTACATCGTGATGCAGAAGGACCCGGTCGAGATCATGGACAACCCGCGCTACGGCTACACCGACGTGAAGAAGAAGTGGGCCGTCCGGATGTCCAACCACGGCGAGTTCATCCACGAGAACGAGGAGAACCGCGCCAACCTCGGCAAGGTCAACACCTCGCACGGCTGCATCAACCTGAGCGAGGCCGACGCGAAGGCCTACTTCGACACCGCGCTGATCGGCGACCCGATCGAGGTCAGCGGCGGGGTCGCTGCGATGGAGCCGCGGTACGACGTGTTCGACTGGATGCTCGACTGGAACCAGTGGACGCAGAAGTCCGCGCTGTGATCTTCCGCGGCTCGCGCTGAGCCGCCGCTTCCCGGGTCCCGCGCGGGGTGGTTCCGACCGCCCCGCGCGGGACTTTTTCGTGCGCCGGGGCCGTCCGGCGGCGCTGTGAACACCGTCACCGGGCGCACCGCGTCCGGGCCGGTGGGCGTGGTGCGCGGGGTAGCGTCAGCGGGCTGCGCTCGGGCGTCCAGGAATGTTTTCCCCCGGCCCGGTGTCGGGACCCAAGGCGTTCCGAGACCGGGCGCCGTGGGCGAGGGCGCTCCACCACCACGTTTGCGATAGGGCTTAGTCGATGACCTCTGGCACCGCCCGGATGCGGCCGCGCCGCGCCGCCGTGTTCTCGTTGCACACTTCGCCGCTGGAGCAGCCGGGCACCGGCGATGCGGGCGGGATGAACGTCTACATCGCGCAGACCGCGACGCGGCTGGCCGAGCACGGCACCGAGGTCGAGATCTTCACCCGCGCCACGTCCTCCGACGTGCCGCCGGTGGCGGAGCTGGCGCCGGGCGTGACGGTGCGGCACGTGGTGGCCGGGCCGTTCGAGGGGCTGGACAAGAACGAGCTGCCCGCGCAGCTGTGCGCGTTCGCGGCGGGCGCGCTGCGCGCGGAGGCGCGGCACGAGCCGGGGTTCTACGACGTGGTGCACTCGCACTACTGGCTGTCCGGGCAGGTCGGCTGGCTGGCGCGGGAGCGCTGGGGCGTGCCGCTGGTGCACACCGCGCACACCTTGGCGAAGGTCAAGAACGCGGCGCTCGCCGCGGGCGACACCCCGGAGCCGCGGGTGCGGGTGCTCGGCGAGGAGCAGGTGGTCGCCGAAGCGGACCGGCTCGTCGCCAACACCGAGGTGGAGGCCGCGGACCTGGTGCGGCTCTACGGCGCGTCCCCCGACGAGGTGGCGACGATCCCGCCGGGCGTGGACCTGCGCCGCTTCACCCCGGGCGACGTGGCCGCGGCCCGCGCCCGGCTCGGGGTGCGGCCGGACGCGCTGGTGTTCGCGTTCGTGGGCCGCATCCAGCCGTTGAAGGCGCCGGACGTGCTGCTGCGCGCCACCGCCGAGCTGCTGGCGCGCCGCCCGGAGCTGCGCGCGCGGCTGGAGGTGCTGGTGGTCGGTGGACCGTCCGGCAGCGGCCTGGACCGGCCGGAGTCGCTGCACGAGCTGGCCGGGGAGCTAGGCATCACCGACGTGGTGCGGTTCCTGCCGCCGCAGGGCGGTGCGGCGCTGGCCGACGTGTACCGCGCCGCGGACGTGGTCGCGGTGCCCAGCTACAACGAGTCGTTCGGGCTGGTCGCGCTGGAGGCGCAGGCCTGCGGCACGCCGGTGGTGGCGGCGTCGGTGGGCGGTCTGCCGGTCGCGGTCGCGAACGGGCGTTCCGGACTGCTCGTGCCGGGGCACCGCACGGGGCAGTGGGCGGACGCGCTGGGTTCGGTGGCGGATGCCGGGCTGCGCGCGGAACTGGCCGCGGGCACGGTCGCGCACGCCGAGGCGTTCTCCTGGGAGCACACCACGGAGGCGCTGCTGGACACCTACGCGCGGGCGAAGCGCGCCTTCCACTCGCAGTTCGACCTGGAGGTGACGGCATGACGGTCGAGGAGACCATCGCGGCCGCGCTGGACGCGAGCGAGCTGGACTACCGGCGGGAGGCCGACGGCCGGTTCTTCGTGACGCTGCCCGGTGCGAAGAAGCTGCAGACGAACTGCTGGCTGATCGTCGCCGAGCACGCGCTGGTCGTGGAGGCCTTCGTGTGCAGGCAGCCGGACGAGGCGCACGAGGACGTCTACCGGTTCCTGCTGCGCCGCAACGCCCGGCTCTACGGCGTGCACTACACGATCGACGGGACCGGGGACGTGTACCTGGTGGGCCGGATCGGTCTGCACGCGGTGACGGCGGAGGAGATCGACCGGCTGCTGGGGCAGGTGCTGGAGGCCGCGGACGGCGACTTCAACACCTTGCTGGAGCTGGGGTTCGGCACCGCGATCCGCCGGGAGTGGGGCTGGCGGGAGTCGCGCGGCGAGTCGTTGGCGAACCTGCGCCCGTTCGAGCAGCTGGTGCGGCGGGACGGCCCGCTGGCACCTGCCGATGATCCGGGGGAGACCTCGCCGGAGCGGTGAGCGCGTCCGGGTCGAGAGCGGACGCGAGGGGCGGCTCGGGAGAGAGGGGGAGTCGCGAGCTCGAACCGCCCCACGCGTGAGTTCCCGCCAGCGGGCCCAGTGGGCGGGGGGCACCCGAGGCCCGGCGGGGCGTGGTCCGACGGGGGAGACGGGCCACGCTCTTCTGTTCGCTCTCGCGGGATCGGGGAGTGCGTGGGAGCCGATCAGCGAGAGCAGTGTCAACTTCGCAGAGTCACGCACTGGCCACAAGTCCGATTCATTACTCCATACGAGTGATCTTACTCACCGAAGGTAACGCCATGGCTTATTCAGTGCGGTATAGCGGCCTCGAATGTGAGCGGCGACACTTTCGTGTCACAACGCTACGGTGAATCCATAACCGTCGAGTGACGACCGCAACCGATCTGCGGGGTCACTGCCAGCGGCTGTCTGCCACTGAAGATCATCACTCGATACGGTGGCGCACTGCTCTGAGTGATCGAATTCGGGGTGGTGGTTGTGCGGCGCAACCGAAAAATCCTCACGTTCGCCGAGGGCGGGGCTCGGCGCGGAGCAATGCGGATGAACCTGTTCGGCGCAACGCCGGTTGCTCCGGTCCGTTCGTGGTCCGCGCGCCACCGCCGGAGCGGACGCGGGACGTCCGGTGAGCGCTCCGGCGACACCCCCGCGAGATCCCATCGGCACCTCGGCGACACCCGGCGATGCTGCGGGGGCACCTCGGCGACGTCCCCGCGGTGCCTCGGCGGTACCTCGGCAACGCGCCCCGGCAGCACCTCGGCAACGCCCCGGCGGCGCGGTGCCGCCACCCCGGCGGACCTCTCGGGTGACCTCGCGGCGCGGCCCGCGCCCGGCGGCGGCGCCCGGGCCCGCGGCATCCCGGACCGCCAGCCCGGGCGTCCCCGCCGACGGCGGCGGTGGCACGAGCCGCCCGCGCCCTGACATAGCCTGAGGCCATGACCATCGGGACTCTGGTACTGCTGCGACACGGCGAAAGCACCTGGAACGCCGAGAACCTGTTCACCGGCTGGGTCGACGTCCCCCTCTCCGAGAAGGGCACGACCGAGGCCCGCCGCGGCGGCGAACTGCTGCGCGAGACCGGGGTGCTGCCCGACGTGCTGCACACCTCGCTGCTGCGCCGCGCCATCACCACCGCCAACATCGCGCTGGACGGCGCCGACCGGCACTGGATTCCGGTGCGCCGCGACTGGCGGCTCAACGAGCGGCACTACGGCGCGCTCCAGGGCAAGAACAAGAAGCAGACCCTGGACGAGTACGGCGAGGAGCAGTTCATGCTCTGGCGCCGCTCCTACGACACCCCGCCGCCGGAGATCGACCCGGGCGACGAGTTCAGCCAGGAAGGCGACGCGCGCTACGCGGACCTCGGCGCCGACATGCCGCGCACCGAATGCCTGCAGGACGTGGTGACCCGGCTGCTGCCGTACTGGGAGAGCGCGATCGTGCCGGACCTGCGGGCCGGGCGGACGGTGCTGGTGGCCGCGCACGGCAACTCGCTGCGCGCGCTGGTGAAGCACCTGGACGGGATCTCCGACGCGGACATCGCGGGGCTGAACATCCCGACCGGCATCCCGCTGCGCTACGACCTGGACGAGCAGCTGCGGCCGACCAACCCGGGCGGCACCTACCTGGACCCGGACGCCGCGGCGTCGGCCGCCGCCGCGGTCGCGAACCAGGGCCGCTGAGCCCCCGGCGGTGATCGCCCCGTCCCGCGCTCCGCGGCGGGGCGATCACCAGCCGTGATCCCGCGTCGAGCAGTTGTTCCGGGCGACACCTGGACGAAGGTGTCGCCCGTGTCGTGTCCGCTCCCCGTTCACGCAACCGGTGGCGCAGCGCAGCGCAGCTGAACCGTCTTCCACTTTCGAGTGAATCAGGGGTGAAGAACGCCCCGATTCATGTCGCGGGTATCACGGATCGCGCTCGCGGACTGGTCCAGCACGGGCTCTCCCTGCTTACGATGCCAACGTGACCGCATTGGGCTACACCGCCCTGATCATCGGCTTGCTGACGATCGGCGCGGCGGCCGGCTACCTGGCCGCGAGGACCGCGCGGGTTCGCGAACGGCGCAGGCCTGCCGGGCCGACCGTCGCCGAACTCCTGCAACGTCTCGTGCACACCACCAACAACGGCATCGTCGTGCTCAACAGGTTCGGCGACGTGGTGCTGCACAACCCCCGCGCCGACGAACTCGGCTTCGTCCGGGACAACCGGGCCGACGCCCGCGCCCGCGCCGCGGCGGAGCAGGCGTTGGAGACCGGCGAACCCGTGACCGTCGACCTGTCCCCGCTCAACCGCACCTCGCTGCGCGGTCGCGGACCCGCCGCGGTGCACGGCGAGGTCCGGCCGCTCGGCGACGGGTTCACCGTCGTCGACGCCGGCGACGAATCCGACGCGGTGCGGCTGGAAGCGACCCGCCGGGACTTCGTCGCGAACGTCTCGCACGAGCTCAAGACCCCGGTGGGGGCGCTCGCGCTGCTGGCCGAAGCGGTGATCGACGCGGCCGACGACGCCGACGAGGTGCGCCGCTTCTCCACCAAGATCCTGCACGAGTCCACCCGGCTCGGAACCCTCGTCTCCGAGCTCATCGCGCTGTCCCGGCTGCAGGGCGCCGAACGCCTGCCGGAGCTGACCACCGTCGAGGTCGACGCCGTCGTCGAAGAGGCCCTCGGCCGCTCCCGGATCGCCGCCGAGTCCGCGGGCATCGAGATCGCCGTCGACGACCCCAGCGAGCTGCTGCTCGACGGCGACCGGACGCTGCTGGTGACCGCGCTGAGCAACCTCATCGACAACGCGGTGGCCTACTCGCCGCCGGGATCGCCGGTGTCCATCAGCCGCCGCATGGTCGGCGACTTCGTGGAGATCGCGGTCACCGACCGCGGCATCGGCATCGACCCGCAGCACCAGCAGCGGGTGTTCGAGCGGTTCTTCCGGGTCGACCCGGCGCGCTCCCGGGCCACCGGGGGGACCGGGCTCGGGCTGGCCATCGTCAAGCACGTCGCCGCCAACCACGGCGGCGCGGTGAAGCTGTGGAGCAGGCTCGGAACCGGCTCCACGTTCACCCTCCGGGTGCCCCGGCACGGCGCCGACCCGGAGCTCGGCACCGGGGAGCAGGGCGCGGCACCGGCGGCGGAGCACACCGGCTCCGACCAGCCCGGTGGCGAAGCCCGATCGGGCACGGCCGAACGGGGCCGGGCGACGACCCGGCCCGAGACCGATAGTGCGGACGGGGTCGCAACCGTCGAAACGGGAGGAGTCCGGTGACCAGGGTGCTGATCGTGGAGGACGAGGAGTCCTTCGCAGACCCGTTGGCGTTCCTGCTGCGCAAGGAGGGTTTCACCGCCGCGGTCGCGATGACCGGCCAGGAGGCGCTGGAGGAGTTCGACCGCAACGGCGCCGACATCGTGCTGCTGGACCTGATGCTGCCCGGCATGAGCGGCACCGACGTGTGCAAGCAGCTGCGCCAGCGCTCCGCCGTCCCGGTGATCATGGTGACGGCGCGGGACAGCGAGATCGACAAGGTGGTCGGGCTGGAGCTCGGCGCCGACGACTACGTCACCAAGCCGTACTCGGCCCGCGAGCTCATCGCCCGGGTCCGCGCGGTGCTGCGCCGCGGCGGCGAGGCCGAGGACCTGCAACCGCAGGTGCTGGAGGCCGGCCCGGTGCGGATGGACGTGGAGCGGCACGTGGTGACCGTCGGCGGCGCGGAGACCAGCCTCCCGCTCAAGGAGTTCGACCTGCTGGAGTACCTGCTGCGCAACGTGGGCCGGGTGCTGACCCGCGGCCAGCTGATCGACCGGGTGTGGGGCGCCGACTACGTCGGGGACACCAAGACGCTCGACGTCCACGTGAAGCGGCTGCGCTCCAAGCTGGAGCCGGACCCCGCCGAACCGCAGTTCCTGGTGACCGTCCGCGGTCTGGGCTACAAGTTCGAGGTGTGATCCGTCCCGCGCGGCCGCCCGCCGCCGAACGGGCGGGCGGCCGCGCGGGCCCGCGGGCGGGTGCGCGCCCGCACCTGCGCGAACGCGGGCGCGGGACGGGTCCGCGCGAGGTGGCGGGCTCCGAGCGCGGTCGCGGCGGAACGGGTGGAATTCCCCGCACGTCCGGGTTCGGACGGGTTCCCGGCCCCCACCCGCCTCAGGCGCGCGGTTGCGGCCGGTAACGTTGTCGGTCATGCGCCTAGGGGTGCTCGACGTCGGATCCAACACCGTCCACCTGCTCGTGGTGGACGCGCACCGTGGTGCCCATCCGACCCCGATGACATCGGAGAAGACCGTGCTGCGGCTGGCGGAGCGGATCGGCGCCGACGGGCGTCTCGCCGACGCGGACGCCGACGAGCTCGTCGCCAACGTCACGCAGGTGAAGCAGGCCGCCGAGCAGGCGGGGTGCGAAGACCTGATGGCGTTCTCCACGTCCGCGATCCGCGAAGCCGACAACTCCGCCGAAGTGCTCGCCCGCGTGCGGGACGAGACGGGGGTGGAGCTGCGCGTGCTCAGCGGTGAGGAGGAGGCGCGGCTGACGTTCCTCGCCGCCCGCCGCTGGTGCGGCTGGTCGGCGGGCAGACTGCTGCTGCTCGACATCGGCGGCGGCTCGCTGGAGCTGGCGATCGGCGTCGACGAGCAGCCCGACCTGGCGGCCTCGCTGCCGCTGGGCGCAGGCCGGCTGGCCCGGACCCGGTTACCGCAGGACCCGCCGACGCAACGCCAGGTCGGGGAGATGCGGGACTGGCTGGACGACCAGCTGGCGGCGACGGCGAAGCGGTTCCGCAAGAGCGGCAAACCCGACCGCGCCGTCGCCACCTCGAAGACGTTCCGCTCGCTGGCCCGGCTGACCGGCGCCGCACCGGCCTCCGCGGGGCCGCGCGTGCCGCGCAGCCTCACCGAGACCGGGCTGCGGCAGCTGCTGGCGTTCATCACCCGGATGTCGGCGGCCGACCTGGCCGCGCTCGACGGGGTGAGCAGCGCGCGCTCGCACCAGCTGATCAGCGGTGCGCTCGTGGCCGAGGCGGTGATGCGCGCGCTGGGAGTGGCGGAACTGGACATCTGCCCGTGGGCGCTGCGGGAAGGAGTCATCCTCCGGCGGCTGGACCACGCCAACGGAGAGGACCACACTGCGATGCGGACCCGCGCTGAGTTCGGGTCGTTCGACGCGGAGCGGACCTCCGCGAACGGGTCAGACGTGGATCGGGGAACTGGACGGCAAGCCCACTACGGGGCACGGTGGAATCGATGAGTCGGGACAGCGGGTCCGAGCACCCGAGCCAGCGCACCGTCGCCGAGCTCCTCGCCGAGTACGGCGGGGGCTCGCAGCGCAGTGCGCACAGGCGACGCAGGCGAGCCGAGGACCCGAGCGAGACCGCCCCGCAGGCGATCATCCAGCGGGTGCTCTCGGACAGCGGCACCATGCGCGCGATCAAGCCGGAGGAGGTCGAGGAAGCCGAGTCCGGCCGGCCCGAGGGCGGCGCTCCGCAGGCCCCGGGACGGGCCGCTCCGCCGCCGCAGCCGCCGCAGCAGCCACAGCAGCCACAGCAGCCACAGCAGCCGCAGGGCACCGGGCCGCAGCCCGCGGTACCGCCCGCCGGGCCACCGCCCCCCGCCGCACCGCAGCAGCCGTTCGCCGGGCCGCCCCCGGCCGGGCCACCGCCCGCGCCGCCGCGCCCGCAGCAGCCGGCCGCGCAGGCCCCCGCGCCCGCTCCGGCTCCGCCGGTGGAGGACGAGCAGGCGGCCGATCCGGACCAGGGCTCCGGTTTCTGGGCCCGCCGCTTCGCCGCGGCCGGAGCGCCGCCGCGCGCCACCCCGCCGCCGGAGGCGCCCGATGCGGGCCCGTCCGACGCGGAGATGACCGTGCAGCAGCCCGTGCTGCCCGGGCCCGCCCCCGCAGGCCCGCACGACCAGGCGACCCGCTCGGTGCCGCTGGAAGGCGCCACCGAGCAGCTGCCGCGGGTGGAGGCGGAGGCCAAGAGCGCCGGTGCGGAAGGCACCGCGATGCTCGCGTACCCGCCCGCGGACGCGGCGCCCGCGCGGTCCGACGACCCGTACGACTTCGACGACTACGAGGACTACGACTCCGGCACCGGCTACGCCGGGCAGGCGGGCTACGACGACTACGCCGACGACGCCGAAGCCACCCGGTACCGCGGGGACGGCTACGACGCCGACGACGAGTTCGACGACTACGACGAGGCGCTGCCCGCCGGGCTCGACGCGGACGACTACCGCGCCGACGCGGCCGACGAGGAGGAATCGGCGCCGACGACCGGCAAGGAATGGCTGGTGCTCGCCCTGCAGGGCGGCGCAGGCCTGGTCTGCGGTGGTGTCGTGTGGTTCGCGTTCCGCTGGCTGTGGACGGCGATCCCGATCGCGGCGCTGGTCGCCGCGCTGGCGATCACCGGTGCGCTGGTGTTCGTCGCGCGGAAGTTCTTGCGCACCGACGACTTGCAGACGATCCTGCTGGCGGTGCTGGTCGGCCTGATCTGCACCGTGTCGCCCGCCGCACTGCTGCTGATCGGGCAGTGAGACCGGGTTCGCCGCGCGGATCCCGAGCCGCGTGGAGGATCCGGTGGGGCGCGAGACGCTGGGGCAGCAGATGACACCGCAACCGGACACGGAGATCGAGCAGCACCCCGACATCCCGGTCGGGCTCTCCAGCGCATCGGTGTGGCCCCAGCCCGCTCGGGCCGCGTTCGAGATGGCCGCGGAACTGGGCTTCGACGGGGTCGAGGTGATGGTGTGGGCGGACGCGGTGAGCCAGGACGTCGCCGCGCTGCACCGGCTGTCCCGGGAGCACGGGGTGCCGATCCTGGCGGTGCACGCGCCCTGCCTGCTCATCACGCAGCGGGTCTGGTCGCCGGAACCGGAGGAGCGGCTGCGGCGGGCCGTGGTGGCCGCCGCGGACCTCGGTGCCTCGACGGTGGTGGTGCACCCCCCGTTCCGCTGGCAGCGGCGCTACGCGGAGGGCTTCGCGGAGCTCGTCGGCGGGCTGGAGGAGACCAGCGGGATCCGGGTCGCGGTGGAGAACATGTTCCCGATCCGCCCGCCGAACCGGTTGAACCGGCTGCGCGGCGGGAAGGCGAGCGGCCTGTCCGCGTTCACGCCCTCGCCGGACCCCACCGAGGTCGGCTACGGCAGCTACACGCTGGACCTGTCGCACGCGGCCGCGGCGCACGTGGACGCGATCGAGCTGTACAAGCGGATGCAGGACCGGCTGGCGCACGTGCACCTGGCCGACGGCACCGGCGCTCCCCGTGATGAACATCTCGTGCCCGGCCACGGCGGACAGCCGTGCGCGGAGGTCTGCGAGCTGCTGGCGGCGGACGGCTTCGCCGGATCGGTGGTGCTGGAGGTGAACAGCCGCAAGGCGCGGAACCAGCAGGAACGGGCCGCGCTGCTGGCGGAGGCGCTGGTGTTCGCGCGGTTGCACCTGCAGGCGCCGGGGCGGCCGCGGGCGGGCTGAGCCGAGCCCCCACCCGATGATCAACTTCGGGGCGGGAACGTAGGATCATGGCATGAGTACGATTCGCGCCTCGCTCGCTCAGGAGCGACGCCGGCACTGCGCGGGTCGCGCGTGAACGACACCCCCTTCCTCGACACCCTCGCCGTCCGCCCGCTGGGCGACGGCACCTTCGTCGCCGACCTGCACCACGACTGGTCCGTCGGCGACCGCCCGCACGGCGGCTACCTGCTGGCACTGCTCAGCCGCGCCGCCGTCGGTGACGGCCAGCTGGAACCGCTGTCGGTCAGCGCCCAGTACCTGAACTCGCCGAAGGTGGGCCCGGTGCTGCTGCGCACCGAGCTGCTCAAGGCGGGGCGGACCGTCACCGTCGTCCGCGCCGTGCTGGAGCAGGCCGGGCAGCGGTGCGTGGACGCCACCATCACCCTCGGCCAGGTGCCGGACGAGCCGCCGAGCTGGTCGGACCTGCCGGACATGCCGGTGAACCCGCCCGCCGACGCGATCGACCTGGGCAGCACCGATGCGTCCTGGCCGGGCGGGCTGGCGAAGGCGTGCGACATGCGGCTCGACCCGCGTGGCGCCGGATTCCTGCGCGGCAGCACGGACGAGCCGCTGCGGCTGCGGCTGTGGGCGCGCCCGCACCAGGGCCAGCCGGACCTGCTGTTCGGGCTGATCGCGGGTGACCTCACGATGCCGGTGACGTTCAACCTGGGCCGCTTCGGCTGGTCGCCGACGGTGCAGCTGACGGCGCTGCTGCGGGCCCGGCCCGCGAACGGCTGGCTGCGGCTGGTCGTGGAGTCCAAGGCCGTGCACGGGCAGTGGTTCGACGAGGACACCCTCGTCATCGACTCCACCGGCCGCCTGGTGTGCCAGGCCCGGCAGCTGGCGCTCAGCGCGCGGTAGGCGGTTCCCGATCCGGGCGGGCCGGTGCGGCTCGCCCGGATCGAGCGGCGCGCGGGGTTAAGGTGGCGCCGCGATCACCGCCGAGCCCAGGGAGGCGAGCAGTGCCGACCGTGCGCATCCACCCCATCCAGCTCGACTACGAGCACTCCGGCGGCGGCCAGGTGTGCGGGCTGTGCGGCGCTCAGGAGAAGTGGAGCTCGGCCGCGCAGCCCACCGTGCAGGGCCCGGCCTACGACCGCTCGCTGCACCTGTCCCACCTGGTCCGCGAACACCTGGAGCAGGTGCAGGGCACCTTCTCCAACGCGGAGCGCGCCAAGGAGAAGCAGCTCGACGACGCGGCCGCCGCGGACGGCGACGAGGACTCGGCGACCGGCTGACGCGACCGGCGGGCGACGGCTCCCGGCGAGCCGCCGCCCGGTCGGCTCAGGCCTGTTCCAGGTCGAGGGAGCCGTCGGCGTGCTGCTTGCGGAGGCGCTTCTTGTCGTACTTGCCGACGCTGGTCTTCGGCGCTTCGGCGAGGAACGTCCAGTGCTCCGGCAGCTGCCACTTCGCGACCCGCTCGGCCAGGAACGCGCGCAGCTCCGCCGCGTCGGCCGAGGCGCCCTCGTGCAGCACCACGGCCGCGAGCGGGCGCTCGTCCCACTTCGGGTCCGGCACGCCGACCACCATCGCCTCGGCCACCGCAGGGTGTGCCACCAGGTGGTTCTCCAGCTCCACCGTCGAGATCCACTCGCCGCCGGACTTGATCACGTCCTTGGCGCGGTCGGTGAGCCGCAGGAAGCCGTCCGCGGACAGGGTGCCGACGTCCTCGGTGCGCAGCCAGCCGTCGTGGAACTTCTCCACGTCCTCACCGCGGTGGTACGAGGACGTGACCCACGGGCCGCGCACCTCCAGCTCGCCGACGCTCCGGCCGTCCCACGGCAGCTCCCGGCCGTCGTCGCCGATCAACCGGGCCTCCACCGCCGCCGCCAACCGGCCCTGCGACTCCCGGTACGGCCACTGCGATTCGCCGACCGCCGAGCCGGGCGGCCGGGCCACGCTGCCCAGCGGCGACGTCTCGGTCATGCCCCACGCGTGCAGCACCGGGACGCCGTAGCGCTCCTGGAAGGTCCGCATCAGCGCGGGCGGGCACGCCGAGCCGCCCACCACGACCTCGCGCAGCGAGGAGATGTCCTGCGGGTCCGATTCCAGGTGCTGCAGCAGGCCCTGCCAGATCGTCGGCACCGCCGCCGCCATCGTCGGCCGCAGCGTGGAGATCATCTTGGCCAGCGGCGCCGCCTGCAGGAACCGGTCCGGCATGATCAGCGAAGCGCCGGACATCAGCGCCGCGTACGGGAGCCCCCAGGACATGGCGTGGAACATCGGGACCACCGCGAGCCCGCGGTCCGCCTGCGCCAGCGCCATCCCGTCCGACATGCACACCTGCATCGAGTGCAGCCAGATCGAGCGGTGCGAGTAGACGACGCCCTTCGGGTTGCCGGTGGTGCCGGACGTGTAGCACATCGCCGCGGCGGCGCGCTCGTCCTGCTCCGGCCACTCGAAGACCTCCGGGCGGCCGCGCAGCAGCTCCTCGTAGCCGTGCACCTGCACGCCGTCCGGGGCTTCCAGCGCCGCCGGATCGCCGCCGCTGACCACGACGTGGCGCACCGTGCTCATCGTGGGCAGCACCTTCTGGAACAGCGGCAGCAGGCTGCCGTCCACGACGACGACGTGGTCCTCGGCGTGGTCGGCGATGTAGCTGATCTGCTCCGGGAACAACCGGATGTTCAGCGTGTGCAGCACCGCGCCCATCGCGGGGGCGGCCAGGTACACCTCGAGGTGCTCGGCGTTGTTCCACATGAACGTGGCGACGCGCTGATCTCCGGTGACGCCCAGGGCGCGCAGCCCGTGCGCGAGCTGAGCAGTCCGCCTGCCGACCTCGGCGTAGCTGCGGCGGCGCGGTTCCTCCCCGGTCCAGGTCACCACCTCCGAAGCACCGTGTACCCGGCTGCCGTGCTCGAGGATCCTGGCGATCGACAGCGGGCCGTCGTGCATCGTGCTCAGCATCGGGATCGGACCTCCTCGTCCGCGCGCTCGGCGCTCCAACAACATCGATGTCGTGGTTGCCGACACACTAACCGCGCAGGTGGCGCCTGGGGAGGGTCGTTCCCGGCCGTTCTGGCACCCTGTTCCGCATGAATTCGATTGCCGTACTGGGCGCGGGCAAGATCGGCGAGTCGCTGCTGGCAGGGCTCCTGCAGGCGGGGCGGAACCCGGGTGAGCTGATGTTCACCGAACGCCACCCGGACCGGGCCGCGCAGCTGACCGCGCAGTACGGCATCGAGCACGTGGACGTCGACACCGCGGTGCGCCGCGCCGACGTGCTGGTCGTGGCGGTGAAACCGCAGGACATCGAGCCGCTGCTGGACCAGGTGGCGCCGCTGGCGGACGCGGCGACGCTGGTGGTCTCGCTGTGCGCGGGCCTGCCCACCAAGCTGTACGAGCGGCGGCTCGCCGCGGGCACCCCGGTGGTCCGGGTGATGCCGAACACGCCGATGGTCGTCGGCGAGGCGATGAGCGCCATCTCCGCCGGATCGCACGCGGGCGACGAGCACCTCGCCGTCGTGGAAGAACTGCTCAGCAGCGTCGGCAAGGTCGTCCAGGTCCCCGAGACCCAGCAGGACGCGGTGACCGCGCTGTCCGGTTCCGGGCCCGCCTACTTCTTCTACCTGGTCGAGGCGATGATCGACGCGGGCATCCTGCTCGGCATCCCGCGGGCCACCGCCGCCGACCTCATCGTGCAGGCCGCGGTGGGCGCCGCGACGATGCTGCGCGACGGTTCCGAAGGCCACCCGACGATCCTGCGCGAGGCCGTGACCTCGCCCGCCGGGACCACCATCGCGGGCATCCGCGAGCTGGAGAAGCACGGCGTGCGGGCCGCGCTCATCGACGCCATCGAAGCCGCCAGGGACCGTTCGGTGGAACTGGGCCGCGCGCACGACTAGGACCACCGGTTCCCCGGCGTTGACCGGCGGAAACCCCTGGATCCGGGACGTTCGCGCATCGCAGGAATCCCAACCGTCCCGCTACTCTCGACGGAGCACGCGCGTGTGGAGTCCGTCGGAGGGGAAGCCGACGGCGCGCGCGGGCCGAAGGACTCGGTGAAGCATGTCTGCGAACTCGGAACCCAGCCAGCAAGCACCCCCGCAGGTGGGGAACGTGCAATTCCTCACCGTGGCCGAAGTGGCCAGGTTGATGCGGGTGTCGAAGATGACCGTCTACCGGCTGGTGCACGCCGGTGAGCTCCCCGCGGCACGCGTGGGGCGCTCCTTCCGCGTGGCGGAGAACGACGTGCACTCCTACCTGGAGAACGCCTACTACAACGCGGGCTGAGCACCGCCGTCCCCCGGGCGCGGCGGCGCCCGCCCGGGGGCTCGGGACCGCCCTGGCGGACCACTCCGTCAGGGGGTGACCGGTGGGCGGGTAGGCTGCGGGATCGATCGTGCCTGCTGCCGGTGCTCCCACCGGCGGTGCGCCAGGGGCAGCACCGGCACGAGAAGACGTTCGTACCAATGCCGACAGCGAAGGAATCCGCATGGGCTCGGTCATCAAGAAGCGCCGCAAGCGCATGTCCAAGAAGAAGCACCGCAAGCTTCTGCGCAGGACCCGCGTCCAGCGTCGCAAGTTGGGCAAGTAAGGGATCTGCCGGACTCCGGCCCGCGCCCACGCGGTGCGAGATCGGGAGTCTCGGATCTCGCGCCTTCGCCGCCGCCGACCGTTTCGGGTCGGCGGCGGTCGTTTTGGCACCTCCGCCGCCCGGGTGGTCCGCGGCGCCCCGGGTTGCCGATCTCGCGAGCCGCTGGTGAGGTGCACGAGGACGTCGCGGCGTTGCCCGCGCGTAACCGGAGCGGGTGACCGCGCTGGGTAGCATCGAGCCCAGCGCTCGTGCGCCGCGATCGCGGCCGGCCCCCGGCCGGGCGGGCGCGGGCGAACCACCCTCCGGCCGGAACCCTCGGGGAGAACCATGGTGCCGAACGTCGTGCTCGTGACGGGTGTGAGCAGTTTCCTGGGCGGGCACCTCGCCGCGCGGCTCGCCGCGAACCCCGACATCGAACGCGTGCTGGGCGTGGACACCGCGCCGCCGCGGCCCGACCTGCGCCGCCGGATGGGGCGCACCGAGTTCGTGCGCGCCGACATCCGCAACCCGCTCATCGCCAAGGTCATCGCCGGTTCCGGCGTGGACACGGTGGTGCACGCGGCCGTGAACTCCCAGTCCGGTCCGGCGGGGCGGGCCGCGATGAAGGAGCTCAACGTCATCGGCACCATGCAGCTGCTGGCGGCCTGCCAGAAGGCCCCGGAGCTGCGCAGGCTGGTGGTCAAGTCGACCACCGCCGTCTACGGCGCCAGCCCGCGCGATCCCGCGGTGTTCTCCGAGGACATGGAGCCGAAGGACCTGCCGTCCTCCGGGTACGCGAAGGACGCCGGGGAGATCGAGGGCTACGTGCGCGGTTTCGGCAGGCGCAGGCCCGACGTGGACATCACCACGCTGCGGTTCACCCACCTCATCGGTCCGCGCATCGACGCCGACCTCACCCGCTACTTCGCGCTGCCGCTGGTGCCGACGGTGCTCGGCTACGACGCCCGGATGCAGCTGCTGCACTCCGAGGACGCGCTGGCCGTGCTGGAGAAGGCCACGACGCAGGCGCTGCCCGGGGTGTACAACGCGGGCGGCGACGGGGTGCTGATGCTGTCCCAGGCGATCCGGCGCGCCGGGCGGGTGGCGGTGCCGATCCCGCGGACCGGGGTGCCCGCGGTGAGCCGGTTCTTCCGCGGCGCCCGGCTCGTCGATTTCTCCCCGGAGCAGATGCGGTTCTTGAACTTCGGGCGCGTCGTGGACACCACCAAGCTGCGGGAGACCTTCGGGTTCACCCCGCGCTGGACCACCCAGCAGGCGTTCGACGACTTCGTGCGCGGCCGCGACCTGCAACCCGTGATCGATCCCGAGCGGGTCGTGACGTGGGAGCGCAGCGTCGGCGACCTGCTCGCCAGACTGCGGTGACCGAGACCGGACCGCGGTGACCGAGACCGGACCGCGGCAGCAACCAGGAGGCCAGATGGCGGACGCCCGAGTGATCCCGCTGCACCCGGCGGATCAGCGTCCCGGCGGTGCGCGGCCCGGACCCGCACCGCTGTCCGAGGCCGTCCCCGATCCGGACGCCGTCCCGTCCTCGGACGCCGCCGAGCGCGAGCCCGGCTGGGAGGACGCGGTCGCCGACGCGCTGGCCTTCGCCCGCCGCAGGCTGCTCGGCGACTACCAGGTCGACGAGTTCGGCTTCGACGAGGACCTCACCGACCACCTGGTGGTGCCGCCGCTGCGGCCGCTGTACGAGAAGTGGTTCCGGGTCGAGGCGATCGGGCTGGAGAACGTCCCCGACTCGGGCGCGCTCGTGGTGGCCAACCACTCGGGCACGCTGCCGCTGGACGCGCTGATGACCACGGTGGCGCTGCGCGACCACCACGACCCGGGCAGGCACCTGCGGATGCTCGGCGCGGACCTGGTGTTCCGGCTGCCGATGGTCGGCTCGCTGGCGCGCAAGGCCGGGCACACCCTGGCGTGCAACCCCGACGCCGAGCGGCTGCTGCGGGCCGGGGAGCTGGTCGGCGTGTGGCCGGAGGGGTTCAAGGGCGTCGGCAAGCCGTACCGGGACCGGTACAAGCTGCAGCGCTTCGGCCGTGGTGGGTTCGTGTCGGCGGCGATGCGCACCGGGGTGCCGATCGTGCCGTGCTCGATCGTCGGGGCCGAGGAGATCTACCCGAAGCTCGGCGACATCCGGCCGCTGGCCAGGCTCCTGGGGCTGCCGTACTTCCCGGTGACGCCGCTGTTCCCGCACTTCGGGCTGCTGGGCGCGGTGCCGCTGCCGTCGAAGTGGTACATCGAGTTCGGCGAGCCGGTGGAGACCGCCTCCTTCGGGGAGGGCGCCGCCGACGACCCGATGGTCGTGTTCAGCCTCAGCGACCAGGTCCGCGAGATCATCCAGCAGACCCTCTACCGGCTGCTCGCGACTCGGCAGAACGTCTTCCTCGGCTGAGGCCGGCTCGGCGGCGGGATCAGGAGCGGTCGCGGCGGCGGTAGGCGAGCCCGGCGGCGATCGCCCCCGCGACGGCCCCCGCGCCGAGCATCGACTGCGCGCCGATGCGGGCCGCCTTGCGCCCGGTGCGGAAGTCGCGGATCTCCCAGCCCCGGGAGCGGGCGATGTCCCGCAGCCGCTGGTCCGGGTTGACCGCCACCGCGGTGCCCACCGCGGACAGCATCGGCACGTCGTTCGCCGAATCGGAGTACGCGGTGCAGCGGCGCAGGTCCAGCCCTTCGCTGGCGGCCAGCGCGCGCACCGCGTGCGCCTTCGCCCGCCCGTGCAGCATCTCGCCGACGAGCCGCCCGGTGTAGATGCCGTCCACGTGCCCGGCCACCGTGCCCAGCGCGCCGGTCAGCCCGAGCCGCCGGGCGATGATCTGCGCCAGCTCCACCGGGGTCGCCGTCACCAGCCACACCCGCTGCCCGGCGTCGAGGTGCATCTGGGCGAGCGCGCGGGTGCCCGCCCAGATCCGGTCGGACATCAGCTCGTCGTAGATCTCCTCGCTGAGCTCCACCAGCTCGGAGACCTTGCGCCCGGCGACGAACGACAGCGCCTGCTCCCGGCTGGCCTGCACGTCGTCGGCGTTCTCCCGGCCGCCGACGCGGAACTTCAGCTGCTGCCAGGCGAATCCGGCGAGGTCGGAGGCGGTGAAGAACTTGCGCGCCGCCATGCCGCGCGCGAAGTGGAACAGCGAGGCGCCCATCATCATCGTGTTGTCCACGTCGAAGAAGGCGGCGGCGGTGAGGTCCGGTGGCGCGGTCAGCGACCCGCCCGGTTCCGCTCCCGCGACGGCCGCTTCGGCGGAGGCGCGGCCTGCGACCTTCGCGCTGTCGAACGAGCCCTCGGCGGGGTCCAGCGCGGACGGGGTCTCGCGCAGCCCGTCGCCCGGCGGGTCGAGCCGGGGCTCCGCCGCCTCGTCGCCCCCGGCGTCCCCGCCGGAGTCGGGGCGCGCCGAGCCGCCGCGCTGTCGGCCGTCGTGGCCTCGGCCTTCGGCTGGGCCTGGACTTGTCGGCACCGCCGCGCCTCCCGGTCTTGCTCCGGCTGGATGTTGCTCGGGTTCGGGTCCTGGCGTACCAGGGGCGCTGAGCGGGACGTTCCCGCCGGTGCGGCGACCCGGCCCAGCAAGGCCTCCAGCTTAGAGGCTCCCGCCCGGCGCGTTGGCGCGGTCCGCGCTGAGCGGTTCGATCGGCCCGGCGGGGGTCAGCGCAGGTCGTCGGGCAGCAGCTGGCCGAGGCGCCGCACGGCCCGGTGCTGGAGCGCTTTGACGGCCCCTTCGCCGCGCTGCATGCGCTGCGCGGTCTCGGTCACCGACAGGCCCTGCAGGAACCGCAGCCGGATGCATTCGCGCTGGTCCGGGTTGAGCTGGCGCACGCACCGCAGCAGCTCCTGCTGGATGGCGGCGTCGACCACGTGCTGTTCCGGGCCGCCGTGCTGCGGCGGGCGGTGCTGGGCGTCGGGCAGCTCCGGGATGGGCACCTCCAGCCGGTTCCGGCTGGACTTCACGTGGTCGAGCACCAGGTTCTTCGCGATGGTGATGAACCAGGCGGCGACGTCGCGGCCCTGGTAGCTGACGGTGGCGATGCGCCGCAGCGCCCGCAGGAAGGTCTCGCTGGTGATGTCCTCGGCGAGGCAGTGGTCGCTGACCCGGAACAGCACGTAGCGGTACACGAGGGGCGAGTACTCGTCGTAGAGCCTGCCGAACGCGTCGAGGTCGCCGTCCTGCGCCGCGCTCACGTGCCGCCAGCTCTCGCCGGGGACCGGTGCCTCGGCAGCGGGACGAAGCTCGGCCGCCTCGGCCGCGGGACGCCGCTCGGCGGGAGGTTCGGCGCGGGTGGGGCGGCCGGGGCGTGCCGGGAGGTGCGCGGGCCGGGCGGGGGCCGGATGGACGGGGGTGGGCAGCGTGCTGGTGAGCATTGTCTCGACCGACCTCCTGCCGTGGTGGTGACCGGGTC
The DNA here is from genome assembly GCF_057736575.1 of Saccharopolyspora sp. MMCC62. Taxonomy (NCBI): domain Bacteria; kingdom Bacillati; phylum Actinomycetota; class Actinomycetes; order Pseudonocardiales; family Pseudonocardiaceae; genus Saccharopolyspora; species Saccharopolyspora sp. MMCC62. The sequence continues at coordinate 248,620 of NZ_JBYKCM010000002.1, read as the reverse complement.
GCGGTGCTGCGCGAACCGCGGGTCACCGGGGGCGTGCTGGTCTGGTGCTGGGGAACGGAACCAGGTCGTTCCGCCGGAGCATACGGGTTGTTACTGGTAAGTAGATAGCGCTGCGAGGTTTCGGATTCATCGCGGTTGCCCCGGTGCCCCTCGGCACGGTTGAGTGATGTCGAACACCCTCGGCCGCCGATGCCGCGGGTACGGCGATGGAGGTGCGCCCATGTCGACCGAAGCGTGCCCGCCCCCGGTCACCGGCCCGCCCGGTGCCGCGGGCCCCGACGTCAACCTGGCCGATCTCGTGCGCGCCGCGGCCGAGCGCGGACCCGACCACCCGGCCCTGATCGATCTCGCCGGGAACCGGACGACCTGGTCCGAACTGGACGCCGCCTGCACCGGCTACGCGTGGCGGCTGCGCGCGGAAGGCGTGCGGCCCGGGGACCGGGTGGCGCTGGCGCTGCCCACCGGGGTCGAGTTCTGCATCGCGCTGTTCGCCGTGTTCCGCACCGGAGCCGTCGCCGTGCCGCTGCCGCCCTCGGCGCCCGCGCCCGAACTGCGCCGCGTCCTCGACGACAGCGGGGCCGCACTGCTCATCGGTGGCGGTGCTCCCGTGGGTGGCGCCGACCGCGAGCTCGCCGGGACCGCCCTGCTCGACCCGCCGACCGGCGAGGAGCGCGCGGCGGCGGAGCTGCCGCGGGAACCCGCCGACCTCGCCGTGCTCTGCTACACCTCCGGCACCTCCGGGCCCGCGCGCGGCGCGATGCTGCCGCACGCGGCGCTGCTGGCGAACGTGCGGCAGTGCGGCAGGCTGCGGCCGATGCCGGTCAACGCCGCCGACCGGGTGCTGCTGGCGCTGCCGATGTACCACGCCTTCGGCCTCGGGCCGGGGATGCTGCAGGTCGCCGCCGTCGGCGCCACCGCCGTGCTGCTGCCGCGCTTCGACGCCGAGGAGTCCCTCGCCGCGATCGCGCGGCACCGGGTCACCGGCGTGGTGGGGGTGCCGCCGATGTACCGCGAATGGCTGCGGCTGCCGCCGGAGCGCCTCCGCGAGGGCATGGCCACGGTGCGGCTGCTGACGTCCGGCGCGGCTCCGCTGGGCGCCGAGGTGGCGAGCGCCGTCCGCTCGGCGACCGGGCTGGACGTGTTCGAGGGCTACGGCCTCACCGAGACCGGGCCGGTGCTGACCACGACGCTCGCCGGCGGCCGGGCCAAACCCGGTTCGGTGGGGCGGGCGCTGCCGGAGGTGCAGCTGCGGCTGGTCGACACCGACGGCTCCCCGATCGACGAGGCCGAGGGCGACACCGGCCGGGTCTCGGTGCGCGGGCCGAACCTGTTCCGCGGCTACTGGCCGGACGGGGCGCACGGACCGGACCGGGACGGCTGGTTCCGCACCGGCGACGTCGGCTACTTCGACGACGACGGGGACCTGCACCTGGTGGACCGGGCCACCGACCTGATCATCGTGAACGGCTTCAACGTGTACCCGCGGGAGGTCGAGGCGGTGCTCGCCGAACTGCCCGGCGTCGCCGAATCCGCGGTCGTCGGCGTGCCCGACGAGTCCCGCGGCGAAGCGGTCCGCGCCGTCGTCGTCGCCGATCCCGGCGCCGAGCTCACCGAGGCCTCGGTGCGGGCGCACTGCGCGGCCCGGCTCGCGAAGTTCAAGGTGCCCGTCGAGGTCGACTTCGCCACCGGGCTGCCGCACTCGCCGACCGGCAAGATCGCCCGCCGCACGCTCCGCACGCCGCCCGCCTGACCGGCCTCGCTACCTTGGGGAGCAGGTCGTCCAGAGGAGGTCGGAAGTGCCGGGAACCGGATCGGGGCAGCACGCGGTGACGCTGCTGGTGCGCGAGCAGTGCCACCTGTGCGACGAGGCGCTCGCCGCCGTCCGCGAGGTGTGCGCCGAGCTCGACGTGCCGTGGACGACCGAGGACGTGGACGCCGACCCCGAGCAGCGCGCCGAGTACGGCGACCGGGTGCCGGTCGTCCTGGTCGACGGCGCGGAGCACGGGTACTGGAAGGTCGAGCCCGACCGGCTCCGCGCCGCGCTCAGCCGCTGACCGGCGGTGCACCGGACCGGCACCCGGCCCGCGCCCGTTCGGCGGCGGCCGGTGTGTCGTTTCGCACCGGGCGGCGGGCCACGGGCTGCGCGAGACGGCCCGACCCACCCCGAAAGCCCCGCAACGACACCGATAGCAGCTCGCTGACCAGCCGTTTTGGATGGCGAGGGGCGCATCCGACATCATGGTGCGGGGTGGCCCGGCGGCCGCTGCGGTGATCGTCGGCGAACTTTGTGCATGTCTTCACAAATGGCTACGGTGGAGTTCGAGCCGTGTCATCGAGGTCAGCGGTTCGCACCCCGTTTTCACTCCGGTGCGTCGCTCGACCGGCGAGCGCGGCGGACGAGCAGCACCGAGTCAGGTCGAGGGAGAGCCAGTGACGGCCCACGGAGAGGGCGAACGGGACGAGGCCGGGCAACCGGCGGGCGTCCCGTCCGGGTCAGGGTCACCCGCCGAATCCATCGCGGTCCCCGCCGCCCGAGAGCGGGCGCGGGCCATTCCGGAAGCGGCCGTCGCACGCCTCGCGGTGTACCTGCGCGTGCTGTCCGGCCTCGAGGAGCGCGGTACCCGCACCGTGTCCAGCGAAGAGCTCGCCGCCTTCGCCGGGGTGAACTCGGCGAAGCTGCGCAAGGACCTGTCCTACATCGGCTCCTACGGCACCCGCGGCGTCGGCTACGACGTGGCGGTGCTGATCGGCCAGATCGAGCGGACCCTCGGGCTCACCAAGAAGCACCGCGTCGCCGTGGTCGGCATCGGGAACCTGGGGCACGCGCTCGCCAACTACGGCGGTTTCCTGAACCGGGGCTTCCCGGTGGCCGCGCTGTTCGACCTCGACCCCGACCTGCTGGACGTGCCGGTCGGCGGCATCCCGGTCAGCTCCATCGGCGACATCGTCGAGGTCTGCCGCGAGCGCGAGGTCACCATCGGCGTCATCGCCACGCCCACCGAGGGGGCGCAGGACGTCTGCGACCGCCTCGTCGAGGGCGGCGTGGTGTGCATCCTGAACTTCGCCCCGGTCGTCCTGCAGGTCCCCGAGCACGTCGAGGTGCGCAAGGTCGACCTGGCCGTGGAGATGCAGATCCTCTCGTTCCACGTCGCGCGGCGGAACCAGGAATCCGTGGCGGTTCCCGGGGTCGCCGGCACCGACGCGGGCCCGCCGGGCCGCGGGGGGAACGGGAACGGGAACTCCGAATCCGCGCCCGAGCGCGGTGATGTGGACGGGATGGTGGTTCGGCCGTGAACCTGCTCACCGTCGGGCTCTCCCACCGGAGCGCCCCGGTACGGGTGCTGGAGAGGGTCGCGATCGGCGCCGACGAGGTCGGCAAGGTCCTCGACGAGCTGCTCGGCCGGACGCACATCAGCGAGGCCTTCCTGGTCTCCACCTGCAACCGCGTCGAGGTGTACGCGGTCGCCGAGACCTTCCACGGCGGGCTGAACGACGTGACCGAGGTGCTGGCCCGCAAGGCCGGGGCCGAGGTCGCCGAACTCGCCGACCACTTCTACGTGCACTACGCCGGTGCCGCGGTCGAGCACCTGTTCTCGGTGGCCGCCGGGCTGGACTCGATGGTCGTCGGCGAGGCGCAGATCCTCGGCCAGCTGCGGCAGGCCTACGGCGTCGCCGACCAGGCCGGGACCGTCGGCCGCACGCTGCACGAGCTGGCTCAGCAGGCGCTGCGCGTCGGCAAGCGGGTGCACGCCGAGACCGAGATCGACGCCGCGGGCGCCTCCGTGGTGTCCGAGGCGCTCGCCGACGCCGAAGCGGTGCTGGGCGGTGTCGCCGGGAAGCGCGCGCTGCTGGTCGGCGCCGGCTCGATGGGCGGTCTGGCGGCCGCGCAGCTGCGCCGCGCGGGCATCGGCTCCGTGGTGATCGCCAACCGCACCGCCGCCAACGGCGCCCGGCTCGCCGAGTCGCTGCGCGCCGAAGGCATCCCGGCCGACGCGGTGGAGCTCACCGGGCTGGGTTCCGCGATCGCCACCGCCGACCTCGTGGTGACCTGCACCGGAGCCGTCGGTGCCGTGATCACCGAGGACGTCGTCGCCGACGCGGTGCAGGACCGGGCCGGAACCGGCCGCCCGCTGCTGTTCTGCGACCTGGGGCTGCCGCGGGACACCGCGCCCGAGGTCGCCGAGCTGCCCGGCGTCGCCGTCGTCGACCTGGAGACCCTGCAGGCGCGGCTCAGCGCGCAGCGCGGCGGCAGCGAATCCGACCGCGCCGCGACGATCGTCGCCGACGAGCTGCGCGGCTACCTCGCCTCGCAGCGCTCCGCCGAGGTCACCCCCACGGTCACGGCGCTGCGCAAGCGCGCCGCCGAGGTCGTCGACGCCGAACTGCTGCGGCTGGACTCGCGGCTGCCCGAGCTGGACGGGCCGGTGCGCGACGAGCTGTCCCGCACGGTGCGCCGCGTCGTGGACAAGCTGCTGCACGCACCCACGGTCCGGGTGAAGGAACTGGCATCCGTTCCCGGCGGCTCCGGTTACGCCGAAGCGCTGCGGGAACTCTTCGAACTGGACCCGCAGGCGCCGACCGCGATCCGCACGCCCCGCTCCGCGGAGGACGTGCCGGTGACCGGTGCGCACTCGGCGCAGGCGCTGCTGCGGGACCCCCTCGCCCAGGACGGGGCGGAACAGGACGGTGAAGACCGGTGAACAAGACGCTGCGCATCGGCACCCGCGGCAGCGCGCTCGCGATGGCCCAGACCGGGATGGTCGCCGAGCAGCTGGAGGCCGCGGGCTACCCGACCCAGCTCGTCGAGGTGAGCACCCCCGGCGACCGCTCGATGGCGCCGATCGCCGAGATCGGCGTGGGCGTGTTCACCTCCGCGCTGCGCGAGGCCCTCGCCAACGGTGAGGTCGACGTCGCCGTGCACTCCTACAAAGATCTGCCGACCGAACAAGACCCCCGGCTGTCGCTGGCCGCAGTCCCGGTCCGCGAGGACCCGCGGGACGCGCTGGTGGCGCGGGACGGTCTGACGCTCGGTGAACTGCCCCCGGGCTCCCTCGTGGGAACCGGTTCGCCGCGCCGCGCCAGCCAGCTGGAGGCCCTCGGCCTCGGCCTGGAGGTGCGCGGTATCCGCGGCAACGTGGACACCCGCCTGCGCAAGGTGACCGACGGTGAGCTGGACGCCGTCGTGCTCGCCCGCGCCGGGCTGGCCAGAGTCGGCCGGCTCGCGGTGATCACGGAATCGCTCGATCCACTCCAGATGCTGCCCGCGCCCGCTCAGGGCGCGCTGGCTGTGGAATGCCGCGTCGACGACGTGGACACCGAGCACCTGCTCCAGTCCGTTCTGGACGATCAGGCCAGCCGCGCCGCGGTGGCCGCCGAGCGCGCCATGTTGGCTGCGCTGGAGGCAGGCTGCAGTGCGCCGATCGGCGCGCTGGCCGAAGTGGTGGAGGACCTCGACGAGGACGGGCGCGTGGCGCAACGGCTGTCCGTCCGCGGGGTCATGGCGACCGAGGCGAACCGCCTGGTGCGCGCCTCCGCCACTGGTGAGACGACCGCCGCCGAGCAGTTGGGCTTGGCCTTGGCCGCCGAGCTGCTCGATGCCAGGGACGCTTTGCTCAGCGGTCCCGGTAGTAGTTGATGGAGAGTGCGCTGATGACACGCAAGAGCCCAGGACGGGTCGCATTCGTGGGCTCCGGCCCAGGGGATGCGGGACTGCTCACCGTTCGGGCCCGGTACTTGCTCACCACCGCGTCGCTGGTGGTGACCGACCCCGACGTGCCCGCCGACGTGCTGGCACTCGCGGCCGACGGCGCCGAGTCGCGCCCGGCCGTGGGGGAACCCGCCGAGGTAGCGCAGGACTTGGCGAACGAGGCCGCCACCGGCCGCTCGGTGGTCCGGCTGGTCGCCGGTGACCCGATGACCGTGGACGCCGTGGTCCGGGAGGTCCGCGAGGTCGCCAAGACCGACGCGGCCTTCGACGTGGTCCCCGGCGTGTCCCCGGGCAGCGCGGTCCCCGCTTACGCGGGTGTCGCGCTGGGCGCCGGGCACACCGAGGTCGACGTGCGCGGCGAGGTGGACTGGGCGGCGCTGGCCGCCGCCCCCGGCGCGCTGGTGCTGCACACCACGGGCAGCCACCTGGCCGAGGCCGCGTCCGCGCTGATGGAGCACGGCCTGACCGCGCAGACCCCGGTGGCGGTGACCTCCTCCGGCACCACGGTCTCGCAGCGCACCATCGACACGACGCTGGCCTCGCTGCCCGCGGACGCCGGTGAGCTGCAGGGCCAGCTGGTCGTGACGATCGGTTCGGTCGCGGGCGACCGCTCCGGCCTGTCCTGGTGGGAGTCCCGGGCCCTGTACGGCTGGAAGATCCTGGTGCCGCGCACCAAGGAGCAGGCCGGTTCGATGAGCGAGCGGCTCTGGTCGCACGGCGCCGTCTCGCACGAGGTGCCGACGATCTCGGTGGAGCCGCCGCGCAGCCCCGCGCAGATGGAGCGCGCGGTGAAGGGCCTCGTCGACGGCCGCTACCAGTGGGTGGTGTTCACCTCCACGAACGCGGTGCGCGCGGTGTGGGAGAAGTTCCGCGAGTTCGGGCTGGACGCCCGCGCGTTCTCCGGTGTGAAGATCGCCTGCGTGGGCGAGTCCACCGCGGAGAAGGTGCGCTCGTTCGGCATCACGCCGGAGCTGCTGCCCTCGGGCGACCAGTCCAGCGAGGGCCTGCTGCAGGACTTCCCGCCGCACGACGACATCCTGGACCCGGTCGACCGGGTGCTGCTGCCGCGGGCGGACATCGCCACCGAGACGCTGGCGGCCGGGCTGCGCGAGCGCGGCTGGGAGATCGACGACGTCACGGCCTACCGCACGGTCCGGGCCGCGCCGCCGCCGGCCGAGACCCGCGAGATGATCAAGACCGGCGGGTTCGACGCGGTGTGCTTCACCTCCTCGTCGACGGTCCGGAACCTGGTCGGCATCGCGGGCAAGCCGCACGCGCGGACCCTGGTGGCCTGCATCGGCCCGAACACGGCCGAGACCGCCAAGGAGTTCGGCCTGCGCGTGGACGTGCAGCCGGAACTGGCGCAGGTCCCCGCACTGGTGGACGCGCTCGCCGAGCACGCCGCCAGGCTGCGCGCCGAAGGTGCGCTGCCGCCGCCGAAGAAGGCGAAGCGCGCGCGCCGCAGCTGAGCCGAGTGGCCCGGATCTCGTTCACCACGGGGTCCGGGCCACCGCCGTCTTCCGGCCTGGCAGGCTCGCGGGGGAGGAATCGGACACCCGGTGCGGGTGCCCGCCCGAAGATCAATCCGAGCGGGTGGCCGCCCGCGGCCGCCCCTCCTCGCCACGAGGGAGCTCGCCGATGTACCCGTCGCACCGCCCGCGCAGGCTGCGCCGCACCCCCGCCGTCCGGCGGCTGGTCGCCGAGACGAGCGTGGAGCCGCGCCACCTGGTGCTGCCGATGTTCGTGCGGGAAGGCCTGGCCGAACCGGTCGAGATCAGCTCCATGCCGGGCGTCGTGCACCACAGCCGCGACTCGCTGCGCCGCGCCGCGACCGAAGCCGTCGCCGCGGGAGTCGGCGGGCTGATGCTGTTCGGCGTGCCGACCGAGCACGACGCCACCGGCTCCGGCGCCGTCGACCCGGACGGCATCCTCAACACCGGGCTGCGCGACCTGGCCGCCGAGGTCGGCGACTCGACCGTGATCATGGCCGACACCTGCTTGGACGAGTTCACCGACCACGGCCACTGCGGGGTGCTCGACGAGGACGGCGAGGTCGACAACGACCGCACCCTGCAGGTGTACGGCGAGATGGCCGTGGCGCAGGCCGAAGCGGGCGCCCACGTGATCGCCCCCAGCGGCATGATGGACGGGCAGGTCGGCGTCATCCGGGAATCGCTCGACGTCACCGGCTTCGAGGACACCTCGATCCTCGCCTACTCGGCGAAGTACTCCTCCGCGTTCTTCGGACCGTTCCGGGAGGCCGTGGACTCGCAGCTCACCGGGGACCGCAACACCTACCAGCAGGACCCGGCGAACGGCCGCGAAGGGCTCCGCGAAGCGGACCTGGACCTCGCCGAGGGCGCCGACATGGTGATGGTCAAGCCCGCCATGTCCTACCTGGACGTGCTGCGCGACGTGGCCGGGCTGGCCGACGTGCCGGTCGCCGCCTACCAGGTCTCCGGCGAGTACGCGATGATCGAGGCCGCGGTCGCCCGCGGCTGGCTGGACCGCAAGCGGACCGTGCAGGAGACGCTGACCTCGATCCGCCGCGCCGGTGCCGACGTGGTGCTCACCTACTGGGCCACCGAAGCGGCCCAGTGGTACCGGGAGAGCTTGGGGATCCGGTGACGCACCCGCAGCATCCCGACCGCATCGGCGGTCCCGGCGACGGAGCCGCCACCGAGCGCCCGCCGCTGCCCACCCCGCTCAACATCGCCCGCTGGCTGTGGATCGCCGCCGCGGTGCTCGGCCTGGTCCGGGCGTACGTGCGGCTCAGCGACCGGCGCGCGCTCGCGACCGAGCTGCGCGCCGCGCTGCCGGACCTCTCGCAGACCCAGATCGACGAGCAGATCAACGCGCTGATCATGTTCAACCTGCTGTACCTGCTCGCGGTGCTGGCGCTGTACGTGTCCCTGTCGCTGCGGATGACGCAGGGCAAGAACTGGGCGCGCGTGGTGCTCACCGTGTTCGCCGGGTTCGGCGCCTTCGGCACGCTGGGCACGCTGCTGCTGATGTCCAGCATCGGGCGGGCCGAGCTGCTGCGGATCACCCAGGTGCGGGTGGAGACCACCGACGTGGTGTTCGGCGTGCTGGTGACCGCGGTGGAGCTGGTCGCGCTGGTGCTGATGTACCTGCCGGAGACGAACCGGTACTTCCAGGCGACCAGGCGGCCGCGGGCGCCGCAGCAGTGGGCTCCGCCACCTCCGGGGCCGTTCCTGCGCTGAGCGGGCGCCCGGATCGTCCGGTCCGGGTGCATTCGCGGCGCCGGGCGCTCCGCGTGATCTACGCTCGATGACGTGACAGCCTCGCAAGACCCGGACCGGCAGGACCAGGGCGACCAGCTCGCGGCGCAGCAGCACCCGCCGACCGGTGGCCTGCTGCCCGACTCCGAGGTCTCGGGCGGCCGGATCACCGGCACCCGGCCCGCCGCGCCCGGTGCCGCGCCGCAGCCCGAACCGTGCACCGCGCCGCCGCTGCGGCCCGTCGCGTTCGGCGGCACCGCGGGGCAGGTGTGGGTGGGCACCGCGCCGGTCGGGAGGCCGCGCGCGGTCTCCGCCGCCTGCCTGCTCGGCCTCGCCGACGTGGTGATCGCGTTCGTGATCCTGGGCGTGCGGCTGGCCACCACCGACGACTCGATCGTGCAGGCGATGGGCGAGGCCGACTCGTACCTGCCGAACGACGGCGACATCTCCGGCGTCTACTACGGCGTCGCCACCGGGATGGTCGTGCTCTACGCGCTGCTGGCCGCGGTGTGGGGGCTGCTCGTGCTGTTCCTCCGGCGCGGCCGGGGCTGGGCGAGGGTGGCGCTCACCTCCGTCGCGTTCGTGTGGGCCGTGTCGACGCTGCTGTCGCTGGTCGGCACCCGATCGCACGGGCCGCTGCTGACCGGCCTGGAAGTCGCGCAGGCGGTGGCGCTGGTGGCGACGCTGGTGTGCATGCACCTCGGATCGACCAGGGACCACTTCAGCGGCGGCTGATCATCACCCGGTGTTCTCGGCGGACCCGGTGGACAGCGATCTCGTCCGATTCATACTGTTCCGGGGTGACGTCATCGCACGATTCCCAGGACCGGCCGCCGCTGGGCGCGCACCAGCCGGCCGTCCCGCACCCGCTCGGGCCGCCGCCGGAACCCGCCGCACCGCCCGACCGGCCGGGGGCCGTGCGGGCCGCGTTCTGGCTCGCCGTGCTCGTGCCGGTGCTGGTCACCGTGCTGTACGCGGTGAACTCGCTGCTGACGCGGCACTTCCTCGCCGAGGTGGCGGCCGGGCCGGTGGCCGGGATCGCTCTCGTCACCTCCCTGCTGGTGCTGCCGGCCATGCTCGTGCTGACCGCGCTGTGGATCGCCTTCGGCTTCCAGCTGCGGGCCGGGCGCGGCTGGGCCCGGATCGTGCTCACGGTGTTCGCCGGGATCTGGGCGTTCTACTCGGTGGGCGGGCTGGTGACCGGCTCGTCCGCGCTGACCGGCATCGGTCCGGTGCCGGTCCCGGCGGGCATCGTGGCGGCGGGCTTCGCGCAGAGCGCCGTCGGGCTGGCGGCGATGCTCGCCTTCCTGGTGCTGGTGCACCTGCCCGCGTCGAACCGGTACTTCCAGGCCGCCGGGGCCGCGCGGTGAGCGCACCCCCGGGCTCGGTGCGCGCGGCGGTCGGGTTGTGGTCGGCGCTGGCCGCGTTCCTGCTGGTGCAGACCGCGTTCTCCTGGGTGGACCGGGCCGAGCTGGCGCGGCGGCTCGTCGACTCGGGCGCGGCCGCGGCGGACCGGGCGGATGCCGCCGCGCTGCACCTGCTGCTGCTCAACACCGGCATCGCCGTCGTGTTCGCCGCCGGGTACGCGCTGGCGGGGGTGCTGATCCGCGGCCGCAGGCCGTGGGCCAGGATCGGGGTCTGCGTGCTGCTGGTGGTGCAGTGCGTGACGGTGCTCGGCAGCCGCTCGTTCGCGGCCGCGGACCTGATCGTGCTGGCGCTCGGCGGCGCCGCGGCCTGGTGCAGTTGGACGACGACCAGTACGGAGTGGGTGACCGGCGAGCATGGATGATGCCGACAGCGGCCCGGTGCTCTACGCCGAGCCCGGGTCGACCTGGTGGCCGGTGCTGTGGGGGCCGGGGTTCGCGCTGGCCGGGCTGCTCGTCGAGCTGCTCACCCCCGGCGGGGTGAACCTGCCGGTGTGGCTGCTGCTGGCCGGTGCGCTGGCCGCCGCCACCGTGCTGTGGGTGTACGCCCGGCGCCGCGCGCTGGCCGTCCGGTTGACGCCGGAGGTGCTCACGGTCGGCCGCGAAGACCTGCCGGTGCAGCGGATCGCGTCGATCACCGACGTGGGCGCGCCGCTCGGCACCCGGGTGCTCGGCGGCGGTTTCACCCCGCCGAAGGGCACCGGGGAGATCCCGCTGCGGTTATCCGACGACGCGGTCGTGCTGGCCTGGGCGAAGGACCCGGGCACGCTGCTCGACGAGCTCCGCCCGCTGCTGCCGGAGAGCTGACCGGCCCGGAGCCGGTGCCGTGCCCGGCCCGCTGCGTGAGACGCTTTCGCCGTGACGCTCCCCGAACCGTGGTCGGCCGACGAGCCGATGCTCAGCGAGAACGCCGCGGACGCGCCCGAGCCCCGCGGCGGGCTGGCCCAGCCGTGGCGGGCCGTGGTGGCGGCCGTCGAACTCGTGCTCGCCGGCGCCCTGGTCGTGGTCGCCTGGTGGCTGTGGGACCGGTCGCAGCTGGTCGTGGAGGTGCCCGGGGCGACCGGGCTGCCGATGCGCTCGACCAGGATCTTCGGTGACCGGGCGGCGCTCGGCATCGTCGCCCCGACGCTCGCCGCGGTCCTGCTCGTGGACGCCGTCCGCCAGCTGATGCTCGCCTGGGCGGTCCGCCGCTCCCGAGCCCGCCGGGACTGACCGCCTGCCCTCGTCCCGGGCGCCGCGCCCGCGGCGGAGCCGCTGAGCAGGGATCACCCGGGCGACCGGCGCCGCCACCCGCTTCGCCGCGCGGCAGGTGCGGGACGGCCGGGGCCGCGAGGGTGGCCCCGGTCACGGGGCACGGCCTGTCAGACTGGGGGAGTGACAGCCGAAACTCCTGGCGGCACCAGTCCGCACCCCACGACCAGGTCGGCGGAGCTGTTCGACCGAGCGCTCACCGTGACTCCGGGCGGCGTCAACTCGCCGGTGCGGGCCTTCCGGTCCGTCGGCGGCACGCCCCGGTTCATGGTCCGCGGCGACGGCGCCTACCTGTGGGACGCCGACGGCAACGAGTACGTCGACCTCGTGTCCTCCTGGGGCCCGATGATCAACGGGCACGCGCACCCCGACGTCGTCGAGGCGGTGCGGGCGGCCGCGGTGGACGGCTTGTCGTTCGGCACCCCGGGCGCAGGCGAGATCGACCTGGCCGCCGAGATCATCCGCCGGGTCGAGCCGGTGGAGCGGGTGCGGCTGGTGAACTCCGGCACCGAGGCGACGATGAGCGCGGTCCGGCTGGCGCGCGGCTTCACCGGCCGCAGCAAGATCGTGAAGTTCGCCGGTTGCTACCACGGGCACGTCGATTCGCTGCTCGCCGACGCCGGTTCGGGCGTGGCGACGCTCGGCCTGCCCACCAGCCCCGGGGTGACCGGCGCGCAGGCCGCGGACACCGTGGTGCTGCCGTACAACGACGTCGACGCGGTGCGCGAGGCGTTCGCCGAGTTCGGCGACCAGATCGCCTGCGTCATCACCGAGGCCGCCGCGGGCAACATGGGCGCGGTCGCGCCGCAGCCCGGGTTCAACGCCGCGCTGCGCGAGATCACCCGCAACGCGGGCGCGCTGCTGATCATGGACGAGGTGATGACCGGCTTCCGCGTGTCCGCCGCGGGCTGGTTCGGCCTCGACGGGGTCGCGGGCGACCTCTACACCTTCGGCAAGGTCATGTCCGGCGGCCTGCCCGCCGCCGCGTTCGGCGGTCGCGCCGACGTGATGGAGCTGCTCGCCCCGTCCGGTCCCGTCTACCAGGCGGGAACCCTGGCGGGGAACCCGGTGGCGGTCGCCGCCGGGCTGGCGAACCTCCGGGCCGCCGACGACGCGACCTACGCCGCGCTGGACCGGAACGCGGCGCGCCTCGGCGACCTGCTCGGGTCCGCGCTCACCGAGGCGGGCGTGCCGCACCGGGTGTCGTTCGCGGGCAACCTGGTCAGCGTGTTCTTCACCGAATCGCCGGTGGCGAACTTCGAGCAGGCCCGGGCGCAGCAGGCGTGGCGGTTCCCGGCGTTCTTCAACGCCTTCCTGGACCGCGGCGTGTACCCGCCGCCGAGCGCCTTCGAATCGTGGTTCGTGAACTCGGCGATGGACGAGGCCGCTTTCGAGCGGATCTCGGACGCCGCCCCGCACGCCGCGGCCGCCGCCGCGGCAGCCGAGGAGCCCGCGGCATGACCAAGACGATCGTGCACTTCCTGCGGCACGGCGAGGTGCACAACCCGGAGCGGATCCTCTACGGCAGGCTCCCCGGCTTCCGGCTCTCCGACCGCGGTCAGGAGCAGGCGAAGCTGGTCGCCGACTTCCTCGTCGGCCGGGACGTGCAGCACGTGGTGGCCTCTCCGCTGCAGCGCGCGCAGGAGACCGCCGCCCCCATCGGCGCCGGGTTCGGGCTGGACGTGGACACCGACGACCGGCTGATCGAGTCGGCGAACCGGTTCGAGGGCCTGCGGGTGTCCGTCGGCGACGGCGCGCTGCGCTCCCCGCAGCACTGGCCGAAGCTGCGCAACCCGTTCGAACCGTCCTGGGGCGAGCCGTACGTGCAGATCGCGCACCGCATGCTGGGCGCCGCTCAGCGCGCCCGCGCCGCGGCCGAGGGCCACGAGGCGGTGTGCGTGTCCCACCAGCTGCCGATCTGGACGCTGCGCCGGTTCGTGGAGGGCAAGCGCATGTGGCACGACCCGCGCAGCAGGCAGTGCTCGCTGGCGTCGCTGACCAGCCTGGTGTTCCGCGACGAGCAGCTGGTGCGGGTGGCCTACGTGGAACCCGCCGGCGAGACCGATCCGCGGGTGACCGGAGCATGAGGCGGCTGCTGGCCCGCGCGGCGCTGTCGGTGGCGGTGCTCGGCCTGCTCGGCGGCTGCGCCACCGCGGGCAAGGACGCCGTGGAGCAGGGCACCGAGTTCACCTTCGTGTCGCCGGGCGGGCAGACCCGCATCTTCTACCCGGAGGCGGAGCGGCAGCGGCTGACGAAGCTCAGCGGCGACAGCCTCCTGGAGGAGGGGAAGCGGATCGGCCTCCCCGACTACGAGGGGAAGGTCGTGGTGGTGAACCTGTGGGGTTCCTGGTGCGGCCCGTGCCGCGCCGAGGCCGACGACCTGCAGGCGGTGCAGGACGAATTGGGGCCGCAGGGCGTGCAGGTGCTGGGGATCGACGTGCGGGACAGCCGTTCCGCCGCCGCGGATTTCCACCGCGACCGGAGTTTGACGTATCCGTCGATTTTCGATCCGTCCGGGCGTTCGCTGTTGTCGTTGAAGAACTATCCGCGCAGCGCCGTGCCGTCCACGATCATTCTGGATCGGCAGCACCGGGTGGCGGCGGTTTTCCTCACGGAAATGTTGAAGAGCGAACTGCTGCCGGAAGTGCAGAAGGTGGCGGCCGAACCGGCCGCGTGACGGTTTCCGCGAGCCCGCATTCCGGCGTGCTTTCCGGCCGGTTCGCGGATTCGCGGCGGCCGGTTCCGCGCGCTGGTCCGGAAGGGCGGCGCGAAGTGCGCCCGTTCGGCGCAGCCGCTGGGCCGGAAGGGTTCCACCGGCGTCCGCGGGTACTAGTCCGCCCACCGCCGTCCGGCGGCCTTCCTCAGCGTCTGCGCCGGGTCAGCACCCGCCAGCAGTCCATGCAGGTGCCCTGCCGCACCCACTCGTGCTCGGTGCGGTCGTGCAGTTCGGTCGCGACCGCTTCCACCCCGCAGTACGAGGTCACGGGGCAGTGCGGATCGGCGTCGAGCGCGCTGACGGCGAAGGCGTGCCGCCCCGCCGGGACGGGCCGCCACACGTAGGTGAGGCCGTGCTGCGCGGGCATCGCGTGGACTCCATTCCTCCGGTGTTCGGCTGCGAGAATGAGACCCGCCTCGACACTCGAATGGCAATGCGCTTCACCGAATCGAGCGATGGCACGGCTTCGGCGGAGGAAATAGGTTCCTGCTATGACCAGTGTTCGAGCGCGGGGCCTGGGCGCTGAGATCCGCGAACTCCGCAAAGCGGCCGGATTGCGATTGGAACATCTCGCGCACCGATGCGGATGGTCGCGAGCGACCTTGGGCCGAATCGAATCGGGAGAACGGGTGCCCAGCGAAGGCGAACTCGCCGCGCTGCTGGACACCCTGAACGTGGCCGGCGCCGAACGAGCGCGGCTGTTCGAGCTCGTGAACGCGGCCACCGAGGCCCGCTGGTGGGAGGCCGGGTACGCGGGCATGCCCAGCGCGCTCACCGCCCTGATCGACTTCGAGCGGCTCGCCACCAAGATCACCGATGTGGCGCTGGCGCTGGTGCCGGGGCTGCTGCAGACGCCGGACTACACGCGGGCGGTGCTCAGCGCGGGCGGCGTGCGGGACGCCGACCTGGAGTCCCGGGTCGCGCTGCGCCTCGGCAGGCAGGGCGTGCTCACCAGGGAGGAACCGGCGCGGCTGCACGCGTTCCTGGACGAATCGGTGGTGCACCGGCCCGTCGGCGGGCACCGGGTGATGTCCGACCAGCTGCGCCACCTGGTGCGCATCGGGCGTCGGCCGAACGTCTCGGTCCGGGTGATCCCGTTCGCGGCCGGGGCGTACGCGGAGCTCAACGGCAGCCAGCTGATCCTCGAGTTCGCCCGGCAGCGGCCGGTGGTGCACCTGGAGCAGCGGCGGCGCGGGGCGTTCCTGGAAGCACCCGCCGACACCGCCCCATTCCTCGACGCCGCCGCCCGGCTGCCGGTCCTGGCGCTCGACGAAGCGGAGTCCGCGGCGCTGATCGCGGACGTGGCAAGCGCGATGGAACGGGAATGTGAGCGCGACGGTGCATTGGCGTAAGTCCAGTCACAGCGGCGAGGAGAGCAACTGCGTGGAGGTGGGGACGGCGCCCGGGGTGGTGGCGGTGCGCGATTCGAAGGCGCCGCGGCACGGGGTGCTGTCGTTCTCCCCGCGCCGGTGGCAGGTCTTCCTGCGCTCCTTGCGCTGATCGCCCGTCCGCGGGTACCGGTGTCGCGCTCCGCGCCGGGGAGCGGCGCCCCGCCCGCGGACGGGTCCGCCATCGGCTCCCGAACGGCCGCGGCCGGGCGCCCGCGCGACCGTCGGCGGTGGCGCGGCGGGCGCCGGAAGTGCGCCGATGTGGTCGGCGTCATGCGGGGTGGTGCGTAGCCACGCTAGCGCCATCCCTACCCTCGGAACCGTGAACCCGACCGAGCTCGCCGCCTCCGGACCGCTGCTGCTCGCGGCCGCGATCGCGGTGCTCGCCGGGGCGGTCAGCTTCGCGTCGCCGTGCGTGGTGCCGCTGGTGCCGGGCTACCTCGCCTACCTGGCGGGCGTGGTCGGTGCGGAGGCGCCGCCGGTGGATTCCGCGGAGGCGCGGCAGGCGCGCCGCGGCCGCTGGCGGGTGGCCGGTGCGGCGCTGCTGTTCGTCGCCGGGTTCACCGTCGTCTTCGGCGCCGGAACGCTGCTGCTGCTCGGGTTGTCGGACGCGCTGGTCGAGAACGAGCTGCTGCTGCAGCGCATCGGCGGCGTGGTGACGGTCGCGATGGGGCTGGTGTTCCTCGGCATGATCCCCGCGCTGCAGCGGGATGTCCGGTTGCACCGCGTGCCCCGCGCCGGGTTGTGGGGTGCGCCGCTGCTCGGCGCCGTGTTCGGGCTCGGCTGGACGCCGTGCCTGGGCCCGACGTTGACCGGGGTGATGTCGCTGGCCGTCGGGACCGACGTGGGCGCGGGCACCGCGGTGCGCGGGGTGCTGCTCGTCGTCGCCTACTGCCTGGGGCTCGGACTGCCGTTCGTGCTGCTGGCGCTGGGCGCGCGGTGGGCGGTGCGCAGCACCGACTGGTTGCGGCGCCGGGGCCGCGCCATCCAGATCGCGGGTGGTGCGCTGCTGGTCGTGGTGGGCGTGCTGCTCGTCACCGGGCTGTGGGGAGAACTGATCTCAGTGCTGCGCGAACCCGTCGCCGGATTCGAGACGCCGATCTGATGTCCCGGATCCGCACCCTGCTGGCGTTCCTGCGCAACACCTGGCGCGGCCTGACGTCGATGCGCACCGCACTGGTGCTGCTGTTCCTGCTGGCGATGGCGGCGCTGCCGGGGGCGTTGATCCCGCAGCGCTCGCTGAACCCGGCCGAGGTGGACAAGTACTTCACCGAGTACCCGGACCTGGCGCCGCTGCTGGACAAGGCGGGCGCGTTCGAGGTGTTCAGCTCGGTCTGGTTCGCCTCGATCTACGTGCTGCTGTTCATCTCGCTGATCGGCTGCCTGCTGCCGCGCTGCTACGAGTACTACAAGCAGCTGCGCGGCAGGCCGGTGCGCACCCCGCGGAACCTGGCCCGGATGCCGCACCACGCTTCGTCCACTGTGGACGGTTCGCCGGAGGAGGCGCTGGCGGCCGCCCGCCGCAGGCTGCGCGGCTGGCGCAAGGAGGAGCGCACCGAGGAGGACGGCACCCGCTCGATCAGCGCCGAACGCGGCTACCTGCGGGAGGCCGGGAACCTGGTGTTCCACTTCGCGCTGGTGGGCCTGCTGGTGACGGTCGCGGGCGGCAAGATCCTCGGCTACGAGGGCCAGGTGATCGTGCCCGCGGACGGCTCCGAGTTCTGCAACTCCGGCACCTACAACTACGACTCGTTCCGCGCGGGCCTCAGCGTGGACGGGACCCAGCTGAGCCCGTTCTGCCTGCGGGTCGACGACTTCGACGCGACCTACCAGCACACCGGGCAGGTCGCGAGCTACCGGGTCGGGATGCAGTACCAGGCCGGTGCGGACCTCGACGCGGACCGCTGGCAGCCGTACGCGCTGCAGGTGAACCACCCGCTGCGGATCGCGGGCGACCGGATCTACCTGACCGGCAACGGGTACGCGCCCCGCTTCACCGTGACCTTCCCGGACGGGCAGCGGCGCACCCAGCTCACCCAGTGGCAGCCGATGGACGTCACGACGATGTTGTCCCAGGGCGCCACCAAGTTCGACCAGCCGGGAGTCACCGACGAGGTGCAGCGGCGGCAGACGCAGCTCGCGGTGACCGGCCTGTTCGCGCCGACCGCGGCCTACGACGGCAAGGTGCTCAGCTCGCAGTTCCCCGACCTGCTCGACCCGGCGGTCGCGGTGGACGTGCTGCGCGGCGACCTCGGCCTCGACTCCGGCCGCGGCCAGTCGATCTTCGGCGTGGACCAGAAGATGGTGGAATCCGGGCGGTTGAAGAAGGTCGCGCGGCAGAACCTGCGCGTCGGCGAGCAGATCCGGCTCGACGACGGCACCACCGTCCACTTCGACGGCGTGCAGCGCTGGGCGAACCTCCAGATCTCGCACGACCCGTTCCAGCCGTACGTGCTCGGCTTCGCCATCGCGGTGATCTTCGGGATCAGCGCCTCGCTGAGCATCAAGCGCCGCCGGATCTGGGTGCGGGTGGCGCCCGCCCCCGGGACCGGCGCGGACGATCCCGCGCGTACGGTTGTCGAGGTCGGCGGGCTGGCCCGGACCGACCAAGCGGGTTACGGCGAGGAGTTCACCCGGCTGGCCAAGGACCTGCTCGGGACGGACGGCGCCGACGCGGAGCCGCCGAGTGCTGCCTCCGCAGGCGGAAGGAAGAGCTGATGCCGGTCAACCAGACGTTGTCCAACTACAGCGACATGGCGTTCGCGACCTCGGTGGTCATCTACATCGCCGCCATGCTGCTGTACTTCGCGGAATTCGCCTACGGCGGCCGGAAGCAGCAGGCCCGCGCGCGGGAAGCGCAGCTGGTCACCGCGGGCGGCGAGAGCGGCGGGACCGCCACCGCCGAGCGCATCGGCCGCATCGACACCCCCGGCAAGCGCCCGCTCCCCGAGCGGTTCGGCGGCATGGCCGTGTCGATGACGGTGCTCGGCATCCTGGTGCACGCGGCCTCGCTGGTGTTCCGCGGTGTCGCCACGGGACGCGCGCCGTGGGGCAACATGTACGAGTTCGGCTCGGCGATCTGCCTGGCCGCGGTGATCGCGTGGACGATCGTGCTGTTCCGGCAGCTGCGCGCCGAACGCCGCGAGGCCTCGCCCGCGCAGCTGCGCGGGCTCGGCGGATTCCTGCTGCTGCCCGTGGTGGTGCTGCTGTTCCTGTCCGGCACCGTGCTCTACGCGAAGGCCGCGCCGCTGCAGCCCGCCTTGCAGTCCTACTGGATCGTGATCCACGTGACCGCCGCGATCATCTCCAGCGGTGCGCTGCTGTTCGCCGGCGTCGCCAGCGTGCTGTTCATGCTGCGGTCGCGGCACGAGAACAACCCGCTGAAGCTGGCCCGCTTCGGTTCCCGGCTGCCGTCCACCGAGACGCTGGACCGGATGGCCTACCGCGCCACGGTGATCATCTTCCCGGTGTGGACGTTCGCGATCGTCGCCGGTGCGATCTGGGCCGAGGCCGCGTGGGGCCGGTTCTGGGGCTGGGACCCGAAGGAGACCTGTTCGTTCATCGCGTGGGTCGTCTACGCTGCGTACCTGCATGCGCGTGCGACTGCGGGGTGGCGTGGGGTCAAGGCGGCGTGGATCAACATCGCCGGTCTGGCGGTCATGATCTTCAATCTCTTCTTCATCAACATCGTCGTCTCCGGACTGCACTCGTACGCTGGACTGTGAGTTCATGATCCGATCCGGAGTGCGACCCCGGGCCACCCGTTCCACTGCGGAACCGGGTGGCCCTCGCTCATCCCGGTAAAGGTCGAACCGATGTGTGGGAGGTACGGGAACGGTGACCGGACGGTACGAAGAGCCCGAAACGCAACGCGATGCGGGCTCGGCCTCGCCCGGTGCGGACTCGGCGCAGCAGGCCAGCGGCAAGGCGGATCACGCGACCCCGGACTACGGTGACGGCCCGCAGCCGTACGCGGAACCCGGGACCAGGCCGAACACCCCGGTGCAGGGCGCGCAGCAGCCCCAGCAGCAGCCGCCGAACGTCCCCAGTGGACAGTCCTTCGGCGGGACGCCGTACACCGAGGCCACCCCGTCGGGGCCGCAGCAGCAGGCGAGCCAGTCCGGCCCGTACCAGGTGCCCGGCGGCCACTCCGGCCCGTACCAGGTGCCGGGCGGGCACTCCGGCCCCTACCAGGTCCCGGGCGGTCATTCCGGCCCGTACCAGGTCTCCGGCGGGCAGTCGGGGCCGTACCAGGTGGGCCAGCAGCAGAACCCGTACGCGCCCGTCGCCGGGCCGTTCCCGCCGCAGCAGGGCTACCCGCAGCAGCCCCCGCAGGGCGGGCAGCCCCAGCAGGGCCAGCAGCAGCCCGGCGCGAAGCAGCAGCCCGGCGTCCCGTTCGGCAAGGACCTCGCTTCCTCGCAGCTGCTGCGGCAGACCAAGCGCGCCCCGCAATCCGGCTGGCGCAAGGCGCTGTACGTGGCCAGCGGCCGCTCCATCAACCTCGGGGAGAGCGCCGCGGACCTGCGCCGCCGCGAGCTGATCGGGCGGATCAACCAGCCGCTGCAGGGCTGCTACAAGATCGCGATGCTGAGCCTCAAGGGCGGCGTCGGCAAGACCACGACCACCGCCACCCTCGGCTCCACGTTCTCCTCGCTGCGCGGGGACCGGGTGATCGCCGTCGACGCCAACCCGGACCGCGGCACGCTCAGCCAGAAGATCCCGCTGGAGACCACCGCCACCGTGCGGCACCTGCTGCGCGACGCGCAGCGCATCCGCAAGTACAGCGACGTGCGCTCCTACACCTCGCAGGGGCCCAGCCGGTTGGAGATCCTGGCCAGCGAGCAGGATCCCGCCGTCTCCGAGGCGTTCAGCGAGGACGACTACCAGCGGACCGTGACGCTGCTGGAGCACTTCTACAACATCGTGCTCACCGATTGCGGCACCGGACTGATGCACTCGGCGATGAAGGGCGTGCTGGACGTCGCCGACTCGCTGGTGATCGTCTCCTCCAGCTCGATCGACGGGGCGCGCAGCGCTTCGGCCACGTTGGACTGGCTGGACGCGCACGGCTACGGGCAGCTGGTGGGCCGCTCCGTCGCCGTGATCAACTCGGTGCGGCCGGGTTCCGGCAAGGTCGACGTGGACAAGCTCAGCGCGCACTTCGGTTCGCGCTGCCGCGCGGTGTCCCGGATCCCGTTCGACCCGCACCTCGAAGAGGGCGCCGAGGTCGAGCTGGACCAGCTCGCCGCACCGACCCGGCTGGCCCTGCTGGAACTGGCCGCGATCGTCGCCGACGACTTCCCGCAGGCGTTCGGCAGGCAGCGCCAGGCCTGACCGCCCATCCCGGCCTCGGCCGGGCGCAGGCGCACCGTGCGAACGGCCCGCCGCACCGGTTCTCCGGTGGGCGGGCCGTTCGGCGTTCGCCGGTCAGGGGAGGCGGAGCTCAGCCCTGTTCGTCGTTCTTCTTGTCGCGCTGCTGCTCGGCGAGGCGGCGCAGGAAATCCGGGTCGTCGTCCGGGGCCAGCGGCGCTCTGCGCGGCGCGGTGGCCGGGCCGTCGCCCGCGGCATCCCGCACCGGGCCGAACGCGCGCCACATCAGCACGGTCACGGTGAGCGCACCGATCGCTGCCAGGGCGTAGATCATCAGGGCACCTCCACTCCTCTGCCCCGAGGTTAGCCGGAGAACGGCGAGAGGTGGGGTGCGCCGATCAGGGAACATCCGGACGGTGTCCGGATCTCCCGGTGACCGAGGGCCGGCGCAGGGCGCGCCGGGGGTCCGGCGACGGGCCGGGCCCGGCCCACCTCGGGCGTGCGAGCGCACGCGGAGGCGGGCCGAGCGCGAGCCGATCGTCGGGGCGACTCAGGCGGAGCGGACGTCGTTGGTGAGTTCGGCCAACAGCGTGCGCACTTCGGACTCGCGGAACCGGCGGTGCCCGCCGGGAGTGCGAATCGAACCGATCCGGCCTGCCGTCGCCCATCTGGTCACCGTCTTCGGGTCGACCCGGAACAACGAGGCGACCTCACCGGGGGTGAGCAGCTGTTCCTGACCGTTCTGGCGAGACTGGGGAGTCGTCGCGGTCACAGGGGACCTCCACAATGCGGACGGTTTTCGGGCATTCCGGTCGCATCCTGGCACTCGGATGGTCAGGTACTCGAACATTCGACTCCAGGTAAAGGGAAGGTAAGGGACGAAAGCGGCGCTTCGGGCGAGACGGGGCGGTATCGCCGCACCCCTCGTGTTCTACCCTGGTTGACGTGCAGGAACAGCAGACGGAAGCGGTCGCGGAGACGTCCCCGCCGACCAACCTGGCGCGGGACATCGCGCTGTACACCGTGGTCAGGCTGGCCATGCTGGTCGCGGTCACCGCGGTGATCGCGCTCTGCGGCGTCCCGCTGCTGGTGGCCGCCGCGGTGTCCGTCGTGGTGGTGATGCCGCTGTCCATGCTGGTCTTCAGCGGGCTGCGCCGTCGCGTCGCCACCGGCATGGTGCACCGCGCCCAGCGCCGCGAGCAGCTGCGCGCCCAGCTCCGCGGGGACCGCGAGAACACCGATGACGAGCACTGACGCCCGGCGCGACGACGCGGTCCGGGACCGCTCTTGCGCGCGCACCAGGGCCTGGACCAGCGAAGCCGTCCGGATCATCGAGGCGGACGCGAACCGCAGCGCCGACACGCACCTGCTGCGCTTCCCGCTCCCGGCGGAATGGGGAATCGACCTCTACCTCAAGGACGAGTCAACCCATCCGACCGGTTCGCTCAAGCACCGGTTGGCCCGATCCCTGTTCCTGTACGCCATCTGCAACGGGTGGGTGACGGAGAACACGCCGGTGATCGAGGCGTCCTCCGGCTCCACCGCCGTCTCCGAAGCGCACTTCGCGCAGCTGCTGGGGCTCCCGTTCATCGCCGTGATGCCCCGGTCGACCAGCCCGGAGAAGGTGGCGCTGATCGAACGCCACGGCGGCACCTGCCACTACGTGGACCAGCCGGGCGCGATCTACGACGAGTCCCGCAGGCTCGCCGCCGAACTCGGCGGGCACTTCATGGACCAGTTCACCCACGCCGAACGCGCCACCGACTGGCGGGGCAACAACAACATCGCCGAGTCGATCTTCCAGCAGCTGGAGCTCGAACGGCACCCGATCCCGGAGTGGATCGTCACCGGCGCGGGCACCGGCGGCACCAGCGCCACCCTCGGCCGCTACATCCGCTACCGCAGGCACGACACCCGGCTCGCGGTCGTCGACCCGGAGCACTCGGTGTTCTACGACGCCTGGTGCCACGAGGACCGGGACCGCACCGGGGAGCGCGGCTCGCTCATCGAGGGCATCGGGCGGCCCCGGGTCGAACCGTCCTTCGTCGGCGAGGCCATCGACCGGATGATCAAGGTCCCGGACGCGGCGTCCATCGCCACCATCCGGTGGGCCGAAGGAGTGCTCGGGCGGCGCGTCGGCGGCTCCACCGGCACCAACCTGTGGGGCGTGTGCGGGCTCGTCGCCGAGATGGTGCGGGACGGGCGGACCGGCAGCATCGTCACGCTGCTCTGCGACGGCGGGGAGCGCTACGCGCACACCTACTACGACGACGCGTGGGTCGCGGGTCACGGTTTCGACCTCGCGGGCCCGCTGGGCGCGCTCGACGAGTTCCACCGCACCGGGGCCTGGACCGCCTGAGCGGGTGCGCGCGGGCCGCACGTAGTCTGCGATCACGCCACGAGGTTCCGAGGAGGGGCATGCGCAGGTCGATGAGCACAGCCATCGCGCTGGTGCCCGCGGCGCTCGTCGTGGTGCTCGCCGCGTGCACCTCCGGCGGCTCGCTGCCGCTGCCGAGCAGCGCACCGCAGACCAGCGGCAGCGACGAGTCCGAACCGGAATCCGTCACCCCGTCGATCACCCGCGAGGTGCCGCCGGAGCTACGGGTCCGGCTCGCCGACGCCTCCGCCGAGCGGCTGTGCGGGCTGGTCGGCGTCGACGAGCTCGGCCAGCTCGCCTACCCGGTCCGCCGCGGGGTCCCGCGCGAGATCGGCCTGGAACCGCCGGTGCGCGGCTGCCAGTTCGCCGCCGACACCGGAGTGCGGTCGATCTTGATCGGCACCCAGCCGGAGGGCTACGCCGGGCTCGGCCAGGACGAGGTGCGGCTCGGCGAACTGCCCGGCACCGAGACGCTGCGCGCCAACGACTGCACCGTGTTCGCCGGCGTGCCCGGGGCGACGCTGCAGGTCACCGCCCGGGCCGCCGAAGCCGACAGCGACGAGTGCGAGACCGCCCAGGGCGTCGCTCAGTACGTCCTGGCCGGCGTCCGCTGAGCGGGTCCGCTAACTGCCTGTTTCGAACCTGCCCGGCGGTATCCGTTTCCTGTCAGCGGCGAAGCCGCTGAGCCGCCGACCACCCAAGACACCGGCACCGCCGCGGGTTCTCAGCTGGTTCCTCGCGAGGACAGCGATTTCTCATGCGGCGGAGCCACCTGTGAAATCGATCCCGCAGCGAGGAACCAGCTGAGGTTCCGCCACCCGACCCCTACGCGGCAGAATCAGCGAGAACGCTCAGCCGAAGGCGAGCGCCAGCGCCGTGGTGGCTCCCCAGACCAGCATCGCCAGGCCGGTGTCCCGGAGCGCGGGGATCAGCTTGCGGCCCGTGCCGCCGCGCGTCACCGCGAGCACCGAGCCGATCAGCAGCGGCAGCGCCAGGAATCCCAGCAGCGCCCAGGTGTTGCGCAACCCGATCAGCACGGTGATCAGGAACGGGATCAGCACCAGCGCCACGTACAGCGTCCGGGTGTCCCGATCGCCCAGCAGCACCGCCAGCGTCCGCTTGCCGGTGACCCGGTCGGTGGGGATGTCGCGCAGGTTGTTCGCCACCAGCACCGCGCTGGAGAACGCGCCGATGCCGACCGCCCCGCCGATGCCGAACCCGCTGATCGTGCCCGCCTGCACGTACATGGTGCCCAGCACGGCGACCAGGCCGAAGAACACGAACACGGCGACCTCGCCCAGCCCGGCGTAGCCGTAGGGCCGCTTGCCGCCGGTGTAGAACCAGGCGCCCGCGATGCACAGCGCGCCGACGGCCAGCATCCACCACTGGCCGCTGAGCACCACGACGCCGATCCCGGCGAGCGCGGCCAGCCCGAAGCAGCCGTACGCCGCGTTCCGCACCGCCGTCGCGTTCGCCGCGCCCGAGCCGACCAGCCGGAACGGGCCGACCCGGTCGTCGTCGGTGCCGCGGATGCCGTCGGAGTAGTCGTTGGCGAAGTTCACCCCGGTGATCAGCAGCAACGACACGGCGAGCGCCAGCACCGCGATCGGCACGCTCCACAGGTCCACTCCGGTCGCGGCCCCGGTGCCGACCAGGACCGGTGCGATCGCGTTGGGCCACGTGCGCAGGCGCGCGCCCTCAATCCACTGCTTCACCGTTGCCATGTGAATCATCTTCGCGCATCACGCGTCGTCACCGGCCGAGAGTCGCGCGCAACGCCCGCCGGTCGGGCTTGCCGGGGCCGCGCAGCGGTAGCTCGGCGAGGAAGGCGACGTGCTTGGGGGCGGCGGCCGCGCCCGCGCGCTCGCGCACCGCGGCGCGCAGGTCCGCGACCGGTGGCGGCGCGGCCGGGTCGGCGGGGACGACGGCGGCGGCCACGGCCTGGCCCCACTCGGGGTCGTCGATGCCGAGCACGCAGGCCTCCCGGACCGCGGGGTGCTCGGTGAGGACGCGCTCCACCAGCAGCGGGGCGACGTTCACCCCGCCGGTGATGATCACGTCGTCGGCCCGGCCGAGCACCTCCAGCCGTCCGTCCGCCAACCGGCCGAGGTCGCCGGTGTGGAACCAGCCGTCCCGGAACGGGCTCGCGCCGGAGCCCCGCCGGTAGCCGCGGGCCAGCGTGGGCCCGGCCAGCGCGACCGGGCCGGAGCCGTCCGCCGCGGCGTCCACGTGCACCCGCACGCCGTCCAGCGGCGCGCCGTCGTACACGCAGCCGCCCGCGGTCTCGCTCATCCCGTAGGTGGTGACGACCCGGACCCCGGCGGCCAGGGCCTGCTCGCGCAGCGCGGGCGGGGTCGCGGCACCGCCGAGCAGCACGGCGTCGAATTCGCGCAGCGCGTCCAGCCCGGCGCCGCCGTCGTCCAGCAGTCGGCGCAGCTGGGTGGGCACCAGCGCGGTGTAGTGCCTGCCGGAGTCCGCTAGGCAGTGTTCGGCGGCCGCGGCGAACCGCTCCGCGCGGAAGCCGCCCGCGGTGTCCACCGCCACCGGGTCGGTGCCCGCGACCAGCGATCGGACCAGCACCTGGATGCCCGCGACGTGGTGCGCGGGCATCGCCAGCAGCCAGCGGCCCGGCCCGCCCAGGTGCCGGTGCGTGGCCGTCGCCGAGGCGCGCAGCGCGGCGGCGGTCAGCAGTACGCCCTTCGGGGTGCCGGTGGAGCCGGAGGTGGCGATGACCAGGGCCGTCGGATCGGCGGGGTCGTCCTCGCCGGGTTCCAGCGGGGTGCCCGCGCCGAGCGCCGCCAGCGCCGCGCCGTCCGAGCCCGCGGCCGCTGGGTCGACCGGGAGCAGCGCGGGGCCGTCGCCGTCCAGCGCGCGGCGCAGCGCGGGCAGCGCGGTCGGCGCCCGCTCCCCGGGCGGGACGGGCAGCGGCCGGAGTTCGCGGGCGGTCGGCATGACGGCCATCTTGCGCCCACCGCCCGCCAGGGCGGCCCGGCGGTGGGCGGCGGAGTGCGATCGCTCACCGGATCGAGTTGAATCGCTCAAGTGTTCGATCGGCCGCGTCGATGGTGTGGAGGTAGCGACCTGCGAGCGAAGGCGGTGTGGACGATGAACCCCTGCGACGACCCGATCGGCGGGCGGACCGCGGCGACCGGTGGCCGGTCAGTAGTACCAGGGGAACGGCGTCCAGTCCGGGTCCCGGCGCTCCAGGAACGAGTCCCTGCCCTCGACGGCCTCGTCGGTCATGTAGGCCAGCCGGGTGGTCTCGCCGGCGAACAGCTGCTGTCCGACCAGGCCGTCGTCGATCGCGTTGAACGCGTACTTCAACATGCGCTGCGCGGTGGGCGACTTGCCGTTGATCTCCCGTGCCCACTGCAGGGCGGTCGCCTCCAGTTCCGCGTGCGGCACGACCTCGTTGACCATCCCCATCCGGTTCGCCTGCTCGGCGTCGTAGGCGCGGCCGAGGGCGAAGATCTCGCGGGCGAACTTCTGCCCGACCTGCCGGGCGAGGTAGGCGCTGCCGAAGCCGCCGTCGAAGCTGCCGACGTCGGCGTCGGTCTGCTTGAAGCGGGCGTGCTCGGCGCTGGCGAGGGTGAGGTCGCACACCACGTGCAGGCTGTGCCCGCCGCCGGCGGCCCAGCCGGGCACGACCGCGATCACCAGCTTCGGCATGAACCGGATCAGCCGCTGCACCTCGAGGATGTGCAGCCGACCGGCCCGCGCGGGGTCCACGCTCTCGGCGGTCTCCCCGGCGGCGTACTGGTAGCCGGAGCGGCCGCGGATGCGCTGGTCCCCGCCGGAGCAGAACGCCCAGCCGCCGTCCTTGGGCGACGGCCCGTTCCCGGTCAGCAGCACGCAGCCGACGTCGCTGCTCATCCGGGCGTGGTCGAGCGCGCGGTACAGCTCGTCGACGGTGTGCGGGCGGAAGGCGTTGCGGACCTCGGGGCGGTCGAAGGCGACGCGCACGGTGCCGCGTCCGGGACCGTCCTCCACACACCGGTGGTACGTGATGTCGGTGAAGTCGAACCCGCTGACGGGTTCCCACGCGGCCGGGTCGAACAGCTCGGAGACAGGCGAGTTCAGCACGCCTGGGACAATAGGTGCCGCCTCGGCGTGATGAACACCAGGAGGGCGCCGACCGGTGTGAGCGGCTGCACTCCGCGCGACCGGGGTACCACCGGGTCGAAGCGGCTCGGCGGTTCCGGCGACACTGGAAGCGGTCGGCAGGCAGCGTGCGAGGGAGTCCGGGGTGATGGGTTGAATCCGTCCACGGCACAGGCCGAGGTCATCGTCGATGAGCTGATCCGCAACCAGATCCGGCACGTGGTGCTCTCCCCGGGATCGCGCAACGCGCCGCTCTCGTTCGCGCTGCACCGCGCCGCGGTGGAGCAGCGGATCCGGCTGCACGTCCGCATCGACGAGCGCAGCGCCGGGTTCCTCGCCTTGGGGATCGCGGCGCGCAGCGGCCTGCCGGTGGTGGTGGCCGGGACCTCGGGCACCGCAGCGGCGAACCTGCACCCGGCGGTCAGCGAAGCGGCGCAGGCGGGCATCCCGCTGATCGTGCTCACCGCGGACCGCCCGCCCGAACTGCGCGCCGCCGGGGCCAATCAGACCATCGACCAGCACCGGATGTTCGGCCCGCAGGTGCGGATGTTCGACGAGCTCGGCGTGGCCGAGGACCGGCCGGGGCAGCAGGCGTACTGGCGCAGCCAGGTGTGCCGCGCCCGGCACGCCGCGCTCGGCTCGGCCCGCTCCGGACCGGTGCACCTGAACCTGCCTTTCCGCGAACCGCTGGTGCCCACCGGCGACCCCGCGTGGTGCGAACCGCTGGACGGGCGCGCCGACGGGGCGCCGTGGATCGAGATCTGCGGGGACGGCGCCTCGCCCAGCAGCCTGCACGCGCCCGCCGCCCGCCGCGGCCTGGTGCTCGCCGCGGACGGCGGCGCCGACGCCGCCGGGGCCTGGGGCGAGCGGTACGGCTGGCCGGTGGTCTCCGAGACCGGCGGTGTCGGGCTCGCCGGTGGCGCCGCGATCAGCACCGGGATGTGGCTGCTGAACCAGCCCGAGTTCGTCCGCGAGCACCGCCCCGAGCAGGTGCTGTGCGTCGGCAGGCCGACCGTGTTCCGCCAGGTGCAGTCGCTGCTCACCGATGCCGGGGTGGAGGTGCTGCTGGCGCACGGCGGGGACGTGGACTGGCCGTCGCCGGGGCACGCGGTGCGCGAGATCGCGCACACCTTCGGTGCCGCCCCCGTCCGCGAGGCCGACCCGCACTGGCTCACCGCCTGGCAGCAGGCGGACCACAAGGTCGCCGCCGCGCTGCACGCGGCACTGGACCTGGAGCGCTGGCCGAACGGGCCGGTGCTCGCCCGCGACCTGGTCGACGAACTGCCGGAGCGGTCGCTGCTGGTGCTCGGGTCGTCGAACCCGAGCCGGGACGTGGCGCTGGCCGCGCGGCACCGCCCCGACGTGGCGGTGCACCGCAACCGCGGGGTGGCCGGGATCGACGGCACGGTCTCCACCGCCATCGGCGCTGCGCTGGCGCACGACGGACCGACCTACGCGCTGCTGGGCGACCTCACGTTCCTGCACGACGGGAACGGCCTGCTGCTGGGGCCGCAGGAGCAGCGCCCGGACCTCACCATCGTGGTGCTCAACGACGACGGCGGTGGCATCTTCTCGCTGCTGGAACAGGGCGGTCCGGAGCACCGCGACTCGTTCGAGCGGGTCTTCGGCACCCCGCACGGCACCGACCTCGCCCAGCTGTGCGCGGCGCACGGGGTGGAGCACGTGCGGGTGCGGCAGCGCTCGGACTTCCCGGCGGCGCTGCACGGTCCACCAGGACTGCGGGTGGTCGAGGTCCAGGCGGACCGCACGCGGACCAGGAGCCTGCACTCGCGACTGCAAGCCGCGGTGCACTCGGCGCTGAGCGGCTGATCGCCCGCTGCGGTCGAGGGCCCCGCGCGTCGGCCGGAGCGGTGGCCCGGAGCGGTGTCCCGGAGCGGTGACCCGGAGCGGTGACCCGGAGCGGTGACCCGAAGCGGTGACCCGGAGCGGTGACCTAGCCCCGCCGGACCACTTCCTCCCACGATGCGAGACGCGCGGGCGCGTGCCCCGGCGACCGCCCCGAGTCGCCCCGCGCGGCCCGACCGCCGTCGGCGAGCCCCGGGTCGGGTCGCCCCGCCGCGCGGCGGCACCACCGGTGAGCTGCACCGGAACCGGCCGAGCGGTGCTCCGGCCGCGGTGCGCGGTTCGCCCGTGCGCGCCGGAGCTCGCGGCCGGACGGGCACCGTTCACCCAGAACTGGTGAAAACCCCCGCGTTCGGGTGCTCGCGCCACCCTGATCACGTTCGTACGCTGCTGGAAAACCACTGATCATGCCGGAGGTGCGCGGTGTTCAAGAGAACCGGTCTGCGAGCGACGGTGGCCGCCTGCTGCGCCGCGGCCTTCGTGGCGACCCCCGCCTTCGCCGGAGCGGCCGGACCTGGTGCGCCGGGCGCGGGCGACCCGTACTTCCCCGAGTACGGCAACGGCGGCTACGACGTGTCGCACTACGACGTGCGGCTGCGCTACGAACCGAAGGACGACCACCTCACCGGGACCACGACGATCGTGGCGAACCCGACCCAGGACCTCACCGCGTTCAACCTGGACTTCGCGCTGCCGGTGAAGTCGATCCGGGTCAATGGCGCGCCGTCCGAGTTCCAGCAGCGGGGCAGCGAGCTCACCGTCACCCCGCCCGCGGAACTGCCCGCCGGGCGCCAGTCCACCTTCGTCGTCGAGTACGAGGGCGTGCCCTCCAGCGTCGAGGTCGACGGCCTGCAACCGTGGATCCGCACCGCGGACGGCGCGCTCGCGGTCGGCGAACCGGAGATCTCCGCGTGGTGGTTCCCCGGCAACGACCACCCGCGGGACAAGGCCACCTTCGACATCGCCGTCGACGTGCCGGAAGGCACCGAGGTGCTGTCCAACGGCGTGAACACCGACACCGCCACCCTGGCCGGCCGCACCACCTGGAAGTGGCGCACCACCAAGCCGACGGCCACCTACCTGGCGTTCCTCGCCATCGGGCAGTACGAGATCAACACGAAGCCCGGTGCCTTCGGTCAGCCCTTCGTCACCGCGTACGCCGACGGGCTCGGCGACGTCGCGGGCGCGGCCAAGGCCAGCGTCGAGCGCACTCCCGAAGTGCTGGAGTTCCTCTCCGGGCTGCTCGGCGAGTACCCGTTCGAAGCCCAGGGCGGCGTGGTCCCGGCGGAAGGGCTCAACTTCGCGCTGGAGAACCAGACCCGGCCGACCTACAGCGACAAGTTCTTCGCGAAGGGCGCCAACACCTCCGTCGTCGTGCACGAGAACGCGCACCAGTGGTTCGGCGACTCCGTGTCGGTCGACACCTGGCGCAACATCTGGCTGAACGAGGGCTTCGCCAGCTACGCGGAATGGCTGTGGTCGGAGCAGCAGGGCACCGGGACCGCGCAGGAGCTGTTCGACCACTACTACTCGTCGCTGCCCGCCGACGACCCGTTCTGGCAGATCGCGCCCGGCGAACCCGGGCCGGAGAACATCTTCAGCGACGCCGTCTACGACCGCGGGGCGCTCACCGTGCACGCGCTGAGCAACGTCATCGGACCCGACGTGCTGCTCGACGTGGTGCGCACCTGGGTGCAGGACAAGCGGTACGCCACCGGCACCGTGGAGCAGTTCATCGAGCTCGCCGAGCAGCGCTCCGGCACGCAGCTCGACGAGTTCTTCCAGAACTGGCTGTTCACGCCGGGCAAGCCCGCGGCCACCCCGGAGAACGGCATCCCGGCCTCGGCGACCCGAGCCGACGTGGTGCCGCCGAAGTCGGTCGCCGAGATCGACGCCACCCACGAGTCGGTGCACGACCACTGAGCACCGGACGAACCCGCCGCGTGGAGGCCGGTGGGCGGTACCGCACCGCCCACCGGTGAACCCGCGCGGCGGGTCCGCGGTTCCCCGGTCGGCCCCGTTCCCGGGTCGGTCCCGTTCTCCGGTCGGTCCCGTTCCCGGGTCGGCCCCGTTCCCCGGTCGGCGCTGTTCCTCGGTCGGCACCGTTCCCCGGTCAGCGAAGCAGCTGCGCAGCGACCGTCGCAGCGACCGCCGGAGCGACCGGCACCACCGCGGATTCCCAGCGCCGCCCTCGCGAGGACGGCGCTGCCGCATGCGGAGCCACCGGCGCGAACGATCCCGCAGCGAGGGGGCGCAGGGAGGAGGGACATGGGCGCAGCGAGGAGGGCGCAGGGAGCCGCCACCCGCGACCCGCCTCGCACCACGAGCCGAGCGCCCCCGCGGAAGGTTCAGTCGCCGGTCAGCGCTTCGGTGATCGGGCGCAGCTTCGCCGCCGCCTCCAACACCTCGGTGTCCGGGTCGGACTCGGCGACGATGCCGCACCCGGCGAACAGCCGTGCGCGGCGGCCCCCGGTGTCGCCGTCCGCGTCCTCCAGCTGCGCGCAGCGCAGCGCGATGCCGAGCTCCCCGTTGCCCGCGCCGTCGACCCAGCCGACCGGGCCGCTGTAGCGCTCCCGGTCCATGCCTTCCAACCGCTGGATCAGTTCCACCGCCTCCGGGGTCGGCGTGCCGCCGACGGCCGCGCTCGGGTGCACTGCTGCGGCGAGCCGCAGCAGTGCGGCGACGCCGTTCTCCGCGGCGGGTTCGTGCAACTCACCCGTGATGTGCGAGGCCAGGTGCAACACGTTGCGCAGCCGAAGGACCTCGGGGCGCTCCGGGACCGACAGGGCCGAGCAGAACGGGCGCAGCTCCGCGGCCAGCGACTCGGTGGCGAACGCGTGCTCGGAGAGGTCCTTCGCCGAGGACAGCAGGCCGGACGCCAGCTCGTCGGCGCCGACCCCGGGCCGCGGCCAGCTCGTCCCGGCCAGCACCCGGGACCGGACGTGCCGCCCGGTGCGCTCCAGCAGCAGCTCCGGGGTGGCCCCGACCAGCCCGTCCACCGCGAACGTCCAGCACCCCGGGTAGCGCGCGGCGAGGTTGCGCAGCAGGTAGCGGGCGTCCAGCGGCTCCGCCGCGGTGGCGAGCAGGTCGTGCGCCAGCACCACCTTGCGCACCGCGTCCGGACCACCCGACCCGGCCGGTTCGAGCAGGCGCACCGCCTCCGCCACCGACCGCCGGTAGTCCGCGGTGGACACCGCGCCCGGCGAGTACTCCACCGCGCCGGGTTCGCGCACCGGCTGGACCGGCCGCTCCGCCGGATCGCCGATGGTGGTGATCCAGCGGACGCCGTCCCGGCTGCCCAGCACGACCTCCGGCACGACCACGACCGAATCCCCCGGCCGGTCGGCGAACGCGAAGCTGCTGAACGCGACCGGGCCGCTGCCCGGCAGCCGCACCTCGTCGTGCACGTCCGCGCCCGCGCAGAGTTCGTGCCACCACTCGTCGGCGGTCGCGAAGCGCTCCGGACCGGAGGTCGCCAACCGCGCCGCGCACCCCCAGCCGACCAGGCCGCCGCCGTCGCGCACCCAGCTCAGCGGAGCACCGTCCGGCAGCAGTTCCAGCAGCGGCGCGGTGCGCCGGGGATCGTCGTCGGGGAGCACGGAGGTGCGAACGGTCAACGGAGCAGGGGAGGGCGCCACGCGACGAGCCTAGGTGCGGCGGCCAGTGGCGGTCACCGCGCGGCTCCTACAATCGGCGATCGTGGCGAGCGAACAGGAGTTCCCGGACGAGGCCGGGCGGCCCGAGGTGACCGGATCGGGCACCCGGTGGCCCCGGCGGCGCGTCCGCCGCACCGCCGCCCGCGGTGTCCTGGTCCTCGCCGTGCTGCTGACCGTGCTGGGCCTGTCCGTGATCGGCGCGTGCGCGATCGACGACCGGACCATCGCCGAGTCCCGCGGCGACGGCGTCGCCGAAGTCGTCAGCACCTCGCTGACCCGCACCGTCATCCGCTTCACCACGCCGGAAGGACGGGTGCACATCCCGCAGGACGGCGTGCTCTACCCGGGTGGCCTGCAGCAGGGCCAGTTCGTCCGGGTCGAGTACGACACGCGCAACCCCGACCTGGTCCGGGTGGCGGGGCGCGGCATGGTGCTGTCGCTGCTGCCGGTCGCCGCGTGCCTCGCCGGGACGTGGCTGGTGCTCGGCGGCGCGTACTGGCAGCTGCGCCGGGAGCGCCCCGCGGCGGTCTGAACCGGGAATTCGGTCCCTTCCGCGCCGCCCGGCACTGCGACCACAGTGGTCGCAGGTGACTCCGCTGCGGCGGATGCGCCGGTGGGGCGGACGGCCCCACGAGTGGTCTCGCGACCAGCGGTTCCAGTCCGCACCGTCCGGTGCGGCCCCGCGAGGTGGGTGAGCGCGTATGAGCACGGTGAACTTCGCTGTGGACGGCCCCGACGACGGTGCGGCGGCGGCCGGTCCGGGCGGGCCGGAGAGGTCGGCGCCGGAGTCGCACCGGCCGGATTGGGTGCTGGCGGCCCCGGTCACCGCTGCGGTGGCCCGGAGCGTGCCGGACGGTGCCGATCCGGCGGATCTCGCGGCGTACTGCCTGATGCTGGGCGATGACGCGCTGCTGCTGGCGCACCGCCTGTCCGGGTGGGGGGTGCGCGGACCCGACCTGGAGGAGGGCGCCGCGCTGGCCGCGATCACCGCGGACCTGCTGGGCCAGGCGCGGGCGCTGCTGGAACGGGCGGCGGAGCTGGAGGGCGCGGGCCGGGACGCGGATCTGCTCGCCCACCACCGGGATGCCGGCGAGTTCCGCAACGTGCGGCTCGCCGAGATCGACTGCGGGCCCGGCGCGGGCGGTGATTTCGCCACCAGCACGGCCCGGTTGCTGCTGCTGTCGACCTGGCGGCACGCGGTGTTCGCCCGGCTGGCGGCGAGCCGCGATCCGGTGCTCTCGGCGATCGCGGCCCGGACGTGGCGGGTGCTGCTGCGGCACCGGCAGCACGCCGAGCAGTGGACGATCCGGTTCGGCGACGGCGCTCCCGAGGCGCGGCTGCGGATGCAGGAGGCGCTGCAGCGGGTGTGGCCGCTGTCCGGGGAGCTGTTCGCGGTGCACCC
Organism: Saccharopolyspora sp. MMCC62; assembly: GCF_057736575.1. NCBI lineage: Bacteria > Bacillati > Actinomycetota > Actinomycetes > Pseudonocardiales > Pseudonocardiaceae > Saccharopolyspora > Saccharopolyspora sp. MMCC62. The sequence goes on along the minus strand of NZ_JBYKCM010000002.1, from coordinate 214,183 downwards.
GGTGGAGCGCAGGCTCGCCGAGGCGGGGTGCGCGGTGCGCCCGGACGCGGTGCGCGGTGAGGTGGCCGCGGCGCTGGATGCGGCGGTGTCGGTCGCGCGCTTGGACCTGCCGGACCTCGGCGCGGCACCGCCGGAGGGCACCGGTGGCCGGTGGGGCGCGCACACCGAGTCGATGCCGTTCGTCGTCGCCGAGATGCAGTACTTGGTGCGCGCCGACCCGATCGAGCCGTGATCATTCCGTTTCCGCGTTTGAGTACTTTCCCGCACGCTCCGCGGCGATCCGGCGGGCAAGGTGGGTGTGATGCCGGGACGAACCCGGTGGGTCCGCCGGATCGCCTTGGGGGCGAGCGCTGGTCCGGCGGGGAACCGAGCGGAAGGCGCGGGCTGGAGATGAACGGTTTCTGGTTGGCAGTGCTGGCGGGAACGGTCGCGGGATCGCTGGGCGCCGCGATCACCCACTTCGCGTGGGCCGGGCCGTGGGCGCGGCGGCTTCGCCCCGAGGCGATGGCGGCCCGGGCGACCGAGGCGGCGGGGACCGAGGTGGCGGGGACCGAGGCGAGCCGGGCGGCGCAGGATGCGGCCGCGCCGCGGCTGCTCGGCGAACCGGGGACCGTGGACGGCTGGTTGCGCGACCTGCACCGCTGCGAGCAGGCGGTGGCGCGCGCCCGGCGCGCGGTGGAGGCGGTGTCCTCGGTGCGGGCGCGGGAGGCGCTGCTGGTGGTGGTCCGCCGGATGGACGCCGAGCTGCCGAACGTGCAGGCGCTCGTCGAGGTGGGCCGCGGTCTGGACGCGGCGCCGGAGTCCGCGGACCGGCGGGACCGGGAGGTGCTGCGCCGGGTGCGCGATCAGGTCGCCGAGGCCGCCGCGTGCTTCGCCGCGATCACCGAGGACGTGCTGGACGTGGTGGTCGACCTGGTCGCGGCGCCGGACCTGACGCGGATGCACCGCGAGGTGGCGGTGCTGCGCGACCGCTTCCCGCTGCTGCATCCGCTGTCCGAGGTGTTCGCCCGCGACGATGCCCCGCTGCCCGCGCTCGCCGCCCCCTGAAAGCGCCCGCCGCACTCCCGGTGAGCTCCACGCCCGCGGGTCAGGGCGTGGCCTGGCGCCACCAGTCGAGGACGTCCCCGGCCACGGCGGGCCCGGCCACCAGCAGACCGCCGGTGGGCAGCGTCGCGGGACGTCCACCGCGGTCGAGCACCGCGGCCCCCGATTCGACGGCCAGCGCGAGCGCGCCCGCCACGTCCCACTCCTCGTACGAGTCCAGCACCGCGGCGATGGCGTGCCCCAGCGCGACCTGCGCGATCGCCAGCGCCGGTGAGCCCAGCAGCCGCACGCCGACCTGCGCGCGCGCCGCGTTGCTGATGAACCGGTCCATGCCGGGCCACGGCCCGCTGCGGGTCAGCTCGGTGCACACGATCCCGGCGCGCGTCTCGGACTGGTCGGCGAGCCGCACCGGCACCCCGTTCGCCCGCATCCCGCGGTCCCGCGCCGCCGCGTAGATCTGCGAGCGGTACGGGTCGGCGACGACCCCGACCAGCGGCCCGTGCTCGTCGAGCATCGCGAGGCTGTAGGCGCACCACGGCAGCCCCGCCACGTAGTTCGCGGTGCCGTCCACCGGGTCCACCGACCAGCGGAACCGGGTGGCACCGGCGTGCGCGGTGACCTGGTCCGCGACCGAGGTGGACCAGCCGGGCGCGGAGTCGAACTCCTCCCCGAACACGGGCACGCCGGGGAACTCGTCGCCGAGCACCCGCCGCGTGTGCCGTTCCAGGGTCCGCCCGGTGTCGGTCACCCAGTCGAACGGTGACTCGGAGGCCGCAGGCCGGGCGCCGCGGCCCGCGGTGGCGGTGATGACGTCGGCGGCGTCGTTCGCGAGCCGTCCGGCCACTTCCAGCGCCCGGGACACCAAGCCGGGTTCGATGTGGTGCGAGGGCTCTGAAGGAAGGACCGTCATGCCGCTCCAGGGTCGACACCCGCGGTGTACGCGGTACTGCGCCCAGGTGGACGGCAGGCGAGGGACGGCCGTCCGGGCGGGGCCGTGCCGGGTGCACCGGGGCAGTTGGGGTGCTCTTCGGCGGCTGTTCCGGGTCGCGTCACGTGGCGGACGTCTGATCGCCGGAGCCGGGCGGGACGGTGTCGCTCGTGCGGATCGCCATCGTGTCGGAGAGTTTCCTGCCGCAGGTCAACGGGGTCACGAACTCGGTGCTGCGGGTGCTGGAGCACCTGCGCCGCCGCGGTGACCGAGCGCTCGTGGTCGCCCCGGGCGCCGGTCCGGAGGAGTACGAGGGCACGCCGGTGGTGCGGCTGCCCGCGGTGGACATCCCGGTGGTGTCCTCGTTGCCGATCGGGTTCCCCACCCGCCGGTTGCTGCAGGCCCTGGCGGACTTCGAACCGGACGTGGTGCACCTGGCCTCGCCGTTCGTGGTGGGGGCGCGGGGGCTCGCGGCGGCCCGGAAGCTGGGGGTGCCGACGGTCGCCGTCTACCAGACGGACGTGGCCGGGTTCGCGGAGTCGTACGGGCTGGGGCTGACCGCGCGCGCCGCCTGGCGCTGGACGCGGCGGCTGCACTGCGGCGCCGACCGCACGCTGGCCCCGTCGACGTGGGCGGCGGACGCGCTGCGCGAGCACGGCGTGCCGCGGGTGCACCGGTGGGGTCGCGGGGTGGACACCGCCCGGTTCCACCCGGGCAAGCGGGACGCGTCGCTGCGCACCGAGCTCGCCCCGGGCGGGGAGCTGCTGGTCGGCTACGTCGGCAGGCTCGCCCCGGAGAAGCACGTGGAGCGGCTGGCCGCGCTGGAGGGCGTGCCCGGAGTGCGGGTGGTGGTGGTCGGCGACGGCCCGCAGCGGGAGCAGCTCGCCGCACAGCTGCCGGGCGCCGCGTTCCTGGGCCTGCGCACCGGCGAGGAGCTCGCCCGGATCTACGCGAGCCTCGACGTGTTCGTGCACACCGGCCCGTACGAGACGTTCTGCCAGTCGGTGCAGGAGGCGATGGCCAGCGGAGTCCCGGCGCTCGCCCCGGACGCGGGCGGCCCGCGGGACCTGGTGCTGCCGGGCCGCACCGGCTACCTGCTGCCGCCGCACGACGCGGACGCGCACGCCCGGCGGCTGCGCGCGGCGGTGGCGGAGCTGCGGGACCCGGCGCTGCGGGCCCGGTTCGGCGCGGCCGCCCGCGAGTCGGTGGCCCAGCGGACGTGGCCCGCGCTGTGCGAGCAGTTGATCGGCCACTACGCGGAGGTCATCGGCGGCCCGCAGGTCGACCGGCTGGCCGCGTGAGCGCCCGCCACCCGTAAGCTGCGGGCGTGTCTCGCGCCGGTTTGGACAAGGATCCGCACGCGGTCGCCGCGATGTTCGACGGCGTCGCGAAGCGCTACGACCTGACGAACACCGTGATGTCGTTCGGGCAGGACCGGCGCTGGCGGCAGATCACCCGGCAGGCCCTGGACCCGCGGCCGCACGAGCGCGTCCTGGACCTGGCGGCGGGCAGCGGGGTGTCCACCGCGGAACTGGCGAAGTCCGGCGCGTGGTGCGTGGCCGCGGACTTCTCGCTGGGCATGCTGTCGGTGGGCCGGGACCGCGGGTTGCCGATGGTGGCGGCCGACGCGCTGCGGCTGCCGTTCGCGGACGACTCCTTCGACGCGGCGACGATCTCGTTCGGGCTGCGCAACGTGGTGGACACGGTGGCGGGGCTGCGCGAGATGGCGCGGGTGGTGCGGCCCGGCGGGCGGCTCGTGGTGTGCGAGTTCTCCACCCCGACCTGGGAGCCGTTCCGCACCGTCTACATGAACTACGTGATGCGCGCGCTGCCGCCGATCGCCCGCGCGGTGTCCTCGAACCCGGACGCGTATGTGTACCTGGCGGAGTCGATCCGCTCCTGGCCGGACCAGCGGGCGCTGGCGGCGAAGATCGGCGAGGCGGGCTGGTCGAAGGTCGCGTGGCGCGACCTGATGGGCGGCGCCGTCGCCGTGCACCGGGCCGTCAAACCCTGAGCCCCCTCCGTCGAGCTGCGCTCGGGTGGCGGAACCTCCCGCGCCCTCCTCGCTGCGGGATCGTTGTCACAGGTGGCTCCGCCACCGGAGAAATCGCTGTCCTCGCGAGGCGAGCGCTGAGAACCCGCGGGTGGTCCGGTTGATCAGGTGGTCGTCGGCTCAGCGGCTTCGCCGCTGACGGGAAACGGCCAACGCCCGCAACGGCGGGCGAGCTTTCCCGTGGTGGACCGCCAGGGACCGCGGCTCGACTCCTCGGCACCTCCGCATTTCGGCGTCCGGTCCGGTGCTGTGCGGCGGACTCCGACCCGCCGCGCGTCGCGCCGCTACCGATCGCACCGGCGCCTCCACCCGGGGCACCGCCGCGGCTCGGGGCCGTTCCGCACCGGCGCCTCCGGCCGTGCGCGCGCCCCGATGCCGCCGGACACCCCGGAGATACGCCTCACCTGCGAGGACGGTCACCCGAGCGGCCTATCTCGCGGGGTCGATCGAGTGCCTCCGCAGGCCTAGACTCGGCGGAGATAGTGAACTCGTTCACAAGCGGGCGGGTTCACCGGGTCATGGCGGAACCGCTCGGGTGCGCACCCGAGCGGGTGGCAGGTGCGTTCCGCGTGCCTGGCGCCGTGGCCGGACACCGCAACTGCACGGCTATCAAGGAGTGTCATGACCAGCGCGACCCCCCGACGCCGACCGAACGACGACGCCGATGTGATCGTCGTCGGTGCCGGGCCGGCCGGCTCGACGGCGGCGACGTACCTGGCCCGCGCGGGCCTCGACGTGCTGCTGCTGGAGAAGAGCGTCTTCCCCCGGGAGAAGGTGTGCGGCGACGGCATCACGCCGCGCGGCGTCAAGCAGTTGATCGACCTCGGCATCGACACCCGCGAGGAGGCCGGCTGGCTGCACAACCGCGGTCTGCGCGTGGTCGGCGGCGGCGTGAACATCGAACTGGACTGGCCGGAACTCGCCGATTTCCCGCCCTACGGCGTGGTCCGCCCGCGCAACGACTTCGACGACATGCTCGCCCGCGGGGCGGAACGCGCGGGCGCCCGGATGGTGCAGCAGACGACGGTGACCGGCGCAGTCCGCGATGAGCGGACCGGCCGCATCGACGGGGTCGTCGCGAAGACCGGACCGGAGCGGCAGCAGGTGACCTACCGGGCCCCGCTGGTGATCGGCTGCGACGGCGTGTCGGCCCGGCTGGCGCTGTCGATGGGCATCGAGAAGCGCGAGGACCGCCCGATGGGCGTGGCGGTGCGCCGCTACTACGACAGCCCGCGCAGCAAGGACGACTTCCTGGAGTCGCACCTGGAGCTGTGGGACCGCTCCACCCCGTCCGAGCCGAAGCTGATGCCGGGCTACGGCTGGATCTTCGGCATGGGCGACGGGACGGTGAACGTGGGGCTCGGCGTGCTGTCCACGTCGAAGTCCTACGGCAAGACCGACTACCGCCAGCTGCTGCGCTCCTGGCTGGACGGGACCCCGGAGGAGTGGGGCTTCCGGGAGGAGAACGCCACCGGCAAGATCGGCGGCGCCGCGCTGCCGATGGGCTTCAACCGCACGCCGCACTACCGGGACGGGCTGCTGCTCGTCGGCGATGCCGGCGGCATGGTGAACCCGTTCAACGGCGAGGGCATCGCCTACGCCATGGAATCCGCCCGATTGGCGGCGGAGTGCGTGGTCCACGCGTACGCACGACCGGCGGGCCCGTCGCGGGAGCACGCGTTGCTCCGGTACCCGGGTGCGGTGTCCGACGCGATGGGCGGCTACTTCCGGCTCGGGAACATCTTCAGCAAGTTGATTGGCAATCCGACGGTGATGCGGATGGCCACCAAGCACGGCCTGCCGCGGCCGTTGCTGATGCGTTTCGTGTTGAAGCTGCTGGCAAATCTGTACGACGTGCGCGATGGGGACACGATGGACCGTGTGATCAGCGCCACTACTCGGCTCACCCCTAGCGCCTGACTGCCGGAGTCTGGTCAGATGGTCACGTGATTGTGTGAGAAGTCATAAAGTTAGGTTCGCCTCACTGCGGAGCGGTTACGTCCGACCGCATAGAGTGCGCACCCGACGGCCGCAGACGTGACGTTCGTCTCGGCGGGGGCAGCGAAGGAGGGCGGTGCCATGGGCGAGGCAGGCGCTTCGGGCGTGCTGGACCCGTACATCCCGTTGGTGCTGATGTTCGCGCTGGCGCTGGGATTCGCGGTGTTCTCCGTGAGCATCGCGCCACTGGTCGGCCCCCGCCGGTACAACAAGGCGAAGCTCGATGCCTACGAGTGCGGGATCGAGCCTTCCCCGCAGCCGGTGCTGGGCGGCGGCCGGATGCCGGTCGCCTACTACCTCACGGCGATGCTGTTCATCCTCTTCGACATCGAAATGGTCTTCCTCTACCCGTTCGCGGTCTCCGCGGACTCCCTCGGCCTGTTCGGGGTCGCCGAGGTCGTGCTGTTCATCGCGACCGTCGGCTTCGCCTACATCTACGTGTGGCGGCGCGGGGGCCTCGACTGGAACTAGCGCCCGGGCCCGGGTGGGCCTGAGCGAGCACTGACCGTTCTCAATGGCGACAGCGGAAGGAGTGCCGAGATGGGCCTCGAAGAGCAGCTGCCCAACGGCATCCTGTTGGCCAACGTGGAGAAGCTCGTCAACTGGACCCGGAAGACCTCGATGTGGCCGGCGACCTTCGGGTTGGCCTGCTGCGCGATCGAGATGATGACGGTCGGCGGTTCCCGCTACGACATCGCCCGGTTCGGCATGGAGCGCTTCTCCGCCACCCCGCGGCAGGCCGATCTGATGATCGTCGCCGGTCGGGTGACCAACAAGATGGCCCCGGTGCTGCGGCAGATCTACGACCAGATGCCGGAGCCGCGCTGGGTGCTGGCGATGGGCGTGTGCGCCTCCACCGGCGGCATGTTCAACAACTACGCCGTGGTGCAGGGCGTGGACCACGTGGTGCCGGTGGACATGTACCTGCCGGGCTGCCCGCCGCGGCCGGAGATGCTGCTCGACGCGATCCTCAAGCTGCACGCCAAGATCATGGACGAGCCGATCAACGCCACGCGCGCCGCGGTGCGCGCCGAGAGCGGGGCTCGCACCGAACTCATCGCCTCCTCCGAGCGCTACGCGCCGAAGAACCGCTCGCAGCGCAAGCGCGCCGAGCGGCAGCAGCTGGCGCAGCGCCAGGAGATGGGCGCGGAAGGCCCGCTCGCCGTCGAGACCGACGCGCAGCGGGAGCAGACGCAGCGGCAACTCGGCGCGGGCAGGTGAGCGGCATGACCGACTCGAAGCAGACCACCCCGGACCCCGGCGAAGGCGGTTCGAGCGCGGACCGGCCCGGCGAGGGCCTCGAACCGGCCCGGTCCGGTGCGGGCGCGATCGCCGAACCGCGGGAACCGATCGTCGCGGGGCGCGAGCGGCAGGGCATGTTCGGCGTGCGCGGCAGCGGCGACACCTCCGGCTACGGCGGGCTGCGGCTGCCCGCGCACCTGCCCGCCCCGGCCGAGCGCCCGTTCGGCGGGTGGTTCGACGAGGTGGCGGACGCGCTGCTGGAGTCGTTGCGCGACAAGGGCGTCGACGCGGCGGTGCAGCAGGTGACCGTGGACCGCGGGGAGATCACCTTCTACGTGGACCGCGAGCACCTGGTGGCCACCTGCTCGGCGCTGCGCGACGATCCGGCGCTGCGCTTCGAGCTGTGCAGCTCGGTGTCCGGTGTGGACTACGGGCCGGAGGTGCCGCAGCGGCTGCACTCGGTCTACCACCTGACGTCGATGACCTACCGGCGTCGCGTCCGGCTGGAGGTGGCCGTCGACGTCGACGACCCGCACCTGCCGTCGGTCGTGTCCGTGTACCCGACGGCGGACTTCCAGGAGCGCGAGGCATGGGACATGTTCGGCCTCGTCTACGACGGGCACCCCGCGCTCACCCGGATCTTGATGCCGGACGACTGGGACGGGCACCCGCAGCGCAAGGACTACCCGCTCGGCGGCATCCCGGTCGAGTACAAGGGCGCCGAAATACCGCCACCCAACCAGCGGCGGGCCTACTCATGAGGTCCCGCGCAGCGCACGGCCCCGGCAGGCAGCACGCGGAGAGGTGCTGAACATGACCACCGAACCACTGACCGATCCCACCACGGACCCCGGCAGGCACGCGGCATCGCGCGAGACGACGGAAGGCCGCGTCTACACCGTCACCGGCGGCGACTGGGACGAGTTCATCGACGAGGCGGCCGATTCCGAGCGCGTCGTCATCAACCTCGGCCCGCAGCACCCGTCCACGCACGGGGTGCTGCGGCTGGTGCTGGAACTCGAGGGCGAGACCGTCACCCAGGCCCGCTCGGTGATCGGCTACCTGCACACCGGGATCGAGAAGAACACCGAGTACCGCACCTGGACCCAGGGCGTCACCTTCGTGACGCGGATGGACTACCTGGCGCCGCTGTACAACGAGACGGCGTACTGCCTGGGCGTGGAGAAGCTGCTCGGGGTCGAGGCGCCGACGCGGGCGCAGACCTTCCGGATCATGCTGATGGAGCTGAACCGGATCTCCTCGCACCTGGTGTTCATGGCGACCGGCGCGATGGAGCTGGGCTCCACCACCGGCATGACCTTCGGGTTCCGCGACCGCGAGGAAGTGCTGCACCTGCTGGAGTTCCTCACCGGGCTGCGGATGAACCACGCGTTCGTCCGGCCGGGCGGGGTGGCCCAGGACCTCCCGGAGAACTACCGGGAGAAGGTGCTGGAGTTCATCAAGGTCATGGACAAGCGGCTGCCGGACTACGCGAAGCTGTTCTCCGGCCAGCCGATCTGGAAGCAGCGGCTCAAGGACGTCGGCTACCTGCCGCTGGACGGCTGCCTGCAGCTGGGCGTGACGGGTCCGCTGCTGCGCTCGGCGGGCATCGCGTGGGACCTGCGGAAGATCGAGCCGTACTGCGGTTACGAGAACTTCGAGTTCGAGGTGCCGACGAGCACCGACGCGGACTGCTACGCGCGGTTCCTGCTGCGGCTGGAGGAGATCCACCAGTCGCTGAAGATCATCCGGCAGTGCCTGGACGCGTTCGAGCCCGGCCCGGTGATGGTGGACGACCCGAAGATCGCCTGGCCGGCGAAGCTGAGCATCGGGCCGGACGGCATGGGCAACTCGCTGGAGCACGTCCGCAAGATCATGGGCCAGTCGATGGAATCGCTGATCCACCACTTCAAGCTGGTCACCGAGGGCTTCGACGTGCCCCCGGGCCAGGTGTACTCGCCGGTGGAGTCGCCGCGCGGCGAGCTGGGCTACCACTTGGTCTCCGACGGCGGCACCCGGCCGATGCGGGTGCACGTGCGGGAACCGAGCTTCGTGAACCTCCAGGCGTTCCCGGCGATGGCCGAGGGCGGCCTGGTCGCGGACGTGATCGCGGCAGTGGCCTCGATCGACCCGGTGATGGGCGGGGTGGACCGATGACCGAGCAGTTCGATTTCACCACCACCGAGCACGTGCTGAGCCCACCGGGCGCGCCGGTGTTCGGCGAGGACGTGCGCGCCGACGCGAAGCGCATCATCGAGCGCTACCCGGAGGCGCGGTCGGCGCTGCTGCCGATGCTGCACCTCGTGCAGTCCGAGCAGGGCCACGTCGGGACCGAGGGCATCGAGTTCTGCGCCGAGCAGCTCGCGCTGTCCGCCGCCGAGGTCAGCGCGGTCGCCACCTTCTACACGATGTACAAGCGCAAGCCGTGCGGCGAGCACCTGGTCAGCGTGTGCACCAACACGCTGTGCGCGGCGCTGGGCGGGGACGAGATCTACCGGAAGGTGTCCGAGCACCTGGGCGTCGGGCACGACGAGACCTCCGGGACGCCGGGCGAACCGGGCTCGCTGACGCTGGAGCACGCCGAGTGCCTCGCCGCCTGCGACCACGCCCCGGTGTTGCAGGTCGACTACGAGTACTACGACAAGCAGAGCCCCGAAGCGGCGCTGGAACTGGTGAAGTCCCTGCAGCGCGGGGAGAAGCCCGATCCGACGCGCGGCGCCCCGCTCACCGACTTCCGCCGCACCGAACGCCAGCTCGCCGGGTTCTTCGACCGGCCCGGCGCCCGGCTGGAGGACACCGTGGACGGCCCCTCGGCCGCCGCCGAGACGGTCCGGGGCGCGCACCTGGCGCAGCAGCGCGGCTGGACCGCGCCCCCGATGCCGGACGACGCGCAGATCCCGCCGCTGCCGGAGAAGGAGTGAGTGGACATGACCGACGCGAACTCCCCGAAGCCCGACGAACTCACCCCGGTGCTCACCAAGCGGTGGCTGTCGCCGAACTCCTGGAGCATCCGCACCTACGAGCAGCTGGAGGGCTACACCGCGCTGCGCAAGGCGTTGCGCGCCACGCCCGACGAACTGGTCGAGCTGGTGAAGTCCGCGGGCCTGCGCGGTCGCGGCGGCGCGGGGTTTCCGGCCGGCGTGAAGTGGAGCTTCATGCCGAAGGAACCGGTGAAGCCGCACTACCTCGTGGTCAACGCCGACGAGGGCGAACCGGGCACCTGCAAGGACATCCCGCTGATGATGGCCGACCCGCACTCGCTGGTGGAGGGCGTGATCATCGCCTGCTACGCGATGCGCTCGCACTTCTCGGCGATCTACGTGCGCGGTGAGGCGCTGCACTGCATCCGGCGGCTGAACAACGCGGTGCAGGAGGCCTACGCGGCCGGATACCTCGGCGAGGACATCCTCGGGTCCGGTTTCGACTGCGACGTCGTGGTGCACGCCGGGGCGGGCGCTTACATCTGCGGCGAGGAGACGGCGTTGCTCGACTCGCTGGAGGGCAAGCGCGGGCAGCCGCGGCTGAAGCCGCCGTTCCCCGCCGCCGCCGGGCTCTACGCGTGCCCGACCACGGTGAACAACGTGGAGACCATCGCCTCGGTGCCGTTCATCGTCAACGGCGGCTCCGACTGGTTCCGCAGCATGGGGCGGGAGAAGTCGCCCGGCCCGAAGATCTACTCGCTGTCCGGGCACGTCACGAACCCCGGCCAGTACGAGGCGCCGCTGGGCACCACGCTGCGGCAGCTGCTGGAGCTCGCGGGCGGCATGAAGGACGGGATCCCGCTCAAGTTCTGGACCCCCGGCGGCTCGTCGACGCCGCTGTTCACCGCCGAGCACCTGGACGTGCCGCTGGACTTCGAGGGCGCCGCCGAAGCGGGCTCGATGCTGGGCACCACGGCGCTGATGGTGTTCAACGAGACCGTGTCCGTGCCGTGGGCGGTGATGAAGTGGACGCAGTTCTACGAGCACGAGTCCTGCGGCAAGTGCACCCCCTGCCGGGAGGGCACCTTCTGGCTCGCCCAGGTCCTGGAGCGGATGGTCGAGGGGCACGGCACCGAAGAGGACATCGACACCCTGCTCGACGTCTGCGACAACATCTTCGGCCGCTCCTTCTGCGCCCTCGGTGACGGCGCGGTCAGCCCCATCACCAGCGGCATCAAGTACTTCCGCGAGGAATTCCTCGCGCTGTGTCAGCAGAACCGGCCCGGCGCGGAGCCGGGCGAGCCCGCACTGGCAGGAGCGGCCCGATGACGGTGGCATCCGAGCGTGAGACCAAGCCGGTCCCCGAGGGGCACGTCCGGCTGACGATCGACGGCGTCGAAGTCGACGCCCCCAAGGGCGAGCTGCTGATCCGCACCGCGGAGCGGATGGGCATCGTCATCCCCCGGTTCTGCGACCACCCGCTGCTCGACCCGGCGGGCGCGTGCAGGCAGTGCCTGGTGGAAGTGGAGATGAACGGCCGGGCGATGCCCAAGCCGCAGGCCTCCTGCACGATGACCGTCGCCGACGGCATGGTGGTGAAGACGCAGCAGACCTCGCCGGTCGCCGACAAGGCGCAGCAGGGCGTGATGGAGCTGCTGCTGATCAACCACCCGCTGGACTGCCCGATCTGCGACAAGGGCGGCGAGTGCCCGCTGCAGAACCAGGCGCTCAAGCACGGCCGCGCCGAATCCCGGTTCCACGACACCAAGCGGACCTTCGCGAAGCCGGTGCCGATCTCCACCCAGGTGCTGCTGGACCGGGAGCGCTGCGTGCTGTGCCAGCGCTGCACCCGGTTCTCCAAGCAGATCGCGGGCGACCCGTTCATCGAACTGCTGGAGCGCGGGGCGGTGCAGCAGATCGGCATCGCCGAGCAGCAGCCGTTCCAGTCGTACTTCTCCGGCAACACCATCCAGATCTGCCCGGTGGGCGCGCTGACCAGCGCCGCCTACCGGTTCCGCTCCCGGCCGTTCGACCTGGTGTCCACGCCGGGCGTGTGCGAGCACTGCTCGTCGGGCTGCGCGACGCGCACCGACTGGCGGCGCGGCAAGGTGATGCGGCGGCTCGCCGGGGACGACCCGGAGGTCAACGAGGAGTGGCTCTGCGACAAGGGCCGGTTCGCGTTCCGCTACGCCACCGCCGCGGACCGCTTCCTGCGGCCGATGGTGCGGGAGGGCGGTGAGCTGCGGACCGCGTCCTGGACCGAGGCGCTGCGCGTCGCCGCCGACGGCCTGCTGCGGGCGCGCGACGACCGCGGCGTCGGGGTGCTGCCCGGCGGCCGGTTGACCGAGGAGGACGCCTACGCGTACGCGAAGTTCGCGCGGATCGCGTTGCGCACCAACGACGTCGACGCCCGCGCCAGGGCGCACTCGGACGAGGAGCTCGCGTTCCTGGAGTCCACCGTCGTCGGCACCGGACCGGGTGCGGGCGCGGTGACCTTCGCCGATCTGGAGGCCGCGCCGGCCGTGCTGTGCGTCGCCTTCGAACCGGAGGAGGAGTCGCCGAGCGTGTTCCTGCGGCTGCGCAAGGCGGCCCGCAAGGGGAGCACGAAGGTCTTCCACCTCGGGCAGTGGAACTCGCCGGGCGTGGAGAAGACGACCCGGATCATGAGCAGCGGCGGCCCGGTGCGCACCGGCGCGCTGCTGCCCTGCCCGCCCGGCGGGGAGGCCGCCGCGCTGGCCGAACTCCCGTCCGAAGTGGACGAAGCGCTGCGGGCGGGGGGAGCGGTGCTCGTCGTCGGCGAGCGGGCCGCACAGCTGCCGGGCCTGCTCTCCGAGGTCACCCGGACCGCGGCCCGCACCGGCGCCCGGATCGCGTGGATCCCGCGCCGCGCGGGCGAACGCGGTGCCGTCGAAGCGGGCGCGCTGCCCACGCTGCTGCCCGGCGGCCGCGCCGTCGGCGACCTCACCGCCTGCGCCGAAGTCGCCCAGACCTGGGGCGTGGACGCCGACAGCCTGCCCGGCACTCCCGGGCGGGACGCCGACGGCATCCTGCGCGCCGCCGCCCGCGGCGACCTCGCCGGCCTGCTCGTCGGCGGCGTCGACCCGGACGACCTGCCCGACCCGGAACTGGCCCGGCAGGCCCTGGACCGCGCGGACTTCGTGGTGAGCCTCGAACTGCGGCCCAGCGCCGTCACCGAACGCGCCGACGTGGTGCTGCCCATCGCGCCGAGCGCGGAGAAGTCCGGCACCTACCTGAACTGGGAAGGCCGCCGCCGCGAATTCCGCACCACCATCGAAGGAACCGGCGCGCTGCCGGACTGCCGGGTGCTGGACACCCTCGCGGTGGAGATGGACGCCGACCTGTTCACCCAGAGCCCCGCCGCGGTCCGCGCCGAACTGGACCGGATCGGCACCGGCGGCCACGCCCGGCCCCCGGCGCCGGACGAGCAGGTGCGGCCCGCCGCGCCACCCGGACCGGGCCGCGCGCTGCTGGCCACTTGGCGGCGGCTGCTGGACGACGGCTCGCTGCAGGACGACGAACCGAACCTCGCGGGCACCCGGCGGGACACCGTGGCGATGCTGTCGCCCGGCACCGCCCGGCGCCTCGGGCTGCTGGAGCACCAGCAGGTCGAGGTCCGCGGCGACCGCGGGTCGATCACCCTCGAAGCGCGGTTCACCGACATGCCGGACGACGTGGTGTGGCTGCCGATGGACTCCGGGCCGTCGAAGGTGAACCGGCTCCTCGGCGTCGGCCACGGCGCACCGGTCGCGCTCGCCCCGGCGGGCCCGATCGCGAACGGCCACGGCACCAACGGGAACGGGACGCGCAGCAGCAACGGGCACGGCGCGAACGGCCACGGCGGCACCGGGCTCGGCTTCGGCGGCACCGAGAGGAGCCGGTCATGACGCGCACCGCGGAACTGCTCGCCGACGACCCGATCTGGCTGATCCTGATCAAGGTCGTGGTCATCTTCGCGTTCCTGGTGCTGATGACGCTGTTGACGATCTGGGCCGAGCGCCGCGTCATCGGCCGCATGCAGCACCGCCCCGGTCCGAACCGCGCCGGACCGTTCGGCATCCTGCAATCCCTCGCCGACGGGCTGAAGCTCGCGTTCAAGGAGGACATCCGGCCGGTCCTCGCCGACAAGTGGGTGTACTTCCTCGCCCCGGTGATCTCCGCGACGCCCGCGCTGGTGTCGTTCTCGGTGATCCCGATCGGGCCGGAGGTCACGGTCTTCGGCGAGCCCACCGCGCTGCAGCTGGTCGAACTGCCGGTGGGGCTGCTGGTGGTGCTGGCCAGCGCGTCCATCGGCGTCTACGGCATCGTGCTCGCCGGCTGGTCCTCCGGATCGCCGTACCCGCTGCTGGGTTCGCTGCGGTCCGCCGCGCAGGTCATCTCCTACGAGATCGCGATGGGCCTCTCGTTCGTCGCCGTGATCATGTACGCGGGCACGCTGTCCACCGCGGGCATCGTCGAAGCGCAGACCAGCGGCTGGTTCGCGCTGGTGCTGCCGTTCAGCTTCCTGGTGTACGTGGTCGCGATGGTCGGCGAGACCAACCGCGCCCCGTTCGACCTGCCGGAAGCCGAATCCGAGCTCGTCGGCGGCTTCCACACCGAGTACTCCTCGCTGAAGTTCGCGCTGTTCTTCCTCGCCGAGTACATCAACATGGTCACCGTCTCCGCCCTCGCCACCACGCTGTTCCTCGGCGGCTGGCACGCGCCGTGGCCGCTGAGCCTGATCGGCGGCGGGGTGCTCAACACGGGCTGGTGGCCGGTGCTGTGGTTCCTCGGCAAGACCGTGGCGTTCCTGTTCGTCTTCGTGTGGCTGCGCGCCACGCTGCCGCGGCTGCGCTACGACCAGTTCATGAACCTCGGCTGGAAGGTCCTCGTCCCGCTGAGCCTGGTGTGGATCGTCGTGGTCACCGTGATCCGCGCCGTCCGCAACGAGCAGGCCGTCGGCTCGACGACCTTCCTGGTCATCGGCGGCGTGGTGCTGGCGGTGCTCATCGCCGCGGCTTTCCTCGTCCCGGACCGCAAGCGGCCCGAACCGGAAGAACCGGAAGCACCCATGGCGGGCAGCGGGTTCCCCGTCCCGCCGCTGGACCTGCAAGTGCCCCCGACCCCACCGCGGCGCACCCCGGTGCCGCCGTCCGGGGCCGACGACGCCTCGAAGGAGGGAGCGGGCCGTGTTTGATCCGCTGAAAGGTTTCGGCGTCACCTTCTCGACCATGTTCAAGAAGGTCGTCACCGAGGAGTACCCCGAGGTCAAGAAGGTCACCGCACCCCGGTTCCACGGCCGCCACCAGCTCAACCGGCACCCGGACGGGCTGGAGAAGTGCGTGGGCTGCGAGCTGTGCGCCTGGGCCTGCCCCGCCGACGCGATCTTCGTCGAGGGCGGGGACAACACCGAGGACGAGCGCTACTCGCCGGGCGAGCGCTACGGCGCCGACTACCAGATCAACTACCTGCGCTGCATCGGCTGCGGGCTGTGCATCGAAGCGTGCCCGACCCGGTCGCTGACCATGACGAACGAGTACGAGACCGCCGACGACGACCGGCAGCACCTCATCTACACCAAGGAGGACCTGCTGGCCCCGCTGCTGCCCGGCATGGAGCAGCCGCCGCACCCGATGCGGCTCGGCGAGGACGAGCAGGACTACTACGTGCGCGGCCCCGAGCTCGCGCGGCGCAGCGGCGTGCCCGAAGGCGAAACCGTGGAGACCGGGCACGAGGAGGCGCGGCGGTGATGCTCACGGCAACGGCGGTGCTCGCCCAGCAGCAGGCCGCGGACGTGGTCGGTGCCGGGGAGACCGCGGCGTTCTGGATCCTCGGGCCGCTGGCCCTGGTCGGCGCGCTGGGCATGGTGTTCGCGCGCAACGCGGTGCACTCCGCGCTGTTCCTGGTGCTGACCATGCTGAGCCTCGGCGTGCTGTACATGGCGCAGAGCGCGCCCTTCCTCGGCTTCACCCAGATCATCGTCTACACCGGCGCGATCATGATGCTGTTCCTGTTCGTGCTGATGATGGTGGGCCGCGACTCCTCCGACTCGGTGGTGGAGGTGCTGCGCGGGCAGCGGCTGTGGGCCGCCGTCGCCGGGGTCGCGTTCGCGCTGCTGCTGGTGACCGGGCTGGCCAGGGCGCTCACCGACGTGCCGGTCGCCGCTCCGCTGGACCCGTGGTCCGCGCGCGGCGGCGGTGCGGGCGGGCTCGGCGCGCTGATCTTCACCGACTACCTGTTCCCGTTCGAGCTGACCTCGGCGCTGCTGATCACCGCCGCGCTGGGCGCGATGGTCCTCGCCTACGGCGGCAAGGGCCGGGCCGCGCGGATCAGCCAGCGGGAACGCGTCGAAGCACGGCTGCGCGGCGACCGCTCCTCCCCGCTGCCCGGGCCCGGCGTGTTCGCCACCGCGAACTCGGTGGCGACCCCCGCGCTGCTGCCGGACGGCACGGTGGCGCCCGAATCGCTGTCCGAGATCCTCGACAACCTGCCGGTGGAACGGCTCACCGCCGACCGCGAGGCCATCGCGGGCAAGGGCGCCGACCCCGATCCGCACGCGCTCACCGACCACCCCCGCGACCCCGAGGACCCGGCACCCGATCTCGACGCCCCGGTGCCGGAAGCCCGGGACGACCACGGCGAGAACGGCCGCTCCGGCACCGGGCACGCGTCCCCCGAGGAGGTGCGGAGATGACCCCGACCTACTACCTGCTGCTGTCCGCGCTGCTGTTCAGCATCGGCGCCGTCGGCGTGCTGGTGCGGCGCAACGCCATCGTCGTGTTCATGTGCGTCGAGCTGATGCTCAACGCGGTGAACCTGACGCTGGTCACCTTCGCCCGCATCGAAGGCTCGGTGCACGGGCAGGTGATGGCGTTCTTCGTGATGGTCGTCGCCGCCGCCGAGGTCGTGGTCGGCCTCGCGATCATCATGTCGATCTTCCGGACCCGCCGCTCGGCCTCGGTCGACGACGCCAACCTCCTCAAGTACTAGCGCCATGCCCGCCCCCGCGGCCGGTGCGCCGCGCACCCGAACCCCCGTTCGCACTCACAGTAGGGAGAGCCTGGCGTGACGACGACGTTCCCGGCCAGCGGTCCCGATCTCCTCGCCGTGCAGGCCGCGCAAGGCCCCGTGCAGGGCGGCGCCTGGCTCCTCATCGCGCTGCCGCTGCTCGGCGCCGCCGTGCTGCTGATCGCGGGCCGCCGCGCCGACGGGTGGGGACACCTGCTGGGCAGCGCCACCGTGATCGCGGCGTTCGCCTACGGGGTGGCGCTGTTCACGAGCATCGCGGGCGACGCGCAACCGGTGCGCGAGCTGCACGTGTTCTCCTGGATCCCGGTCGAGGCGCTGCAGGTCGACTTCGGGCTCCGGCTGGACCCGCTGTCGATGGTGTTCGTGCTGCTGATCACCGGGGTGGGCGCGCTGATCCACCTCTACTCGATCGGCTACATGGCGCACGACCAGGAAGGCCGCACCGGGCGGGACAACACCGAGCGGCGGCGCTTCTTCGCCTACCTGAACCTGTTCGTCGCCGCGATGCTGGTGCTGGTGCTGGGCAACAGCTTCGTGACGCTGTACCTCGGCTGGGAGGGCGTCGGCCTGGCGTCCTACCTGCTGATCGGGTTCTGGCAGCAGCGGCCCTCGGCGGCCGCGGCCGCGACCAAGGCGTTCGTGATGAACCGGGTCGGCGACGTCGGGCTCGCCCTCGCGATCTTCCTGCTGTTCGCGAAGCTCGGCACCACCCAGTACACCGAGGTCTTCGCCCGCGCGGGCGAGCTGAGCCCCGGCGTGCTGCTGGCGATCACGCTGCTGCTGCTCCTCGGCGCCTGCGGCAAGTCCGGCCAGGTCCCGCTGCAGGCGTGGCTGCCGGACGCGATGGAAGGCCCCACCCCGGTGTCCGCGCTGATCCACGCGGCGACCATGGTCACCGCCGGCGTCTACCTGATCGCCCGCTCCAACCCGCTGTACACGCTGTCCCCGGACGGCAGGCTCGTCGTCACCATCATCGGTGCGGTGACGCTGCTGGTCGGCTGCGTCATCGGCTGCGCCTACGACGACATCAAGAAGGTGCTGGCCTACTCCACGGTGAGCCAGATCGGCTACATGATCCTCGCCGTCGGGCTCGGGCCCGCCGGGTACGCGCTCGGCATCATGCACCTGCTCACGCACGGGTTCTTCAAGGCCGGGCTGTTCCTCGGCGCCGGGTCGGTGATGCACGCGATGCGCGACGAGGTGAACATGCGCCGGTTCGGCGGGCTCGCCAAGCACCTGCCGATCACCTTCGCCACCTTCGCGCTCGGCTACCTGGCGCTGATCGGGTTCCCGTTCCTGTCCGGCTACTACTCGAAGGACGCGATCATCGAGGCCGCGTTCGGCCAGGACGGCTGGCGCGGCTGGGTGTTCGGCGGGGCCGCGCTGCTCGGCGCCGCGCTCACCGCGTTCTACATGACCCGGCTGGTGCTGATGACCTTCTTCGGCGAGAAGCGCTGGCAGGACCTGAAGACCGCGGACGGGCAGGACTACCACCCGCACGAATCCCCGGCGATCATGACCGGACCGATGATCGTGCTGGCCGTCGGCTCGGTCGGGGCGGGCATGTTCCTCGCCTCCGGCGACCGGCTGGTCACCTTCCTCGCGCCCTCGCTCGGGGCGCTGGAGGAATCGCACGGCGGGGCGCTGCCGCACTCGGTGATCCCGGTGCTGACCGTGGTGCTCTCCGCGCTCGGCGCCCTCACCGCCTGGCTGCTCGTCGGCCGCAAACCCGTGCCGGTCATCCGGCCCGAGCGGGTCTCGCCGGTGGTGCGGGCCGCCCGCGCCGACCTCGGCGGCAACGCGCTCAACGACGCCGTCGTCGTCCGGCCGACCGCCGGGCTCACCCGCGGCCTGGTCGCCTTCGACCGCGCCGCCGTCGACGGCGCCGTCACCGGGCTCGCCGGCGCGCTGCAGCTCGGCTCCGGCTGGGCGCGGCGCAGGCAGAACGGGTTCGTGCGCTCCTACGCGCTGTCCATGCTCTGCGGCGGCGTGCTGCTGATCGGGGCGCTGCTGGTGGTGGGCACGCCATGACCGACCGCACCCGAATCCAGCCGAACCTCCCGGGGGAAGAGGAGATCCGATGACCCTGCTCCTCGTGCTCGTCCTGCTGCCGCTGGCGGGCGCCGTCGCCGTCGGGCTGCTGCGCCGCAACGCGCCGGTGGCGAAGTGGACCGCGCTCGCCGTGTCGCTCGCCGAGTTCGCCGTCGCGATCGCCGCCTGGGCCGCCTACGACCCGGCCGGGCCGCGGCTGCAACTGGCCGGCTCCGTCGAGTGGATCCCGGCGTTCGACATCCGGGTGTCCTTCGCCGTCGACGGCATCGCGCTCGTCATGATCGCCGTGATCGCGCTGCTGATGCCGCTGGTGCTCGGCTTCAGCTGGGGCGAACTGCTGCCCGAAGGGCGCAGCCACGGCGGGTTCTTCTCGCTGCTGCTGGTGGAGCAGGCGCTGACGGTGGCCGTGTTCGCGGCGACCGACGTGTTCCTGTTCTACGTGCTGTTCGAGATCATGCTGATCCCGATGTACTTCCTCATCGGCGGCTACGGCGGTGAGCGCGGCAAGTACGCGGCGGTGAAGTTCTTCCTGTACTCGTTCCTCGGCGGCCTGATCATGCTGGCCGCCGCGATCGGGGCCTACGCCTACGCGCTGCGGACCACCGGCGAAGGCACCTTCGACTGGGCGCGGCTGGTGCCGATCCTCGCCGACGCGCCGATCGCCGTGCAGGTGTGGATCTTCCTGGGCTTCTTCACCGCCTTCGCGATCAAGGCGCCGCTGGTGCCGCTGCACACCTGGCTGCCGGACGCCGCCGAGCAGGCGCCGATCGGCGTCGCCGTGATCGTCGTCGGCGTGCTGGACAAGGTCGGCACCTTCGGCTTCCTGCGCTACAGCCTGCCGCTCACCCCGGACGCCTCCCAGCTGCTGGCGCCGCTGGTGCTCGTGCTGGCGGTGCTCGGCGTGCTCTACGGCTCGTTGCAGGCGTTCGGGCAGACCGACCTGAAGCGGTTCATCGCCTACGTGTCCATCGCGCACTTCGGGTTCATCGCGCTCGGGATCTTCGCCTACACCTCGCAGGCGCAGGTCGGGGCCGTGTCCTACATGCTCAACCACAGCCTGGCGACCGGGCTGCTCATCCTGGTCATCGGCATGATCATCGCGCGCGGCGGGTCCACCCGGATCGCCGACTACGGCGGGATGGCCAAGATCACGCCGCTGCTGGCGGGCACCCTGCTCATCGCCGGGCTCAGCACCCTGTCGCTGCCCGGCACCAACTCGTTCATCAGCGAGTTCCTGGTGCTGCTGGGCGCCTTCCCGACGCAGCCCGTCTACACGGTGCTCGCCACCATCGGGATGGTGCTCGCCGCCGTCTACGTGCTGCGGCTCTACCAGCGGATCATGCAGGGCCCGGTGCGCGGCGACGCGCTCGTCGGCACCGCGGGCGGCCCCGGCGCCGTCACGGACCCGAACCGGCCCGGCGCGCACCGAGCCCGGGTGCTCGACCTGCGGCCGCGGGAGATCGCCGTGCTGACCCCGCTGATCGTGCTGGTGCTCGCGCTCGGCGTGTACCCGAAACCGGTGCTGGACGTGATCACCCCGTCGGTCGGGGCGACCATGAGCGAGGTCGGCGTCACCGACCCCGTGACCTCGCAAGGAGGGAACTGAACAGTGGGTGCCACTCAGGTCGCGGTCCACGCGCAGCAGATTCCGATCCCGCCGATCGACTACGCCGCCATCACACCGGTGCTCGTCGTGCTCGGCGCCGCCTGCATCAGCGTGCTCGTCGAGGCCTTCGTGCCCCGCCGGTCCCGCTGGACCGCCCAGGTCGCGCTGAGCCTGCTGGCGCTCGTCGTCGCCGGGATCGCCCTCGGGCTGCACGCCCGCTCCGGCGGCACCGGCGTCACCACCCTGTCCGACGCGCTGGCCGTGGACGCGCCCACGCTGTTCCTGTGGGGAACGCTGCTCGGCCTCGGCATCGCGGCGATCCTGCTCATCGCGGACCGCTCGGTGGAACCCGGCGGCGCGTTCGTCGCCGAGTCCGCCGCCGAAGCCGAGCAGGACCACGGGAACCGCGGCGGGGGCGCCGGGATGCGCACCGAGGTCTTCCCGCTCGCCCTGTTCTCGCTCGGCGGGATGATGGTGTTCTGCGCGGCCAACGACCTGCTCACGATGTTCATCGCGCTGGAAGTGCTGAGCCTGCCGCTGTACCTGATGTGCGGGCTCGCGAAGCGCCGCAGGCTGCTCTCGCAGGAAGCGGCGGTGAAGTACTTCCTGCTCGGTGCGTTCGCCTCCGCGTTCTTCCTGTACGGGCTGGCGCTGCTCTACGGCTACGCCGGTTCGGTGCGGCTCGCCGACATCGCCGCGGCCACCTCGACCAGCGACCGCTCCGAGACGCTGCTGTTCGCCGGGATCGGGCTGCTCGTCATCGGCCTGCTGTTCAAGGCCTCCGTCGGCCCGTTCCACACCTGGACGCCGGACGTCTACCAGGGCGCCCCGACCGCGGTCACCGGATTCATGGCCGCCTGCACCAAGGTCGCCGCGTTCGGCGCGATCCTCCGGGTGCTGCAGGTCGCGCTGCAGGCCTCCAGCTGGGAGTGGCGCGGCGTCATGTGGGCCGTCGCGATCGTGTCCATGGTGATCGGCGTGGTCCTCGGGCTCACCCAGAACGACATCAAGCGGATGATCGCCTACTCGTCCATCGCGCACGCCGGGTTCCTGCTCATCGGGTCGATCTCGCTCACCGAACGTGGCCTGTCGGGCACGATGTTCTACCTGCTGGCCTACGGGTTCACCACGATCGCCGTGTTCGGTGTGATCAGCCTCGTGCGCACCGCGGAGGGTGAGGCTACTCACCTTTCCGACTGGGCCGGGTTGGCGAAGCGTTCACCGGTGCTCGCGGCGGTGTTCACGTTCCTGCTGTTCGCCCTCGCCGGTATCCCGCTGACGAGCGGTTTCATCGGAAAGTTCGTGGTATTCGAGGCCGCGCTGTCGGACGGGATGGCCCCGCTGGTGGTGGTGGCCCTGGTGGCCAGTGCGGTTGCGGCGTTCTTCTACCTTCGTGTCATCGTGCTGATGTACTTCAGCGAGCCGGCCGCCGACGGGCCCACCGTCAGCGTGCCGGGTGCGTTCACAACCGCGGCGATCACGTTGGGCGTGGTCGTGACGCTGTTGCTGGGCGTGCTGCCCACGGTGGCCCTGGACTGGGCCGGTGTGGGTGGTTTCGTGTCGTAGAGTGCCCGCCCGTAGGGCGACTCGGTGGGGGAGCGAAGGCGACGGTGACGTGAGCAGCCCATCTGGTGAACCGGTCAGGAACGTGGCTGGCAGTACTGCTGCGAGCGGGTTCGACATCGACGATCCGGCCCTGGCCGAGTCGATCTCCGCGGGCATGGCCCGGGTCGAAGCGCTGCTGCACGAGTCGGTGCGCAGCGAGTTCGACTTCGCGACCCGTACTTCGCTGCACCTGGTGGACGCGGGCGGCAAGCGGTTCCGCCCGCTGTTCGCGCTGCTGGCGGCGCACTTCGCCGACCCGTCGCCGGACGAGGTGATCACCTCGGCGGCGGTGGTGGAGATGGTGCACCTCGCGACGCTGTACCACGACGACGTGATGGACGAGGCCACGATGCGCCGCGGCGCGGCCAGCGCGAACGTGCGCTGGGACAACTCGGTCGCGATCCTCACCGGCGACTTCCTGATGGCGCACGCCTCCCGGATGGTCGCGGACCTCGGCGCGGACGCGGTGCGGCGGATGGCCACCACCTTCGAGGCGCTGGTCACCGGGCAGCTGCGCGAGACGATCGGCGCGGGCGAGGGGCAGGACCTGGAGGAGCACTACCTCCAGGTGATCTACGAGAAGACCGGTTCGCTGATCGCGACCTCCGGCCGGTTCGGCGCCACCGCGGCGGGAGCGACTCCGGAGCAGGTCGCGGCGCTGGAATCGTTCGGCAAGAGCATCGGGATCGCCTTCCAGATCTCCGACGACGTGATCGACATCGCCTCGCCCGCGGCGGACTCCGGGAAGACGCCCGGGACCGACCTGCGCGAGGGCGTGCTGACGCTGCCGATGATCTACGCGCGGGATGCGGCGGACACCGACCCGCGGCTGCTGGAACTGCTGGGCGAACCGCTGCACGAGGACGAGGACGTGGCGGAGGCGTTGAAGCTGCTGCGCGAGTCCAGCGGGCTGCGGCGGGCGCGCGCCACGCTCGACGAGTACGCGGAGGAAGCGCGCGCGGTGCTGGCGGAGCTCCCGGACTGCTCCGCGCGAACCGCCCTGGAAGCGCTGGTCCACTACGTGGTGGCCCGGACCCGCTGACATCGCTGGACGCGGTCGCCGGGCCGGTCCGCGCGGGCCGCTCGGACCACCCGGCGGTGTCGGACAGTGAACGCTCGGTGCAGGTGAGTCACTCTGTCGGGGCCGATTCTGGTCTCGGTCGGGTGGAGTCCTGCGCCGAGGTACGGGGTCGAGCGTGCGCGGAGTAGCCTGTCCACGCTCACGGTGCCCCACGTGGCCTTTGAGGGAGGGCGTCGCCGGTGGTGTGGCTGTTTACGCAGGTGTGGTTGTGGAGTGTCGCCGCGTTCCTGCTCGGATCTGTGATCACCTGGTTGCTGTTCGTGCTGCCGTTGCGGCGCAGGCTGCGGAAGGTGACCTCCGAGTTCACCGAGTACGTGGAGCACCAGGACGCGCGGCACGACCGGCAGGTCTGGCGCAGCCACCAGCCCTCGCCGCCGCTGAGCGTGGAGCGCACCGCGGTGCAGCCGCGCTGGGAGCAGGACGCCGGGCAGCTCGCCGAGCCGGACGAGGACGACGAGCCGCGCACCGCGCGGCTGCCGGAGCCGGAGCGGCCCACGACGCCGGTCACCCGCTCCGCGGCCGCACACTCCGGGTCGGCCCACGCAGCGCCGTCCCACTCCGCGCCGTCCCAGCCCGAGGCCGAACCGGCCACCGAACAGCCCACCGACTCGCGCGCCGAGGTCTCGGTGCGCGGCGGTTCCCAGGTCGCCGACCTGGTGGTGGACGACGCCGCGACCACCGCGCACGAACCCGTCGAGGAGCCCGCCCGCGCCGTCGGCGACCCGTCCCTCCCGGTCCGGAACCCCGGCGCCTGGAAGGACGACAGCCCGTACGCGGGCCGGTCCAGCGGGGGTTGGTGGCCCAGCCGCGTCCGCGAGGACGAGGAGGCCGCTCAGCACTCCGAGCCCGGGCGCCCGGACGCGACCCAGCGCCTCGACGCGAGCCGGCACGCCGACGGAACCCAGCACGACGGAACCCAGCGCCCCGACGACGTCCAGTCGAGCCGCCGGTCCGCGCCGTGGACCATCCCGACCGGCCAGGACGACGTCGAGGACGCCGAGCGGCCCACCTCCGCGGACATCGGCCAGGCCCTCGGGCGCGGCGCGAACACCGACCCGGTGGCGGACCGGCCCGTCGAATCGGCCAGCACCTGGTTCCAGAAGAACGCCGCACCCGACGAGTCGGAGATCGCCCGCCCGGCGCGGTCGACCGGCGGCAACGAGATCTTCACCCGGCCCGAGACGCCGCGCCGCTCCGGTCCGCCCGGGCTGTCCGGCGCCGCCGAGTTGTCCGCGGCGCTGGGCCTGTCGGACCTGGCGGAGTCGCCGCGGCCCGCGGCGGACGCGCCGCGCGAGCCCGAACCGGCGCCGGAACCCGCGTGGGTCGAGCCCGCCCGCTCCGAGCAGTCCCAGCCCGCGCACGACCGCTCCGGGCACGACCGCTCCGCGCACGACCAGCCCGGACACGACCAGTCCGGGCACGACCAGCTCGGGCACGACCGCTCCGCGCACGACCAGCCCGCGAGCGACCGGTCCGAGACCGGCCGTCCGGAGCACGGCGACGACCACGGCTTCGCCGGGAACCTGCGCGCGCTGGTGGAGAGCCGGGCGCACGAGTTCACCGACCAGGCCGCGCCCGAGCCGGCCTCGGACATCCCGGTGCTCGCCGAGTCCGAGCAGACCCCGCTGCCGCGCCGTACCCCGGGCGCGGGCCCGCGGCCCGGCATGCAGCGGTCCGCCAAGCCGCAGGCCGCCTGGCACGCCGACCCGCAGGCGCAGGCGAACCGCAGGCGCGAGTCGCTGGCCGCGCCGCAGGAGCCGTCGCAGCAGGACGGCCACATGATCAAGGGTGACTTCGGTTCCCGCCGCTACCACGCCCCGGACTCGCCGCACTACGACCGCGTCGTCGCCGAGGTGTGGTTCCGGACGGAGGCGGACGCGGAGGAAGCGGGCTTCCAGCACTGGAACTCCGGCAGCTGACCTGCCGCGCAGCCGCCCCCGCCACCGCGCGGGGGCGGCTTCACGGTTGCGGCGGGCGCTCCAGCAGCCGGGACAGCACCACGGTGGACACGGTCCGGCTGATGAACTCGACGCCGCGCAACCGTTCCAGCGCGGTCTCCAGGTGGTGGATGTCGGCGGCACGCAGGTGCACGATCGCGTCCGCGGGCCCGGACACCGTGTAGGCGGCGACGACTTCGGGCAGCGGTTCGAGGCCGCTGCGGATGCGGTGCGTGGGCACGTTCCCGTGGCAGTGCACTTCGACGAACGCCTCGGTTCCCCAGCCCAGCGCCTCGGGGTCGACGACGGCGGTGAAGCCGCGCAGCACGCCCTGGTCCAGCAGCTTGTCGACCCGTCGCTTCACCGCGGGCGCGGACAGACCCACCACGGCGCCGATCTCGGCGTAGCTGGCGCGCGCGTCCGTCACCAGTTGCGAAACGATTCGCTGATCCAAGGCATCCATGCGCAACATACTGCCGTATTTCGCGCAATGGAGCGTTGTTGAAGGTGGTCGGGGGCGGGATTAGATTTCGTATCATGACGACCGCCCTGGTGGATCCGCGCGCCGAGACCCGGACCGGATCCCGCACGCCGACGCCGCGCGACTACGTGATGTGCCCGCCGGAGCACTTCGCGGTGGAGTACGTGATCAACCCGTGGATGGATCCGGACCGGCCGGTGGACGTCGAGCTCGCGCTGCGCCAGTGGGAGGAACTGAAGCGGACCTACGAGCGGCTGGGGCACGCGGTGTCGGTGGTGCCCGCGCAGCCGGGGCTGCCGGACATGGTGTTCGCCGCGAACTCCGGCACCGTCATCGGCGGCCGGGTGCTGGGTTCCCGGTTCCGCGCCGAGCAGCGGGCCGCGGAGGCGGAGCACTTCCGCCGCTGGTTCGCCGCGAACGGCTACCGCGAGATCGTGATGCCGTCGCGGATCAACGAGGCGGAGGGCGACTTCGCGTGGACCGGTGGCCTGCTGCTGGCGGGCACCGGCTTCCGCACCGACCCGGAGGCGCACGCGGAGGCGCAGGAGGCGCTGGGCGTGCCGGTGGTGTCGTTGCGGCTGGTCGACGCCCGCTTCTACCACCTGGACACGGCGCTGTTCGTGCTGGAGCAGGGCGAGCACCCGCAGATCGCCTACTACCCGGAGGCGTTCTCGGCGGGTTCGCGGCGGGTGCTGGAGCGGTTGTTCCCGGACGCGGTCGTCGCGGATGCCGCGGACGCCGAGTGCCTGGGGTTGAACGGGGTCTCCGACGGGCGGCACGTGGTGCTGCCGCTGGAGGCGACCGGGCTGGCCGCGAAGCTGCGGGCCCGCGGTTACGAGCCGATCCACGTGGACATCTCGGAACTGCGCAAATCGGGTGGCGGGCCGAAGTGCTGCACGATGGAGCTGCACGGCTGACCGGCCGCGCGTTCGGGGGCGCCGACGGTTCCCCGCAACCGCCGGCGCGGATCGATCACTGTTCCAGCACTGCCTGCACGCCGAGTTCGATCTCGATGGTCGGACCGACGACGGCGATGCCCTTGGCGAGGGTGGCCTGCCAGTTCACCGCGTAGTCCTCGCGGCGCAGCGTGGTGCTGGCGCGGCAGGCGGCCCGCCGGTCGCTCTCGAACCCGGGCCCCTGCCAGGTCCGCTGCCCGAGGTACGCGGTGTCGAGCTGCACGTTGCTGCTGGTGCCGCGGAGCGTGAAGGCGCCGTCGATGAGCCAGCGGTCGCCGCGGACCTGGTGGAACTTGGTGCTGCTGAAGTACAGCTTCGGGTAGTTCTCCACGTCGAGGAAGTCCGCGGACCGCAGGTGGGTGTCCCGCATGTTCACCCCGGTGTCGATGCTGTCGGCGTCGATGACGACGTCGATCCGGGAGTCCTCGAAGCGGCGCCCGACCTGGATCTGCCCCTCGAAGGAGTTGAACCGGCCGCGGATCTTCGACATGCCGACGTGCTGCGCGACGAAGTGGATCTCGGTGTGCGTGGGGTCGAAGGTCCACGTGCCGGGCTGCGGCAGCGCCAGCGAGTTGTCCGATTCGAGCCGCACGCCGCCGAGCGAGGTGTGCTGGTTGACCCGGACCTCGATGCGGGCGCTCTTTCGCTTGAAGCCGCCGGCGTTGATCGAGATCTTGTGCATACCGGGCTGCACCGTTGCAAGGAACGAGCCGTAGCTGTCCGTGTCGGCCTGGGCGATCTGCTGGTTGAGCCGGTCGGTGATGGTGACCGTGGCGCCCGGCAGCAGCTTGCCCATCTCGTCGTGCACCTGGCAGCTGATCACGCCGCCGTCGAGGGGGGTTTCCGGCAGGTAGCCGGCGTTCCCGGCGCCGGGACGTGGGGCGGCGCCCGTGTTCCCGCGGCGCCTGCGCAGTTTGGCGAACATCTTGGATCCTTTCCGCTCTCCCGCCCACCCCCTGTGCGGAAGAGTCGTTCATTCGGTGGCGCGGTCATGCTAGGCCGAAACGATCTCGGCGTCCCGATCCCGTGCAGGATGATCCAAACTATGCAGGTCATCGTTGCATAACGGTCGAACCGGTCTGGACCTCTCGGGTGGTGCGGGGCACTCCGCCGCGGCGGAACTCCACCCGCGCGCCACGCGTTCTCCCAGTGGGTCCCGATCGGAACGGCGCAACGATTCCGCAGGTCCGAGGCGATCCCAGGAAGTTCCGGAGGCGAACGAGCGGTGAGCGGCGACAGGTACGGAGGGCACAGCGCGGTGGGTGGGCACGTCAACGGACTCAAGACCGCACTGCTGCTGGGCGGGATGAGCGCCCTGGTCCTTCTGGTGGGCTCCTTGTTCGGCCGAGTGGGCCTGGTCGTGGCGCTGGTCGTGGCGCTCGGCATGAACGGCTACGCCTATTTCAATTCGGCAAAGCTGGCGTTGCGTTCCATGCACGCCCGGCCCGTGTCGGAGGCGGAGCAGCCCGCGATGTACCGCATCGTGCGGGAGCTGGCGACCTCCGCGCGGCAGCCGATGCCCGCGCTCTACATCAGCCCCACCCGGGCGCCGAACGCGTTCGCCACCGGCCGCAACCCGCGCAACGCGGCGGTGTGCTGCACCAGCGGCATCCTCGAACTGCTCGACGAGCGCGAGCTGCGCGCCGTGCTCGGGCACGAGCTGTCCCACGTGTACAACCGGGACATCCTGATCTCCAGCGTGGCCGGGGCGCTGGCCAGCGTGGTCACCTTCCTGGCGAACTTCGGGATGCTGTTCGGCATGTTCGGCGGCAACGACGAGGACCGGCCCAGCCCGGTCGCGATGCTGCTGATCGCCCTGCTGGGCCCGGTGGCCGCCGCGGTGGTGCAGATGGCGGTGAGCCGGTCCCGCGAGTACCAGGCCGACGCGTCCGGCGCGGAGCTCACCGGCGATCCGCTGGCGCTCGCCTCCGCGCTGCGCAAGCTGGAGCGCGGCACCCAGCAGGCGCCGCTCGCCCCCGAACCGCAGCTGGTGTCGCAGTCGCACCTGATGATCGCGAACCCGTTCCGGCCGGGGGAGCGGATGGCGCGCCTGTTCTCCACCCACCCGCCGATCAGCGAGCGGGTGCAGCGGCTCGAAGGGATGGCCGGCCGCAGGCTGATGCCCTGACGCAGGCTGATGTCCTGAAGCGGCCGGGCCCGCGTCAGGTGCCCGCGCCCGCCGAGCGCGCGACGTCCATGACGTACTCGCCGTAGGCGGACTTCGCGAGCTTGGCACCGAGCGCGTGGCACTGGTCGGCGGAGATGAACCCCATCCGCAGCGCGATCTCCTCCAGGCAGGCGATGCGCACGCCCTGCCGGTGCTCCAGCACCTGCACGAACTGCCCGGCCTCCAGCAGCGAGTCGTGCGTGCCGGTGTCCAGCCACGCGTAGCCGCGCCCCAGCTCGGTGAGGTGGGCGCGCCCCTGCTCCAGGTAGGTCGTGTTGACGTCGGTGATCTCCAGCTCGCCGCGCGGCGAGGGGGCCAGGCCGCGCGCGATCTCCACCACGTCGTTGTCGTAGAAGTACAGGCCGGTGATGGCCTTGTTGGACCGCGGGTGCTCCGGTTTCTCCACGATGGAGACGAGCTTGCCGTTCCCGTCGACCTCGCCCACGCCGTAGCGGTGCGGGTCCCGGACCGGATAGCCGAACAGCGTGCAGCCGTCCAGGTCCCGGGTGGACTGCTGCAGCACCCGGGAGAAGCCCTGCCCGTAGAAGATGTTGTCGCCGAGCACCAGCGCCACCGGGTCACCGCCGATGAAGTCGGCGCCGATCACGAACGCCTCGGCGAGCCCGTTCGGCTGCGGCTGCTCCGCGTACTCGATGTTGATGCCGAACTGGGAGCCGTCGCCGAGCAGGCGCCGGAACAGCGGCAGGTCCACCGGGGTCGAGATGAGCAGCACGTCCCGCATGCCGGCGAGCATCAGCACCGACAGCGGGTAGTACACCATCGGCTTGTCGTAGACCGGGAGCAGCTGCTTGGACACGGCCTGCGTCAGCGGGTGCAGCCGGGTGCCGCTGCCCCCCGCGAGCACGATTCCTCTCACCCGGCATCCCTCCAGAGCCCGTGGGTCGGCCCCCACGGTAGTCGACCGGATTCGGGGTTCCGCCGGGTTTCCCAGGCGCAGTGGGCCACCGCACGGGGATGCTCCGCCGGGCTGCCCGGCCGGGGCTCGCCGGGCGCGGTGGGCCCCCTGGGGTTGCTCGGCCGGGGCTCGGCGCGAGGGCCTTGGGCAACCGCACGGGGCGTTGCTCGGCCGGGTCGCGAAGCCCGGCGCACTGGGTCCCCGAACGGGGGTGCTTCGCGGGTACTGCTCGGCCGGGTCGCGATGCCGGGTGCGGGACATCGGAGCGCGGCGCCCCGGTCGTCGCGGACGTCGTTGCGGGTCGCCGGGCGCTGAGTCCGCCTAGATCGTCTTCTCGGCGCCCGGACGCTCCGGCAGTCGCACGGCCGCCCGATCGGGCGACAGCGGCGATCGTAGGCGGTGTTGCGGGTGCGTGCCGACATCCCGGACCGGGTGCTGCCTCCCCGTGATGGCACCCGGCCCGGCCGCGCCGGTCCACGTCGGGGCGTCCGACGATCAGCGGAAGTTCTCGAACTGCAGCGCCACGTCGAAGTCGGTGGCCTTCAGCAGCTGGATGACGTTCTGCAGGTCGTCCTTCTTCTTGCCGGAGATCCGCAGCTGGTCGCCCTGGATCTGCGCCTGCACGCCCTTCGGGCCCTCGTCGCGGATCTTCTTCGAGATCTTCTTCGCGACGTCCTGCTCGATGCCCTGCACCACCTTGCCGCTGACCCGGTAGATCTGCCCCGAGCTGGCGGGCTCACCGACGTCGAAGGCCTTCAGCGAGATGCCCCGCTTGATCAACTTCTCCTTGAAGACCTCGATCGCGGCACGGCACCGCTCCTCGGTCTCCGACTCCAGTGCGATCCCCTCCTGCCCGGACCACTGGATCTTCGTTCCGGTGCCGCGGAAGTCGAACCGGTTGGCGAGCTCCTTCGCCGCCTGGTTCAGCGCGTTGTCCACTTCCTGCCGGTCCACCTTGCTCACCACGTCGAACGACGGGTCTGCCACCTCGCGCACCTCCTGTTGGGAACGGGCCTTGTCGCCCGGACACGCTACCGGCCCCACCCCCTCGGGAAGCGGTCGCCGCGAGTCTGTATCCTTGTTCCCGCAAGCCAACGAGAGTCGGCTAGCGAAGCCAGGTTGCCCGAGCGGCCAAAGGGAGCTGACTGTAAATCAGCCGCGCAAGCTTCGGAGGTTCGAATCCTCCACCTGGCACACCAGCCGAAACGGCCCGGTGAACTGCAAGAACAGGGTCACCGGGCCGTTTTGTGTTGTCCGGTCGTGTCCGGCTAGCTACGGGTCTTCACGGCCGTCTGTGCCATATACGTGCCACAGTTAGGCGTCGCCGAGAAGATCTTGGACTCGCTGCCGGGCCGCCGTCTCGCCCCCGTCGAGGCACTTCGCGTAGACCCGGAGCAGGACGTGCACGCTGTGTCCCGCCCACTCGGCTACGCGCGTGGGTTCCACGCCGGCGTTGAGCCAGGTGGAGACCGCGGCGTGGCGGAGGTCGTAGGGACGCTTCGCCAACGGCGACGCCTGGACCTCCTCGGTAGACACCGCAGCGCGGGCACGCGCCCACACGCGGCCGTAGACGCTGCTGCCGAGCCGTCCGCCGCTCCGCTCGCCGGGGAACAGCCGACCGTCACGAGCGGTGCCGTAGGCGAGCAGGTGCCGATTCAGGTAGCTGGTCAGTCCGGGGGAGCACGGGACGGTTCTGCCGACTCCGTCTTCCCGGTGCTTCAGCGCGCGGGCCTCGCTCCTGGTTCGGCTGTCGCTCCACTGGCTACCAACCTCGGGTGTTGCCTGTTCGAGATGGAGTTCTCCCCAGCCGGATTCCGGTAGGGCCAGGTTCCGCTTGCTGAGGTTGGCCGCCTCTTCCGGCCGCAGTGCGGCGAAGTAGAGGAGGGCGAAGAACGCGCTCAGGCGGTCGTTGATGTTCTCGACGGCTTTGAGCAGTGTTCGGCCCTGCACCGGGTTCACGACGCTCCGACGATCCACTGGCGAAGCGTGGTCGTGGTCTTCCGCGCCTTCACTTCGTCCATGGGATTCGCTCGGAGAAGCTTCCGCTCCCGCGCGAAGTCGAGGACTTCCCGCAGCGTCGTGCGACGAAGGCGAACGGTGTTGGCGGCTGCCCTGTGGCCATTGTGGTTGTAGTCGAGCGCGCTGAGCAGCTTCCGGAGAGTGTCCGGATCGGCCAGGTCGGCCACGTGGTGGCTGTTTCGCTCGAACCAGCGCAGCCAGAGTCCGATCTCCTCCGGGTGAGCGCTTTCGCGAGTGGTCGTGTTGAAGGCGAGCCGCAACGCCTTGCTCGCGGTCGTCCGCTCCGCGCCGGGCTACTGCCACACCTACGGCTACGACGTCACCACCTGGGAAGGCTTCGAAATCCTCCGCGACATCCGTGAACTACGCATGGCGACTATGGCTATCCAAATCGTTGGAAAGGATTCCCTGGTTTGCGGACAGCTTGATCACCGCCTCGCCTGTTTGCAGGGGCGCAAGGGCACGCGCCCATGGAAAGGATGGCGTGCGGTGCCTTGACCTGTCCGGAGCCGAGAGTGTAGCCAGACCTTGCGGTCATGGGACGGGCCAGCCGCAGCCGGTTCTAGGCTTCCTCTTGCGGCCGATCGTCGAGCACGATCGGGGGGATCGCGGTAGCGGAATTCGGGTGCGGTCCCACCGTGTCGAGAACTGCGCCGAACCCACGGTAAATTCGTTCGGCGATCGCCCGATCTTCTGAGGCCGCGCGATGCACGTTGTGGTGTGTCACCTGGATTAGTCGGACGACTTCGGGACCTGACAGGCTGATCTCCAACATCCCCTTATCGCGCACAACGACCTCCTCTTGTGCCTTAATCCGATGCTGCTCAGAGGGAGGCCGGTAAATTTCGTCGGATGGGAGGTCCTGCAACGCCGCCCACATGTCTCTATGGCAAACCAGGCGCATGGTGCTAACCCCAGCCGCGCGCTCCATCCACCGCTTCTTTTCGTTAATGGTACGGAAAATGTCACCGATTATCCCCATAGTAGGCCGATCTTGTCAGAGAATCCCCGCAGAGTGACAGTATTGTCCCCCATTTGGGGGTATCGGCCTCGGTCACACTGGCTCCGCAGCGCCGTCTTACGGCGAGTCCCAATCAGCCGACGTATGGGCTAGACCGACCAGGCGAACTGGGGCGGTGCTGATGTGCCTACTGGCGTGACGGTAATCGATCGCGTTGTAACGTGCCACAGCCTCCTACTGCGGTGAGCAGTAACCGTTGTTCATGTGAGCTTTGTGTATTACTATTTCTAGTCTTCTTTGGCGGTAAGTCAAAGAAGCCAGTGGTGTGGTGCCGTTTGCTGGCTGGCTAATCAGTGTTGTCCAAGTTATCCAATAGCTGCGTCACGTATTCTGTGACTGGGGCGTCGCCACCGAACAACGTCGTCCCCACGTCGAGCGCACGGTGCAGGTAGCAACGTGCAGCGGTGAGTGCGGCGAGCTTTACATTCAGGCGGCCGAGGTTCACCAGGGCGACGAACGTTTTGGGGTGGTTGTCGCCGTGAGCTGCTTCGAGGATGGGAAGAGCGCGTTGAAGGCAGTAGGTGGCCGCCGGTAGATCACAGAGCTCCGTATGCATGGCGCCGAGATTGGTCAGGGTATCAGCGGTCGTAGGGTGACTTGGGCCTTTGGTTTCTTCGTCGATAGCAAGGATTCGTTGGAGTAATTCTCGTGCGGTTGCAAAATCGCCTAGGTCGATGTGCAAGCTGCTGAGATCGGACAGTGCAGAGGCGACTTCGGGCCGGTTCGGACCGTAAATGGCTTCTTTGCCAGCGAGGCTGCGCTGGAGATGATCGAGCGCTTTAGGCGGGTCGCCGAGGGCGCGATAAACCGCGCCGATGGTGGCTAAGGCAGAGATGGTGTTGGGGTGCGTGTCACCGTGAGTCGCTTCGAGAGCGGTAACGGCGCGTTCGAGGACGTCACGTGCTTCAGGGAAATCGCCAAGTTTCATAAGGGCCGCACCAAGGTTGGATAAGATGGCGGCAGTTTCGGGGTGGCTGGGGCCAAGTAGCGATTCACTAAGAGCGAAAGCTTGGGCGAGTAAATCGCGTGCCTCAGGGATTGAGCCGAGCGCCATGTAAACCCCACCCAGACCAGATAATGCCCTTGCTTGGTAGGAATTATTGGAGTCGGGGCTTTCTTCGAGGATGGCCAGGGCGCGCTGGAGGTTGGCAGCAGAAGTGGTGAGTTCGCCGACAATCATTTGAACTTCGCCAAGCACGATTAGTGCGTTGACAAAATCTGAATCGTTGTTGCCACGGTTCGATTCGAGAATGGAGACCGAGCGTTGGAGATGGTCGTGTGCGGTAGTTTGTTCGCCAAGATGTCTATAAGTAATGCCTAAGTTGAGCAGCGTTGCGGCGGTTTGTGGGTGGTTGGATCCGTGGCTGGACTCGTTGATGCTGAGTGCCCGCTGGAAAAGATCGAGGGCAGTGTGAAGGTTGCCAAGCTCAGAATTAACGATTGCTAGGCTGCTCAGGCCGATAGCTGTTCTCGGGTGGTCATGTCCGTGCTTGGCCTCTTTGAGGCTCAGTGCGAGCCGGAAAAGATGGAGGGCAGTATTGTAGTCCCCTCTAGAGTTGCTATACCTGCCAAGCCAGCTGAAAAAGTGTTCCCGAATGGATTCGTCTGTCGTGTGGCGCGTTGCGGCATTTACGTGAATAGCAAATCGGGTTGCCTGGGGCCATGAACTTGGCAGGTTTGGCGAGTCGGGTATCAATGTCAGGAGATGCATTGCGGTCTGAATGGCCCAGATGCAGTGTTCGCTTTTATTTAGCTGGTTGCGAGTGACAGACTGGACAAGCCTGTGCATCTAGATCGTATTGCTGTCGACGGTCGTAGCTAGGTGCGTACGAGTCAGTGCATCTATCGTTTCTGACCGCCCTTTTGCGGTGTGAGCAGCTTGGGAGAGTTTCTCGGGAAGCTGATCTGGTTTTGATAGTAGATCGCTTACGGGAATTTCCTCGGATGCAAGGAAAGAGCAGATTCGTAGTAGATCTAGAGCTGCTGGGTAGTGATCTCGAAGATCATCAAAATGCAACAACCAGGTTGTGGCTACACTCTTTGGATATTCGCTTTCGGGGAGGCCTTCTGCCAGGACCTCTGCTGCTCGTTCGCGGTCCCGTATTGCGTTGAGATAAGATTTGATCGACATGCTACTGTGAGTGTCAAAATAGGCGGCAGCCTGTGCTAGCGCTAAGGGTAGGCATCCTAGTTCGTCGACGAGTATAGAAGTGGACTCAGGTTCGTCATTCGTTGTATTGGTGTTCATGAAGTCTACGGCGTCGCTGTGACTGAATGTCTTCAGTTCGAATTGTTTCGATAGTCGCCCCCAACCTCTATTGCGGCTAGTAATCAAAATCTTTCCGTCGCCGCTAGGGAGCCAACGACGTAGCGTATCGGGATTGGCCGCATTATCGTATACAAGTAACCAATCGCTCGTCCTGTTTAGCTCGGAGAGGACTGCCGCGACTATCTTTGATTGGTCTTGTCCTGAAGGAATTCCAAGCTCGAGGGCAAGATCTGTGAGATTCTCGCTGATTCGCATGTCATCTTCGGCGGGGATCCACCACGTGATACGGTACGTGCCGTTAAACTGGTTCGTGCGAGCGTAATGCAGCGCTATCGTGGATTTACCAACCCCGCCTAGACCTCGTAGGGTAACCGCTCCATCGACAAGGAGATGGGCAATTTCATCTAGTTCTTGACGGCGACCCACGAGTGAAGTGTTATGGCGGGGAAGATTGCTGACCGATCGTGTTTCTATTGGATACTTTGACGGATCGGCGTTGGGGTCGCTGTGCGGAAAGTTGATCGTTCCGACTTGGCCAATAACGAGTCCGGAGGTTCTGTTGGCGACTACACCGTTGTCGCCTTGGGTGACAACGGTGTAGTCGCCAGCCTGCGGGACTTGCTGACCAGTCTTAGGTTCGTCTGTATCTTCGTGTTTCGATCCCACGGAATGTAGGAGTGCAGCAAGGAGTGATGCCGCTACGATTAGTGTTGCGGTAAGTGACCACATGAGTACGGGGTCATGTGCCCACGCCCAGTCATCTGGAATAAGTCCAGTAGCGATATTGGTCGCTGCGCCCACGGCGAAGCCGAACAGTGCGACTACGAAGGCCAGAGACAAACCGAGGGTCGCTCGAAGGCCAGTACGGCTCGTGCGCGTACCAGTATGTCCGCCAGTCATGCAAGTAATGATGCCATCATTCTTGGTTTGGCGTAGCGAAATCGCTCGATTGGGGTCTGGAAGGGTCTAGGTCGAGTCGTCCAGTGGGGAATGGCTCAGGGCTTGCCGTGAGGCCAAATTCCATAAGTTGCTATTGAGGCGGTCGACGACGGCCCTTGGGAGGTTATGCAGTGTTGCGGGCGCGGGGCGGAAGTCGGGAGGTTGCTGGCGCGTGGAGGCGAGGTCGCAGTGTGTTCGGAAGCTCTCGATGGGCTTATTCCAGGCTGCCGGCCAGGCGTTCAGACCCATGTGGCACGCGCTGAACCGCTGATCGTAGGCATCAAAAGCGGAGTTCGGTGGCGACAGCCAGGGGTGGCCGGGGTTCGCGAGCCTTCGTGAAGAACCTCTCGGGCGTGGTTGTAGCGAGAGCCAACAGCCAGGTTCAGCAAGTGCTGTGCCACATCTGCGCCCAGATTCGTTACTATACGAATATCCTCGCTGGTCAGCGCCCCGCATCGCGTGTTCTGTGAATCAGCCGCGCAAGCTTCGGAGGTTCGAATCCTCCACCTGGCACACCAGCCGAAACGGCCCGGTGACCTGATGGTCACCGGGCCGTTTTCGTGGCCACATACGGCCTGTCCGGGGCCGGCGTGCCGGATTCGTGCTACGACGAGCACGGACATCCCGTGGTTCGAGGTGCTGATGGAACGCATACCGTCACGATTGCTGGTGGCCGCGACGGTCATCCTGGCGCTGACACTGGTCGCCTTGCTGTCGACGACCGCTTCGTCGTCCTTGCTTCCGGGGCCGGTCTTGTGGAGTCTCGTAGTCCTCGTCGTGCTCCTGCTCGGCGCAAGCTTGACCGAGCTCGGCAGGCGGAAGCGACGTGGACGGACGTGATGCAGCACGGCCACGCCCGCAGTTCGGAGCCGGCGCAGCTCGTCGAGTAGATGGCGCCCTGCTCGGCTTGGGGCTCATTCGGGTGCATGTGCGGCCGTGCTGCGCGGTTCGCCGGACGACGATGACCGGAGCCCGCGGATGCGCTGAACATGTGGGAGCAACCTCGAAAGCGCGTGAGCGATCTCCGCGAGCTGCCCCGGAGCCGGCCGCTACCGCAGCACCCCCACCACCGCCCAGGTGTTCGCGACGGGGCTGTCGGGGTCGGGTTCGGAATCCGGGCGCCAGGTGGTGACGAGGGTGGCGCCGGGTTCCACGATCTCGTAGCCGGCCAGCAGCCCGTCCGCTTCGGAGATGGGGCGGGGGAACACCGGGGTCGAGGTGCGCTGGTAGATCGCCAATCCTTCGTCCACAGTGGATGGTGCGAGGTTCTCGGCGGTGGTGTGTGACAGGGCGAGGAAGCTGCCGGGGACGCAGGCGTCGCGGTAGGTGGCGAGGACGCCCGCCGGATCCTGGTCGTCGCGGACGAAGTGCAGCACGCTGATCGCGAGGACCGCGACCGGCCTGCTGAAGTCCAGTAGCTTCGCCACGCCGGGCGCGGAGAGCACCTTCTCCGGTTCGGTCAGGTCGGCTTGGGTGACCGACACCCGCTCGTCGCCGCGCAGCAGCCTGCGGCTGTGCGCCACCGCGATCGGTTCCCGGTCCACGTAGGCGATGCGGGCTTCCGGGTCGATCTGGTGCGCGATCTCGTGCACGTTGCCGACGGTGGGCACGCCGGATCCCAGGTCGAGGAACTGGTTCACCCCGGAGTCCAGGATCATCCGCACGGCGCGGCCGAGGAAGGCGCGGTTCGCGCGCGCGGTGGAGGCGACGCTCGGCAGCACCGCGAGCTGTTCGTCGGCCGTCGCGCGGTCCACCGCGAAGTTCGCCGAGCCGCCCAGGTAGTAGTCGTACATCCGGGCCGCGTTCGGACCGCTCGTGTCCGGACTACCGGTGATGCCGGACAGGTCGGGCGCGGACTGCCGTTCCGGGGGCACCGGAACCTCCTCTGCTCAGGCGCTGGACACCCGGAAGTATGCGTGGTCGGCCGGGGCGAACGACAGAGCGAATCTTCTGAGCGGACCGCGAGCCCCGCTAGCCTGCGGAGATGTACCCGGAGATCGAACCTCGCCGCAGCGGGCAGCTCGACGTCGGCGACGGCCACCGGATGTACTGGGAGGTGTGCGGCGCACCGGACGGGAAACCGGTGGTGGTGTTGCACGGCGGGCCCGGCGGCGGCTGCGGGCCCGGCTGGCGGCGCTACTTCGACCCGGACGCGTACCGGATCGTGCTGTTCGACCAGCGCGGCTGCGGGCGCAGCACGCCGAATGCCGGCGAACCGGACGCCGACCTGGCCACGAACACCACGCACCACCTGGTGGCGGACGTCGAACTGCTGCGCCGCCACTTGGGCGTCGAGCGGTGGATGGTGTTCGGCGGGTCGTGGGGTTCCACGCTGGGGCTGGCGTACGCGGAACTGCACCCGGAGCGGGTCACCGAGCTCGTGCTGTTCAGCGTCGGCACCACCACGCACCGCGAGGTCGACTGGATCACGCAGGACATGCGGCGCGTGTTCCCCGAGCAGTGGGAGCGGTTCCGCGCCGGCGTCCCCGCGGCCGAACGGGACGGCAGGCTCGTCGACGCCTACAGCCGGTTGCTGCACGACCCGGATCCCGCGGTGCGGGCGCGGGCGGCGCTGGACTGGTGCCGCTGGGAGGAAGCGCACGTGGCGGTGGGGCACGCCCGCCCCGATCCGCGCTACGCGGATCCCGCGTTCCGGCTGACGTTCGCGCGGCTGGTCACGCACTACTGGCGGCACGGCGCGTGGTTCGCCGACGGCGAACTGCTGCGGAACGCGGTGCGGCTCAACGGGATTCCGGGTGCGCTCGTGCACGGCCGGAACGACGTGAGCACCCCGCCGGACACCGCGTGGCACCTGGCGCAGGTGTGGACGGACGCGGAACTGCGGCTCGTCGACGACGCGGGGCACGGCGGGCGCGGGGCCGTGGCGGCGGTGCTGGTCGAGGTGACGGACCGCTTCGCCGGGCGCTGACCGGTCAGCCGGTGCTCGACGAGTGGGCCGCGGCCCAGGCGTCGCTGGCTGCGCGCTGCGCCCGGTCCACCTCGGCGAACGTTCCGGCACGCTCCCCGTCGGCCAGCGCGTCGGCGATCCCGGTGAGGACGTCGGAGGTCTCCGCCGCCGCGCGGGCGAACGACGCGTGCAGCGGCTCCGGCACGGAACTCGCCGGGCCCTCGCCCGGACCTGCCTCCCGGTCGATCGCGACCGCGGCGTCCCACGACGCGCTGACCTGGGCGAACGCGTCCAGCAGGTTGCGCCACGCGGTGAGCTGCTCGGTGGTCGGTTCCGGTGCGTTCATGGGGCTCCTCCCGTCGGTCTCCGCCGGAGGGTGCCCAGCTCGGGACTCGATCACGCGTGGTGGTCGAGTTCGTCTTGCGGCACTTCCCCCGGCGCGCCGGGGGTCTGAGCCGGACTGGTCATGCGCGGGCCCCCGCGCCGGACGCGGTCCCACTCCCGGTAGTCGCGGCCCCACCGTTCGAGCTGGTCGGTGAGGGTGCGCAGGCTTTCGCCGACCTCGCTGGCGGAGTACTCCACCTTGGGTGGCACCTGGTGGTGGAGGTGCGCACCACCAGGCCGTCGGTCTCCAGCTCGCGCAGCTGCCCGGTGAGCATCCGCGGCGTGCTGCCGGGTAGCGCGCGGCCCAGTTCACCGAAGCTGTCCTGATCGCACCCGCGGTCGAGGCTTTCCGCATGACTTCGGTGCTCTGGACGTGGTGACCCCGGGCAGGGCGGCGCTCGCCGACCGGGACCGGGCTCACGCCGCCCGGGAGGGGGCGATCGATCCGGACGCGATCGGTCTGCTCAGGCCGCTCGCCGGCATCGAGGACGTCGAACTCGCACGAGCGCCCGGGGCGCGATCACGTGCGGAAGACGAGTTCGTCCGCCTGCGCCAAGCCCTCCTGCAGGGCGGCGTGGTCCGCCGCGGCGAGGGTGTCGGGGAAGTCGGGTCCGGCCGCCTTCACCAGCACCAGGAGCTTCTTGCCGATGCCCCGCGCCTGGGTGGTGCGGAGCAGCGGGGCGCTCAGCGCGCTCCGGGAATCGGTGATCAGCCGCCGGTAGCGGTGGTTGAGCTCGGCGTGCTCGTCGAGGACGTCCAGCGCCGCCGCGAGGCGGGACAGCTCGGGGGAGGGGACCAGCTCTTCGGACACGCACCGCAGGTTAGAGGCCGCCGTCGAGCCCCTCGTGCGCGGTGCCGACCTCGCATCACCCGAACGGAGGGTGGTCGAGGGCGTCGGAGCTCCGCGCTCCCGAACGACTATGGGGATGTGAAGCGACCGCAGGTGCAACCGGACCCGGCGGCGGCGTTGCTCGAGATGTACGACGAGGCGCTGCCGCAGGTGTACGGCTATCTGCTCGGTCGTTCCGGGGATCACGCGTTGAGCGAGGACTTGACCGCGGACACGTTCCTCGCGGCGGTGCAGGCCGCCCGGGAACGGTCGGGCAGCCCGCCGACGGTGGCGTGGCTGGTCGGCATCGCCCGGCACAAGCTCGCCGACCACTGGCGCGCGATCGGCCGGGAACGGCGCGGGCTGGAACGGCTGGAACAGCAGGAACCACGGGACGAAGCGGACCTGTGGGACGTCCGGTTGGACGCGTTGTGGGCACGGGAGGTGCTGGCGAGGTTGGGCGAGCACCACCGCGCGGCGTTGACGCTGCGCTACCTCGACGGGCTGCCCGTGCCCGAGGTCGCCGAGCACCTGGACCGGACCGTGCACGCCACCGAGGCGCTGCTGGTCCGGGCCAGAGCGGCGTTCCGCCGCGAGTACGAAGCAACCAGCGACGCACCGGGCACCGGAGGAGGGCGACGGCGATGACCGATCCGTTCGACGTTCTTCGCGAGCCGATCGTGCCCGCCGAGCCGTCCCCGCAGTTCGCCAGGCGACTGCGGGAGCGGCTGGAGCGCGCGCTGCTCGATGACCGAGGAGTGACCATGACCGACACCGAATCCACCCGTCCCGGTGCCGCGCGCGAGCAGCGGGCGGACCTGTCCGACCGGGTGGCCATGACGCTGACGCCGTACCTCGCCGTGTCGGACGCGCAGCGGGCGATCGACTGGTACGGCGCGGTGCTCGGCGCCCGACTGCGCGCCGAGCCGTACGCGATGACCGACGGCAGGCTCGGGCACGTGGAGCTCGACGTCGGCGGCAGCCCGCTGTTCCTGGCCGACGAGTTCCCCGAGATCGACATGCTCGCGCCGGTGCACCGCGGCGGCGCCAGCACGACCCTGCACGTCGAGGTCCCGGACGTGGACGCCGTCGTGCAGCGCGCGCGGGAGCACGGCGCGACCGCGGTGGGCGACGTCGAGGAGCACCCCTACGGCCGCTCCGGCCGGTTCGACGACCCGTTCGGCCACCGGTGGATGATCATGACCCCGCCCGGCCGGGCCGGGGCGAGCGCCGACCCCGCGGCGTCGCGGCCACCGCGGCATGGGGACATCGACTACATCACCATCGCCACGCCGGACACCGCGCTCGCGAAGGAGTTCTACGGCGCCGTCCTCGGCTGGCGGTTCGGCCCCGGCAACGTCGAGGACGGCTGGCAGATCGAGGACGTGCGGCCGATGGCGGGGATGCACGGCAGCGACACCGGCGAAGTGACCCTCTGCTTCCGGGCGGACGACCTGGACGCCACGCTCGCCAAGGTCCGGGAGCAGGGCGGGAACGCGGGCGAGCCGGCGGACATGCCCTACGGGCGGCTCGCGACCTGCACCGACAACCAGGGGCGGACGTTCTACCTGCTGGGGGCCGCCGGGTGATCCGCGGTGGTCGAGCGCCCGGCGGCGACCACCCGGCGCCGGGCGTCCGGGCCTGACCGGCCAGGCCCGAAACGGCGATCGGCCGGTACCTGATCGCCCGGTGCCTGGCCGTCCAGCCCCTGATCACCCGACCCTGCCCACCCCGGTTTCCGACCACCAATCCCTGCCCAGCCTGGTCCCGGACCACCCAGTTCCAGACCACCCGGTTCTCGACCGGCCCTGCGCCGGACCGCTCGGTGGTCCACCGCCCGCGCCCGGCGCACGAGCCGGTAACCGGTCGCCGACCCCCGCACGCGAAGTCCACCGGGACCCCGCCGCCCGATCCGGCGGTACGAGGAGCCGACGGAAGGAGGGTTCAGCCGTGAGAGTGATCACCAGCGGCGCGCCAGCCGCTCCACCGCGACACCCGCACGACGATCAACGTCAGCTGCGGTGGCCGCTGCCGGTACTGCTCGTACTTCACCGTGAGCGCCGCCACCAGCTGCGGGTGCTGCTCGGCCGCGGCGAGCTCGGCGAGCCCGTCGGCACGCGCCCACCACAACTGCTCCCAGTCCTCGGCGTAGTGGTCCACGAGCAGGGTGACCTGCGGATTCCGCTCGATGTTGCGCAGGCGTCGCAGGGCGGTCGTCGACTTCGGCTTGTGGTCGACGGCGGTCACCAGCGAGTCGCCGTCGACCGCGAACGTGATCGGGACCAGGTGCGGCCGGCCCGCCGGGTCGGCGGTCGCCAGCCGAGCCACCCGGGCCTCCTGGAACCAGTAGCGAGCCTGCTCGTGGCCGATGCGCATCGCGATGCCCACTCCGTATTTTCGTGGTGTGCGAGCAGTTTCCGAACCAGGATCCGACACCGTCGTCGGTCCCAGCTACGCGGAGCACCGGCACTGGCTCCGCTACCAGGAGTACTTCCCCAGCGGGCTCAGCCTGGACCAGCCCGACGGGGGACCGCGCGGCTCGGCGAGCCGACTCCTGACCGGCCGGGGCCTGCCGACCGAGGCGCTGCCGAACGCGGCGGTGCGGCCCGAGGCGCCGGCCCCGGGCATGCCGGTCGAGGAGTGGTGGGCCTGGCGCGGCAGACGCGTGCACCTGGACCGGATTCCGCGGCCGCACGCACCGGCGAAGGTCATCGCGCTGCACGGGATCGGCGGCTACGGGCGGATGCTCACGCCCTACGGCAGGCTGCCCGCGCTCGCCGAGCTGGAATTCCTCGCGCCCGACCTGCCGGGCTTCGGCCTGACCTCCAGCGGGTTGCGCAACGCCACCTACGCCGGCTGGCTGCGGTGCGTCACCGACCTGATCGCGGCGGAGCGGCGAACGGACCAGCGGCCCATCGTCCTGATGGGGGTCGGCTCCGCTGGGCGGCTGGCCTACGACGTGGCCGCACGTGCGGGAGCCGATGGCTCGGTCGCCGGAGTCCTGGTGACCGGGCTCGCGGACCCGCGGCGGGAGGAGGTGCGCCGCATGCTCGCGACCACGCCCGAAATGGGCCGGTGGTCCGGGTTGCTCGGGCTGCTGCCCGGCTCGGTGCCGGTGCCGCTGCCGCCGGCTTGGGCTCCGGTGCGGTGGCTGGTGAACATCGCCGCGATGTCCAACCACGCCCAGTTCGCGCACGCGATCTGGGCCGACCCGCTCGCCGGCGGGAACTGGATGTCGCTGGGCTTCCTGCGCAGCTACCTCGCCGCCGCGCCCGCGGTGGAGCCGGAGGACTACGCGGGGCCGCCGCTGCTGCTGGCGCACCCCGCCGAGGACCGCTGGACCCCGCCGCGGCTGTCCCGGGAGTTCTACGACCGCCTCGGCTCGCGGGGGAGGTTCGCCGAACTCAACGGCGCCGGGCACCTGCCGACCGAAGAATCGGGGCTGGCTGATCTCGATCGAGCGGTCCGTGATTACGTAGACGAACTGGGCTTGGCCTGACCGTTGCTCCGATTGACGGAACTGCGGTCACTATCCGTGTTTCGCGGATACTCTCCGCATGGTCACTGATCGGTTGCTGCGGCCTTTTTCACATTGCTCCTGGCCGGGTCACCGGGACACGGGGGCGCTGGAACCGCCAGG
The DNA here is from genome assembly GCF_057736575.1 of Saccharopolyspora sp. MMCC62. NCBI lineage: Bacteria > Bacillati > Actinomycetota > Actinomycetes > Pseudonocardiales > Pseudonocardiaceae > Saccharopolyspora > Saccharopolyspora sp. MMCC62. The sequence continues at coordinate 170,161 of NZ_JBYKCM010000002.1, read as the reverse complement.
ATGGTACCGGCCGAAGTCGCTGGTCAGTTCGATGTCTGCGCAGGTGGTCCGTGCGCGCACCGCGCGCCGGACGGCTCGAAAATGGATCTTGACGGCGTTCGGCGGGCCGCTGGCCCCTGGCCAACCGTGCCCGTCGTGAGTCACGATCGGCTCGGCAATCCGGTGCGACATTCGTGTCGCCGGGCAGGAGGAGGGTGGATGATCGAGAGTCACCACACCCTCGATCCGGAGGCGACGCTGGACACCCCGCGTCCGCCGGTGCGGGCCGAGGTCGATCCGGCGCGTCGGCGGGTGTTCACCGCGTTCTCCGCGGTCACGCTCCTGGTCGGGCTGCTCGTGTCCGGTCTGACGTCCTCCGCGCTGGAGTTCCGCTACGACGCCAGCCTGCTCTACATCGGGCCGCTGCTGGCCATCGGCTTCCTCGTCGCGGAACAGCTCACCATCGACGTGGACGTGAAGCGCGTCGGCTGGACCATCTCCTTCACCGAGATCCCGCTGATCCTCGGCCTGCTGACCGCGCCGTTCGAAGTGGTGCTCGCGGCCAACCTGCTCGCCGGGCTCGGCGCCCAGGTCGGGCGGCGCGCCGCCACGCACGTCGTCTACAACGCGGGCGTGCTCTGCTTGGAGATCGCGGTGCCGTTCGCGATCGCCACCGCCGTGCAGCGCGCCCTGCCGCAGACCGCCCCGGACTGGTTCGGCCCGGTCGTCGGCACCCTGACCTCCCCGCTGATCAGCTGCGCCTTCGCGCTCGCCGCGCTGCACGTGCTCGGCGGTGCGATGCGGGTCAGCGCCGCCGGGAGGTTGTCCGTGCGCACCCTCGCCGTCGGGCTGCTCAACACCTCCGTCGGGCTGATCGGCTACGAGGTGGCGAAGAGCACCCGCTGGGGCTGGCTGCTGGTGGCGCTCGTCGCGGTCGCCGTCATCGGTCTCTACCGCGCGTACTCCGGCCTGCTGCGGGAGCAGCGCGACCTGGAGGCGCTCAGCGACGTGAGCCTCAGCGTCGCCCGGTCCGGCCAGGCCGCGGTGCGCAACCCCTCCGAGCCGGAGGACAACACCACCTCGGTCACCGAGTGGGAACCGGTCGCCGAACGCATCCGGGAACAGCTCAACGCCACCCGCGTGGTGCTGCGCCTGCGGCTGGACCCGCGCGGCGAGGTGAGCACCCTCGTCGCAGGTGAACCGCTCCCCGAAGCCGCCCGGATCGCCGGGCCGCAGGCGTTGCGCGACGACCCGCTGCTGCAGCTCCCGGGCAGTCACGTCCGGTCCTTCCGCACCCTCGAAGCACCCGACGAGGTGCGCCGCGCGCTGCGGATGCGCGGCGCCTACGAATCGCTGGTAGTGCCGCTGCGCGGGGCGAACCAGCTGCTCGGCGCGGTGGAGGCGCACGACCGGGTCAGCCGGTGGCGTGGCTTCGGTCGCGCCGACGTGCGGCTGCTGCACACCCTCGCCAGCCACCTGGCCACCGCCATGGACAACCGGCGGCTGCTGGCGCGGCTGCGGCACGACGCCTACCACGACCTGCTCACCGGCCTGCTGAACCGCGCGGGCTTCCGCGAGATGGCGGCGGAGGAGCTGCGCGCCGGGCGGACCGCGGTGGTGGTGCGGGTGGACCTGGACCTGCTGACCACGGTCAGCGAAGCCCTCGGCTACACGTGGGGCGACCGGATCGTCGTCGCCGCCGGGCAGCGGATGCTCGGCGAGCTCGGCCCGGAAGTACCGCTGGCCCGGCTGGAGGCCAACTCGTTCTCGGTACTGCTCATCGACCACACCGAGGAGCAGGCCCACGAGGTCGGCACCCGGCTCTGCGAGGTGATCGGCGAGTCCTACCCGCTGGACCGGCTCGTCGTGGAGGCGGGCGGTGTCGCCGGGTACTCCTCGTCCGCCCCGGCCGACGCGGACGCCGAGAACGACATCGACACGCTGCTGCAGCACGCCGACGTGGCGGTGCGCGCCGCGCGCAACGCCAAGGACGTGGTCCGGGGCTACGCCCCGGCGATGGGCCAGGTGTTCCTGCGCCGCTTCCAGCTGGTCACCCAGTTCCGGCAGGCGCTGGACACCGGCCAGGTCGAAGTGCACTACCAGCCGAAGGTCGCGCTGCCCGGCAGGCAGGTCGTCGGCGCCGAAGCGCTGGTGCGCTGGTGGCACCCCGAGTACGGCCGGCTCGACCCGGACGAGTTCGTGCCCGTCGTCGAAGCCACCGGCCTGGTCGACGCGCTGACGTCCTTCGTGATGGAGCGCGCGCTGATCAAGGTGCGGGAGTGGATGGACCGGGATCTGCGGATGTCGGTCGCGGTGAACCTGTCGGTGCGCAACCTCAACGACGAGTCCTTCCCGGACCGGGTCGCGGAGGCGCTGCGCCGCCACGACGTGCCGCCGGAGCTGCTCACCTTCGAGCTCACCGAGTCCTCGGTGATGGAGGAACCGGAGCGCTCCATGCCGGTGCTGCGGCGGCTGCACGCGCTCGGCGTGGTGCTGGCCGTGGACGACTTCGGTACCGGGTACTCCTCGCTGGCGTACCTGCGGACGCTGCCCGTCGACGAGGTGAAGATCGACAAGAGCTTCGTGCTCGGCATGGGCACCGACCTCAGCGACATGGCCGTGGTGCGCACCATCGTGGAGCTCGGGCACTCGCTGGACCTGGTCGTGGTCGCCGAGGGCGTGGAAGACGACGCGGCCCGGGACCAGCTCGTCGGGATGCGCTGCGACATCGCGCAGGGCTACCTGATCTCGCGGCCGCTGCCGGAGGACCGGCTGGAGGCCTGGCTGCAGGCGCGGACCGTGAAGGCCCGCGGCGCCAAGTCCGAGACGGTGCTCACACTCGTGCACTGATCGTCCGCAGCGCGCGGATTCCGGCTCCTGCGGCGAAGAAGTGGTCGCTGAGCTGGGAATACCTCGAAAGGGGACCCCCGTCGCAAGGCCGGTTCGGCGGGTGTGTAAAGTTCTAATCGCTCCGCAAGGACATGCCCCAATAGCTCAGTCGGCAGAGCGTCTCCATGGTAAGGAGAAGGTCTACGGTTCGATTCCGTATTGGGGCTCGGAAAACAGTCGCGGTGCTCGGGTATCTGGGTGCTGCGGCTGTTTTGCATGAGGTAACCTCGGTGAAGAACCTGTCAGGTTGTCCTCGGCGGTGTAGCTCAGTCGGTAGAGCAAGCGGCTCATAATCGCTGTGTCGTCGGTTCAAGTCCGGCCACCGCTACCACTTCGGTTCGCCCACGCCTGTCGAGCGAGCCTCCTAGGACGCAGTACGAGAGAGGAAGGGCACCTCCGTGGCAGCCACCGACGTTCGCCCCAAGATCACCTTGGCCTGCGAGGAGTGCAAGAACCGCAACTACATCACCAACAAGAACCGGCGCAACGACCCGGACCGCTTGGCGATGAAGAAGTTCTGCTCCCACTGCGGTACGCACCGCACCCACAAGGAGACTCGCTGACCACAGCGCTCCCGACGGACTCGGAGAACCCGCCCGGCCTGCTGGCCGCGGCGGGTTCTTCGCGTCTGGTGCCGATGTCCGCCGGCGCGGTCGGTAGCCTGCGCTGGTGCCGCTAGACCAGTCATTCATCGGACGTGAATACCCGCCCACGGAGCCCTACGAGGTCGGCCGGGAGAAGATCCGCGAGTTCGCCGACGCGATCAAGGACTCCTCCCCGCTGCACCGCGACGCGGCGGCCGCGCAGGCCGCCGGGCATCCGGACGTGATCGCCCCGCCGACGTTCGCGGTGATCCTCTCGATGCGCGCGCACGACGCGGTGGTGGCCGACTCGGCGCTCGGGCTGGACTACAGCAAGGTCGTGCACGGCAACCAGCGCTTCACCCACCACCGCCCGATCCGGGCCGGGGACGTGCTGCGCACCTCGGTGGTCGTGGACGACATCAAGGCCCGCGCGGGCAACGACTTCCTCACGGTGCGCGCCGAGATCGCCACCGCGGACGGCGAGCCGGTGTGCACCGCGATCTCCACGCTAGTGGCGCGCGGCACGGCAGAACAGGGGGAGCAGGCATGACGGTGCGGCTGTCCGAGCTGTCCAAGGGCGACGAGCTGCCCGCGCTGAGCGTCGCGGTGACCCGCGAGGACCTGGTGCGGTACGCGGGGGCGTCCGGGGACTTCAACCGGATCCACTGGAACGAGCGGTTCGCCACCGAGGTCGGGCTGCCCGACGTGATCGCGCACGGCATGTTCACGATGGCGCTGGCCGGTCGGCTGGTGTCCGAGTGGACCGGCGATCCGGCGGCCATCGTGGACTGCTCGGTGCGGTTCACCCGGCCCGTGGTGGTCCCGGACGACGGGGTCGGGGCGCGGGTGGAGCTGAGCGGCAAGGTGTCCGCGGTGAACGAGGACGGCACCGCGAAGGTGCTCATCACGGCCCGCAGCGACGACCAGTCGGTCCTCGGCGGCGCCAACGCCGTCGTGCGGTTGCCGGAATAGCGGCTGATCGGCTCCGGGCGGTGCTGCGAGCGCGGCCCGGTGGTCTTGGGAGGATCTTGGCCCACGCGGGGCCCTGGGGGCGGCTCAGCCCTCGTGGCGGGCCCCGCGCGGAGCTCGGCCCACCGGGGCGGTCGGGTGACCGCCCCGGGAACGGCCTAGTTCACTTCGCCTCGCCGAGCAGATCGGCGACGCGCTGCACACCGGCCACGAGGTCCTCGTCGCCGAGCGCGTAGGAGAGCCGGAAGTAGCCGGGGGTGCCGAAGGCCTCACCGGGCACCACGGCGACCTCGGCCTGCTCCAGCACGAGCTCGGCGAGCTCCGCGCTGGTCTTCGGCCGCACGCCGCGGATCTCCTTGCCCAGCAGTTCCTGCACCGACGGGTACGCGTAGAACGCGCCCTCCGGCTCCGGGCAGGTCACGCCCGGGATCGCCGAGAGCATCTCGACGATGGTGCGGCGGCGCCGGTCGAACGCGGCGCGCATGTCGGCGACCGCGTCCAGCGACCCGGTCACCGCCGCCAGCGCGGCCCGCTGCGACACGTTCGCCACGTTCGACGACAGGTGCGACTGCAGGTTCGCGGCGGCCTTGATCACATCCTTCGGCCCGATCATCCAGCCGACCCGCCAGCCGGTCATCGCGTAGGTCTTGGCGACGCCGTTGAGGATCACGCAGGTGTCGGCGAGCTCCGGGACCTGCGCGGCGATCGAGACGTGCTCGGCGTCGCCGTAGACCAGGTGCTCGTAGATCTCGTCGGTGATGACCCAGACCCCGTTGCGCACGGCCCACTCGCCGATGGCGCGGACCTGCTCCGGCGGGTACACCGCGCCGGTCGGGTTGGACGGGGAGTTGAACAGCAGGACCTTGGTGCGCGAGGTGCGCGCGGCCTCCAGCTGCTCGACGCTCGCCAGGAACCCGGTGGTGTCGTCGGTGGGCACCACGACCGGCACGCCCCCGGCGAGCTCGATCGCCTCCGGGTAGGTCGTCCAGTACGGCGCGGGCAGCAGCACCTCGTCGCCCGGGTCGAGCAGCGTGGCGAACGCCTGGTAGACGGCTTGCTTGCCGCCGTTGGTGACCAGGACCTGGCTCGGGTCGACGGTCAGCCCGGAGTCGCGCAGGGTCTTCGCCGCGATCGCCTCCCGCAGCTCCGGCAGGCCCGCGGCGGGGCTGTACCGGTGGTTGCGCGGGTCGGCGCAGGCCGCGACGGCGGCGTCCACGATGGGCTGCGGGGTGGGGAAGTCGGGCTCGCCTGCGCCGAAGCCGATGACGGGCCGGCCGGCCGCCTTGAGCGCTTTCGCCTTCGAGTCGACCGCGAGCGTCGCGGACTCGCTGATGCCGCCGACGCGGGCGGACACGCGCCGCTTCGAAGTGCCTGTCTCGGACTGGTCCACTGGTGCTGACATGGGAACATCTTCGCAGAGCGCGAACCGGACCGGCACGCTCCCCGCCTCGGCGTTCGCCGTTATGGGACCGCCTGTGCGGGAGCTGCGGGGCGATCCCGTACACTTCCCGTCTTGGGATGCCGGTACACCCGCACCCGAACTCGGCGTCGGCCGGATTCGGGGCTGGCGTATGGTGTGTTCCGACGCGGCCGACGGTCGCGAAGGGGTGTAGCTCAATTGGCAGAGCAGCGGTCTCCAAAACCGCAGGTTGCAGGTTCGAGTCCTGTCACCCCTGCGTCGATGCACACGGTGAGCGGAGGAAGCAGGCGTGAGCGACGACCGCGAGCAGGGGCCGGACGAGCAGCATGATGCCGCTCAGCCCTCCAGCGCCGCCGCACGACGCGAGCGTCGCGCCTCCCGCGCTTCCGCCCGGCAGGGCGGTGCGGATGGGCCGGAATCCGGTGCTACCCGCACAACTGAGTCGAAGGGCCGGCCGACTCCGTCGCGAGACGGCAAGAAGGGCCGGGTCTCGCCGTTCCGCAAGGCGTGGCGCTTCGTGCGCGAGGTGGTCGCCGAGCTGCGCAAGGTCATCTGGCCGACACGCCGGGCGCTGATCACCTACACGCTGGTGGTGCTCGTGTTCGTCAGCATTCTGGTGGCGTTCGTCGCCGGCCTGGACGTGCTGTTCGCCAAGGGCGTGCTCTGGTTGTTCGGCTGAGCGCCACGGCCCGCGGCGAACAGCGGGCCGCTGTCGCGCCATCGACCCGGCGCATAACGCACGAGAGGAAGCGAGAGCCACTGTGACCTCAGGAGACGGGACCTCCCACGAGGACCAGGAGTTGACCGGCCGGACCGGTGCGCCGGCCGAGGCCGAGGTGTCGGCGGTGGCCGACGACGTCGACTCCGCTCGCGGCGCCGACTCCGGCGAGGACACCGGTTCGACCACCGGCGCCGACGAGGAGAACTCGGCGGACGACGCGGTGACCGACGAAGCGGCCGAGTCCGCGGCGTCCACCGAGGACGACGCCGAAGCCGCAGCCGACGAAGCCGACGCCGCAGCCGACGACGCTGAAGAAGCCGAAGAAGAGGCCGAGGTCGACCCGGTCGAGGAGCTGCGCGCCGCGCTGCGCCGCGCTCCGGGCGAGTGGTACGTCGTGCACTCGTACGCCGGCTACGAGAACAAGGTCAAGACCAACCTGGAGACCCGCGCCCAGACGCTGGACGTCGAGGACTTCATCTTCCAGGTCGAGGTGCCCACCGAAGAGGTCACCGAGATCAAGAACGGCCAGCGCAAGCTGGTGCAGCGCAAGGTGCTGCCCGGCTACATCCTGGTTCGCATGGAGCTCAACGACGCCTCGTGGAGCGCGGTCCGCAACACCCCGGGCGTCACCGGGTTCATCGGTGCGACCTCGCAGCCCTCGCCGCTGAGCATCAACGACGTGCTGAAGTTCCTCGCGCCGCAGGCGGAGAAGGAAGCGAAGCCGGAGCAGGGCAAGAAGTCCGCCCAGCCCGCCGCGTCCGCGAAGCCCTCGGTCGAGGTCGACTTCGAGGTCGGCGAGTCGATCACCGTCATGGACGGTCCGTTCGCCACGCTGCCCGCGACGATCAGCGAGGTCAACGCCGACAACCAGAAGCTCAAGGTGCTGGTGTCGATCTTCGGCCGGGAGACTCCGGTCGAGCTGTCGTTCAACCAGGTTTCCAAGATCTGACCGGTTCCCCGGAAGCCCGGCGACGGGCCGACGAGGGGATTCCGGCGGCCGCGGCAGGCTCTGGCAGGACCTGCCGCGGGAACGGGCGACGCCACCGTCGTGGTCCCCGCCCGTGCCCGGCCCGTCCTCGGGTCGGGCGAACGGACACCGAAGACACTAGGAAGCTAGAGATGCCGCCCAAGAAGAAGAAGCTCGCAGCGATCATCAAGCTGCAAATCTCGGCAGGCCAGGCGAACCCGGCTCCGCCCGTCGGCCCCGCGCTGGGCCAGCACGGCGTGAACATCATGGAGTTCTGCAAGGCCTACAACGCCGCCACGGAGAGCCAGCGCGGCGACGTGGTGCCGGTCGAGATCTCCGTGTTCGAAGACCGCTCCTTCACCTTCAACCTGAAGACCCCGCCGGCGGCGAAGCTGCTGCTGAAGGCCGCGGGTGTGCAGAAGGGCAGCGGCGAGCCGCACAAGTCCAAGGTCGGCAAGGTCACCGCGGACCAGGTCCGCGAGATCGCGCAGACCAAGATGGTCGACCTCAACGCCAAGGACCTCGACCAGGCCTCGAAGATCATCGCCGGCACCGCCCGGTCGATGGGTCTGACCGTCGAAGGCTGACGAACCGGCACGTGTGGGAGGGCTCGCGCAGCCCTACGCGACCACGACTGATCCACCTTCTAAGGACAGAGAATGACTAAGCGCAGCAAGGCATATCAGCAGGCCGCCGAGCTGGTCGACCGCGCGCGGCTGTACGCGCCGCTGGAGGCCGTCGAGCTGGCCAAGAAGACCGCCAAGGTCAAGATGGACCCCACCGTCGAGGTGGCCCTGCGTCTGGGCGTCGACCCGCGCAAGGCCGACCAGATGGTCCGCGGGACCGTGAACCTGCCGCACGGCACTGGCAAGACCGTCCGGGTCATCGTGTTCGCCACCGGGGACAAGGCCGCTGAGGCCGAAGCCGCCGGCGCGGACGCGGTCGGCTCCGAAGACCTCATCGAGCGCATCCAGGGCGGCTGGCTCGACTTCGACGCGGCGATCGCCACCCCGGACCAGATGGCGAAGGTCGGCAAGATCGCGCGAGTCCTCGGGCCGCGCGGCCTCATGCCGAACCCGAAGACCGGCACCGTCACCCCGAACGTGACGAAGGCCGTCTCGGAGATCAAGGGCGGCAAGATCAGCTTCCGGGTGGACAAGCAGGCCAACCTGCACCTGGTGATCGGCAAGGCCTCGTTCGACACCACGCAGCTGGTGGAGAACTACGCGGCCGCGCTGGACGAGATCCTGCGTGCGAAGCCGTCCACCTCGAAGGGCCGCTACGTCAAGAAGATCACCTTCACGACGACGATGGGCCCCGGCATCCCGGTGGACCCGAGCGTGACCCGGAACCTCACCGAGGCTCCCGCCTGACGCGGACTTCCGCTGCGAGCGGGCCGTCCCCTTCCGGGGGCGGCCCGCTTTCGCGTTCTCAGGAGCAGGCCGCGGGCTGGTAGTTGTCGATCTGCCAGCCGCCGTTGGGCTGGCGGGACATGCTGAACTTCCCCAGCGGCGGGCCGCCGGAGACGCTCAGCGCGCACGAGTCGACGACGGCGCTGGCATCGCTCTCCTCGATGACGTCGTTGGTGAAGCGCGGGCTGCTGAACGAGCTCGGCTCGGTGACCTGCTCGTGCGCCTTGGCCGCCGCGGCCGCGCAGTCGGGGGTCTGGGAGTAGTAGGCGAAGGCGCTCCCGCCCTCCGGGGTGAACAGCGCGCAGGCCTGCTCGGGCTGGTGCGCGATGTAGCCGTAGAAGGCGCGGACGACCCGTTGCGGCGACGGCGGGGTGACGGGCGCGGCGCCCGGGGGAGTGCCGCCGGTGCCACCGCCGCCTCCGCCACCACCGGTGACGCCGCCGAGCAGCTTGGACAGCAGCCAGAACAGCAGCGCCACCACGAGCACCACCGTGATGAGCAGGAACAGCAGCCGCCCGAGCAACGGCCGGAGTAGCGACCACAGCAGTCCCAGCGCCTTCTTCCACCACGGCCTGCCCTGCGGCGGCTGCGGGGAGGTGGGCTGGGTCGCGGCGGGCTGCGGTGGCGGCGCGCCCTGGGCGCCGGTGCCGTCCTGCTGCCGCTGCCATTCCTGGAACTTCTGGAACTCCCGGAAGCGCTGGTACTCCTCGTACTGCCGGGTCTGCTCGTCGTCCGGGGCGGGCGCGTTCACCGGCGGGGTGCGCGGCGGCTCCGGCACGAGTTCGGCGTCCACCACGTCGGGGGTCGCGTCGGGGCGGGGGGATCGGTCGTCGCGGTGCGACTCGTTCGGGTCGGCCACGCCTGACATCTTGCCGTGCCGGGCAAGGGTGCTGATCGTCCCGCGCCGCGCTCGGCGCGCCCGCCCGCGACCTGCGGGGGTGCCGGTCGGGCGGGCTCGGGGGTGCAGTACTCTGATGGCAGTTCCACCCAAGACCGCTGGTCTTTCCGCGTGTCGTTCGCGATGTGCGGAAACGAAGGTCCCGTTGCGATGCGGGCGGCCCGCGCAGGAGGACGTGGCCGCACCCGAGCGCGCATGCGCGCCGGTGCTGAGTTTCCGCCCCGTGCCTGCTGCGCCGGGGCGTTTTTCGTCTCCTCGGGATCGTCAACCGGCTACGAATCCGCTTTCGCAGGATTCCGAGTCGATCGAAGAGAGGAGGCGACATGGCAAAGCCGGAGAAGGTCGACGCGGTCGAAGAGATCGCTTCGCGGTTCAACACCGCGACCACCACCGTGGTGACCGAGTACCGCGGGCTGTCCATGGCGCAGCTGGGGCAGCTGCGCACCGCCCTGGGCGAGGGCACGACCTACCGGGTCGCGAAGAACACGCTCGTCAAGCGGGCCGCCGAGCAGTCCGGGGTCGAAGGCCTCGACGACCTGTTCGTGGGCCCCACCGCGATCGCCTTCATCGAGGGCGAGCCGGTGGACGCGGCGAAGGCGCTCCGCGATTTCGCGAAGGACAACCAGGCCCTGGTCATCAAGGGCGGCTACATGGACGGCCGCGCGATCTCGGTTTCCGAGGTCGAGCGGATCGCCGACCTGGACTCGCGCGAGGTCACGCTGTCCAAGCTGGCCGGCGCGCTGAAGGGCAAGCTGAACCAGACCGCAGGCCTGTTCGCCGCTCCGGCGTCCCAGGTCGCGCGCCTGGCCGCCGCGCTGCAGGAGAAGAAGGGCGCCGAGTCGGACTCCTGATCCGTCCCGGCCCGGAACGCTGCGCGCGCGCCGGGATTCCGCCCGCACATCGCACCCGTTCGCCGAGGCGGACGCAGATCTGAAAGGAACGCCGTCATGGCCAAGCTGAGCAACGACGAGCTGCTGGACGTCTTCAAGGAAATGACGCTGCTGGAGCTCTCCGAGTTCGTCAAGCAGTTCGAGGAGACCTTCGACGTCACCGCCGCCGCCCCGGTCGCGGCCGTGGCCGCCCCCGCCGCCGGTGGCGCTGCCGCCGAGGCCGAGGAGCAGGACGAGTTCGACGTCGTCCTCGAGGACGCCGGCGACAAGAAGATCCAGGTCATCAAGGTCGTCCGCGAGGTCGTCTCCGGTCTGGGCCTGAAGGAGGCCAAGGAGCTCGTCGAGGGCGCCCCGAAGGCCCTCCTGGAGAAGGTCGACAAGGAGAAGGCCAACGAGGCCAAGGCCAAGCTGGAGGAGTCCGGCGCCAAGATCTCCCTGAAGTGATCTCGCGCCGCCCGGGCACCGCTCACGCGGTGTCACGGGCGGCACGCACTTCCGCCGCGAAGCGGAGTGGTCCACGAAGGACTCCGAGGCGGTCCGCGAATCGATCGGATAACGATCGTCGCGGGAGATCCGTGCACTGGATCTCCAGATCCGCCCGGCCGACCGGGAAAAGATCATTCCGCGAGTGGTACGAGAAGGCGGGCACCCACCCCGGGTGCCCGCCTTTTTGCGTTCCGTGCACATTTCATTGATCTTTTCGGTCTGCGAAACGATGAATCCGGACAGTTCGGAACAGTTCGCGTCGCGCTCTGGGAATCCAACTGAACTCGTGAGTAACCTGTGCGCGTCTCGCTCGTTGCATAGGTGTGACGCTCCTGACGTCGGTTAGTCGAGTCACATATGCGAGGCTCCCCGTTCGGGTGCGCTACTGCACCTGGCGGAGTGATGCCAGCGAGTAACGCGGCCAACGAAGGAACGCGGAGGTGCCGGATGGGTGTCGAGGTCAGGGTCGAGGGCTTGTCCAAGTCCTTCGGCGCGCAGACCATCTGGCGGGATGTGACGCTGACCCTCCCGACCGGTGAGATCAGCGTCCTGCTGGGGCCGTCGGGCACCGGCAAGTCGGTCTTCCTGAAGTCCTTGGTGGGCCTGCTCAAACCGGAGCAGGGCAAGGTGCTCATCGACGGCGTCGACGTCTGCGACTGCGCGGAGAAGGATCTCTACGAGATCCGGAAGCTGTTCGGGGTGCTGTTCCAGGACGGCGCGCTGTTCGGCTCGATGAACCTCTACGACAACATCGCCTTCCCGCTGCGCGAGCACACCCGGAAGAACGAGTCCGAGGTGCGCCAGGTCGTGATGGAGAAGATGGAGATGGTCGGCCTGCTCGGTGCCGAGACCAAGCTCCCGGGCGAGATCTCCGGCGGTATGCGCAAGCGCGCCGGACTGGCCAGAGCACTGGTGCTGGACCCGGAGATCCTGCTGTTCGACGAGCCGGACTCGGGTCTGGACCCGGTGCGGACGGCCTACCTGAACCAGCTGATCGTGGACCTGAACGCGCAGATCGACGCGACCTGCCTGATCGTCACGCACGACATCAACACGGCCCGCACGGTGCCGGACAACATCGGGATGCTGTTCCGCCGCAACCTGGTGATGTACGGGCCGCGGGAAGTCCTGCTGACCTCGACGGAACCGGTGGTGGAGCAGTTCCTCAACGGCCGCAGGCAGGGCCCGATCGGGATGAGCGAGGAGAAGGACGCCGGGCAGGCGGCCGCCGAGCTCGCCGAGCTGCGCGGGGAGCAGGGCGTCCCGCACATCATGCCGCAGCTGGAGGCGACGCCCGGCCTGCCGGAGCGCACCGCGGTGCGGCGCAGGCAGGACCGGGTGATGGCGAACCTGGGCTCGCTGACCCCGTCGGCGCAGCAGGAGATCTTCAAGAGCCTCACCCCGCAGGAGCGGGAGCGCTACGGGATCCGCGAAGGCTCCCCGGCGCCGGCGGTCTCGCGCAGCGGCACCCTGCCGCAGGGCGACGTGGCGCAGGTCCCGCAGCAGCCCGCGGCGGCCGCGCAGCAGGCACCGCAGCGTCCGGCGACCCCGGACCGGCAGAACCAGGCCGCCCAGAGCCAGGCCGCGCAGAACCAGGCCGCGCAGAACCAGGCCGCGCAGAACCAGGCCGCGCAGAACCAGGCCGCGCAGAACCAGGCCGCGCAGAACCAGGCCGCCCAGAACCAGGCGAGGCACGCCGCGCCGCAGAACCCGGCGCCCGCCCCGCAGGGCAAGCCCGCCCAACCCGGACCCGGGGCGTCCCGGCCCTCGCCGCGGCCCCGGCCGCGCGGAGAACCGCCGCTGCAGTCCGGATTCCAGCCCGATGACGAACCGGTGAGCGCGCGCCGCCGCTGGTTCGGACGCCGCAAAGGTGGTGAGCAGTGAGCGCACCGCCCACGCGATCGCGGGCGAGCAGCGCACGATCCTTCCCGGGATCGGGAGCATTGCGCGAGACAGGCCGATTGTTCGCACTGGGACTGGACGTGGTCCGGTCCATCCCGAGCCGGCCGTTCCAGTTCCGTGAGTTCATCCAGCAGTGCTGGTTCATCGCCAGCGTGACCATCCTGCCCACCGCGCTGGTGGCGATCCCGTTCGGCGCGGTCATCGCGCTACAGCTGGGTTCGCTGACCCGCCAGATCGGTGCCCAGTCGTTCACCGGCGGCGCGAGCGTGCTGGCGATCATCCAGCAGGCGAGCCCGATCGTGACGGCGCTGCTGATCGCCGGTGCCGGTGGTTCGGCGATCTGCGCCGACCTCGGTTCGCGGAAGATCCGCGACGAGATCGACGCCATGGAGGTGCTCGGCGTCTCCGTGGTGCAGCGCCTGGTGGTGCCGCGGGTGCTGGCGGCGATCCTGGTCGCGGTGCTGCTCAACGGCATGGTGAGCGTCGTCGGCGTGCTCGGCGGCTACTTCTTCAACGTGATCATGCAGGGCGGGACGCCCGGCGCCTACATGGCGAGCTTCAACGCGCTGGCGCAGCTGCCGGACGTGTGGATCAGCGAGCTGAAGGCGCTGATCTTCGGCTTCCTGGCCGGTGTGGTGGCCGCCTACCGCGGGCTGAACCCGCCGCCCGGGCCGAAGGGCGTGGGCGATGCGGTCAACCAGGCCGTGGTGATCACCTTCCTGCTGCTGTTCGCGGTGAACTTCATCCTGACCACGATCTACCTCCAGGTCGTGCCGCCCAAGGGGATGTGAGCGGTCATGACGACGATGACGCAACGCGCCAAGCGCCTGGCCCGGCGACCGCTGGAGGTGCTCGACGATCTGGGCGACCAGATGTCGTTCTACCTGCGGACGCTGGGCTGGATCCCGAAGTCGATCACCCGGTACGCGAAGGAGACGCTGCGGCTGCTGACCGAGGTCAGCTTCGGCAGCGGGGCGCTCGCGGTGATCGGCGGCACGGTCGGCGTGATGATCGGCATGACGCTGTTCACCGGGACCGTGGTGGGCTTGCAGGGCTACGCGGCGCTGAACCAGCTGGGCACCTCGGCGTTCGCCGGGTTCGTCTCGGCCTACTTCAACACCCGCGAGATCGCGCCGCTGGTGGCCGGGCTGGCGCTGTCGGCGACGGTCGGGTCCGGGTTCACCGCGCAGCTCGGCGCGATGCGGATCTCCGACGAGATCGACGCGCTGGAGGTCATGGGCGTGCCGAGCCTGCCGTACCTGGTGACCACGCGGGTGATCGCCGGGTTCGTGGCGGTGGTGCCGCTGTACGTGCTGGGCCTGCTGACCTCGTACCTGGCGGCGCGGACGGTGACGGTGCAGCTGTACGGGCAGTCGGCGGGCACCTACGACCACTACTTCAACCTGTTCCTCCCACCGGAGGACGTGTTGTGGTCCTTCGGGAAGGTGCTGATCTTCAGCGTCGTGGTGATCATGACGCACTGCTACTACGGCTACCGGGCCAGCGGCGGCCCGGCGGGCGTCGGTGTCGCGGTGGGGCGCGCGGTGCGCACGGCGATCGTGACGACGGCGCTGCTCGACTTCTTCCTCAGCCTCGCGATCTGGGGCACCACGACGACGGTTCGGATCACGGGATGAGTACTCGCACGGCACTGTTCACGGTGCGGCGCAGGCTGCTCGGCCTGGCGCTGCTGATGGTCATCGTGCTGTTCCTGGCGTTCTCGATCGCCACCTACCAGCGGGCCTTCCAGTCCACTGTGGACGTGGTGCTGAAGGCGGCGTCCACCGGGAACCAGCTGATGCCGGACTCGGACGTCAAAGCCCGCGGCATGATCATCGGCCGGGTCTCCGAGGTGCGCCCCGTCGACGACGGTGCCGAGCTGCACCTGGCGCTCGAGCCGGACAAGGCGCGGTTGTTGCCCGCGAACGTGTCGGCGCGGTTGTTGCCGCGGACGTTGTTCGGGGAGCGGTACGTGTCGTTGGACGTGCCGGAGCAGGCGTCGTCGGTGCGGTTGGCTTCGGGTGATGTGATCTCGCAGGACCGGACGGCGGCGTCGGTGGAGTTGGAGACGGTGCTGGCGGACACGATGCCGGTGTTGGAGGCGATCCATCCGGATGATCTGGCGGTGACGTTGAATTCGTTGAGCCAGGCGTTGGACGGTCGTGGTGAGTCGATCGGGGACACGATCTCGCGGTTGAACGAGTACGTGGCGGGGTTGAACCCGTCGTTGCCGCAGTTGCAGGAGAACCTGCGGCAGTTGGTGGGGGTGGCGGAGACCTACGAGCAGGCGGCGCCGGATGTGCTGGCGGCGTTGGGTGATCTGTCGCAGACCTCGCGGACGCTGGTGGACCAGCAGGAGAACCTGCGCGGGCTCACCTCGCAGCTGACGACCACGTCGAACGACGCGACCGGGTTCCTCGAAGCGAACGGCGACGACCTGATCCGGCTCGGCGAGTCCGCCCGGCCCACCGCCGACGTGCTCGCGAAGTACTCCCCGGCGTTCCCCTGCTTCCTCAAGGGCATGGCCGACTACGTGCCGCTGATCGACCAGGCCTTCGGTGTCGGGACGAAGGAACCGGGCCTGCACATCACGCTGGAGATCGTGCCGCACCGCGGGAAGTACATCCCGAACCAGGACGAGCCGGTGTACGGCGACAAGCGCGGCCCGCGCTGCTACGACTTCGTCAACGGCCCCAAGCCGTTCCCGCAGTACCCGCCGGACGGGCCGCTCAACGACGGCTCGGTGCCGCCGCCCGCGTCCCGCACCGGCACCGACGGCCTGCTGCCCAGCGGCGGTGCTCCCGCGAGCACCACGCCGCAGTCGGCCCCCGCCTCCGACGGCCTCGGAGTGCAGAACTCGCCCGCCGAACGGGACATGGTCTCGACGGTGCTGGCACCCACGATCGGCGAGCCCGCCCAGAACGTGCCCGGCTGGGGCTCGCTGCTGGTCGGCCCGGTCCTGCGCGGAGCGGAGGTGAGCTACCGGTGAACGTGCGCGGCGTCTTCGGACCCCTGGTCAAGTTCGGCATCTTCGTGCTCGTCACGGTGCTGGCGACCGGGGTCCTGGTGATCACCATCGCGAACAACGACCTGCGATCCGCGGAGGACTACAAGGCCAGGTTCACCGACGCGACCGCCCTCAACGTGGGCGACGAGGTCCGCATCTCGGGCGTCAAGGTCGGCCAGATCGAGGACATCCAGGTGGTGGACCGCCGGACCGCCGAGGTCGAGTTCAGCGTCTCCGAGCGCAAGCTGCCCAAGTCGGTGCAGGCGACGATCAAGTACCGGAACCTCGTCGGCCAGCGCTACCTCGCGCTGGAGCAGGGCGTGGGCGCGCCGAACGACTACCTGCCCGCCGGCGGCACCATCCCGCTCGCGCAGACCAAGCCGGCGCTGGACCTCACCGTGCTGCTCGGCGGGTTCAAACCGCTGTTCCAGGCCCTGTCGCCGAACGACGTGAACAAGCTGTCCTACGAGATCATCCAGGTGCTGCAGGGCGAAGGCGGCACGGTGCAGAGCCTGCTGTCGCACACGGCATCGCTGACCTCCACGCTCGCCGCCAAGGACCAGGTGATCGGCGAGGTCGTCACCAACCTGAACAACGTGCTCGGCACCGTCAACGCCCGCGACGACCAGCTCTCCGGCCTGATCGTGCAGCTCCAGCAGGTCGTGTCCGGGCTGTCCGAGGACCGGGAGTCCATCGGTGACGCCGTGGGCGCGCTGGACGGGCTCACCAACACCACCGCCGGGCTGCTGACGGAGGCGCGACCGCCGCTGCAGCAGGACATCGCCGGGCTCGGCGAACTGTCCAAGAACCTCAACGACAACGAGGACATCACCGAGCGGACCCTCCAGAACATGCCCGACAAGCTGGAGACGATCACGCGCACCGGCACGCACGGCGCCTGGTTCAACTTCTTCCTGTGCGGGCTGTCCGGGAAGGTCGGCATCGGCGACGTCAACATCCCGCTGCCGCTGATGCCCGCGACCCAGCCGAGGTGCCAAGGATGACGTCTTTCCAGAAACGCGATCCGCTCAAGATCGGCATCGCCGGTCTGCTGGTGCTGGTGCTCGGGTTCATCCTCGCGATGAACTTCGAACGGCTGCCGCTGGTCGGCGGCACCAGCTACCAGGCGAACTTCAGCGAGTCCGCCGGGCTGATGCCGGACAACGAGGTCCGGGTCGCCGGGGTGAAGGTCGGCACCGTCAGCTCCGTCGAGCTCGAAGGCGACCACGTGGCCGTCTCGTTCCGGGTCAAGGACGCCTGGATCGGGAACAACACCACCGCCGCCATCAAGATCAAGACTTTGCTGGGGCAGAAGTACCTGGCGCTGGACCCGCGCGGTGACGCGGAGCAGTCCAGTTCGGACCCGATCCCGCTGAACCGCACCATGGCGCCCTACGACGTGATCGAGGCGTTCAGCGGCCTGCAGCGGACCGTCGGCAGCATCGACACCCAGCAGCTCGCCGACAGCTTCCAGACGCTGTCCGACACGTTCTCGGACACCCCCGACGACGTGCGCGGCGCGCTCAACGGGCTGTCCGCGCTGTCCCAGACCATCTCGTCCCGCGACCAGCAGCTCAAGGAACTCCTGGCGAACACGGCGAACGTGTCCCGCACCGTCGCCGACCGCAACGCCGAGTTCGAGAAGCTGCTCGCCGACGGGAACCTGCTGCTGCAGGAGGTCCGGGACCGCCGCGACCAGATCAGCTCGCTGCTCACCGGCACCCGCGCCCTGTCCGCGCAGCTGAGCGGACTCGTCGACGACAACCAGGCGCAGCTCGGACCGACCCTCGCCCAGCTGGACAAGGTCACCAAGATGCTGCAGCGCAACCAGGACAACCTCGACCGCAGCATCGAGGCGTTCGGTCCGTTCACCCGGGTGTTCTCGAACGTGCTCGGCACCGGCCGCTGGTTCGACACCTACATCTGCGGTCTGCTGCCGCCCAGCGTCGGCCCGCTCAACCCGGAGGGCTGCAAGCCATGAGCACCCGGAAACCGCCCCTCACCAGCATGATCGCCATCGCCTGCGCGGTGGCGCTGCTGGCCACCGGTGCCGTGTGGTGGGTGTTCTACGGCGCGAACGAGAAGCGCGTCACCGCGTACTTCACCGCCGCCGTCGGCGTCTACCCCGGCGGGGACGTGCGGATGCTCGGCGTCCCGATGGGCACCGTCGACCAGGTCGAGCCGCACGGGCAGACCGTGAAGGTCACCATGTCGCTGGACCGGGACGTGGACGTGCCCGCCGACGCGAACGCGGTGCTCGTCTCGCCGAGCGTCGTCAGCGACCGGTACGTGCAGCTCGCGCCCGTCTACAAGGGAGGGCCGAAGCTCGCCGACGGCGCCGTCATCCCCAAGGAGCGCACCGCCACCCCCGTCGAGCTCGACGAGGTGTACCGCAGCCTCAACGACATCACCGCGGCCCTCGGGCCGGAGGGCGCGAACAAGGACGGGGCGCTGACCCGGTTGCTCGACACCGGTGCCGCCAACCTCGATGGCAACGGCCAGGCGCTCGCCGACACCCTGCAGCACCTCGGCCAGGCGGGCAGCACGCTGTCGGGCAGCAGCAAGGACCTGTTCGCCACCGTCGACAACCTGCAGCGGTTCACCACCATGCTCAACGACAACGACGACCAGGTGCGCCGGTTCAACACCCAGATGCAGGACGTCAGCGCGCTGCTGGCGGGGGAGCGCGAGGACCTCGGCGCCTCCTTCGCCGAACTCGCCGTCGCGCTCGGCAAGGTCGAGCAGTTCGTGCGGGACAACCGCGGACAGCTCAAGTCCAACGTGGACCAGCTCAACGGCGTCGCCCAGGTGCTGGTGAACCAGAAGGCGGCGCTGTCCGAATCGCTGCGGGACGCGCCGCTCGCGCTGGGCAACCTGCAGAACTCCTACAACGCGGCCTCCGGCACCCTCGACACCCGCGCCGTGATCAACGAGCTGAACGAGCCGCCGCTGGTGGGGGTGTGCAAGCTCGTCCGCCAGCCCACCGCCGGGACCCCGCTGCAACTGCCGGACAACGTGCTCGACGCGTGCAACGCGATCCAGCCGGTGCTCGACGGGATCCTGCCGTTCTCCAGCATCGCCGACCTGCTCTCGCAGGCGCAGGGCAACCCGCCCGCGCAGCAGAACGGCGCCGCCACCGGCGACCCGGCGCTGCCGCTCGGCGGCGTCGGTGCCCCGCTCGTCACCGGAGGTGGCCAGTGATCAGCCGCGGAACCCCGGCGCGCGGCGCCGGGAAGGTCCTCGCCCTCGCCACCAGCGCGCTCGTGCTGGTCAGCGGCTGCGGGTTCACCGGCGTCTCCGGGTTACCACTGCCCGGCGGCGCCGACCTCGGCGACAAGCCCTACCAGGTGAAGGTGCGCTTCGACGACGTGCTCGACCTGGTGCCCAACGCCGGGGTGCGGGTCAACGACGTGCCCGTCGGACGGGTCAGCACCATCGGGCTCGCCGACCGCTCCTGGGACGCCGAAGCCGTCCTCGAGGTCAACCGGGACGTGAAGCTGCCCGGCAACGCCATCGCCCGGCTCCGCCAATCCAGCCTGCTCGGCGAGAAGTACGTCGAACTCGCCGCCCCGCCCGCGCCCGAGGCGCCGCAGGGCGAGCTCATCAACGGCGACGTGATCAGCCTGGACCGCAGCGGCCGCAACCCCGAGGTCGAAGAAGTCCTCGGCGCGCTGTCCCTGCTGCTCAACGGTGGTGGCGTCGCCCAGCTGCAGAACATCACCCGCGAGCTCAACACCGCCCTCGACGGGCGCGAGGGCGACGCCCGCAACCTGCTCGGCAACCTCGACGAGCTCGTCGCCGGGCTCGACGCGCAGCGCGACGACATCACCCGCGCGCTGGACAGCGTCAACCGGCTCTCCGCCAGCCTCGACGCGCAGCGCGGCAACATCGACACCGCGCTGCGCGACCTCGAACCCGGGCTGAAGGTGCTCAACGACCAGCGCACCCAGCTGGTCACCATGTTGCAGTCGCTGGACAAGCTCTCCGGGGTCGCCACCGACGTGGTCAACCGCAGCCAGGACGACCTGGTGCACAACCTGCAGGCGCTGCAGCCGACGCTCGCCCAGCTCGAAGCCGCCGGCGACGACCTGCCGAAGTCCTTCGAGATCCTGCTGACCTACCCGTTCACCGACGGCGCCGTGCAGGGCATCAAGGGCGACTACACCAACCTGTACATCGACGCGGACCTCAACCTCACCAACATCCTCGGCAACCTCGGCCGATCCCGGCAGCCGCTGATCCAGCTGCCGGGCGCTCCGCCGCTGCCGCTGCAACCGCAGCCCCAGCAGCAACCCGGCACCACGGCCCCGCAACCGTCCCCGGCGCCGTCCACCGAGCCGAGCACCGAACCGGAGAAGGACGACGGCGGGCTGCTCGGCTTCCTGTTCGGAGGCGATGACTGATGCTCACGCGCAAAACCCGCCTGCAGGTCATCGCGTTCGTGGTGATCGCGTTCGTCGGCATCGGTTACGCGGGCGCCCGGTACGCCGGGCTGGACCGGCTGCTCGGCCCCCGTGGCTACGTCGTGACCATGAACCTCGCCGACTCCGGCGGCATCTTCGACAACGCCGAGGTCACCTACCGGGGCGTGCCCGTGGGCCGCGTCGGGGAGATGAAGCTGACCTCCGACGGCATCCAGGTGCCGCTGGACATCGAGGCGGGCAACGACCGCATCCCGCGGGACGTCGACGCCGTGGTCACCAACCGGTCCGCCGTCGGCGAGCAGTACGTCGACCTGCGGCCCAAGACCGACTCCGGGCCGTACCTCGAGGACGGGTCGGTCATCCGGAAGCAGGCCACCAGCACGCCGCTGCCGGTCGAAGAGCTCATGACCAACCTGGACGACTTCTCCAAGTCGGTGCCGGAGGACTCGCTGCGCACCGTCGTCGACGAGCTCGGCACCGCGTTCCGCAACAACGGCGGCAACCTGCAGCGGGTGCTCGACACCACCCGCGAGTTCACCACCGAAGCGCAGCAGCACCTGCCGCAGACCCGGAAGCTGCTGGAGGACGGCACCACCGTGCTGGCCACCCAGAACGAGCAGGGCTCCGCGATCCGCTCCTACAGCTCCGACCTGCGGCTGCTGGCCGAGCAGCTGCGCAGCTCCGACCCGGACATCCGCAACCTCATCAAGCAGGCGCCGCCCGCGGCGCGCCAGGTCAGCGGACTGCTCAACGAGACCGGGCCCCAGCTGGGCACGCTGGTGCGGAACCTCACCAGCACCACCGACCTGCTCGCCGCCAACAACGACGGCATCGAGCAGCTGCTGGTGACCTACCCGATGGTCTCCGCGGGCGGTTACAGCGTGGTGCCCGGGGACGGCACCGCCCACTTCGGACTCGCGCTCAACATCTTCGACCCGCTGCCGTGCACGGCCGGTTACGAAGGAACCCAGAAGCGTGCAGGCAACGACCTCGCGCCGACACCGCTGAACTCTGATGCACACTGTGCGGAGCCGCCGGGTAGCCCGATCAACGTACGCGGCGCCCAGAACGCCCCCGGACAGTGAGCCAGCCCGACGGCACCGCGAAACGAGGTGAGCCGATGACCGAGAACGCGGCCGAACCCGGCCCGGAACCCGAGAACCGCCCGACCACGAGACGATCGCGGCCCGTGCTGATCTCCGGGATCGCGCTGGCCGTGGCCCTGGTGGCGGCCCTGGTCACCGGCATCACCTGGGCGGTCGCCGCCAGCAGCGGCAACGCCGCCTTCACGGCCCAGCGCGACGACGCCCTGCAAGCCGGCACCCAGGCGATCATCAACTTCAACACGCTGGACTTCCACGACGTGCAGCCCGGGCTCGACCTGTGGGAGCGGTCGTCCACTGGACCGCTGCACGAGGACGTGGTGCGCGGGCGGCAGCAGTACGCCGACAGCATCACGCAGGCCAGGACGGTCACCAAGGCGGAGGTGCTCTCCGCCGGGCTCACCGAGCTCAACGACCACGCGGGGAAGGCCCGCATGATCGCGGTGGTCAAGGTGACCGTCACCCCCGACGGCCAGCCGCCCACCGAGAAGCGCAGCCGGTACCAGGCCGAGCTGACCCGCGACGGCCAGGACTGGAAGCTCAGCGTCCTCGGCCCCGTCGCGGTCGGCTGAGCGCCCGAGCAAGCCGCCGAACCCGCAAGCACTAGGAGTGGTCCCCGTGCCCCATCCCCGTCGTCCCGGATCGACGTCGCGGCGGCGCGTCGCAGGTCAGCGCAACCGCACCGGTTCCGGTGCGCAGAACAGCGGTTCCCGGTTCGGGCTGAACCGGCCGGACGAGGAGGCCGCGGCTTCGGCCGCCGGAACCGAGTCGTCCGATGTGGACGGTTCGGCGGCTGGTCCCGATCGCGAGGGCGCCGCAGCCGGATCGGACGTCGCAGCCGGATCGGACGTCGCAGCCGGATCGGGCGCCGCTGCCGGATCGGGTGTCGCTGCTCAGCACGATGCCGCTGCTGACCAGGGGGCCGCGGGCGGACCGGACGATGCCGCGGACCGGGACTCCGGTGCCGAGCAGGGTTCCGAGCAGGGCAGCGGGGTCGGGCAGGCCGGCGGAAGCGAGCAGGACGCTGCCGATCAGAACTCCACTGGTCAGGGCTCGACCGACCAGGGCTCCGCGGATCAGGGTTCCACCGACCAGGGCTCCGACGCGGTGACCGCGCAGTCCACGACCGCGGAGGACGACGCGGCCACCGCCGCCGACCGCCAGGAACCGGACGCGGCGGAACAGCGCTTCCACGCCGTCGCCGACCTGCCCCAGGACGAGAACGCCACCGCCGAGGAGACCGCAGCTCCCGGGACGACCGCCGCCGCACCGAGCGGCACGGCCGAGCCCACCGGCGAGGACGGCGGCGAGACCGCGGAGTCGAGCGCCGAGCAGACCGCCGAGCGGCGCGGCGGCACCGGGCTCATCGCGGTGCTGCTCGCCGCGACCGTCGTGCTCGCCGGACTCGCCTCCTGGTTCGGCGTCGAGGCCTACGGCGCGTTCCACGGCAACCGGGCGCTCGCCGACCAGGCCACCACCAGCGAGGTCAACGGCCAGATCACCGACGGCGTCGAGAAGATCTTCTCCTACGACTTCGCCGACACCGGCAAGACCGAGCGCGCCGCGAAGGACCTGCTCGTCGGCCGCGCCATCGGCGAGTACGAGCAGCTGTTCACCACCGTCAAGCAGCAGGCGCCGATCCAGAAGCTCGTCGTCACCACCACGGTCAAGGCCAGCAGCGTCAACCGCCTCGAAGGCGACCGCGCCGAGGTGCTGCTGTTCGTCGACCAGAACGCCACCCGCACCGACATCGGCGGCGAGCCGTCCGTCGGGCCCGCGCAGGTCGTCATCAGCGCGGAGCGGCACGGCGACCAGTGGAAGATCGCCAACATCAGCCAGCACTGAGCACCGACCTGCGGACGCCGCACCGCCCGGGAACCCGGAAATCCGGGCGGTGCCCGCAGGTCAGGGGCCGACGTGCAGGTGCGCGGACCAGCGCGACGGCATGTCGGGGAACTCCGCGCGCAGCCGCCGGGACACGTCGTGCAGGGCGTGCGAGGCGTGGCCGGTGTCGAACTCCGCGGTGCCAAACACCGCCTCGTACACCTCCGAGTGCACCTCCAGCGCGCACTCCTCGTCGACTTCCCACAGCGAGCCGATGACGTGCGCGAAACCCGCGAAGCCCAGCGCGGTCGCCAGCGGGACCGCCGCCGCGGACGGCGCGTCCACGAACGTCGAGCACCGGCCCAGGTAGCCGAACTCCGTCTGGTGCAGGCCGAGCTGGCCCAGCTCCACCAGCCCCAGCCCGCGCTGCGGGGGTTCCCGGTCCAGCACCAGCCCGGCCGCGGGCTGCGCGGGGTACTGGGCGCTCGGTTCGCACACGTGCACCCACGCCGCGCCGGGCAGCAGCTGCTGCATCTCCGCGGCCGAGGTCGTCGCCGGGGACAGCACCTCCGCGTCCGGCCAGTAGCGGGCGAGGATCTGGTTCTCCCGCGGCAGCTCCCGCGCCCCCGGTTCCAGCGCGTCCGCCGCCACCAGCGCCCGGCCCTGGTCCGGGACCGGCCGGTGCCGGGTCTCGTTCAACGCGCCCAGCGTCGGGACGTACGAGGACACCACCCGGTCCAGCGCGCTCGCCCCGTCCCGCGCGGCGGCGGCGTGCAGCGGCAGGAATCCCAGCGGGCCCAGCACGCACCACCACAGGCGCGGCCAGCGCTGGCCCTCCGCGGGCGGCTGCACGTATCCCATCCGGTCCAGCACCGGGCGGGTGACGTTGTGCCATGCCCAGTCCAGCGCTTCCAGCAGCGCGCGCTGATCGCGCTGGTCGGTCACGCCCAGCGCGGCCCTGGACTGCTCCGCGGCGGCATCGGGGCCCGCGCCCGGCAGCGGGACGGTCAGCACCCGGCCGGCGACCAGGACCAGCGCGTCCGCGCGGTACCGGCTCAGGTTGACCAGCACCACCGAGCCTTCCTCGCCTTCCCCGGCGAGCTCGGCGAACGGGCGTAACCGCAGGTGGTCGGCGTGCGTCGGGTCGGAGCGCACCTCGCGCAGCAGGTCCTCCCACGCGTCGACCAGCCGGGCGCGCAGCGCGCCGCCCTCGGCCGGGTCGGTCAGCGCGGGCTCGCCCGGCGGCCGGTCCAGCAGCCTGCGCAACCGGACGGCCTCGTCCGCGAGCTCCGGGTGGTCGCGGTGCAGCGCGCCGAGCTCGCCACCCGCGGGCAGGAAGTCCGACAGCAGCGCGGCGTGGCCGTGCTCCAGCAGCTCCACGGCGCGCTCCGGCTCGCCGTTCTCCACGGCGCACGCGGCCGCGTCGGCGGCGATCCGCGCCCACCGCTGCTGCATCGCGGGAGCGGCCACCGCCCGCTTCGCCCGGGTGACCAGCGGCAGCAGCTCCACCGCGGAGGTGAAAGACTCCACCGCCTCCGACCAGCGCTGCGCACCCGCGGCGAGCCTGCCGTTCAAGCTCGCGGCCCGCAGCCGCTGATCGGCGGGCGCCGACGGCTGCGCGGCGGCCTCGGCGAGCACCCGCCGCGCCCAGCGGTAGAACCGGCGCCTGCCGGTGCGCTGGTGCAGCGACTGCAGGGCCCGGCCCAGGTGGGTGGCGACCGCGGCCCGCTCCGGTGCGTCGGCCGACATCGCCTCCAGCGCGCGGTCGAACCACTCCACGGCCGCTTCCAGCTCGCCGGTGCGGGTCGTGCGGCGGAACCGGTGCGCGGCGATCACGCCGAGCTGCGCCCAGGCCAGGTGCTGCGGGGTTTCGGGCGCGGTCGCGGCCTGGTCGCACACCTGCTTGGCGCGGTCCAGGTCGTCCTCGTCCGCGGTGTTCTCGTACCGGGTCAGCAGGCTCAGCGCCAGCG
Organism: Saccharopolyspora sp. MMCC62; assembly: GCF_057736575.1. Lineage (NCBI taxonomy): Bacteria > Bacillati > Actinomycetota > Actinomycetes > Pseudonocardiales > Pseudonocardiaceae > Saccharopolyspora > Saccharopolyspora sp. MMCC62. Next base: position 144,716 of record NZ_JBYKCM010000002.1, on the reverse strand, counting down.
AGTGCAGCACCTTGCCGTTCAGCGAGCCCTCCGCCGCGGCCTCCCCGGCGGCGACCGCCGTGTCCAGCGCGTCGGCCTCCGCTCCGTGCAGGAAGTGCCTGCGCAGCAAGGCCCCGTAGCCGGCGAGCGCGAACGGCCGCTCCGGGTCCTCGGCCGCCATGCCCCGGGCGCTGGAGGCGTAGGCGCGCAGCGTGCGGCGCAGCGGGCCCGGCTCACCGGTGCTGTCCACGTGCTCGACCGTCGACTCGGCCAGCAGCACCAGGGCGCGCCCGAGCAGCGGGTGCCCCGGGCTCAGGACGCCCAGCACGCCGACCAGCTCACCGATGCCCGACTCCAGGTCGGCGAGGTCGCCGGCCTGCTCGAAGCGCAGCCGGAGCGCACCCGCCAGGTGGCACAGCGCCCCGCGCCGCGCCTCCCCGTCGGCGAGCCCGTCCGCCCCGCGACGCAGGTGCGTGATGCCCTCGTCCAGGTCCTGCGCCGAACCGTTGCGCTGGTAGCGCCGCAGCAGCGCGGCTCCCAGGTTGATCCGCAGCTCGGCGGCCTCGGTGCCCCCACCGCGGGACGCGGCCCGCGCGGCCTCGCGGAACACGTCGATCGATTCGTCGTCCGAGCCCGGGTCGCCCGCGAGCCGCGCGTGCGTCTTCAGCGCGTTCGCCAGCCGCACCAGGGTCATGATCCGCCGCGGATCGCGCCGCGGGGTCTGCTCGGTGGCGAGCCGGGCCGCCCGGACGGACTCCGCGGCGTGCGCGGCGTCCTCCCCGGTGACGGCGAGCTCGGTCAGCGCCAGCGCCAGGTTGCACTGGTACAGCACCAGGTCGGGGTCGTCCTGGTGCGCGCTGGTCGCGGCGTCCCGGTAGTAGCCGACCGCGTCCTCGAGGTCCTCGACCTGCTTGCTGTGCAGGTACCGCAGCTGGGCCGCGCTGCCCAGGTTGTTCAGCACGCCCGCCCGCGCCGGGTCGCGGTCGTCGAGCACGCCCGCGGTCGCGCGGAACACCTCCGTCACCCAGGGCAGCTGTTCGAAGTCGAGGGTGGAGATGATGCCGTTCATCGCCGTGATGGCGTCGGCGTACCGCTGCTGCGGGCTGGGGCGGTCCGGACCGGTCGCGCGCGGGGCGTCCGCCTGGCCGCCGGGCTGGCTCTGGCTGCTGGACTGGCCCTGACCACCGGCTTGGGCTTGGAGGCCGGCGCGGGATTGGGCGGTGGACCCGCCGTCCGCGGCTGCGGCCTCGCCCGCCGGGGCGCTGAACCACGACGCTCCGGCACCGGCGCCCTGCTGCTCACCGGTCGAACGCGCTCGCCCGTCGGCGAGTTCGTCCGGCCGACCCGCATCGTCATTCATCCCGATTCTCCTGTGGCATGCTCACACGACTATCAGCGTCGCGGCGTCGCGGGGCGTTTCACCGTACCGATGTTCACCGGTACCGAATAGCCCGTGCGTTCGCTGCGGGGAGCCGAGGACCGGGGCACGCGCTCCGTGCACGAGCCGCGACTCCCTGCGAGGTCAGCCGGGCGGCGTTCCCCGGCCGCACCCCCGCTGGATCACCCGGGCGGGGGCCTGCGGCGTGAGATGGCCGACAACGCCGGCGGCTTACTGGATCATAGGCGAACCGGGGTGCTCCCCGGTGGCGGAAACCGCGGAATCCGGGTGCGGTGTGCGATCGGGGCGGTCGGTTCCAGCGGTCGCGAGACCTGGCGGAAACTCGCCTGAACTACCGCGCGGTAAAGTCATGACCAGGGAGAACGGGCCCCTTGGCGATCACGTGTAGTGATCGTGTCTTGCGCCACGAGGGTGATCGGAGCGTGATCTCTTGACTGTCGGCGGCGGCGGGTTCACTCTGGTTCCCAACACGGGCAGGGCCTCGCGAGGTGCGGCTCCGCAGACGACTTCCGGGACGGTTCGTCGGCGGGCCCCTCGACAGGTGGCGTCGTAGCGTCTAGACTGCTACTTTGCGCTGCCCTCTTTCCGCCCTCCCCATGACGGGATCTAGGATCGTGGGCGCCATTGCACCCTTGACAGTCGTGTTAGTCGGTTGCCAACGCCTCCTGACGCGGCTGTAGCCAGTTCAGAGTCCCGGAAGGACGCATCTTGGCAGTCTCCCGCGCGACCAAGGTCTCTGCAGCTTCCAACTACACGTCGGGGATCGCTGGGGCACCCAGGCGGGTCTCGTTCGCGAACATCCGCGAACCGTTGGAAGTACCTGATCTGCTCGATCTGCAGGTCCAGTCCTTCGAATGGCTCGTCGGCGAGGAGGCCTGGTTCCAGCGCCGGGTCGACGCCGGCGATGACAGCCCAGTCGGTGGCCTGGAAGAAGTCCTGAGTGAGATCTCCCCGATCGAGGACTTCTCCGGATCGATGTCCCTGTCCTTTACGGATCCGCGCTTCGACGAGGTCAAGGCCTCGGTTGACGAGTGCAAGGACAAGGACATGACCTACGCGGCCCCGCTGTTCGTCACGGCCGAGTTCACCAACCACACCACTGGCGAGATCAAGAGCCAGACGGTGTTCATGGGTGACTTCCCGGTCATGACCGACAAGGGCACCTTCATCATCAACGGCACCGAGCGCGTCGTGGTCTCCCAGCTCGTGCGCTCGCCCGGCGTCTACTTCGACAGCTCGGTCGACAAGACGACGGACAAGGACGTCTACAGCGTCAAGATCATTCCCAGCCGCGGTGCGTGGCTGGAGTTCGACGTCGACAAGCGCGACACCGTCGGTGTCCGCATCGACCGCAAGCGCCGCCAGCCGGTGACGGTGCTGCTGAAGGCCCTGGGCTGGAGCGCGGAGGCGATCCGCGAGCGGTTCGGCTTCTCCGAGACGCTGATGGCGACCCTGGAGAAGGACCACACCGCCGGCCAGGACGAGGCGCTGCTCGACATCTACCGCAAGCTGCGCCCGGGCGAGCCGCCGACCAAGGAGAGCGCGCAGACCCTCCTGGAGAACCTGTTCTTCAAGGAGAAGCGCTACGACCTGGCCCGCGTCGGCCGCTACAAGGTCAACAAGAAGCTCGGCCTGGAGCTGCCGTTCGACTCCGGCGTCCTCACCGAGGACGACATCGTCACCACCATCGAGTACCTGGTCCGCCTGCACGCGGGCGAGACCTCGATGGGCGAGGGCGACCTGGAGGTGCCGGTCGAGGTCGACGACATCGACCACTTCGGCAACCGCCGCCTGCGCACCGTCGGCGAGCTGATCCAGAACCAGGTCCGCGTCGGCCTGTCCCGCATGGAGCGCGTCGTCCGCGAGCGGATGACCACCCAGGACGTCGAGGCGATCACGCCGCAGACGCTGATCAACATCCGTCCCGTGGTGGCGGCGATCCGCGAGTTCTTCGGCACCTCGCAGCTGTCGCAGTTCATGGACCAGACGAACCCGATCGCGGGCCTGACGCACAAGCGCCGGCTCTCCGCGCTCGGCCCGGGCGGTCTGTCCCGGGAGCGCGCGGGCATGGAGGTCCGCGACGTCCACCCATCGCACTACGGCCGCATGTGTCCGATCGAGACGCCGGAAGGCCCGAACATCGGCCTGATCGGCTCGCTGGCCACGTTCGCGCGGGTCAACCCGTTCGGCTTCATCGAGACGCCGTACCGCAAGGTCGTCGACGGCCGGGTCACCGACCAGATCGACTACCTGACCGCCGACGAAGAGGACCGCTACGTCAAGGCGCAGGCCAACGCGCCGATCGACGATGACGGTGTCTTCCTCGACGACCGCGTGCTGGGTCGCCGGAAGGGCGGCGAGGTCGAGCTCCTCGCCCCGACCGAGATCGACTACATGGACGTCTCGCCGCGGCAGATGGTCTCCGCCGCGACCGCGATGATCCCGTTCCTCGAGCACGACGACGCGAACCGCGCGCTGATGGGCGCGAACATGCAGCGCCAGGCGGTGCCGCTGCTGCGCAGCGAGTCCCCGCTGGTCGGCACCGGCATGGAGCTCCGCGCCGCCGTCGACGCCGGTGACGTGGTGACCGCCGACAAGGCCGGTGTCATCGAGGAGATCTGCGCCGACTACGTGACGGTGATGGCCGACGACGGCACCCGGCACACCTACCGGCTGCAGAAGTTCAACCGCTCGAACCACGGCACCTGCACCAACCAGAAGCCGATCGTGAACGAAGGCGATCGCGTCGAGGTCGGGCAGGTCATCGCGGACGGGCCGTGCACCCAGAACGGCGAGATGGCGCTGGGCAAGAACCTGCGCGTGGCCATCATGCCGTGGGAGGGGCACAACTACGAAGACGCGATCATCCTGTCCCAGCGCCTGGTGCAGGACGACGTGCTCACCTCGATCCACATCGAGGAGCACGAGGTCGACGCCCGCGACACCAAGCTCGGTGCCGAGGAGATCACCCGGGACATCCCGAACGTCTCCGAGGACGTTCTGGCGGACCTCGACGAGCGCGGCATCATCCGCATCGGCGCCGAGGTCCAGGGTGGCGACATCCTGGTCGGCAAGGTCACGCCGAAGGGCGAGACCGAGCTGACCCCGGAGGAGCGGCTGCTGCGCGCGATCTTCGGCGAGAAGGCCCGCGAAGTCCGCGACACCTCGCTGAAGGTGCCGCACGGCGAGACCGGCAAGGTCATCGGCGTCCGCGTGTTCAACCGCGACGAGGACGACGAGCTGCCCCCGGGCGTCAACGAGCTGGTCCGCGTCTACGTGGCGCAGAAGCGCAAGATCCAGGACGGCGACAAGCTCGCCGGCCGGCACGGCAACAAGGGCGTCATCGGCAAGATCCTGCCGATCGAGGACATGCCGTTCACCGAGGACGGCGCCCCGGTCGACATCATCCTGAACACCCACGGTGTGCCGCGACGGATGAACATCGGCCAGGTGCTGGAGACCCACCTCGGGTGGATCGCCTCGCAGGGCTGGTCCATCGACGGCGACCCGGACTGGGCCAGGCGCCTGCCCGCGGACCTCTACGAGGTCGAGGCCGGCACCAACACGGCCAGCCCGGTCTTCGACGGTGCCCGCGAGGAAGAGATCACCGGCCTGCTCGGCTCCACCCTGCCGAACCGCGACGGCGAGCGGATGGTCAAGGCCAACGGCAAGGCGCAGCTGTTCGACGGCCGCAGCGGGGAGCCGTACCCGTACCCGGTGGCCCTCGGCTACATGTACATCCTGAAGCTGTCGCACCTGGTGGACGACAAGATCCACGCCCGGTCGACCGGCCCGTACTCGATGATCACCCAGCAGCCGCTGGGTGGTAAGGCGCAGTTCGGTGGCCAGCGCTTCGGTGAGATGGAGTGCTGGGCCATGCAGGCCTACGGCGCCGCGTACACCCTGCAGGAACTGCTGACGATCAAGTCCGACGACGTCATCGGCCGCGTGAAGGTCTACGAGGCCATCGTCAAGGGCGAGAACATCCCTGACCCGGGTATCCCGGAGTCGTTCAAGGTGCTCCTCAAGGAGCTGCAGTCGCTGTGCTTGAACGTGGAGGTGCTCTCCACGGACGGTGCTGCCATCGAGATGCGCGACGGAGACGACGAGGACCTGGAGCGTGCCGCGGCGAACCTCGGCATCAACCTGTCCCGGAACGAGTCCCCCTCGGTGGACGACGTCGTTCAGTGACCTCGCCGCCGGTCCGCGGGCATGTGCCTGCCCGCGGACCGGCCTTCGACCCAACCTGGCATTCCCGGCCGGTAGCCGGCCGGACCTTTCGACTAAGGGAGAAGACCCGACGTGCTGGACGTCAACTTCTTCGATGAACTCCGCATCGGCCTCGCCACGGCCGACGACATCCGCCAGTGGTCGTTCGGCGAGGTCAAGAAGCCCGAGACGATCAACTACCGAACCCTGAAGCCGGAGAAGGACGGGCTCTTCTGCGAGAAGATCTTCGGTCCGACCCGCGACTGGGAATGCTACTGCGGCAAGTACAAGCGGGTCCGCTTCAAGGGCATCATCTGTGAGCGCTGCGGCGTCGAGGTGACCCGGGCCAAGGTGCGCCGCGAGCGGATGGGGCACATCGAGCTCGCCGCTTCGGTGACGCACATCTGGTACTTCAAGGGCGTTCCGAGCCGGCTGGGCTACCTGCTCGACCTGGCTCCCAAGGACCTCGAGAAGATCATCTACTTCGCCGCCTACGTGATCACCTCGGTGAACACCGAGATGCGGCACAACGACCTGTCCACGCTCGAGAACGAGATGGCGGTCGAGCGCAAGCGGGTCTCCGACCAGCGCGACGCGGACCTCGAAGCCCGTGCCCAGAAGCTCGAGGCCGACCTGGCCGAGCTCGAGGCCGAGGGTGCGAAGAGCGATGTGCGCCGCAAGGTCAAGGAGGGCGGCGAGCGCGAGATGCGGCAGCTGCGCGACCGCACGCAGCGCGACATCGACAGGCTCGACGAGATCTGGGAGACCTTCACCAAGCTGGACACCCGCCAGCTGATCTCGGACGAGATGCTCTACCGCGAGCTCTACGACCGGTACGGCGAGTACTTCACCGGCGGCATGGGCGCCGAGTCCATCCAGGCGCTGCTGCAGGACTTCGACATCGGTGCCGAGGCCGAGCTGCTGCGCGAGACGATCCGCTCCGGCAAGGGGCAGAAGAAGCTGCGCGCGCTCAAGCGGCTCAAGGTCGTCGCCGCGTTCCAGGCCACCGGGAACAACCCCGGCGGCATGGTGCTCAACTGCGTGCCGGTGATCCCACCGGACCTGCGTCCGATGGTCCAGCTCGACGGTGGCCGCTTCGCCACCTCGGACCTGAACGACCTGTACCGCCGGGTCATCAACCGCAACAACCGCCTCAAGCGACTGATCGACCTCGGCGCGCCCGAGATCATCGTCAACAACGAGAAGCGGATGCTGCAGGAGTCCGTGGACGCGCTGTTCGACAACGGCCGTCGCGGGCGCCCGGTCACCGGCCCCGGCAACCGGCCGCTGAAGTCGCTGTCCGACCTGCTCAAGGGCAAGCAGGGCCGGTTCCGCCAGAACCTGCTCGGCAAGCGCGTCGACTACTCCGGCCGTTCGGTCATCGTCGTCGGCCCGCAGCTGAAGCTGCACCAGTGCGGCCTGCCGAAGGAGATGGCGGTCGAGCTGTTCAAGCCGTTCGTCATGAAGCGGCTGGTCGACCTCAACCACGCGCAGAACATCAAGTCCGCGAAGCGGATGGTGGAGCGCCAGCGCCCGCAGGTGTGGGACGTGCTGGAAGAGGTCATCGCCGAGCACCCGGTGCTGCTGAACCGTGCTCCCACGCTGCACCGCCTGGGCATCCAGGCCTTCGAGCCGCAGCTGGTCGAGGGCAAGGCCATCCAGCTGCACCCGCTGGTGTGCGAGGCGTTCAACGCCGACTTCGACGGCGACCAGATGGCGGTGCACCTGCCGCTGTCGGCCGAGGCGCAGGCCGAGGCCCGGATCTTGATGCTGTCCAGCAACAACATCCTCTCGCCCGCGTCGGGTCGCCCGCTGGCGATGCCGCGTCTGGACATGGTCACCGGCCTGTACCACCTGACCAGGCTGGTCGAGGGCGCGCCGGGCGAGGGCCAGGCGTACTCCTCCGTGGGCGAGGCCATCATGGCCTTCGACCGCGGCGGGCTCTCGCTGCAGGCGAAGATCCGGATCCGGCTCCGCGACGTGGTGCCCGCCAAGGACGCCACTCCGGAGGACTGGGAGCCGGGCAAGCCGTGGCTCGCCGACACCACGCTGGGCCGGGTGTTCTTCAACGAGCTGCTGCCCGAGGACTACCCCTTCGTCAACGACCTGCTGCCGAAGAAGCGGCAGGCGGCGATCGTCAACGACCTCGCCGAGCGGTACCCGATGGTCACCGTCGCCCAGACGCTGGACAAGCTGAAGGACGCCGGCTTCCACTGGGCCACCCGCTCCGGTGTGACCGTGTCGATCTCCGACGTGGTCGTCCCGCCGCAGAAGAGCGAGATCCTCGACTCCTACGAGCAGCGCGCCGAGCAGGTGGAGAAGCGCTACCGCCGCGGTGCGCTCTCCTACCAGGAGCGGAACGCGGAGCTCGTCAAGGTCTGGACGGCGGCCAAGGACGAGGTCGCCGAGGCCATGGAGAAGAACTTCCCCGAGGACAACTCGATCAGCATGATCGTGAAGTCCGGGGCGGCGGGCAACATGACCCAGGTCGTGCAGCTGGCCGGCATGCGTGGTCTGGTGTCGAACCCGAAGGGCGAGTACATCCCGCGCCCGATCAAGGCGAACTACCGCGAAGGCCTGTCCGTGCTGGAGTACTTCATCTCCAACCACGGTGCCCGCAAGGGTCTGGCCGACACGGCGCTGCGTACCGCCGACTCGGGTTACCTGACCCGTCGTCTGGTGGACGTCTCGCAGGACGTCATCGTGCGGGAGACCGACTGCGGTACCGAGCGCGGCATCAAGATGCCGATCGCCGAGGTGCTGCCGGACGGCACGGTGCTGCGCGACGCGCACGTCGAGACCAGCATCTACGCCCGCACGACCGCCGAGGACGTCACGGACTCGGACGGCAACATCGTGCTCACCCGCGGTTCCGACCTGGGTGACCCGGCGATCGAGAAGCTGCTCGCGGCCAAGATCTCCAAGGTCAAGGTCCGCAGCGTGCTGACCTGCGAGTCCGGCGTCGGCGTCTGCGCGGTCTGCTACGGCCGCTCGATGGCCACCGGCAAGCTGGTGGACGTCGGCGAGGCCGTCGGCATCGTCGCCGCCCAGTCCATCGGTGAGCCCGGCACGCAGCTGACGATGCGTACCTTCCACCAGGGCGGTGTCGCCGGTGACGACATCACCACCGGTCTGCCGCGTGTCACGGAGCTGTTCGAAGCCCGGGTCCCGAAGGGCAAGGCGCCGATCGCCGACGCCCCCGGGCGGATCCGGATGGAGGACAACGACCGGTACTGGAAGATCACGGTCATCCCGGACGACGGCAGCGAGGAGATCGTCTACGACAAGCTGTCCAAGCGGCAGCGGCTCGCGACGATCTCGGTGGACGGCAGCGAGCGGCAGATCGCGGACGGCGACCACGTCGACGTCGGCCAGCAGCTGCTGGAAGGCGCCGTCGACCCGCACGAGGTCCTGCGCGTGATGGGGCCCCGCGAGGCCCAGCTGCACCTGGTCCGCGAGGTCCAGGAGGTCTACCGCTCCCAGGGCGTGGGCATCCACGACAAGCACGTGGAAGTCATCGTCCGGCAGATGCTGCGGCGCGTCATCATCATCGACTCGGGTGCGACCGAGTTCCTGCCCGGTTCGCCGGTGGAGCGCTCGCAGTTCGAGGGCGAGAACCGCCGCGTGGTGGCCGAGGGCGGGGACCCGGCTTCGGGCCGCCCGGTGCTGATGGGCATCACCAAGGCCTCGCTGGCCACGGAGTCCTGGCTGTCGGCGGCCTCCTTCCAGGAGACGACCCGCATCCTCACGAACGCCGCGATCGAGGGCGCGAGTGACAAGCTGGTCGGCCTGAAGGAGAACGTGATCATCGGTAAGTTGATCCCGGCCGGTACCGGCATCAACCGCTACCGCAACATCCAGGTGCAGCCGACCGAGGAGGCGCGGGCCGCGGCGTACGCGATCCCGTCCTACGACGACGGCTACTACACGCCGGACGTGTTCGGCGCGGGCACCGGTGCCGCGGTGCCGCTGGACGACTACGACTTCGGTCGCGACTACCGGTGATCCGGTAGGCGGCCGCAGGTCGCGGAGCAGTGCACGGGAGGTCCCCGCTCGGGTTCGAGCGGGGACCTTCCGCTGTTCGGGGGTCTGCGGCGCGGTGCCGCGGACGAGCGCGCGGACCGGGGCGGCGCAGCCGCGAACGGCGCTGCGCAGCAGTTCGACGATCATGTCGGGGTTCCTCCGATCAGCGCGGCGGACGGGCCCGCGGGCAGCCGGATGCCCCGGCGGCGGGCTTCGGTGAGCAGGATCAGCTGGTCGTGCAGCAGGCGGTGCCGCGACGCCTCGCACGCGCGGATCTCGGCGACCAGCCCGGCGTCCGTGCACCCCGCGGCGTGGTGGTCGGTGAGTGGATCGGCCGCGGACCAGGACGGTTCGGCGGGCGATGCGGGTTGGGGACGGCTCGGTGCGGAGGCGGCGGCCGCGGGGTCGGCGGCCGGGAGATCGGCGGCCCCGGTCCCGGCGGACGGGGGCTGCTGGGCCGACGGGGACTCGGTCAACGGGGGCTGGGCCAACGGGAGCTGGGCCAACGGGGGCTCGGCGAACGGGGACTGGGCGTACGGGGGTTCGGCGGGCACCGGCTCGCCCGGCGGTCGACCGGCGTTCCCGGGGGAGCGGCCGGGCGTCCCGGGCACGAGGTGCAGCCTGCGGTGGGTGCGGGTTCTGGGGTCCATGAATCCGATCATCCGGAATCGAACACGCGTTCGCCACTACACGAGCGGGTGGTCCTGAACCGGAATATCCGGCGTCCGGGGCGGGGTTGCACCGGGTATGCGAGTGATCGGCGTTTCCGAGTTCGGTGGCCCCGACGTGCTGCGCGAATTCCACGTCCCACCACGGCACGCGGGCCCGGGTGAGGTCCGCGTGCGGGTGCGCGCGGCCGCGGTCAACCCGACCGACACCCTGCTCCGCAGCGGCGCGCAGGCCGAGCGGCTGCGGGACGTGCCACCGCCGTACGTCCCGGGCATGGACGTGGCGGGGGAGCTGGACGAGGTCGGCGAGGGCGTCGACACCGGTCTCGCCGTCGGCGACCGGGTGGTCGCGATCGTCGTGCCGCACGGATCCCACGGCGGCTACTCGGAGAGCCTGGTTCTCCCGGCCCGCTCGGTGGTGCGCGCCCCGGCCGGGGCGGACCACCCGGCGGCGGCGACGTTGCCGATGAACGCGATGACGGCGCGCCAGGCGCTGGACCTGCTGGAACTCGCGCCGGGCGAGACGATCGCGGTCACCGGTGCGGCGGGAGCGTTCGGCGGCTGCACGATCCAGCTGGCGAAGGCCGACGGGCTTCGGGTCATCGCGGACGCGGCCGACCGGGACCGGGAGCTCGTCCGGTCGCTGGGTGCGGACGTCGTCGTGCCGCGCGGGGACGACGTGGCGGCGCGCATCCGCGAGGTCGAACCGGACGGGGTGCCCGCGATCGCGGACGGGGCGCTGCTCAACGACCGCCTGCTGCCCGCGGTGCGGGACGGCGGGCGGATCTCGACCACGCGGTTCTTCACCGCCGACGCGGAGCGCGGCATCAGCTACCGGCCGGTGAGCGTGCGGGAGTACGCGCAGGAGTGGGAAAAACTGGACCGGCTGCGGTCCCAAGTGGACGAAGGGGTGCTGGACCTGCGGTTGGCTCGGACCTACCCGGCGGCGGAAGCGGCGGAGGCGCACCGAGCCCTAGCGGCGGGCGGCGTGCGGGGCCGGTTGGTGCTGGAGTTCTGATCGGCGCGACCGCGCGGACCGGGCGCCCCGGACGCGGCCGCCCCGGTTCGGGGCGGTGGCGTCCGGGGGCTCGGCCGACCGGTGCGGTCGTCAGCCTTCGAGCTCCAGCAGGGCCTTGCGGACCCGCTCGACCTCGGCTTCGAGCTCGGCGAGCTTCGCCTCGTGCTGCTCGCGCGCGGCGCTCAGGACCTCTTCGATGGCTTCGGAGATGTCCTGGTGGAGTTCCGCCGCCGCCTTGGAGACCGCGGCCGCCGGGACCGGCAGCCCCTGCACGACGCGCTTGCCGGCGTGCATCAGCTCGGCCTGCCACTCGCCTTCCGCGGTGCCGGTCACGGTCAGCGTGAGCTCGACGGTGCGGGTCTTCTTGGCGGTGCTCTGCTTGCGGGCGCGGGTCTTCTTCGGCGCGGGCTCCGCGGTCGCGTCCGCCGGAGCGGCGTCGGCCGGGGTCGCGTCCGCCGCGGCGGGCTCGGAGGGCGTCGCCTCGGCCTGCGCGGTGTCCGCCTCGACCTGGGCGGTGCTGTTCTCCGGCTGCGCCGAAACCTGCTCGGCTTGGGTCTCTTCGCTGGTCACCTGGTCTGCTTCCTGCTCGCCCACGGATTCTCCTTGCTGTGCGCCGGTCGGTGACCCAGGATAGAACACCAGTTCCCCTGCGCCGTGTCGGCGGGCGGGGACCGGCGCGCGTGGGCACTGTAGCGGGAGCCCGCGCGGCGGTGGCGGTCATGGGTCGAGCGTGTCGAGCAATGCCGCCAGGGCGGGGCGGAACGCGTGCTCGGCGGGTGCGGCGTAGCCGATCACCACGCCCGCGGGGTGCTCGCCGGGCCGCACCCACCACGGGCCGAGCACGTCGAGTTCGACGCCGCGGGCGCGCGCCCGCGCGAGGACCTCCTGCTCGCCGGGGCCGTCGGGGTCGAGCCGCAGGGTCAGGTGCAGTCCGGCGGCGATGCCCGCCGGGTAGCGCCGGTGCCGGGCGCGCAACCCGTCCAGGCCGTGCAGCAGCTGCTCCCGCCGCGTCCGGTACACCGACCGGGATCGGCGCACGTGCTGGTCGTAGGCACCGGAGCGCAGCAGTTCCCCCAGCGCGAGCTGGTCGAACACCGGCCCGAACCGCCCGTGGGTGCGCATCGCCCGCACCGGTTCTACGAGCCGGGCGGGCAGTGCCAGCCACGCGATGCGCAGCGCGGGAGCGAGCGTCTTGCTCGCCGTCCCCGCGTAGATCACCGCGTCCGGGGCCATGCCCTGCAGCGAGCCGACGGGGTTGCGGTCGAAGCGGAACTCCCCGTCGTAGTCGTCCTCGACGACGAGCCTGCCGTCGGCCTTCGCGTTGCGGATCAGCTCGGCGCGGCGCTGCGCCCGCATGGTGACGCCGAGCGGGAACTGGTGCGCGGGCGTGACGACGACGGCCGGGCTGCGCAGCGCGGCCACGTCGAGGCCGCCCTCGTCGACCGGGATGCCGCGCACGGTCATCCCGTCGTCGGCGGCGATGTCCCGGAAGTGCGGCAGCGACGGGTCCTCGAAGTCGATCGAAGACCCGCCCTCGGCGCGCAAGACCCTGCTGATCAGCGAGAGCGCCTCGCTGTAGCCGTTGCAGATGATCAGCCGCTCAGGGGTGGTGTGCACGGCGCGGGCCCGCCGCAGGTAGTCGGTGAGCGCTTCGCGCAGCGCGAGCGGCCCCTGCGGGTCGCCGTAGTCGAGCTCGTCGGCGGGCATGGTGCGCAGCACCCGGCGGCTCGCGGCCAGCCAGTCCTTGCGCGGGAAGGCGCTCAGGTTCGGCCTGCCCGGCCGGAAGTCCCAGCGCGGCGCGCGGTCCGCAGGCCGGGGTGCCGGGGAGGCGGGGCGTTCGCCGCTGCGGAGCCGGTCGGCGACGGTGGTGGGCGCGCCTTGCCGGGACAGCAGGAAGCCTTCGGTGCCGAGCTGCGCGTAGGCCCTGGTCACGGTCCCGCGGGCGATGCCGAGGTCGTGGGCGAGGGCGCGGGTGGAGGGCACGCGGCTCCCCGCGGCGAGGCGGCCGTCGCGGATCGCCGCGCGCAACGCCTCCGCGAGGGTGCTGCTGTCCGGTCGTCCCGACCAGTCCAGGTGCAGGTCCAGGCCGGATTCGAGGGAACCGGAACGTTCGCGGTTCACGGCCGCGAGCTTACTGGTCGGGTCTGTCGGCCCTCGTCGCGAGCGGGCGGATGGCGGAACCTCAGCGGGTTTCTCACTGCGGGATCGTTTTCGCAGGCGGTTCCGCCACATGCGAAAACGGTGTCCTCGCCGGCATCCCGCTGGGAACCCGCGGGTGGTCCTGTTGCTCAGGTGGTCGCTAGCTCAGCGGCTCCGCCGCTGACAGGAAGGACGGCGGGTGGGCGAACGGGGCGAAACCGGCCCGGGCGGGGGTGCGGCATTGCTAATCTTCGCCGGGTCGCGAGGAGGGGCGGACGAGTGCAGCAGGGGCCGGATTCCCACGAGCGTTTCCTCGGCAGCATGCTCGGCGGAGCGTTGGGCGACGCGCTGGGCTTCGCCGTCGAGTTCCGCCAGATCGACAAGATCCGCGAGCGGTACGGGCCGGACGGCGTGACCGGCCCGGTGCTCGCGGACGGCCTGGCGCAGATCTCCGACGACACGCAGATGATGCTGTTCACCTTGGAAGGCCTGGTGCGCGCGCACGTGGCGCGCCGGATGCAGCCGGTGGACAACGACCCGCTCCCGGAGGTCCAGCACGCCTACCAGCGCTGGCTGCACACCCAGAACCGCAGCTGGGCGGAAGCGGCAGGTCCGTACGCGGTGCACCTGGCCGAACCGGACGGCTGGCTGATCGCGCGGCGCGAGCTGTTCGAGGTCCGAGCCCCGGGCAACACCTGCATGCAGGCGCTGCTCGCGTTCGGCCACACCCACCGGCAGGCGACCCCGGAGAACGCGGCGAACGACTCGAAGGGCTGCGGCGGGGTGATGCGGGCGGCGCCGGTGGCGGTGTGGTCGCACGATCCGGCCGAGGTGTTCCACGCAGCGGTGGGCACGGCGGCGCTGACCCACGGTCACCCGTCCGGCTACCTGTCGGCGGGCGTGCTGGCGGTGGTGGTGCACCAGCTGATCCGGGAGGTGCCGCTGCCGGAGGCGGTGCGGCTGGCCCGGGACCTGCTGCTGCGGTGGCGCGGCCACGAGGAGCAGCTGCGGCTGCTGGACGCGGCGGTGGAACTGGCGGAGCAGGGCGCGGTGTCGCCGGAGCAGCTCGCGGAACGGCTCGGCGGCGGCTGGGTGGGCGAGGAAGCCCTGGCCATCGGGCTGTACGCGGCGCTCGCGGTGCCGGACGTGCGGCAGGCGCTGCTGCTGTCGGTGAACCACTCGGGCGATTCGGATTCGACCGGGATGGTGTGCGGGAACGTCGTCGGCGCGCTGCACGGGCTCCGCGCGCTGCCACCGGAGTGGCTGGACGTGCTGGAGCTGCGCGACGTGGTGACCGAGCTGTCCCGGGACGCGCTCGCCGAGTTCAGCCCGACCCCGCCCGCGGACGCCGCGTGGAGCAGGCGCTATCCCGCGTGGTGAGCATTCTCTCGATCACCGCGGCACCCGCCGTGGCCACCGCTGATCGACCCGCAGCACGCCACCCGGTCGTTGGATCACCCGGGGGAGTCGGCCGTGGCGTCGGCCAAGTGGGGCAACATTGAGGGGGTGCGGTCCAAGGGATCGGCGGTGCTCCGCCGGAGCCGGGATAGCTCCCGGACGTCCGCCGCGGCGAAGCGGCGGCCCTGCGACCGACGTCCGCGACCGGTGGTCGTGGGCGGTGCCCCGCACGGTGACCCGACAGGAGACTGGGGATGACCGGTGACACCTCGTGGTTCGCGAACACGCACGGTTCGGCCGTGTCGCGGCGAGAGCCGCGCGTGCTGAGCTGGTCGGACCGGTTCCGCGGCGCGCTGCTCGGCGGCGCCGTGGGCGACGCGCTGGGTGCAGGGGTGCGCACCAGATCGGCGTGGGACATCCAGCACTGGTTCGGCGCGCAGGGCGTGACCGACTACCTGCCGGTGTTCGGGCGGCGCGGTGGCGTCACGGAGCTGACGCAGCTGGCCGTGTTCACCCTGGAGGCGCTGCTGCGGGCGCGAGCGGTCAACGGCGAGTCGGTGGACTGGCTGCCGACTCCGGTGATCCGCACGAACCACCTGCGCTGGCTGTACACGCAGGGGGTGCCGTGGGAGTTCGCGATGTCCGGCTACCTGCAGACCCACCCGGAGCCGAGCGGCTGGCTGCTGGAGACGCCGCAGCTGTTCTCGACCCGCAATCCGGCGGGCGGGGCGCTGTCCGGGCTGGGCAGGCTCGCCGCGCAGCCGCCGGCGCAGCAGACCCCGGACCCGCGGTCCGGCCCGGTGGTGCGCCCCGGTTTCGCCGACTGCGCGGTGTGGGCGGCGCCGACGATGGTGTGGAGCACCTCGGAGGAGCGGGTGTTCGCGGCGGGAGCCGACGTGGCCCGGCTGCTCACCGACGACGTGAACGTGCAGGGCGCTGCCGGGTTCCACGCGGACGTGCTGACCCAGCTGATCCAGGGCGACATCGGGCTGTGGGAGGCCGTGGGGCTCACCGATGCCCGGTTGAGCTCGCTGCACAGCGGGGCGGACGGGCCGGCCGCGGTGCGCAGGGCGGTGCACGCGGCGATGTTCGCGACCCGCGACGGCCGCCGCCCGCGGCCCGCCGAGCTGGACGCCGAGTTCGACACCGAGCACAAGCCGGGGGAGCTGGGGACCGCGCTGGCCGCGGTCGCGGCCACCGGGAGCTTCGCCGAGGCCGTGCTGATGGCGGTGAACGTGTCGGCGGACAGCAGCGTCACCGGCGCGATGGCCGGGCAGCTCGCCGGAGCCCTGCACGGGCCGGACGCGATTCCGCCGCGGTGGCGCGATGAGCTGGAACTCGGCGACATCATCGAGACGTTGTGCGCCGACGCCGCCGAGGCGTTCGCCCCGCCGCCGCCTCCGCCGCCGCTGCCGAAGTGGGCGCAGCGCTACGTGGGCGACCCGCGCGGTTCGTCCGGCCCGCGGGAGCTGAGCGCGCCGCTGACGACCACGGTCGACAGCGGCCGAGGCCCGGAGCCGGTGCGGCCGGTGGACGGCAGCAACGAAGAGACGATGATCATCGACTTGGGCCGGTTGAACTCCCACCCGGACGCGCCCGAGTTCGGCGATCCGGCCGCGGAGGCCGCGCCGGAGCTCGAGCCGCGCTCCCGGCCGGAATCCCAGCCGCGGGAGGAGATCCGGCGGTCCGAGGCCGCATCCCGGCCCGAGTCGCCGTCCCGTCCTGAGGCGCAGTCCCGTCCCGAGGCGCAGCTGCGGGCCGAATCGCAGTCCCGTCCCGAATCGCAGCCCCGCCCCGAATCGCAGTCCTGGGCCGAACCCCGGTCCTCGTTCGAGCAGCCGCGGCCCGAGCCGGAACACGCGCCGGTCAACGCGTTCACCCAGACCACCGACCGCACCGACCTGTCGATGCTCACCGGGCACCGGCCGCAGGCCGAGGACGCCGACGAGGCGCGGCCGATGCCGGACTTCGGAGCGGGCGGCTTCCAGCTGTCCACGGATCGCACCGATCGCGAAGAGCTGGCCCGGCTGGCGAAGCTGGTGTCGATCCGGCCGGAGGAGGCCGGTCGGATCCCGCGCGAGGAACCGGCCCCGCGTCAAGAACCGGCCCCGCGCCCGGAACCGCCTCAGCGCCCGGACCCCGCCGCGGAACCCGAACCGCACCACGCCGAATCCGCGCGCTACGCCGAGACTTCGGACCGGCACCAGTCCCCGGGCCGGCAGGAGTCCGCGCACCACGCCGAGGCCTCCTCGTCCTACGACGGCTCCGACGACGCCGCCCGCCACGACGAACCGCACGATCACGAGCACGCCGAACCCGGGCACCACGCCGAGGCCCCGCACGAGGAACCGCTCCCCGCCCCGGAGCAGGACGACCGGTACGCGCAGGCCGAGCCCGAGACGGCGGAGTTCGCCGCCGCCGAGGCGGCCCCCGACCAGTGGGCCGATCCCGACGACGCCGAACCGCACCAGGAGCAGGCCGAGCCGGTGGACCGGGGCTTCACCGCCGACCGCGAGGAACCCGCGCACCACGCCGCGGAGGCGGACTCGCCTGCCGACACCAGGCCGGCCAAGTCCCCCGGCTCGGGCGGGCACGCCAAGTCGGAGACCACCGACGAGGTGGCGCCCGCGCTGACCGAGCGGGTGCTGGGCTGCTTCCTCGGCGGCGCGCTCGGGGACGCGCTGGGCTCTGACCTGGAGTTCGTCACCGCCGAGCAGATCACCGAGCGGTTCGGCCGGGGCGGTCCGCAGGGCCTCCGGGAGGCCTACGGCGTGCAGGGCGCGATCACCGACGACACCCAGATGACGTTGTTCAGCGCGGAAGGCCTGATCCGCGGCGGCATCGCGCGCCGCACCCTCGGCAGCACCGACCCGCTGCCGGAGATCCAGCTGGCCTACCAGCGCTGGCTGCACACGCAGGGCATCGAGTGGGAGTTCGCGGCCGGTGCGTTCCGCGCCGTGTACCCGGAGCCGGACGGCTGGCTGGTGGAGGTACCGGGGCTGTTCTCCACCCGCTCTCCCGGCAAGACGATCTTCCGCGCGCTGGCCCGGTTCGGCGACGGCCACGCGGCCGGGTCGATCACCGAGCCGATCAACGACTCGAAGGGCTGCGGCGGGGTGATGCGGTCGGCGCCGATGGCGCTGTACTCGCCGGACCCGCCGGTGGCGTTCGAGCTGGCCGCGCGGGCCGCCGCGCTGACCCACAGCCACCCGTCCGGTTACCTGTCGGCGGGTGCGCTGGCGGTGATCGTGCAGCAGGCGCTGCTCGGCCAGACCCTCGACGACGGGGTGTGGCTGGCGCTGCAGGTGCTGGAGACCTGGGAGGGCCACGAGGAGACGAGCGCGCTGCTCAAGCAGGCCGTGGAACTGGCGGAGCGCGGCGATCCGACGCCGGAGGACATCGCCGGGACGCTCGGCGGCGGCTGGGTCGGCGAGCAGGCGCTGGCGATCGCGGTGTGCGGTGCGCTGGCCGGTGGCGACGACGTGGCGAAGGCGCTGCGCATCGCGGTGCACCACGACGGCGACAGCGACTCGACCGGGGCGATCTGCGGCAACATCGTGGGCGCGCTGATCGGGCTGAGCGGGTTGCCGGTGAGCTGGCTGGCGGATCTGGAGCTGCGCGACGTCGTGGAGCAGATCGCGCTGGACTGCGTGGCCGAGTTCGGCGACTCGCTGTCCCGCGACCCGGATGCGCCCGAGCCGCCCGCGAGCGAGCGTCCCGCCGACGAGGAGTGGGACGAGCGCTACCCGGTGCGCAGGCTGCCGGTCACCACCGATGCGGCTCCGCTCGCGCAGCCGGATTCGGCTGTGCACCCGGATGCACCGGCGCAGCCGCAGCCGCCCGTGCACCCGGATTCGGCGTACCCGGATCCGGCGCACTCCGACTCGGCGCCGCATCCGAACTCGGCAGTGCACTCGAACTCGGCGGCGCACTCGGATTCGGCGGCGCACCCGGAGCCGCCCGCGCAGCCGGACCGTTCGACGTACCCGGACTCGCCCGAGGCACGCGCGGACGATCCCGGGGACCCGCCCACCGCGCTGCTGCCCGCCGTCGGGGCAGCCCCGCCGGAGCAGGCCCCGGAACCGCCCGCCCAGCCGGAACCGGAGCCGCTGGCGGCGTTCCCGGCGCCGAAGCCGTCGCCGCGCCGCATCCAAGGTCCGCAGCCCGCCTACGACGGCGAAGGCTGAGTGATCAGGGATACATCGCAGGCGGTGTGATCCGCCCCGGGGCGTCGAGGCGTGTTGGTAGCGTTCCCGCCGCACGAGAAGACCGGATCGGTCCGCCGCGCCGCTGCGCGGACACGACCGCCGCACACGTTCGGGGGCGGAGTGCCTGACGACATCAGCGCGACTGAGCGGATGGTCCGCGAGTGGCAGGAACGCGCGACCGAGAAGGCCGAG
Organism: Saccharopolyspora sp. MMCC62; assembly: GCF_057736575.1. Taxonomy (NCBI): domain Bacteria; kingdom Bacillati; phylum Actinomycetota; class Actinomycetes; order Pseudonocardiales; family Pseudonocardiaceae; genus Saccharopolyspora; species Saccharopolyspora sp. MMCC62. Next base: position 125,483 of record NZ_JBYKCM010000002.1, on the reverse strand, counting down.
AAGTTCGGCCGCATGCAGGCTCAGATCGAGCAGATCTCGGTCACCGAATCCTCCCGCGACGGCGCGGTGCGGGTGACGGTCGGCTCCAGCGGCATGATCGAGGACCTGATGCTCGCGGAGAGCGCCGGGAACCGCCCGATGGCGAAGCTCGCGGGCGAGATCATGCGCACGGTGCAGCTGGCCCAGTCGAAGCTGCCGGAGCGGATGCGGGAGGCCGCGGCGAGCACCGTCGGCGAGGGCGACGAAGCCGTGCGCCACATGTTGGGGCAGGCCGAGCGCTTCTTCCCGGAACCGCCGGAGGAGGCCGAGGATCCGTCGCGGCCCTCCGGCGCGCAGGAGCGCCGTTCCGGACCCGAGGACGCCGGTCCGCAGCAGCGGGAGCCGCGCCGCCCGAACCGGCCGCCGCACCGATCCGGCCCGGACGACTTCGACGACGAGGACTTCAGCCGCGGCTCGTTCCTGCGCTGACGACGGGGAGAACCGATGTCCGAAGACATGAACGTCGTCATCGAGGACCTCCGCGCCCATGCGTCCAAAGTGGACGGAGTGGCGGAGGCGCTGGACGCCGCCGTCGGCGCCTCGCGGGCCGTGGCGATGGACAACGACGCCTACGGGATCCTGTGCCGCCCCTTCGCGTGGATGGTCGACCAGGCCGAGCAGCACGGCATCGACACCCTCCAGCACGCGGCCGAGGCCGTCCGGGGGACCGCCGCCGACGTGCGCGCCGCCGCTGAGGAGTACCAGGCCGCCGACGACGGGAACAGCCGGAACTTCGACGGGTTGCAGGCGTGAGCAACCCGCTCGTCAACGCGCAGAACGCCGCCGACCCCTCGGAACCGCCGGACGGCATCACGGGCATCGGCATCGCCGAGTCCTGGCACGACGTCACCAGCCTCAACGACGAGTCGACCTGGCTGGAGAGCGGGTTCGCCTACGGCGGGCTCGCGATGGAAGCGGTCAGCATGGCCGTCGACCCGGTCGGCACCCTGCTGTCCTACGGAGTGGCGTGGCTGATCGAGCACATCCAGCCGCTGCAGGAAGCCCTCGACTGGTTCGCCGGTGACCCCGACGGGGTGCAGGCCTACTCCGAGCAGTGGCAGCAGGTCGCGACCTCGGTCGGTGCGGCCGCGACGCAGTACCGCGACTCCGTGCAGGCCGACACCGCGTACTGGACGGGTGCGGCGGGCGACGCCTACCGGCGGCACGCCGCCGCGCGGGCGACGGCGCTGACCGGGGCCGGTGAGCTGGCGGGCACCCTCGCCACGGTCGTGGGCACGATGGGCATGGTCGTGTCCTTCGTCCGCGACACCGTCCGGGACATCGTCGCCGACTGCATCTCCCGGCTCATCACCTACGCGCTGGAAGCGCTCGCACCGCCCGTTGTCTCCCTCGCCTGGGTCGTGCCGCAGGCGGTGGCGTTCATCGCCCGGACCGTCACCAGGATCGCCGACATCGTCGGGAAGCTGCTCAAGACCATCGGCAACGTCGGGCCGAAGATGGCGCGGATGGTCGAGGTCTTCGGCGACCTGATGAAGATGCTCGGCAAGGGCGCGAAGTTCTCCGCGGAGAAGGTCGCTGAGACCGGGAAGTTCGCCTCGAAGGTCGCCGACAAGCTCGACGTCTCCGGGAAGATCGCGGACAAGGCCGCGGACAAGGCCTGGAGCAAGCTCGACGACGTCTTCGGCACCGACGTGGCGGGCAGGCACCACGCCAAGTTCGGTGGCGTCGAGGCCGGGGGTTCGGGCGCCGACGGTGGCGGTGGGACCGAATCCGCCGCGGACGCGCGCACGTCGAGCGCGGACGGGCCGGAGGTGCGGGCGGCCGCGAGCAGGTCGAGCGCGGACGGGCCCGAGGTGGAGTTGGCCGCGACCAGGTCGACTGCGGACGGGCCCGAGGGGCGGTCGGACGCGGGAACTTCGACCCGGTCCGCGGGGGAAGCGGCTCCCGGGCGCGCGGACGCGGGTGGTTCGGCCGACGGAGGTTCCACGTCCGGCGGTTCCACATCCGGCGGGCACTCGTCCGGTGGTCCCTCGTTCCGCTCGGACGCGGGCGGCGGCTCGGCCGGGCACGCGCCGGAGAGCACCTCATCCGAGGTGCGGAGCGTCCCGGCCGACGCGAGCGGGCGCGCAGGCGGCGGGCCGGACGCTGGGATCTCGGGCGGTACCGCACCGGGCGAGCGGACCGGTTCGGCTGAGGGCCGGTTCGCCGCGCAGAGCGGCGAGGTGCCCACCGGCGGACCAGCGCCGTCCACATCGGACGGTGGTGGTGCCGGTGGGCACCTGCCGGGCTCGTCCGCCGGGCACGCCGACGTGCCGAGCAGGCCTGCGGCGACGACGTCCGCCGCGGTCGATGCCCCGGTGCGCCCGCCGAACGCGGACGCGCCCGCCGCCGCACCGACTCCACCGCGCCAGCCGGACCAGCCGGGTGCCGCTCCCTCCAGCGGGTCGTCGGTAGGCGGCGGCCCCGCCGGAGGAGCTCCGCAGGCGGGTGCGCCGGGCGCGCCCGGTCCTCGCGGCGCCCGGCCGTCCGGCTGGACCGGCACCTCGGGGAGCCCCGGTGCCGCCCACCTGCCGAGCGGGCCTCGCGCACCGCATGCGCCGGACGGCCCCCGCACGGCGCCGGAACGAGCTGCGCACGCGCACCGGGATGCGCCCGGCCAGGGGAATTCGCCGCAGCAGCCCGGGAATCCGCGCGGCGCGGCACCGCGAGCGGATGCGCCGCAAGCACCGAGCGCTCCGCCGAGGAGCGATGCGCCGACTCCGCCGCGGTCGGACGGGCCGGTGTTCCCTCGGACGGATGCGCCGATGCCTTCGCGGGCGGATGCCCCGGTGCGGTCGCGGGCGGATGCGCCGACTCCGCCTCGGACGGATGGGCCGGTGCCGCCGCGGGCGGATGTGTCGACTCCGCCGCGGGCGGATACCCCGGTGCCGCCCCGGGCGGGTGTGTCGACTCCGCCTCGCGCGGACGCCCTGGTGCCGCCTCGGCCCGACGCGCCGGTGTCGCCGCGGGCGGATGTGCCCGTGCCTTCGCGGGCGGATGCGCCGACTCCGCCTCGTGTAGACGCCCCGGTGCCGCCTCGACCCGACGCGCCGGTACCGCCTCGGACGGATCCGCCGGTACCGCCGCGAGGAGACGCGCCCGCAGCACCCTCGCCCCGGCCGGACGGCCCCGGCACGCCGCACGCCCCCGGCCCGGACTCGCCGGGAGAGCGCGACCACGCGTCCGCCCCGCGTCCCGCCGCGCCGCAGCCGAGGTTCCCGGACGAGCGGCCGTGGTCGCGGCTCGACGGGTCGGATTTCGCCCACCTCGCCCCGAACTCGGCCGTGCCGTGGGGCACGGGCCACCGGAGCCACCCCGACGCGCAGCCGCAGCGCGCCCCGGAGCGGTCGACCGCCGAATCGATGGCCGCCGAACGGCCGGTGCCGCGGCACGAGCAGGTCCAGCACGCCTGGAACCGCCCCGGTGACGGGCCTGCCGAGCTCGACCTGTCCCCGGAGCTGCGCGCGAAGCTCGGCGACGACGCCCACGACATCAGGCCGACGGATTCCGGCATCTCGATGGTGCGCAGCGGTTCCGGCGTCGAACCGCCGCCCGGCGCGGCCGTCGACCCGAAGCGCTTCACCGTCGAAGTCCACGGTGGACCGGACCGGGTTCGGCTCGGCGACCGCGACCTCGACGCGAAGGAGCTCGCCGAGGTCATCAAGGCCGCGCCCGGCTACCGCCCCGGCGAACCGGTCCGCCTGATCTCCTGCCGCACCGGCGCCGACACCGGCGACGGCACCCTGAACTTCGCGCAGCAGCTGGCGAAGGAACTGGACGCCGAGGTCGTGGCGCCGTCCACGGACGCCTGGGTCGACAACTACGGCAACGTCTACGCGAGCAGGGACCGCGCCTCCTTCGAACCCGACGCCTCCGGAGCCCCGCAGCCCCGCTTCGACGAGCCCGGCCGGTGGACCGCGTTCCGCCCCGACGGCACCACCGCCGTCCACGACAGCCCCTACCCGCCCGGCCACGAACCGGAGTGGGTCCGCAACGGCAGACTCGCCGACGACGCCGAGCAGCGGGCCCTGCTGCGCAAGCTGGCCGAGTTCTTCGGCTTCCGGCCCCGAGATCCGAGCCCGCCACCCGGGCATCAGCAGATGTGGCCGGACTCCAGGACGCCGTGGCAGCACCAGGGGCACCTGCTGCCACAGGAATACCCGCAGGGCTACCCGCCAGCCCAGGGACACCCGCAGCAGCCCGGATATCCGCAGCAGCCCGGTCGCCCGCAGTCGACCGGAGACGCGCAGCAGCCCGGGAATCCGCAAGCACCAGGACCGGCGCAGCCGCCAGGACGCGTGCAGCAGGCGTTCCCGCAGCAGCCCCATAACCCCCAGCAACCGGGGCCCCAGCAGCAGGGGAACGCACACGCACCGGGTCCGGCGCAGCCGCAGCGGGCCGTGCAGCAGGACCCGGTCCAGCGGCCCGGCAACCCGCAGCAGTCCGGCAACCTGCAGCAGCCCGGATTACCGCAGCAGCAGGGAAATCCGCCGGCACCGGGCCCGGCGCAGGGCCGCGTGCAGCAGGGCCCGATCGAACAGCAGCCCGGCGGCCAGGCCCGCGGCCAACAGCCCCCACCGCCCCCCGTCCGGCCCACTCCGCCACCCCACCCGCAGGGTGGTGGACCCCCGCCGCAGGGCGGGCGTCCGTCCCAACAGCCGGGCGCGGACAGCGGCGTGCAGCAACCCGGGCCCGCCGGCGGACCGAACCAGGGCGCTCAGCGCCAGCAGCCCCCGCCAGAAGTGCAGGGGCCGCCGCAGCACCACGGTGCGCCGGTCAACCAGCGACAGCAGGTGCAGGCCACACCGCAAGACCAGGGCCTGCAGGGGAATCCCCGCCAACGGTCGCTGCAGGGGCATGGAGCGCCGCGGGCGGAGTCGCCGCAGGGCGCATCGGCACCACCTGGCCGGGTTCAGGACCCGTCTGCTCGGCGCGACCCGAGCGGGCAACCTCCGCAGCAGCCGTCCGTGCCGAACCGGATCCACGGGGAACAGCAGCACGGCCTCGGCCACCAGTCCGGGGCGGCCCGGAGTTCAGAGGTGCAGCCGCCGTCCGGACCGCATCCGACGGCGGAGCACGTGCGTGCACGGCCGGACGATGCGGGAGCTCCGCCGTCCGGCGACGCCGCACCGGACCCCGCCGACGAACCGACGGTTCCTCGACTCGAGCCGGTCCGGCGACCCGGGTCCATCGATCCCGACCTGGAGCAGAGCTCGACTCCGCACGGCCCTGAGCAGCGTTCGCCGGACGAGCCGCGGGCACAGGACGCGCCGCACCACGACAACGCGGACGCGTCGACGACGCGCGTGCGGGACGAGTCGTCCGGGCTGGAGGAACTGAGCTACGAGGAGGCTCGGCGCCGTTTCTTGTCCGACGAGGAGACAGCGCACGATCCCAGCCTGGACGGGGACCGGCCCGAGCACGTCGCGGACGAGGATCCGCAGGTGCGGCCGCACGACGAGCCGGATGGGGATGCGGTCGCCGAAGCGGATCCCAGACTGCCGGACACACCTCCGGTCGACCCGAAAGACCGTCTCTCCTTGGATGAGCTCATCCCGCGTCACCAGGTCGACTTCGATGAAGCCGAACTCTTCGACAAGGTGAAGAAGTCCATCGACGGCACCTATGCCGGATTGCACGTGGATGTTCACGACGTGTCCTTCAGTGAGGATCGAATCTGCATCAACGCCAAGATTCTGGACTCTTCCGGAGCGGAAGTCGGATCCGTCACTCGGGATGTCTACCGGATGGATGGCGCTGGAGAGTTGAAAGTCGTCCATCTCTCGCTCCGCATTGACGAGCGGCTTCAAGGGGCCGGCTTCGCTGATTCTTTCAATGAGTCCATGGAGAAGTGGTACCGCACGTCCGGTGTCCAGTCTGTCGAGCTGCGCGCGAATATCGATGTGGGTAGCTACGCTTGGGCCAGGCAGGGTTATGAATTCTCCAACCATGAACAAGCTTTGAAGGAGATCGCTCCTCGGCTGGACAGAGAGATCGTTCGGGCGGAGGTCGAACTCGCTCGACTCGCCGAGTACGAGGAACTGCCTCCTGGTCCGCGGAGGCGGGAGGCTGAGCGCGAGTACTTCTCTTTCGAGGGTGAGCTTGATTATGCGAAGCAGCTCCAAGCTCGTTTTCGCTCCAACGGTGCTAGTCCTTTCCCCAGGCCTCAGGAGATTGCTGATCTTTTCAGGCCTAAGGAGTTCGGACCGGAGGGGTCCAAAGACGTGTGGTGGGCCGGGAAGAGAGTATTCATGGAGCCTGGTAAAGAAATTTCTTGGCATGGGGTGAAAAATCTTGAGAGATGAAGAAGTCGCACCGCGTGGGTGGCCCAAGAATGAGCAGTCCCGGCGCAGCAACAAGCTGGGGGACTGGCATTCAGATTGGAGGAAGCGGCAACGGGAGTCCACCCCGTTTCGCCCGGAGGGGCGCAAGGAGGGGAGTGACTACAACCTCCATTCGGTCGAGATCGAGGCTTCGTTCAGCGCGCTCGATGAAGAGGGAAACCGGGCGGTGGAGATCCAAGGGATGCGGAACCCGGAGACGCTCAGGGTCCTCCCCGAACCTGATCCGGCTGCTCGGTTCCGAGGTGCTGTCTTGGCGGCCGGTGCCGGTGATGCTTTCGCGCAGGGCATCCACCTCGATGCGGTCCGCAAGGTGTCCTGGAAGCCCGCGCTGCAATTCGTCACGACACCGGGCGAACGCCCGCGCACGGGAAGGGACAGGTTCTTCTTCGAGTACCGGTTCGGGGCTTCGCCGGTCCCGTCGTCGGCGTTGTTCCAGCTGTCCGCGTTCACGTTGGAGGGTTTGATCCGGGCCCACGTCGCCCGACGGATGAATCCCGCGGACGGTGATCCCGTGCAGGAGGTGCGGCACGCGTACCAGCGGTGGCTGCACACCCGCACCGGCCCTGGCGGCGGACGCCTGCCGTGGGCGCAGTGCGGCGGTCCGTTCGCCACCCGGTCGGCGCAACCGGACGGATGGCTGGTCGGGCATGCCTGGCCGGATGGTGGTGAGGCTCCGTCCGCCGACACGGTCGGGGTTCTGGCGGAGTTCGCCCGGACGGGTCAGGTGGCCGGCACTTCCGGCGTGCGCGGTGGTTCGGTGGTGCCGCGCGCGGCGCTCGCTGCGGTGTGGTCGAACGACGCGGCCGGCGCGTTCGCCGCAGCCGTCGCGATCGCGAAGATCACGCACGGGCACCCCGATGACCACCTCCCCGCCGGTTTCCTGGCGGCGTTGCTCCACCAGCAGGTGCGCGATGCCCCGTTCTCGGCCTGTCTGGAGTCCGCCGGTGCGGAGTTGGAGCGGTGGCCGGGTCATGAGCGGACGGCTCGGCTGGTCGGGCAGGCGTTGGAGTTGAGCAGGGAGGTCTGGGCGCCTGCGCTTCCGAGCGAGTTCGAGGCGAAGTTCCCTGCCGGCACAGGGGATGGAGCCGAGGCGCTCGGCATGGCGATCTACTGCGCGGTGGTCAGCGATTACGTGCGCGAAGCGCTCCTGCTGGCCGTGAACTACGCGCAGGACCGGTCGACGGTCGCTGCCATCAGCGGCCTCATCATCGGCGCGGAGTGCGGTGCGGACACCATTCCCCCGGACCTCAGGCGTGCGCCGAGCATCTACCCGGTGCTCGAAGAACTGGCGAACGACGCCCTCGCGGAATTCAGCCCGGCCTCGCCCACCACCCCCACCTGGTTCCAGCGCTACCCGGGTTGGTGAGGGCTGGGTCGGTGCGGGGCGGAATGATCGGGGCCGGTCGGTGACGAGGGGGAGTGCAGGGTGATCGTCGGGATTCGGAAGTGGCGTTCGTGAAGAACATTGTTTTCAGGTTCCTCCGAAAATGCATCTAGGTGGACAAGAGGACAGGTGAGGTGATCAACCACCACCACAACCCGCATTTTTGGAAGGAATCAGGTTGATGAGCTCGTCGAACGACACTCCCGGGACTGCGGTGATCACGGCGTCGATGCGGGAGGCGGCGAGGATGCGTGCGGGCGGCTACCTCTACGTCACGGATCCCGCTTACGACCCCGATGGCGACGTGCCCCCGCACGGGATCAAGGGCGCCTTCGGCGTCGACGAGAACGGGGAGATCGGGGAGTTCCACCCCAACCCGAATTACCGGCCGTCGCGGGTCGAGGAGGCGGAGCCGCCGGCGGGTCTGGTCGATCACGGCTTGCGCGAGACGCTGGCGGGCCGGTTCGACCAGGAGCAGTTCCTGCGCTACGTGGCCGGCTCGGTGCTGCCGGTACTCGTGTCGGAACAGGGGAACCCGCTCCTGCTCGACGCCGACGACGGTGCTTGCCTGATGGCGTACAGCACGCCGAAGGCGGTTCCCGAGGACGTGCGGATCGAGCGGATGTACCTCCCGCGGGTCGTGCCGAAGCTGCCCACCGAGGCGTCCGTGGTGCTGACGGGAACTGCCGGAGTGCAGGCGAGGTATCCGGTCCCGGACCTGGTGGCGGCGATGCGCGCGGCGCAGATGCTGTTGGACGGCCCCGAGGGCGGTACCTGCGTCGGACCTCCGATCTGGGCGGAGTACGGCCCGCGGTTGGTCGAAGCGGTGGGCGAGGAGACCTTCGCCGCGGCGGAACGGGCCTTGGCGCGTTGGGGCACGCTCGGAAGTGCGCTCAACCGCGAGGGTGCTCGATCCGCTGTGCTGGGGATCGTTGCGGTCGAGGTGTTGGTGGCCGGCGGTGTCACCGATCCGGACGTGCTGTCGGCGGCAGCCGCGTTCCGCGGTGTGGAGCCCCGGTACGACGGCTTGCGCGAGCGGGTGACCAAGGTGCCCGACGAAGGGCTGCCGGTGGCGATGCTGCTGCGGGCGGCGGTGAGCCCGGAAGCACCGGCGGGGGTGGATCCGGAGCTGGTTTTCCAGGACTACTCAGGTCACCTCCACGAGCTGCCGTGGCAGGTGCGCGCGATCGTGCTCGCGCACCGGATCGCGGACCTCACGTCGCCGTTCCTGCCGCCCGAACGGCGTGCAGTCTCGCGGGCGGACCTGACCGGCCCGTTGTTGTCCTGTGCGGGGGATCTGCCCGAAGCGCTGCGGAACCAGGCCGTCGAGCTGGCAGGGGCGGACCCGTCGGATCCGACTTCGTTCCGCCCGGCACCGCGGCCTGCCCCGGCGGTCACTTCGGACGACGACGCCATCGAGCGGGTCCGCGCGGACGCGGGGTTGACCGGCCCGGCCGATGTCGCCGACGTCGGCCCGGCCTACGTCGTGCGGGAGGCCGGTGGCTCGGCGCAGCTGCACTTCGTCCACAAGCGCTGGGGAACCGTGACCAGCGTGCTGGACGAAGGCGGAGCGATCAGCGATTACTGCGGCAGGTACGAGCTGTTCCCCTTCGACGCGGCGGTGCTGACCTCGCGACCCGTCGGGCAGGCTGGGGCGGGTCCCGCGCGGACGGCCCCGGAACCGCACGAGCGCTTCACCGGATCTCTGCTCGGCGGCGCTGCCGGTGATGCGCTCGGTTACGCGCTCGAGTTCCACGACGTCGCGGCCATCCGGCAGCAGCACGGTCCGGCCGGCCTCACCGGCCCGGTGCTGCACGGCGGTGTCGCGCCGGTCTCCGATGGCACGCAGCTGATGCTGTTCACGGTGGAGGGGCTGATCCGGGCGCACGTGGCACGGCGGGCTCAGCCCGCGGACGACGATCCGATTCCCGAGGTGCAGCACGCTTATCAGCGTTGGCTGCACGCTCAGGGCCGCCCGTGGGCGCAAGCGGGCGGGCCTTACGCGCACCACCTGCAGCGGCCGGACGGATGGTTGATCACGAACCCCGGATTGTTCGCGCAGCGGTCGCCGGGTGGCACTTGCCTGCAGGCGGTGGAGAACTTCGCGCGGACGCACCGCTTCGCGACTCCGCAGCACCGGATCAACGATTCGAAGGGTTGCGGCGGTGTGGTGCGGGCGGCGCCGGTGGCGGTGTGGTCGCACGATCCCGCCGAGGTGTTCCGCGTCGCAGTGGGCACCGCGGCGCTCACCCACGGCCATCCGAGCGGTTTCCTCGCTGCCGGGGCGTTGGCGGTGGTGGTGCACCAGTTGCTCCGGGAGGTGCCGCTGCTGGACGCGGTGCGCACGGCGCGCGAGCTGCTGGTGCGCTGGCCCCTGCACGAGGAGCTGTTGTGGCGCCTGGACACCGCGGTGCAGCTGGCGGCGAAGGGGCCGGTGAGCCCGGAGGAGCTCAACGCGGTCCTCGGCCACGGGCTGTTGGCGGAGGAAGCGTTGTCGATCGGCTTGTACGCGGCGCTGGCGACCGGTGATCTCCGCTCGGCGCTGCTGCTGTCGGTGAACCATTCCGGCGATTCGGCCTCGACCGGGATGGTGTGCGGGAACATCGCAGGCGCGCTGCACGGGTCCGGGGCACTGCCGCCGGAGTGGCTGGGGCCGTTGGAACTGCGGGACGTCGTGGAAGCCTCGGCGCGGGACGCCCTCGCGGAGTTCGGCCCGGAACCCCCCACCGACCCCACCTGGTTCCAGCGCTACCCGGGTTGGTGAGGGGTTGGGCTGGTCGGGGCGGAATGATCGGAGTCGGGTCGGTGACGAGGGGGAGTGCAAGGTGATCGTCGGGACGCCGGTGGCGGGGACGTTGGCCTTGGTGGACGGCCGGTGGCACGGGTGGTCGGAGTCGCGGGACGGGTCCGCGGTGCTGGCGGGATTCGAGGCGCCGGTGCCGGTGGAGCGGATCGGGTCCGTCGTCGTGGTGCAGGGCGAGCCGCCCGAGCCGGGGCGGGCGTTCCCGGCTCCGGCCGCGCACGGCGCGCCGACCGAGCCCGCGCTGCGCCCGGACGCGCGCGCGGAGCTGGGTGCGGCGCTGCGGGCTGCGGTGCCAGCGGGGGCGCGGGGCGTCGGCGTCGAGTGCACGGCGCTCGGCACCCGCGTCGAGGTCTCCGGGACGGCCACGACCGATAGCGGTGAGCACGCCTGGATCCCGCCGCAGGAGGTGCTGGACGCGCTGCGCCGCGCCCGCGTCGTCGAGTACCGCCCGGAGTCCGGTGCGTGGACGACGGCCCGTTGCACCGCGGCGCCCGGCGGTGCACCGGTCGTCGAGTTCGGACACGACCGGCCCGCGGAGGTGGCTCCGCAGGACGCGTTCGACGAGCTCCGCCACTTCCCGCGCCCGCAGGCACCGGAGTGGTTGCTGGGGCCGGCGTGGCGGCACTACGAGCAGCACCGCGCGGCGGGCGGGGCGGGCCCGGTGCGGATGGCGCGGCTCTTCGACGGCGCGGACGCGGAGGGCCGCCCGTTCGCGTACCGGCCGGTGCTGCCGTGGGTGGAGAAGCGGCTGCTGGTGGACTACCTGTCGGGTGGCGCGGTGGTGCTGGCCGCCCGCAGCACGTCGGCGGACGAGGTCGACCCGAGCCGTCCGGCGGAGGTGCCGAAGCGCTTCCACACCGACGGCTCCTGGGTGTGGCCGCTGTCGATGGCCTACTACCTGGACGTGCACGACATCGCCCCGCCGCGCGACTTCCTGGACCACGTCCGGGCTCGGGCGCACCGGCTGCCGGAGCTCGTCGCGGACCACGCGGTGGAGCAGGCCAAGGCGCTGGTGCTGGGGTCCGATGCGGACGAGTTCGACGCGGAGCGGACCGCGGGCGCGATCGACTTGGCGCGCCGCTTCATCGCGGCGCTGGGCGTGAGCCGCCGCCGCTACAACTTCGCCGAACCGGTCGAGGCCGGCTGGAGCATGCTGCGCGAGGCGGACGGCTGGTGGTCGGTGTTCTGCGTGGACGGCGGGGAGGTCCGCAACCACTCCCGCTTCCCGGAGGCGCACGCCGCGGCCGCGCACCTGATCGGCGCGGTGGCGCTGAACCGGAGCTCGATGCAGCGCGAACCGGACGAGCCGCTGGCCGAGTACGAGTGCCGGATCGTGCCGCTCGGCCCGGACCTGCCGCTGTCGGCGTACGGGGAGCGGCGGCACGCGATGCTGCCGGACGGGGCCGAAGTGGACCGGTTCGGCACGCCCGACGGGAACACGGTCTTCGTCGCGGGCACCACGCTGCCGCAGCGCTCGCTGCCGCCGGGGCGGGAGCCGGGCGAGTACCGGCGGTACCGGGTGGTGCGGAGCTTCGAGGTGCTCACCGCGGTGGCCGCTCCGGACCACGGGCAGGTCGGCGGCGGCACCGCCCACCTGCTGCCGCAGCCGGTGGGGGAGCTCGTCGCGGGCGGCTGGCTGGCCGAGGTGTGAGCGACGCCTCGTGCCTGGTCGGGCACCGGTGCGCCCGAGTCGTGGGACGGGCGCCACGCCCGCTGGCGGCTCTTGCCCGCGGCGGTAAGGTCGCGGGCAACACCACACCACTAGCTCGATCCGCGGCGCTTCGGGGAAGATCGAGCAGGTCTTGGGGACCCCGTTTTGACCCCCTCAGAACGGGGCGGGTATCTTTGCTTATCGGACCCGAAAGCTATCGGGTCGGTCCGTATGCCCGTGCGTGAGCAGTGACCACTCCGGTGGTCGTGATCGCGGACATGGGCCGTGCGGAACTCTCCTGACAACCATCGGGTTCGTTCCTGTCGGTGCGCTCCCGCGGGCACCACCAGCGCCGCAAGGCCGGGGAGTGGGCGACACGCCCGACCTCGTGGTGCGGGGGAGTCCCAAGTAAACAGTGCCTGCCAGGTGCTCGGCGCCAGGGCACGTGCCCGGACGCCGACGTGTGCGAGCGCCGCCGGGCGAGAGCAACCACGAAGACGCGAACGCTCAAGAGAAAGCCGGTCCATGCCCACCATCCAGCAGCTGGTCCGTAAGGGCCGCCAGGACAAGGTCGCCAAGACCAAGACCGCGGCGCTCAAGGGGAGCCCGCAGCGGCGTGGCGTGTGCACCCGCGTGTACACCACCACCCCGAAGAAGCCCAACTCGGCACTGCGCAAGGTCGCTCGTGTCAAGCTCACCAGCGGCATCGAGGTCACGGCCTACATCCCGGGTGAGGGGCACAACCTCCAGGAGCACTCGATCGTGCTGGTTCGCGGCGGCCGTGTGAAGGACCTCCCCGGCGTGCGGTACAAGATCATCCGCGGGTCGGCCGACACGCAGGGTGTGAAGAACCGCAAGCAGGCTCGCAGCCGCTACGGCGCGAAGAAGGAGAAGAGCTGATGCCCCGCAAGGGTCCGGCCCCGAAGCGGCCGCTCAACGCCGATCCCGTGTACGCGTCCCCGCTGGTCACCCAGCTGGTGAACAAGGTCCTCGTCGACGGCAAGCGCTCGCTGGCCGAGAAGATCGTGTACGCGGCGCTCGAAGGCGCTCGGGAGAAGAACGGCACCGACCCGGTGGTCACGCTCAAGCGTGCGCTGGACAACGTGAAGCCGACCCTGGAGGTCCGCAGCCGCCGCGTGGGTGGCGCGACCTACCAGGTGCCGATCGAGGTCCGCGCCGGCCGCTCCACCACGCTGGCGATGCGCTGGCTGATCACCTACTCGCGGCAGCGCCGGGAGAAGACCATGGTCGAGCGCCTCATGAACGAACTGCTCGACGCCAGCAACGGCCTCGGCGCGAGCGTCAAGAAGCGCGAAGACACGCACAAGATGGCGGAGTCCAACAAGGCCTTCGCGCACTACCGCTGGTGACGTCGGGTCGGCTCCTGCCCGCCTCGGCACACCGATTCGACGGCTTGCATCTGCTGTAGGAACGGGGAAGAAACTCGTGGCACGCGACGTGCTGACGGACCTCACGAAGGTCCGCAACATCGGCATCATGGCCCACATCGACGCGGGCAAGACCACCACGACCGAGCGGATCCTGTACTACACCGGGATCAACCACAAGCTCGGCGAGACGCACGACGGCGCCTCGACGATGGACTGGATGGAAGAGGAGCAGAAGCGGGGTATCACGATCACCTCGGCTGCCACCACGACCTTCTGGGGCGACTACCAGATCAACATCATCGACACCCCCGGGCACGTCGACTTCACGGTCGAGGTGGAGCGCTCGCTGCGCGTCCTGGACGGCGCCGTCGCGGTCTTCGACGGCAAGGAAGGTGTCGAGCCGCAGTCCGAGCAGGTCTGGCGGCAGGCGGACAAGTACGACGTCCCCCGCATCTGCTTCGTCAACAAGATGGACAAGCTGGGCGCGGACTTCTACTTCACCGTGAAGACCATCCGCGAGCGGCTGCACGCCACTCCGCTGGTCATCCAGCTCCCGATCGGCAGCGAGTCCGACTTCGAGGGCATCGTCGACCTGGTCAGCATGAAGGCGCTGACCTGGCGCGGTGACGTGAAGAAGGGCGAGCAGTACGAGATCGAGGAGATCCCGGCCGACCTCGCCGAGGCCGCCGCGTCCTACCGCGAGCAGCTGATCGAGGCCGTCGCCGAGACCGATGAGGCCCTCATGGAGGCCTACTTCGGCGGCGAGGAGCTGACCACCGAGCAGATCAAGGCCGGCATCCGCAAGCTGACCGTCGAGCGCACCGCGTTCCCGGTCCTGTGCGGTACCGCGTTCAAGAACAAGGGCGTGCAGCCCATGCTCGACGCGGTCGTCGACTACCTGCCCGCGCCGCTGGACGTGCCGCCGGTGCAGGGCCTGCTGCTGGACGGCGAGACCGCCGCCGAGCGCAAGCCCAGCACGCAGGAGCCGTTCGCCGCGCTGGTCTCCAAGATCGCGGTGCACCCGTTCTACGGGAAGCTGACGTACATCCGCGTCTACTCCGGCAAGCTCGCCTCCGGTTCGCAGGTCATGAACTCGACCCGCGAGCGCAAGGAGCGCATCGGGAAGCTCTTCCAGATGCACTCCAACAAGGAGAACCCGGTCGACGAGGCCCAGGCCGGTCACATCTACGCGGTCGTCGGACTGAAGGACACCACCACCGGTGACACCCTGTCCGACCCGCAGAACCCGATCGTCCTGGAATCGATGACGTTCCCGGAGCCGGTCATCGACGTGGCCGTCGAGCCGAAGACGAAGGCCGACCAGGAGAAGCTGTCCACGGCGATCCAGAAGCTCGCCGAGGAGGACCCGACCTTCCGCGTCCACCACGACGAGGAGACCGGTCAGACGGTCCTCTCCGGCATGGGCGAGCTGCACCTGGAAGTCCTGGTCAACCGGATGAAGTCGGACTTCAAGGTCGAGGCGAACATCGGTAAGCCGCAGGTGGCCTACCGGGAGACCATTCGCAAGCCGGTCGAGAAGTACGAGTACACGCACAAGAAGCAGACCGGTGGGTCCGGGCAGTTCGCCCGCGTCATCATCGCGCTCGCGCCGATCGAGCAGACTGCGGACAGTGCGACGTACGAGTTCGAGAACAAGGTCACCGGTGGGCGCGTTCCGCGCGAGTACATCCCGTCGGTGGACCAGGGCGCGCAGGACGCCATGCAGTACGGCGTGCTGGCCGGCTACCCGCTGGTGGGCGTCAAGGTGACCCTGCTCGACGGCCAGTACCACGAGGTCGACTCGTCGGAAATGGCGTTCAAGGTCGCCGGTTCCATCGCTCTGAAGGAGGCCGCGCAGAAGGCTTCCCCGGCGATCCTCGAACCGGTGATGGCGGTCGAGGTGATCACGCCCGAGGACTACATGGGCGATGTCATCGGCGACCTCAACTCCCGCCGTGGCCAGATCCAGGCCATGGAGGAGCGCAGCGGTGCGCGCGTCGTCAAGGCGCAGGTGCCGCTGTCCGAGATGTTCGGGTATGTCGGCGACCTGCGTTCCAAGACGCAGGGCCGCGCGAACTACTCGATGGTGTTCGACTCCTACGCCGAGGTTCCCGCGAACGTGGCGAAGGAGATCATCGCGAAGGCTACGGGCGAGTAATTCCCTGTAGTTCGGCGGCGGGTGGCTCCGGCCTCCGCGGGAGGACCGGAGCCCTCCGCTGCCAAACCCGACAGGACTCCGCCTGGCACTGAATCTTCGCGGTTTCGCGGGGACTGGCTAGTCGTACGGCGGAAAGAGAACCAAGTCCAGGAGGACAATCCAGTGGCTAAGGCGAAGTTCGAGAGGGACAAGCCGCACGTCAACATCGGGACCATCGGTCACGTTGACCACGGCAAGACCACGCTCACCGCGGCCATCACCAAGGTGCTGCACGAGAAGTACCCGGAGCTGAACCCCTTCACGCCGTTCGACGAGATCGACAAGGCTCCCGAGGAAAAGCAGCGCGGCATCACGATCCAGATCGCGCACGTCGAGTACCAGACCGAGAAGCGTCACTACGCGCACGTCGACGCCCCCGGTCACGCCGACTACGTGAAGAACATGATCACGGGTGCCGCCCAGATGGACGGGGCGATCCTGGTCGTCGCCGCCACCGACGGTCCGATGCCGCAGACGCGTGAGCACGTGCTGCTGGCTCGCCAGGTCGGCGTGCCCTACATCCTCGTCGCGCTGAACAAGGCCGACATGGTCGACGACGAGGAGATCATGGAGCTCGTGGAGATGGAGGTGCGCGAGCTGCTGTCCGGCGAGGACTACGACGGCGACGACGCCCCGGTCATCCGCGTCTCCGCGCTGAAGGCGCTCGAGGGCGACCCGGAGTGGGCGAACAAGATCGTCGAGCTGCTCGACGCGGTCGACGAGAACGTTCCGGACCCGGAGCGCGAGACCGACAAGCCCTTCCTGATGCCGGTCGAGGACGTCTTCTCGATCACCGGCCGCGGCACCGTGGTGACCGGTCGCATCGAGCGCGGCATCGTCAAGGTCAACGAAGAGGTCGAGCTCGTCGGCATCAAGGACACCGCGCTGAAGACCACGGTCACCGGCGTCGAGATGTTCCGCAAGCTGCTGGACGAGGGCCAGGCCGGTGACAACGTCGGTCTGCTCGTGCGCGGTATCAAGCGCGAGGACGTCGAGCGCGGCATGGTGGTCGTCAAGCCGAAGACCACGACCCCGCACACCGAGTTCGAGTGCCAGGTCTACATCCGGTCGAAGGAGGACGGTGGCCGTCACACCCCGTTCTTCAACAACTACCGGCCGCAGTTCTACTTCCGCACCACCGACGTGACCGGCGTCGTGACCCTCCCCGAGGGCACCGAGATGGTCATGCCGGGCGACAACGTCGAGATGTCGGTGCAGCTGATCCAGCCGATCGCGATGGAGGACGGCCTCCGCTTCGCGATCCGCGAGGGTGGTCGTACGGTCGGCGCGGGTCGCGTCACCAAGATCATCAAGTGATCCACCGCGAGGGCCTGCTTCCTTTCCAGGGAGCAGGCCCTCGCTGGTTTCCGGGGTCGTGCCGCGGCTCGGGCCTGGAAACCACCCCCCGATTCGGGCTGGCATCCGGCGTGTGTCATCCTGTATGGGTTGCTCGTTCGGAGCGGCCGGTTTCCCGGGTGTTCATCACCTGTCGGTGGAAGTCCCGGCCGCTCCGCCGCGAGAAGCCCCGCGCCCTGGAGTTTCGGAGCAGGACCGGTTTCGGCCGGGCCTGGGCGCTGCGACGGGATTCTTCCCGCGTCGCCGTCCGGCAGGGTGCAAAGAACTAGGTGTACGGGTCTTCGAGGGTGTCTTTCGAGAAGCTCTCGGATCCATCCCAACGGCGAAGTTCGGTGGGACCGGTCTGTGCGCAGTGGGCGACACGCCCGACCGCGTGTACCGGGCACCAGCAACCTGAACAGGGGCGGACCGAGGGTTGAGCCCTCCGAGCGGGAGTCATCTCGCCGAGAGCTCACGGCCCAGGCCGCGACGGGCACCCGAAGCCCATGGGCGCAGGCGCCGTCGTCAGCATCGAGCTGAGGACCGCCACAGCGCCGACCACTGGCGGCACGAGACTAGAGGAACGGCAAGCCACTATGGCGGGACAGAAGATCCGCATCCGGCTCAAGGCCTACGACCACGAGGCGATCGACGCGTCCGCGCGCAAGATCGTCGAGACCGTGACGCGCACCGGCGCTCGGGTCGTCGGGCCGGTGCCGCTGCCGACGGAGAAGAACGTCTACTGCGTCATCCGCTCTCCGCACAAGTACAAGGACTCGCGGGAGCACTTCGAGATGCGGACGCACAAGCGGCTCATCGACATCCTCGAACCGACGCCGAAGACGGTGGACGCGCTGATGCGCATCGATCTGCCGGCCAGCGTCGACGTGAACATCCAGTAAGGGTCGGCCCATCTTGAGACGGTCCGTCCGCGGGCCGGCCGTAGTGCGGAGAGAACGAGACTGATGTCTGACAGGCAGATCAAGGGGATTCTGGGCACCAAGCTCGGCATGACCCAGGTCTTCGACGAGAACAACCGGATCGTCCCGGTGACCGTCGTGCAGGCCGGGCCGAACGTGGTCACCCAGATCCGTACCCCCGACAAGGACGGCTATTCGGCCGTGCAGCTGGCGTTCGGCGCCATCGACCCCCGCAAGGTGAACAGGCCGCGCACCGGCCACTTCACCAAGGCCGGGGTCACGCCGCGCCGCCACCTCGTGGAGCTGCGCACGAACGACGCCGGTGAGTACGAAGTCGGCCAGGAGATCACCGCTGAGGTGTTCGAGTCCGGTGCGGTCGTCGACGTGGTCGGCACCAGCAAGGGCAAGGGCTTCGCCGGCACGATCAAGCGGCACGGGTTCCACCGGCAGCCGATGAGCCACGGTGCGCAGGCCGTGCACCGCAAGCCCGGCTCGATCGGTGGCTGCGCCACCCCGGGTCGTGTCTTCAAGGGCATGCGGATGGCGGGCCGGATGGGCTCCAACCGCGTGACCACCCAGAACCTCAAGGTGCACCGGGTCGAAGGTGACTCCGGCCTGTTGCTGATCAAGGGTGCCGTTCCCGGCCCCAAGGGCGGCCTGGTTCTGGTCAAGAGCCCCGCGAAGGGTGGTGCGTGATGAGCGCGACGCTGGACGTCCGTACCCCGGACGGCGCGACCGACGGCAGCGTGACGCTGCCCGCCGAGATCTTCGACGTGCAGGCCAACTTGGCCCTGATGCACCAGGTGGTGACGGCCCAGCTGGCCGCCGCTCGCCAGGGCACGCACGCGACGAAGACTCGCGGCCAGGTCTCCGGTGGCGGCAAGAAGCCGTACCGGCAGAAGGGCACCGGTAACGCCCGCCAGGGTTCGATCCGGGCTCCCCAGTTCACCGGTGGTGGCACGGTGCACGGCCCGCAGCCGCGGGACTACACCCAGCGCACCCCCAAGAAGATGAAGGCCGCCGCGCTGCGCGGTGCGCTGTCCGACCGCGTTCGCGCCGGCCAGCTGCACGTCGTGACGCACGTGGTCGGTGGCGAGACGCCGTCGACCAAGGCCGCCAAGGCCGCGGTCCGCACCTGGACCCAGGCGAAGCGCGTGCTGGTCGTGCTGAACAACGCGGAGGAGGCCAACTCCTGGCTGAGCCTGCGGAACCTGACGAACGTGCACCTGATCACGCCGGGTCAGCTCAACACCTACGACGTGCTGGTCAACGACGACGTGGTGTTCACCAAGGCCGCGTTCGAGCGGTTCGTCGCCGGGCCTGCGCAGGTCGCCACGGCCGCGAGCGCTGAGGAGGCACAGCAGTGATCCCCGACCCGCGAGACATCATCCTGGCGCCGGTCGTCTCCGAGAAGAGCTACGGGCTCTTGGAGGAAGGCCAGTACACCTTCGTGGTGCGCCCCGGCTCGAACAAGACCGAGATCAAGATCGCCGTTGAGAAGATCTTCGATGTCAAGGTCACCAACGTGAACACGATCAACCGCAACGGCAAGCGCAAGCGCACCCGCACCGGGTACGGCAAGCGCAAGGACACCAAGCGGGCGATCGTGACGCTGTCCCCGGAGAGCAAGCCGATCGAGATCTTCGGCGGACCGGCCGCCTGACCGGCGCTGATTAGGACGAGGTTTCTAGAGAGATGGGCATTCGCAAGCACAAGCCGACGACGCCGGGCCGTCGCGGCTCCAGCGTGTCCGACTTCGCCGAGATCACCCGGTCGGAGCCGGAGAAGTCGCTGGTGCGTCCGTTGCACGGCCGCGGCGGCCGCAACGCGCACGGCAAGATCACTACGCGGCACCAGGGCGGTGGCCACAAGCGGGCTTACCGCATCATCGACTTCCGCCGCAACGACAAGGACGGTGTGCCGGCCAAGGTCGCGCACATCGAGTACGACCCGAACCGCAGCGCTCGCATCGCGCTGCTGCACTACCTGGATGGCGAGAAGCGCTACATCATCGCGCCGAACGGCATCGGGCAGGGCGACCGGGTCGAAAGCGGGCCGCGGGCTGACATCAAGCCCGGCAACAACCTCCCGCTGCGCAACATCCCGACCGGTACCGTGATCCACGCGATCGAGCTCCGCCCCGGTGGCGGCGCCAAGATCGCGCGTTCCGCCGGTGCCCGGGTCCAGCTGGTGGCCAAGGACGGCCCGTACGCCCAGCTGCGGATGCCCTCGGGCGAGATCCGCAACGTGGACGCGCGGTGCCGGGCCACCGTCGGCGAGGTCGGCAACTCCGAGCACTCGAACATCAACTGGGGCAAGGCGGGCCGCATGCGGTGGAAGGGCAAGCGCCCGACCGTCCGCGGTGTCGTCATGAACCCGGTGGACCACCCGCACGGTGGTGGTGAGGGCAAGACCTCCGGTGGTCGCCACCCGGTCAACCCCAAGGGCCGCCCCGAGGGTCGTACCCGCCGCAACAAGCCCAGTGACAAGCTCATCGTCCGGCGCCGTCGCACCGGCAAGAAGCGCTGAGCAGGGAGGTAGAAGCACATGCCACGCAGCCTTAAGAAGGGCCCGTTCGTGGACGACCACCTGCTCAAAAAGGTGGACGCGCTGAACGAGTCGGGCAAGAAGACCGTGATCAAGACCTGGTCCCGCCGGTCCACGATCATCCCGGACATGCTCGGCCACACCTTCGCGGTGCACGACGGTCGCAAGCACATCCCGGTGTTCGTCACCGAGTCGATGGTCGGACACAAGCTGGGCGAGTTCGCGCCGACGAGGACCTTCAAGGGCCACGTCAAGGATGACCGGAAGTCGCGCCGCCGCTGAGCGGGGGCGAACCAAGAGCAAGGGGTAGCAGGATGACAGCCCGTTCCGACGACACCGCTGCGGCTGACACCCGCGCGGTGGCGCGGGCCCGCTTCGTCCGCGTGACGCCGATGAAGGCCCGTCGCGTGGTCGAGCTCATCAAGGGCCGTAGCGCCAGCGAAGCCCTGGCAGTGCTCCAGTTCGCGCCGCAGGCCGCCAGCGGTCCGGTGTCGAAGGTGCTCGCCAGTGCCGTCGCCAACGCGGAGAACAACCAGTCGCTCGACCCCGACACCCTGTGGGTGCACCGGGCGTACGTGGACGAGGGACCGACGCTGAAGCGGTTCCAGCCCCGTGCCCAGGGCCGTGCGTACCGGATTCGCAAGCGGACCGCGCACATCACCATCGAGGTGGAGTCGCGGCCGAAGGCGGCCGGTAAGACGAAGAGCCAGAAGGGGAGTGCCCGGTAGTGGGTCAGAAGATCAACCCGCACGGCTTCCGACTCGGCATCACCACGGACTGGAAGTCCCGGTGGTACGCCGACAAGCAGTACGCGGAATACGTTGCGGAGGACGTCAAGATCCGCCGTCGGCTCTCTCGCGGTATGGAGCGCGCAGGGATCTCCAAGGTGGAGATCGAGCGCACCCGCGAGCGGGTCCGGGTGGACATTCACACCGCCCGGCCGGGCATCGTCATCGGCCGTCGCGGTGCCGAGGCGGACCGCATCCGCGGTTCGCTGGAGAAGCTGACCGGCAAGCAGGTCCAGCTCAACATCCTCGAGGTCAAGAACTCCGAGGCCGACGCGCAGCTCGTCGCGCAGGGCGTGGCCGAGCAGCTGTCCAACCGCGTGTCCTTCCGGCGCGCGATGCGCAAGGCCATCCAGTCGGCCATGCGCTCGCCGCAGGTCAAGGGCATCCGGGTGCAGTGCGGTGGCCGGCTGGGCGGGGCCGAGATGTCCCGTTCCGAGTTCTACCGCGAGGGTCGCGTCCCGCTGCACACGCTGCGCGCGGACATCGACTACGGCTTCTTCGAGGCCCGCACCACGTTCGGTCGCATCGGCGTCAAGGTGTGGATCTACAAGGGCGAGCTGGTCGGCGGCCTGAAGCAGAAGCAGGAGCAGTCCGAGGTGCGCGCGCCTCGTGGCGAGGGCGGCGGCCGCAATGAGCGCGGTGGCCGTTCCGAGCGCGGTGGCCGCCGTCGCTCCGGCGCTTCCGGCACCACTGGTGCCGGTGGCACCGAGGCCGGCCGCGCCGCAGCCAAGGGCGGTACGGCGGAGAGCCCGGAGCAGGCGCAGACCGCGGGCGACGCGGCGACCGCCAACGCCCCGGCCGTGGCCGAGCCGCAGGCCGATCAGAAGACGGAGGGCTGAGCAGTG
Organism: Saccharopolyspora sp. MMCC62; assembly: GCF_057736575.1. NCBI lineage: Bacteria > Bacillati > Actinomycetota > Actinomycetes > Pseudonocardiales > Pseudonocardiaceae > Saccharopolyspora > Saccharopolyspora sp. MMCC62. The sequence goes on along the minus strand of NZ_JBYKCM010000002.1, from coordinate 103,239 downwards.
CTGGTCCCACGCAGGGTGAAGTGGCGCAAGAGCCACGCACCGAAGCGCAAGGGCTTCGCCAAGGGCGGCACCCGGATCAACTTCGGCGAATACGGCATCCAGGCGATCGAGCACGGCTACGTGACCAACCGGCAGATCGAGTCGGCCCGTATCGCCATCACCCGGCACGTCAAGCGTGGCGGCAAGGTCTGGATCAACATCTTCCCGGACCGCCCGCTGACGAAGAAGCCGGCCGAAACCCGTCAGGGTTCCGGTAAGGGTTCGCCCGAGTCCTGGGTCGCGAACGTCAAGCCCGGCCGCGTCATGTTCGAGCTGAACTTCCCGAACAAGAAGACGGCTGTGGAGGCGCTGACCCGTGCGGCGCACAAGCTGCCGATGAAGTGCAAGATCGTGTCCCGCGAGGGTGGTGACTTCTGATGGCGGCTGGTGTCACCGCTGGTGAGCTCCGGGAGCTGGGCGACGAGGAACTGCTGTCGCGCGTCCGCGAGTCGAAGGAAGAGCTGTTCAACCTTCGGTTCCAGATGGCGACCGGGCAGTTGGAGAACAACCGCCGGTTGCGCGTGGTCCGCAGGGACATCGCCCGGATCTACACCATCATGCGCGAGCGCGAGCTCGGCCTGACGGTGTCCCCTGACGCGACCGAGGAGGGCGCGGCATGAGCAGCCAGGCAGAAGAACAGAGCGTGGCGCGGAACTACCGCAAGACCCGCGAGGGATACGTCGTGTCCGACAAGATGGACAAGACGATCGTGGTGTCGCTGGAGGACCGCAAGAAGCACGCCCTCTACGGCAAGGTCATGCGCCAGACCACCAAGGTCAAGGCGCACGACGAGGCCAACACGGCCGGTGTCGGCGACCGCGTTCTCCTGATGGAGACCCGGCCGCTGTCCGCGACGAAGCGCTGGCGCCTCGTCGAGGTCGTGGAACGGGCCAAGTAAGGACATCGGAAGCGGGCCGGTCGCCGGTATGTCGGCGTCCGGCCTTCTTCAGGTGATGACCGCGCGCGTCAGGTCGGAAATTTGGCGCGCCAGAGTGTGTTCGCACGCAGGGTGCGGGCACTTAGGGTCAGGAGTCAGACGTGATCCAGCAGGAGTCGCGACTTCGCGTCGCCGACAACACTGGGGCCAAGGAGATCCTCACGATCCGCGTCCTCGGTGGTTCCGGTCGGCGCTACGCGGGTATCGGTGACGTCATCGTCGCCACCGTGAAGGAAGCCATTCCGGGTGCCGGCGTGAAGAAGGGCGATGTGGTCAAGGCCGTCATCGTCCGCCAGAAGAAGGAAAAGCGCCGCGCGGATGGCTCGTACATCCGGTTCGACGAGAACGCCGCGGTGCTGATCAAGCCGGACGGTGGTCCCCGTGGGACCCGCATCTTCGGCCCCGTCGGCCGCGAGCTGCGCGACAAGAAGTACATGAAGATCATTTCGCTCGCGCCGGAGGTGCTGTGATGAAGATCAAGAAGGGCGACACGGTCGTCGTGATCTCCGGCAAGGACAAGGGTGCCCGGGGCAAGGTCATCGCGGCCTACCCGCAGCGCGAGCGCGTCCTCGTCGAGGGCGTCAACCGGATCAAGAAGCACACCAAGGTCTCCCGGACCGAACGTGGTGCGCAGTCCGGCGGCATCGTCACCCAGGAAGCGGCCATCCACGTGAGCAACGTGATGGTGGTCGACTCCGACGGCAACCCCACTCGCGTGGGCTACCGGATCGGCGAGGACGGCAAGAAGGTCCGCGTCTCTCGCCGCAACGGGAAGGACATCTGAGCATGACTACTGCAGAGAAGATCGTCCCCCGGCTGAAGACCCGGTACCGCGACGAGATCCGCCCGGCCCTGCAGCAGGAGTTCGAGTACGCGAACCCCATGCTGGTGCCCGGCGTCGTCAAGGTCGTCGTCAACATGGGTGTCGGCGACGCCGCCCGGGACAGCAAGCTCATCGAAGGCGCGGTCCGCGACCTGACCATCATCACCGGTCAGCGCCCCGAGATCCGCCGGGCCCGCAAGTCCATCGCTCAGTTCAAGCTGCGCGAAGGCATGCCGATCGGTGCGCGCGTCACGCTGCGCGGCGACCGCATGTGGGAGTTCGTCGACCGCCTGGTCACCATCGCGCTGCCGCGCATCCGTGACTTCCGCGGCCTGTCGCCGAAGCAGTTCGACGGCAACGGCAACTACACCTTCGGGCTCAACGAGCAGTCGATGTTCCACGAGATCGACCCCGACTCGATCGACCGTCCGCGCGGTATGGACATCACCGTGGTGACCACGGCCACCACCAATGAGGAAGGCCGGCGGCTGCTGCGCCACCTGGGCTTCCCGTTCAAGGAGCAGTGATGTCGGGTATCGCTGGGCGTCGAAACAAGGAGAACTGAGCCGATGGCCAAGAAGGCGCTGATCAACAAGGCCGCTCGCAAGCCCAAGTTCAAGGTGCGCGGTTACACCCGCTGCCAGCGCTGCGGGCGTCCGCGGTCGGTCTTCCGCAAGTTCGGCCTGTGCCGCGTGTGCTTCCGCGAGATGGCGCACGCCGGCGAGCTGCCGGGCGTGAGCAAGTCTTCCTGGTGAGTGCCCGCCCGTCGAGCGCCACCCGGTGACGGGTACGCTCGGCGGGCACCACCAGGTCTTTTGCCCGCTTCGGCGGGCTGGCGCGCGTGCGTGCCGCTGACATGAACCTGCCGATCGAGCAGGTGTGATCCGACTTCGCCTAGGCCAGGATCCAGACCTCCCGCACCGCGGGGCGCGTCCGGGTCCGTCGGAACCGGGTGAGAAAGGTGGACCAGGTCACCATGACGATGACCGATCCCATCGCAGACATGCTGACGCGTCTGCGGAATGGAAGCTCGGCTTATCACGACGAGGTCGTGATGCCGCATTCGAAGCTCAAGGCGAACATCGCCGAGATCCTCAAGCGCGAGGGTTACGTGATGGGTTCCCGCGCCGAGCAGGGCGAGAAGGGCCAGAACCTGGTCGTCGAGCTCAAGTACGGCCCGAACCGGGAGCGCAGCATCGCCGGCCTGCGACGGGTCTCGAAGCCCGGCCTGCGGGTCTACGCGAAGTCCACCAACCTGCCGAAGGTTCTCGGCGGTCTGGGCATCGCGATCATTTCCACGTCGGGTGGTCTGGTGACCGACCGGCAGGCCATCAAGCAAGGCGTGGGCGGGGAAGTCCTCGCCTACGTGTGGTAAGGGAGGAGGAGCATGTCGCGCATCGGGAAGCTTCCGATCACCGTGCCCTCCGGTGTCGAGGTCACCATCGACGGGCAGGCGGTGACGGTCAAGGGGCCCAAGGGCACCCTGGAGCAGAACATCGCCGAGCCGATCATCGTCGAGAAGGATGACGACGGGTCGGTCCTGGTCAAGCGGCCGGACGATGAGCGGGAGAGCCGCTCGCTGCACGGTCTGTCGCGCAGCCTGGTCAACAACATGGTGCTCGGCGTCAGCCAGGGCTACCAGAAGAACCTCGAGATCCACGGCGTGGGCTACCGCGTGCTGCTCAAGGGATCGAACCTCGAGTTCTCCCTGGGCTACAGCCACCCCATCGTGATCGAGCCGCCGCAGGGCATCGAGTTCGCCGTTGACGGCGCGACCAAGCTGTCGGTCAAGGGCATCGACAAGCAGCTGGTCGGCGAGGTCGCCGCCAGGATCCGCAAGCTGCGCCGCCCCGACCCGTACAAGGGCAAGGGCGTCCGGTACGCCGGCGAGACCATCCGCCGCAAGGTCGGGAAGACGGGTAAGTGACCATGAGCGAGACAACCACTGCTACGAAGCGCAAGCCCGTGGGCAAGGACATCTCGACCGTGCGTCGGATCGCCCGCGCCAACCGCCACTTCCGGCTTCGCAAGAAGATCAGCGGCACGCCTGCGCGTCCGCGCCTGGTCGTGACCCGGTCCACGCGGCACATCGTCGCGCAGGTCATCGACGACGTCGCGGGTCACACGCTGGCGTCGGCCTCCAGCATGGAAGCCGACCTGCGCACCCTCGAGGGCGACAAGAAGGCCAAGGCGACCAAGGTGGGCGAGCTCGTTGCGGCTCGCGCCAAGGACGCCGGGGTCGAGAAGGTCGTGTTCGACCGAGGTGGCAACGCCTACCACGGCCGCGTCGCGGCGCTGGCCGATGCCGCTCGCGAGGGCGGCCTGGAGTTCTGACATGCGTACGACTGAGATGACAACGATCGAGAGGGACGCCTGATGCCTGGACGCACTCGGCGTGACGGCGGTTCGGAGTCCGGCGGCAAAGACCGCCGGGACCGCCGCGACGGTGGCCGTGGCGGGGCGGCCCAAGAGAAGAGCATGCAGTTCGAGCGTGTCGTGACGATCAACCGCGTCGCGAAGGTCGTCAAGGGCGGCCGGCGGTTCAGCTTCACCGCGCTCGTGGTCGTCGGTGACACCGACGGCATGGTCGGTGTCGGCTACGGCAAGGCCAAGGAAGTGCCCGCGGCGATCGCCAAGGGCGTGGAGGAGGCGAAGAAGAACTTCTTCCGCGTCCCCCGCCTCGGCGGCACGATCACGCACCCGGTGCAGGGCGAGGACGCCGCAGGCGTCGTCATGCTGCGTCCGGCCAGCGCCGGTACCGGTGTCATCGCCGGTGGTCCGGTGCGCGCGGTGCTGGAAGGCGCCGGCGTGCACGACGTGCTGAGCAAGTCGCTGGGCAGCGACAACCCGATCAACATCGTGCACGCCACCGTGGCGGCGCTGAAGAGCCTGCAGCGTCCGGAGGAGGTCGCGGCCCGCCGCGGTCTGCCGCTGGAAGACGTGGCTCCCGCGTTCATGCTGCGTGCCCGTGCCGGTCAGGGGGCGTGACGTGGCACAGCTGAAGATCACTCAGACGCGTGGTCTGGTGGGCACCAAGAGCAACCAGCGGGACAGCATGCGCACCCTCGGGCTGCGCAAGATCCGCCAGTCGGTTGTTCGCCCGGACGACGCGAACACGCGTGGCCTGATCAAGGCCGTGCACCACCTGGTGACGGTTGAGGAGGTCGACTGATCATGGTCATCAAGATCCATGACCTGCGGCCCGCGCCGGGTTCGAACCGGGACAAGATCCGGGTCGGCCGTGGTGAGGGTTCCAAGGGCAAGACCGCGGGCCGCGGTACCAAGGGCACCAAGGCTCGCAAGACCGTCTCCCCGCGCTTCGAGGGCGGGCAGATGCCGATCCACATGCGGCTCCCGAAGCTTCGCGGCTTCAAGAACCGCAACCGCGTGGAGTACCAGGGCGTGAACCTCGGCCGGCTGGCCGCTGCGTTCCCGAACGGCGGCACCGTCGGTCTCGACGAGCTGATCTCCGCCGGTCTCGCCAACAAGGGCGAACTGGTGAAGGTCCTCGGTGGCGGCGAGCTGGAGGGCGTCAAGCTGGACGTCACCGCGCACGCCTTCACCGGCAGCGCGCAGGAGAAGATCACTGCCGCGGGCGGTTCGGCGACCAAGCTGGACAGCTGAACGACGCGGTGATCCGGTCGTGAGGGCCGGTCGACCTTCGGGTCGGCCGGCCCTTTCGCATGTCCGGGGCGGAACACCGAGGTTCTGGTGATTTCCTGGTTCTCAGCTGCTCCGCCCAGCGGGCGCAATTCGCTGACCTGCGGTGACGCCACGCGGTCCGGCCGAGAGGCATCGTGCCCGGCGGGGACCGCGCTCCCGCGGTGAACGAGCCGTGCCGCCGCGGTGAACGGCAGCGGTCCGCGGCCGTCGCGCTCCGCGGTCGCCGCCGGACCGCGCCGCGGGCTCCCGTACCGCCGTCCGGATGCCGGGGGGCCTTGCTGCGCTGCGGTGACGCCTCGCGGAGGTCGGTGATCGGGCGGGCACGCAGCGTTGCCGGAGCAATTGCGATGCGCCGAACGGCCGCCGCGAAAAGTGTGAGTGCGCGCCGCCGTTCCGCCGAATGCGTGCCTCCCATTTGCTGGTGCAGACCAATCGCGGGCCGCTCTACCTTGATCGGACAAGTGCCCCGAAGCACACCTCCGATCAACGAAGACCTGAGGAGCGGACCATGCGGCATCGAACCCTGCGCGCCGGACTCCCGCTGGTGGCGATGTCGCTGCTGGCGGCCACCGTCCCCGGAGTCGCCACCGCGGCCGGGACCGCGGACGTCGCCCCCGCGCGGCACTGCGCCTTCCACGCCGACACCGGGCGGCAGCACTGCTTCGGCACCCTCGCCGAGGCCACCGGCAGGGCCCGCGCGGCCGCCGCGGACACCCGGGACGGCGAGGTCGTCCAGGGCACGCTGTTCGACGAGGAGAACTACGGCGGCGACAGCTTCACCATCTACGGCACCGGGCTGTGCGAGAAGGACGGCTGGGTCGACTACCAGATCGACCTGCCTGACGACTGGAAGGACCGGGTCACCTCGGTGCAGCCGTGGGGGAACTGCTGGATCTGGCTGTACCCGGAGCCGGACCTCGGCGGCGACCGCGACGGGCCGTTCAAGGAGAACACCGCCTACGTCGGCGACCTGATGAACGACCGCACCCAGTCGGTCGGGCTGAGCTGAGCGAGCGGGCGGCCGGATCTCCCCGCGGCGCGATCCGGCCGCCCCGCACCGAGTTTCGCCGCGGGCCCCGCTCTCAACGAGGAGAAGCCATGTCCCCACGCCGGACCAGCGCGGTGCTCGTCTCCGCGTTCTCGCTGGCCTCGCTGGCCTTCGCCCCCGCGGCCTCGGCCGCCGACGAACCGACCACCCGCGAGCTCATGGAGCAGTGCGACAACGGCACCGACAGCTGCGTGTTCCACCCGGAAGGGCAGCCGGAGTACTACACCGAGGACCGGCACGTCGTCGGCGACCCGGTCTACAACTGCACCGACGGTCTGCAGCGGTTCTCCGTGGAGTGGTCGGACACCACCTCGCAGAGCAACAGCGTCGGCCTGTCCATGACCACCGAAGCCGGGTTCGGGAAGGTCTTCGCCGTCGCCTACGAGCAGAGCTACGAGCACACCTGGGAGGAGTCGCACACCGAATCCCAGACGACCTACGTGGACACCGAACCGAACCAGGTGGGTTCCGTGGAGCGCGCCGCGCAGATGCAGAAGGTGCGGGGCACCTACGAGCTGCACTTCGGCGACAAGTTCCACGACCACTACATCTGGTACGTGCCGATGGAGGTCACCGGTCCGGCCCCGGACCCGACGAGCGCGGTCAGCCAGCACGTGCGGGACATGACGGAGGAGGAGATCTCCCAGTGCCCGTGACGTGCGCAGTGCCCGTGACGTGCCCACTGCCCGCGATGCGCCCAGTGCCCGTGACGTGCCCAGTGCCCGTGACGTGCGCAGTGCCCGCGATGCGCCCGGTGCCCGTGATGCGCCCAGTGCCGGTGACGCGGTCAGCGCCCGTGGCGCGCCCGGCGCCCGCAGCGAAATCCCGGCCCGCGCCGAGCTCGCGCCCCTACCGAGAAGAGGCCTCCCGATGATCCGACGCATCGCCACCGCCGCGGCCGCGACCGCCGCCGCCGGACTCCTGATCGCCCCGCCCGCCTCCGCCGCGGACGAGCCCACCGCCCGCGAGCTGCTGGAGAAGTGCGACAACGGCACCGACAGCTGCGTGTTCCACCCCGAAGGCGAACCCGAGTACTTCCAGAACACCTCCGAGCAGGTCGGCAGCCCCACGTTCAACTGCACCGAGCTGCCGCAGCGGATGGGCGTCAGCTGGTCCGACACCACCTCGGAGAGCAACAGCCTCGGGCTGTCCATGTCGACCTCGTTCGGCGAGGTGTTCAAGGTGACCTTCAAGGCCAGCTACGGCCACGAGTGGAAGGAATCCCACACCGAGAGCCAGACGACGAACATCGACGTGAACCCGGGCGACGCCGGGCGCGTCTACTACGGACCGAAGATGCAGAAGGTGCACGGCACTTACGAGCTGCACTTCGAGGACAAGTTCTACGACCACTACATCTGGTACGTGCCGATGGAGGTCACCGGTCCCGCCGAGGACCAGCAGAGCACCGTCGTCCAGGACACCACCCCCATGACGGAGGAAGAACACGCCGCGAATTGCGGGTGATCGTGTCCGCTCGGATTGCGAGCGGATGAGGTGGCGGAACCGCAGCGGGATTCTCGCTGCGGGACCGTTTTCACCGGTGGCTCCGCACAGGCGAAAACGCCGTCCTCGCGAGAATCCCGCTGAGAACCCGCGGGTGGTCGGCTGCTCATCGGCTTCGCCGCCGACGAGAAGCCGGCGCGACTCGCTGTGCGCGTTCGAATTCGCGCTGTGCGGGGATTTCCGGTGTTGTGCGGGCGCTCCGGCGCGGGTGGTCACCGCGCGTGGATCGGGTCGTTCCCAGCCGTGTTCGCCGAACGGGAACGATTCGAGGTGCGGCGGATCACCGCCGACCGGCGGGACGCGTTCGGCGACCTGCTAGAGTCGCCCAGGCAGCACCGTGCCGAGCACGGTGCTGTGGATTTTCCAGCCGTGCCGGCCCCGTGTACGAGGAATTGGGAAGCCGGCCATCGTTCGGCCGGTACCCCCGGCTTGCGCACCAGGAGGTTCGCGTGCTCGGCGCCTTCCGCTCGGCTCTGGCGACGCCGGACCTGCGCCGCAAGATCCTGTTCACTCTGGGCATGGTCGTGCTGTACCGGCTCGGCGCCACGATTCCCTCTCCGGGGGTCTCGTACCCGAACGTCCAGCAGTGCTACCAGGAGTTGCAGGGCAGTCAGAGCGTCTTCTCGCTGTTGAACCTGTTCAGCGGTGGCGCGTTGTTGCAGTTGTCGGTGTTGTCGCTGGGCATCATGCCCTACATCACCGCGAGCATCATCGTGCAGCTGCTCCAGGTGGTCATTCCACGCTTCGAGCAGCTGAAGAAGGAAGGCCAGTCCGGCCAGGCGAAGCTGACGCAGTACACCCGGTACCTGGCGATCGCGCTCGCGGTCCTGCAGGCGACGGGCATCGTCGCGCTCGCCGAGCGCGGCCAGCTGTTCCCGAACTGCAGCGCGGACGTCATCCCGGACAGCTCGGTGCTGAACCTCATCACGATCGTGGTCGTGATGACGGCGGGCGCCTCGCTGCTGATGTGGATGGGCGAGCTGATCACCGAGCGCGGTATCGGCAACGGCATGTCGCTGCTCATCTTCACCTCGATCGCGGCTCGGATCCCCGCCGAGGGCGGCCAGATCCTGCAGACGCACGGCGGCCTGGTGTTCGCGGTGATCCTGGTGTTCGCGGTCGCGATCATCGCGACGGTGGTCTTCATCGAGCAGGCGCAGCGCCGCATCCCGGTGCAGTACGCGAAGCGCATGATCGGGCGCCGGATGTACGGCGGCACCTCGACCTACCTGCCGCTGAAGGTGAACCAGGCCGGTGTCATCCCGGTGATCTTCGGTTCCTCGCTGCTGTACCTGCCGCAGCTGCTCGGGCAGCTCGCCGGCAACCAGGACTCCTGGTGGGCGCGGTTCATCCAGACCTACATCGTCGACCCGTCCAGCTGGGTGCACATCCTGCTGTACATGGCGATGATCATCTTCTTCGCCTACTTCTACGTCTCGATCACGTTCAACCCGGAAGAGCGGGCGGACGAGATGAAGAAGTTCGGCGGGTTCATCCCCGGCATCCGGCCCGGCAGGCCGACCGCTGAATACCTGAGCTTCGTGCTCTCCCGGATCACGCTGCCCGGTTCGCTGTACCTGGGCATCATCGCGATCCTGCCGAACTTCTTCCTGGGCCTGACCGGCCAGGGCGGGAACCAGAACTTCCCGTTCGGCGGCACCGCCGTGTTGATCATGGTCAACGTCGGCCTGGACACGGTGAAGCAGATCGAGAGCCAGCTCACGCAGCGGAACTACGAGGGTTTCCTCCGGTAAACTCGTCGGCTAACGGATACCGGACACGACGTTTCGCATCGCGGAAGCTCATCGGCGTTCTGCGCAGCGCGTGCACTAGGGTGTCCGTCCGTGGCGACGCCCGACGCGGTGCCCGCCTGGGCTGGTTCCAGGCGCACCGCGGGGTCGCCGGAACATCGGGCAACGCGCGCGGTGATCAGCATCCGCACTCCACGGGGTGAGTGCGGAGCGCTCGACGAAGGTGGTGGCAGACCACCGGATTGATTCGGAGGCAGACCCTTGGTGCGATTGGTTCTCGTCGGCCCGCCGGGTGCGGGCAAGGGCACCCAAGCGGCCGTGCTGGGCGAACGGCTCGCCGTTCCGCACATCTCCACCGGCGACCTGTTCCGGGCGAACATCGGCAACTCCACGCCGCTCGGGCAGAAGGCCAAGTCCTACATGGACGCCGGTGAACTGGTGCCGGACGAGGTCACCAACGAGATGGTGCGGCAGCGCCTCGCGGAGCCGGATGCGCAGAACGGCTTCCTGCTCGACGGGTTCCCGCGCACCACGCCGCAGGCCGACGTGCTCGGCGAGATCCTGGCCGAGAACGGCATGGAGCTCTCCGCGGTCCTCCAGTTCGACGTGCCGGAGGAGGAGCTGGTGAGCCGCATGCTCGCCCGCGGCCGCTCGGACGACACCGAAGACGTGATCCGGCGCAGGCTCGCCGTCTACCACTCGGAGACCGAGCCGCTGCTGGACTACTACCGCCCCAAGGTCGTCAAGATCGACGCGCTCGGCTCGGTCGAGGAGATCACCGACCGCGCGCTGGACGCGCTGGGCCAGAAGGCCTGACGGACGACACCGAGGAACGGACGGGGAGTACGGGTGTTTCGGCGAAGCAAGGGCATCGAGCTCAAATCGACCGGCGAGATCGAGGCCATGCGGGCCGCTGGGCTGGTCGTCGCCGACGCGCTCGCCGCGGTGACGGCGAAGGCGGAACCGGGCGTCAGCACCGGTGAGCTCGACGAGCTCGCCGAGCAGGTGATCCGGGACGCGGGCGCCGTCCCGTCCTTCCAGGGCTACCACGGCTTCCCGGCGTCGATCTGCGCGTCGCTGAACGAGAAGGTCGTGCACGGCATCCCGTCGAAGTCCGAGGTGCTCGCCGACGGCGACCTGCTCTCGGTGGACTGCGGCGCGATCCTGGAGGGCTGGCACGGGGACTCCGCGGTCACGCTGTCCATCGGCACCGTCGGAGCCCGGGACCGGGCGCTGTCCGACGCCACCCGCAAGGCGATGTGGGCCGGGCTGCAGCGCGCCCAGGCCGGTGCGCACCTCACCGACATCTCGCACGCGGTGCAGAGCGCCGCGCAGGCCGCGGCCAAGGCCGACGGCAACCAGTACGGGATCATCGCCGAGTACGGCGGCCACGGCATCGGCACCGAGATGCACATGGAGCCGTTCCTGCCGAACCTCGGCAAGCCGGGACGCGGCCCCAAGCTGCGGGTCGGCATGGCGCTGGCGGTGGAGCCGATGCTGACGCTGGGATCCGCGGAGACCGAGGAGCTCGACGACGAGTGGACCGTGGTGACCGTCGACGGTTCCCGCGCGGCCCACTGGGAGCACACCGTCGCGATCACCGAGAACGGCCCCTGGGTGCTCACCGCCCCGGAGAGCTGATCCGGCTCCGACCGGACGAACGTTCGCGGAACGCCCCGCTCGCCGACCTGGTGGGCGGGGCGTTCCGCTGCGCTCACCGGGTCGCGGCCGGCATCGCGAGCCGTCAGCGCGGCCGGCGGCAGACGTAGACGCGGGCGGGTGGGACGTTGCGCCACACGGTGCTGCGCGGCAGCACCTCCTCGAAGGTCTCCCGCAGCAGTTCGGTGAAGGCGATCGTGTTCCGCCGCCACAGCGTCGTCACGTAGGTGACGGTGGTGAACACGCCGCCCGGGGTCAGTGCCTTCGAGACCTCCGCGAGCAGTGCGCGCTGCTCGTCGGCGGGCAGCAGGGTCCACGGGATGCTGCTGATCACCGCGTCGACCTGGCTGCGGTTCGCGGTGCGCAGCAGGTCGCCGAGGTGGCGGGCGTTGCCTTCGATGACCTCCAGCCACGGCTTGGTCGAGGCGAGGTAGCGCACCATCTCCGAGTCGATCTCCACCGCGAAGTGGTCGGCGCCCGCGGGCAGCCGTTCGTGCAGCGCGCCGCTCAGCGCCCCCGTGCCGGGGCCCAGTTCGAGGACCGTCGGCGTGCCGTGCACCGGCACGACCTCGGCGACGGCACGGGCCACGTGCTCCGAGGTGGGCAGCACGGCGCCCACCGTTCCGGGTTGCCGCACGGCGCGGGTGACGAAGGTGCGGTACTCGTGCAGCTTGGCTTGCTTGCTCACTCGGCGCTCCTGGATCGGTCGGGCGGTCCGTGCCGAACGGTAGCGACCGGGGAGCCGCCGCCGGGCGGTGACGCCGCCGCACGGGGGAATTGCGATCGCTGGGCGGTCCGTCCGATCAGTGCAGCGGTCGGCGGCAGATGTAGTGCAGGATCGGCGGGAAGTTGCGCCACGTGGTGTGCGTGAGCACCTCGTCGAAGGTCTCGCCGAGCAGCTGCCGGAACCGTCGGCCGCCGGAGTTGTGCTCGGCGGGCAGGTAGGTCAGCGCGGTGAACGCGCCGTGCGGGGCGAGGACCTTGGTGACCTCGCCGAGTATCCGGTCCTGATCGAACGCGGGGAGCAGCGACCACGGGATGCTGCTGATCACCGCGTCGACCTGGTCGATGCCACGCTCGGCCAGCAGCGGCACCAGATCGCCCGCGTCGCCGTGCACCAGCTCCATCCACGGCGCGTGCGCCTGGAGGTGGTGCACCATCTCGTCCACCAGCTCGATGCCGACGTGCCGCGCCCCGGCGGGCAGCCGGTCCCGGATGCCGCCGCTGAGCGACCCGGTGCCGGGGCCGAGTTCCAGCACCACCGGGCTGCCGGTGGTGGGGACCACCTGGGCGACGACCGCGGCGACCGCCGTCGAGGTGGGGGTGGCCGCGCCGACCCGGTGCGGGTGGCGCACGGCCCCGGCGAGGAAGGTGCGGTATTCGCCGAGCTTGCCGGGCAGGCCGGACGGGCGGGTGCCTGCGGGGCGGTCCTGTTGGGCGGTCACTGCTCTCCTCGAAGCGAGTTCGGTGGTCGGAGCGGGATTGCGGTGGGCGCCGATGCGCGGACCGGGCGGCCTCGCGACGTCCCGGCCGGGCGCCTCGGGCGAGCCGGTGGCCGGAGTGCCCGTGGCGCCGGGCGACGTCGTCGTCGCACTGCCAGGTGAGATCGAACGTAGACAGCCCGCGAGCGGCACCGCAACCGCCCGAGTGGGCGGTCCGGAGCCGCGGCAGGCCCGGACGTCGGGCCGTCGAGCCGCTCGGGCCCGCCGACCTGGGGTGTTGCCCGGGCCCCGGGTGAAGGCGCGATCCGCGTGCGCGTACAGTGGAGCAACGGCGCACTCATCGCGCCGGTTCGTCGTGCGTCCTGCTCGCAGGGAGCACGTGCAGGGGGTCGGTTCCGACCCGCTGGCCAAGTCGCCCCAGGGGTGTCCCGCGGTTCACGCCGCAGGGCTCAGGGCGTCCGGACCGGCCGCAGCGCGCCTGTCACCGGCACTAGGGGGGAAGTCTCCTGGTCAGGTGGCCGAAGGCGCAAGCCTTACCAACCGTCACCGTCACGAAACGCGGAGGACATGGGCAAAAAAGACGGGGCCATTGAGGTCGAGGGTCGCGTGATCGAGCCGCTCCCCAACGCGATGTTCCGCGTCGAGTTGGAGAACGGGCACAAGGTCCTCGCGCACATCAGTGGCAAGATGCGTCAGCACTACATCCGCATCCTGCCCGAGGACCGGGTCGTCGTGGAGCTCTCGCCCTACGACCTTTCCCGTGGGCGCATCGTCTACCGCTACAAGTGACCTCCACGGTGTCCGGGAGACCGGGCACGCGTCCGAGCAGGAGAGCACAGGCCGTGAAGGTCCAACCGAGTGTGAAGAAGATCTGCGACAAGTGCCAGATCATCCGCCGTCACGGGCGGGTCCTGGTCATTTGCGACAACCAGCGCCACAAGCAGCGCCAGGGCTGATCGCTTCCGTCGCAGACGGGTAGCTGTACAGACAATCCAAGGGAACTCCCCTGACCTGCCGGCTCGCGAGGTGAGCCGGTCCACCCCCGGTTCCAGGCCGGGGCTTCGCACCGATCGAGGTGCGGAGGTGGCTGGGGTTGCAGACCTGGAACGACACGAAGGAGACCTGCCGCAATGGCACGGATCACCGGTGTCGACCTCCCGCGTGACAAGCGCATGGAGGTCGCGCTGACCTACATCTTCGGGATCGGCCGCAGCCGTTCCCAGGAGATCCTGAAGGCGACGGACATCTCGTTCGACGCCCGCGCGAAGGATCTCGACGACGAGCAGCTCGCGAAGCTCCGCGAGTACATCGAGAACAATTTTCGGGTCGAGGGTGACCTGCGCCGTGAGGTCGCGGCCGACATCCGCCGGAAGATCGAGATCGGTTGCTACGAGGGGACGCGGCACCGCCGCCACCTCCCGTTGAACGGGCAGCGGACGAAGACCAACGCCCGTACCCGCAAGGGGCCGAAGAAGACGGTCGCCGGCAAGAAGAAGGCCGGGAAGAAGTAAGCGTCGCTAGGAGACCACGACAGCTATGCCACCCAAGTCTCGCACCGGCGCCGTCAAGAAGGTGCGGCGCAAGGAAAAGAAGAATGTCGCGCACGGACAGGCGCACATCAAGAGCACCTTCAACAACACCATCGTGTCCATCACGGACCCGACCGGTGCTGTGATCAGCTGGGCCTCCGCGGGCCACGTCGGGTTCAAGGGCTCTCGCAAGTCCACCCCGTACGCCGCGCAGATGGCCGCTGAGAACGCTGCCCGCAAGGCCGCCGAGCACGGCATGAAGAAGGTCGACGTCTTCGTGAAGGGCCCGGGTTCGGGCCGCGAGACGGCGATCCGCTCGCTGCAGGCCGCCGGCCTCGAGGTCGGCACGATCCAGGACGTGACCCCGCAGCCGCACAACGGCTGCCGGCCGCCCAAGCGGCGCCGGGTCTGATCGCGGGAGAGGAGTAGAAGAAGATGGCACGTTACACCGGTCCCGCGACCCGCAAGTCCCGCCGTCTGAAGGTTGACCTCATCGGTGGGGACCAGGCGTTCGAGCGTCGTCCGTACCCGCCGGGGCAGCACGGGCGCGCGCGCATCAAGGAAACCGAGTACCTGCTGCAGCTCCAGGAGAAGCAGAAGGCTCGTTTCACCTACGGCATCCTCGAGCGCCAGTTCCGCTCGTACTACGAGGAAGCCAACCGCCGCACCGGCCGTACCGGCGAGAACCTCCTGCAGCTGCTGGAGTCCCGCCTGGACAACGTGATCTACCGGTCGGGCCTGGCCCGCACCCGGCGGATGGCGCGGCAGCTGGTCAGCCACGGCCACTTCGTGGTCAACGGCACCAAGGTGAACGTTCCGAGCTTCCAGGTCTCGAAGTTCGACATCATCGACGTGAAGCCGAAGTCGATCAACACCACGCCGTTCATCATCGCCAAGGAGACCTTGGGCGAGCGGCCGGTGCCGGCATGGCTGCAGGTCGTCCCGTCGAACCTCCGCGTCCTGGTGCACCAGCTCCCGGAGCGCGCGCAGATCGACACCCCGGTCACCGAGCAGCTCATCGTCGAGTACTACTCGAAGTGATGCTTCCCGCCGGCGGCCCCACCAGGTCGCCGGCGGTGGCCGTCCGGGCGGCGGAGCCGGATTCCGCCGTCCGCCCGCGGTTCGCCGCGGGCAGCCATTCCACCGACGTCAAATAGCGGGCGTCGTAGGCAAAGGAAACTCACATGCTCATCTCCCAGCGACCCTCACTGGCCGAAGAGGCCGTGACCGAGACCCGCTCCCGGTTCGTCATCGAGCCGCTGGAGCCCGGTTTCGGCTACACCCTCGGCAACTCGCTGCGCCGCACCCTGCTGTCCTCGATTCCCGGTGCGGCCGTCACCAGCCTGCGGATCGACGGTGTGCTGCACGAGTTCACCACCATCCCGGGCGTGAAGGAGGACGTCACCGACGTCATCCTGAACCTCAAGGAGCTCGTCACGAGCTCCGAGGAGGACGAGCCGGTCACGATGTACCTGCGCAAGCAGGGCCCCGGTGAGGTCACCGCGGCCGACATCGTGCCGCCGGCCGGGGTCACCGTGCACAACCCGGATCTGCACATCGCCACGCTCAACGGCAAGGGCAAGCTGGAGATCGAGCTCGTCGTCGAGCGCGGTCGCGGCTACGTCCCGGCGGTGCAGAACAAGCAGACCGGCGCCGAGATCGGCCGCATCCCGGTCGACTCGATCTACTCGCCGGTGCTGAAGGTGACGTACAAGGTCGAGGCGACCCGCGTCGAGCAGCGCACCGACTTCGACAAGCTGATCCTGGACGTCGAGACCAAGCCGTCGATCACGCCGCGCGATGCGGTCGCGTCGGCCGGTCGGACCCTGGTCGAGCTGTTCGGGTTGGCGCGCGAGCTCAACGTGGACGCCGAGGGCATCGAGATCGGGCCGTCGCCCGCGGAGGCCGACACCATCGCGGCCTACGCGATGCCGATCGAGGACCTGGACCTGACGGTGCGTTCCTACAACTGCCTCAAGCGGGAAGGGATTCACACCGTCGGTGAGCTGGTGTCGCGCAGCGAGGCCGACCTGCTGGACATTCGCAACTTCGGTGCGAAGTCCATCGACGAGGTCAAGCTGAAGCTGGTGGGCCTGGGCCTGTCCCTCAAGGACAGCCCGCCCGGGTTCGACCCGTCGGCCGCTGCCGCCGAGTACGCCTCGGAGGGCTGGTCGGCGGACGACGACACCCCGCTGGGCTCCTTGTCGGTGGCCGAGGACAACGGCTACGACGACGGTCAGGACTACGCGGAGACAGAGCAGCTGTAGCTGTGTTGCGCGGGAGGGCCACCCGATCCGCGCCTTGAGAGGAGCAAGCGATGCCCACCCCCACCAAGGGAGCGCGTCTCGGCGGGTCGCCGGCGCACGAGCGGCTGATGCTGGCCAACCTGGCCACGTCGCTGTTCGAGCACGGCAAGATCACGACTACCGAGGCGAAGGCGAAGCGGCTGCGTCCGCTCGCCGAGCGCCTGATCACCAAAGCCAAGAAGGGCGACCTGCACAACCGTCGCGAGGTCATGAAGACCATCCGCGACAAGGACGTCGTGCACAAGCTCTTCGCCGAGATCGGTCCGCACTTCGCGGAGCGTCCGGGCGGCTACACCCGGATCATCAAGGCGATGCCGCGCCGCGGTGACAGCGCCAAGATGGCCGTGATCGCCCTGGTGACGGAGAAGACCGTCACCTCCGAGGCGGAAGCCGCTCGCGGCACCAAGTTCGCCAAGGACGCCGAGGCCACTCCGGCTGCGGAGGAGACTCCCGCGGTCGAGGCCGAGGAGACCAAGGCCGACGACGCCGTCGAGGCCAAGGCCGACGACGCCGCAGAGGCAGGGGCCGAGGAGACCGCGAAGAAGGACGAGTCCTGATTCGGGTCGACGACGCCGCGAACGAGCCCGCCGCTCCCCACGGGGACGGCGGGCTCGTTCGTCTCCGCCTGGACGTGTCCTACGAGGGCACCGACTTCTCCGGCTGGGCCAAGCAACCCGGCAGGCGCACCGTGCAGGGCCTGCTGGAGGATGCGCTGGCCAAGCAGCCGCCGGGCCGCGAGGTACCGCGCTCGGTGGTGGTGGCCGGGCGCACCGACGCCGGGGTGCACGCCACCGGCCAGGTGGTGCACGTGGACGTGGTGCCGTTCGAGAGCGGCGCGAACGTGCGGATCCCGTTGGACGACGCGGGGATCCCGGACCTGGAGCGGATGCGGCACCGGTGGAACCGGATCCTGCCGGGCGACGTGCGGGTGCTGGACGCGCAGGTGGCGCCCGCCGGTTTCGACGCCCGGTTCTCGGCGTTGCGGCGGCACTACCGCTACCAGGTCTCGGACGCGTCGTGGGGCGTGGACCCGCTGCGGCGGCGGGACACCCTGGCCTGGAACCGCCCGGTGGACGTGGCGGCGCTGAACGCGGCCTCGCTGGACCTGCTGGGGCTGCGGGACTTCGCGGCGTTCTGCAAGCCGCGGGAGGGCGCGACGACGGTGCGGGAGCTGCAGCGCTTCGAGTGGGAGCGGGTCGCCGAGCACCTGATCGTGGCGCGGGTGAGCGCGGACGCGTTCTGCCACTCGATGGTGCGCAGCCTGGTGGGGGCGTTGCTGCTCGTCGGGGACGGGCGGCGCGGCGGCGGCTGGCCCGCGGAGCTCGCCGGAGCCGGGGAGCGCACCAGCGCGGTGGCGCCCGCGCACGGGCTCACCCTGCTCGGCGTGGACTACCCGGAGGCGGCGGAACTGGCGGTGCGGGCCGAGCGGACGCGCGGGCTGCGCTCGCTCGGCTGAGGGGAGAACCGCAGCGCAGCAGGGCTGTTGCGCGGCCCATCGGGGTTCCGTGCGGGCCGTTCCCGCGTCAGGTGCGGCGCAGCGCGTCGGTGAGCTTCACCCGGGCCCCGGTGCGCAGCACCGCGTTCGCGTAGATCCGCCCGCCGAGCCGCAGCAGCACGAGCAGCGCGGCGACGCCCAGCACCACCGACACCACGCACTCCCACGGTTCGGCGACGCCCAGCGCGGTCCGCATCGGCATCAGCACCGGCGAGAACCCGGGCACCAGGGACAGCACCGCGCCCAGTCCGCTGTTCGGATCGTCCGGCAGCACGGTGACGCCGACCAGGAACGGCACCACCAGCACCATGATCACCGGGCTGACGACGCTCTGCAGGTCCTCCTGCCGCGAGACCAGCGAGGCGGCGGCCGCGAGGACCGTGGCGTACAGGAAGAAGCCGAGCAGGAACCACACCAGCGTCCACAGCAACGTCCCGAGCAGCGCCGCGGACGGCAGCGCGAGCACCCCGGACCCGATGGCGGCGGCCAGCCCGATCCCGCCGATCAGCACGAACTGCGCCAGCCCGGCGAGGCCGATGCCCAGCACCTTCCCGGCGAGCAGCTGGGTGGGGCGGATGGTGGACAGCAGGATCTCCACGACCCGGCTGGTCTTCTCCTCCACGACGCCTTGCGCCACGGCCTGCCCGAACATGATCAGGAAGAAGTACAGCAGCATCCCGGCGCCGACGGCCACGCCGAGCCGCTGGCCGCGCTGCGGATCGGCCGGTTCCAGGCTCCGCACGTCCACGTGCGCGCCGGCCAGCACCTCGTGCACCTCGGCGGGTTCCAGCCCGGCCATCGCGAGCTGGGCGTCGAGGGCCTGCTGGCGCACCACCTCGTCGAGCGCGGTGCGCACCGCCGCGTCCGGCTCGGTGCGGACCACCAGGTTCAACGCGTCCGGAGCACCGGTGACCAGGCCGTCCAGCTCGCCGTCGGCGACGAGCCGTTCCCCGGTGGCCTGGTCGGGGATGCGGGTGGTGTCCACGGTGGTGCCGAGCCGGGCCGCGGTGCTCCGCAGCGGGGCGGCGACGGCGGTGGCCTGCCCGGTGAACCCGATCTTCGCGTTGCCGCTCTGCTGCCCGATGAAGAACATCAGGCCCGCGTAGCCGACCAGGATCACCAGGATCGCGACCGTGCTGAGCAGGAACGACCTGGTGCGGATGCGCGTGTTGACCTCGCGGCGGGCGACGGTCCACACGGTGCGGGCGGGGCTCACGCGGCACCTTCCTCGGTGACGACGGCGCGGAACAGGTCGGTGAGGTCGGGGCGGACCCGGTGGAACTCGTGCACCGGTCCGGTGGCGAGCGCGGCGCGCAGCACCACCTGGTCGTCGGTGCCGTCGGCGAGTTCGAGGGTGCTGCGGCCCTCCTGCTGCCGGAGGACGCGGACTCCGGGGAGACCGTCGGTCCAGCCGGGCGCGGCTCGCGGGGCGTGCACCACGAGGCGGGCGGGGCCCTGCTCGCGCAGCTCGTCCACCCCGCCGCAGGCGATCATGCTGCCGCCGCGGACGATGCCGACCCGGTCGCAGAGCCGTTGCACCAGGTCGAGCTGGTGGCTGGAGAACAGCACCGGCACGCCGCGGTCGCGGGTTTCGCGCAGCACTTCGCCCATCACCTCGACGGCGACGGGGTCGAGGCCGGAGAACGGTTCGTCGAGCACCAGCACCTCGGGGTCGTGCACCAGGGCCGCGGCCAGCTGCACGCGCTGCTGGTTGCCGAGGCTGAGCCGCTGCACCTGCTGGTCGCGGCGGTCCCGCAGGCCGAGCCGGTCGGTCCAGCGCTCGGCGGCGGCGCGGGCGCCGGGGCGGCTCATCCCGTGCAGTTCGCCGAGGTAGGCGAGCTGTTCGGCGACCTTCATCTTCGGGTAGAGCCCGCGTTCCTCCGGCATGTAGCCGAAGCGCCTGCGCACGTCGAGGTCGAGCGGTCGGCCGCGGAAGCGGACCTCACCGGAGTCGGCGGCGAGCACACCGAGCGCGATGCGCATGGTGGTCGTCTTGCCCGCGCCGTTGCTGCCGACGAAGCCGAACAGCTCGCCCGCTCCCACGGTGAACGCCATGTCGCGCAGGGCGGTGGTCTCGCCGTAGCGCTTGGAGATGCGGTCGATCTCCAGACCGCTGTCCGCCACGTGCAAACGCCTCCTCCGGTCGGGTGCCGACTCGGATCATCGTGCCTGATGGGGGTGGGGGAGCGGGCGGGCTGTGGGATTTTTCCGGCCGGATCAGCCGAGCAGCCCGTGCAGGGCCTTGTCGACCAGCGCGGTCACCGCGGGCGCGGCCCGAGCGCGCAGGGCGGGGTGCATGCCGAGGCGGCTGCGGCGGTCGAGCACGTCGTCGGCGTCGAGGGCGCCTTCGTGCCGCACCGCCCACAGCACTTCGGCGGCGGTGAGCTCGGTGCCGGATGCGACGGGGTCGGCGAGCTCGGGGTCGAGTTCGGCGAGCGCGGCGACCCGCGCGGCTTCGGTGCCGTGGCGCGCGACGAGCCGTTGCGGCCCGTCGATCTGGTTCAGCCGCGCCCGTTCGGCGGCGCCGACCAGCGGCACCGCGGCGGTGCGGGACGGGCCCGCGGGCAGTCCGGCGGCGCGGACGGCGGTGTCGACGGCTTCGGCGGCCTGCCGCCGGTAGCCGGTGGTGCGGCCGCCGACGACGGTGACGACGCCGTCCGGCGAGGTGCGGATGGCGTGCTTGCGGAACAGGTCGGCGGAGTCCTGGCGGTTGCCCGCCGAGTCGTCGTACCGCGGGCGCAGCGCGGCGAACGAACCGAGCACGTGCTCCCGGCGCAGCGGCACGTCCAGCGCGTCGCGGACCGCGTCCAGCAGTGCGTCCACATCGGACTCGGGAACCTCGGCGGCGACCGGCCCGGTGGCGGGTTCGGCGGCCAGCCCGAGCAGCGCGGTGCCGTCGGCCTGCGGCAGCAGCGCGGTGCAGCGTCCGGATTCGGTGGGCAGCACGAGCCCGGTGGCGGTGATCCCGGCGGCGTCGGCGTCCACCACCAGGTGCGCGGCGCGGACGGTGCGCAGCCGCACCTCCGGGTCGAGTTCCGCGGCGCGCGCCCCGGTCGCGTTCACCACGGCCCGCGCGGAGAGCCGCAGCCGCTGCCCGGTGCGCTCGTCGACGGCGTCCGCGCCGTGCCGGTCCAGCGCGGTGGCGCGCACCCGGGTGAGCACGCGGGCGCCGAATCCGGCGGCGGTGCGGGCGAGCGCGACGACGAGCCGCGCGTCGTCGAGGAGCTGCCCGTCGTAGCCCAGCAGCCCACCGCGGAGCCCGTCGCCGCGCAGTCCCGGCACCAGCGCACCCGCTTCGGCCGCGGGCACCCGGCGCGGTGGGGGCAGCAGCGCGGACGGGGTGCGGGCGGTGCGGCGCAGCGCGTCGGCCGCGTGCATCCCGGCGGTCAGCACGGCCTCGGCGCGGCGGGTGGTGCCGTCGTGCAGCGGGATGAGCTGCGGCAGGGTGCGCACCAGGTGCGGTGCCGTGCGCGTCATGAGCACGTCGCGCCCCACCGCGTTCTCCCGGGCCAGCGCCAGGTCGCCGGGGGCGAGGCCGCGCGGTCCGCCGTGCACGGCCTCGCCGCACCAGCGGGTGGCGCCGCGGCCGAGGTCGTCGGCTTCGACCAGGGCGACCCGCAACCCGCGGGAGGCCGCGTCCAGCGCGATGCCGCTGCCGGTGACGCCGCCGCCGACCACCAGCAGGTCCAGCACGTCCTCGGCGGCCGCGGTGAGCTCGGTGGCGCGCCGCGCCGCGTTCAGCGAGGTGGCGCGCAGCGAGCCCGCGGGCAGCGGCGTGGTGCTCATGGGGCCTCCGGTGCGGTCGGTCGGGGTGCGGGCCGCAGCGCCGCGTCGAGCAGTGCGCCCAGTTCGCGGTGCAGCGCGTCGGGGTCGGTGCCGGTGGTGCCCGGCCGGGCGGAGATCACGAAGGATTGCAGGAGCAGCAGCAGCGCCCTGGCCTGCACGGCGGGTTCGGCGCGGCGCACCGAACCGTCCGCGCGTCCTTCGTCGAGGTAGCCGAGCAGAAAGGCCTCCGCGGTGAGCTGGGTGCTGCCGAGCCGGTCCACGAGGTACGGCAGCAGCAGGTCGGGATCGGTGTCGAGGATGCGGCGCAGCAGCGCCGAGCCCTGCAGCCGCGCGACGACGTCGAGCACGACGGCGACGAGCCGCTCGCGGGCGTTCCCGCCGCCCTCCTGCGCCCGGGCGCAACGCAGCACGGCGGAGAACTCGCAGGCCACCAGGGCCCCGACCAGTGCGGAGGCGTCGGGGAACCGCCGGTACAACGTCATCCGGCTGATCCGGGCGCGGCGGGCGACGTCGGTGAGGGTGGTGCGCCGCACCCCGTGCGCGAGGACGCTGTCCCGCGCGGCGCGCAGGATCGCGGTGTCCTCGACCCGGTTCGCCGCGGTCCGGGTGGGAAGGCCCGGCCAGCCCGCGGCGCTGTGACGTTGCGACGCCATGTGTAACACTGTACTGGTGAGCGAGTTGATCGACCACACCCTGCGCGGTGGCTGGACGCCCTCCGGGGCCGGTGCCGCACCGCTGCCCACCCATGCGCTGCGCTGGCTGTCCGGGCGCCTCGGCCTCGACGGCGCCAGCACGCCCGCCGCGCCCCCTTCGCTTCTGGAGGTGCCGGACGGCGCGCTGCCCGCGGAGGCCCGGGCGGAGCTCGTGGAGCTGCTCGGCGAGCACCAGGTGCAGACCGGCGCGACCGCGCGGCTGGGACGAGCGGGCGGCCTGTCCTACAGCGATCTGCTGCGCCGCCGCGACGGTGTCGACCTGGCCGTGCCGGACGCGGTGCTGCTGCCCGCCGATCCGGAGCAGGTGCAGCGGGTGCTGGAGCTGTGCGTGCGCCACGACGTGGCGGTGGTGCCCTTCGGCGGCGGGACCTCGGTGGTCGGCGGGGTGACCGCGCTGCGCGGGGCGAAGCGGGCCGTGGTGGCGCTGGACCTGGCCCGGCTGGACCGGCTGGTGTCGGTCGACCCGGTGTCGCGGATCGCGGTGCTGCAGGCCGGGGTGCGGGCGCCGGAGGCGGAGTCGCTGCTGGCCGCGCACGGGTTCACCCTGGGCCACTTCCCGCAGTCCTTCGAGCGCGCCACGATCGGCGGGTTCGCGGCGACCCGCTCCGCCGGTCAGGCCTCCGCCGGGTACGGGCGGTTCGCGGACATGGTCGAGGGCGTGCGGGTGGCGACGCCGGTGGGGGAGTGGCGGCTCGGCGCCGCGCCCGCTTCGGCCGCGGGCCCGGATCTGCGCCAGCTCGCCATCGGCGGGGAGGGCGCGCTGGGCGTGATCACCGAGGTGGCGGTGCGGGTGCGTCCGAAGCCCACCGAGATGCGCTACGAGGCGCTGGTGCTGGACGGCTGGCAGGCGGCCGCGGACGCGGTGCGCTCGCTGGCGCAGCAGCGGGTCCTCGCCGACGTCACCCGGCTGTCCGATGTGGACGAGACGGCGGTGCAGCTGGAGCTCTCCGGCGGCGTGAAGTCCCGGGCGCTGCGCACCTTGTTGCTGGGCAGCCGGATCGACGAGCCTTGCCTGCTGGTGCTGGGCTGGGAGGCGGCGTCGGCGGCGGAGCTCAAGCAGCGCCGCGGGGCGACGCTGCGGGCGCTGCACGGGTTCCGCTCGCTGCGGCTGGGGCCGCGCGGCGGGGAAGCCTGGCACGCGGCCAGGTTCGCGGGCCCGCGGCAGCGGGACGCGCTGCTCGACGTGGGCGTGTGCGTGGAGACGCTGGAGACGGCGACCTGCTGGTCGAGGCTGAGCGAGCTGCGGTCCGCGGTGCGGGCGGCACTGGTGCGCGAGCTGGACCGGGACGGGCAGCCGCCGATCGTGATGTGCCACCTGTCGCACGCCTACGAGACGGGCGCCTCGCTGTACTTCACGGTGCTGGCGGCGCGCGGCGCGGACCCGATCGACCAGTGGCGGCGCGCGAAGGAGGCCGCCACCGGTGCCATCACCGAGCGGGTGCCGGGCCACGCGCTGGGGCGCGGCACGCTCACCCACCACCACGCGGTGGGCACCGATCACCTGCCGTGGCTGGAGGACGAGATCGGCGGCATCGGCACCTCGGTGCTCGCCGCGGTCAAGCAGGCCGTGGACCCCACCGGAATCCTGAACCCCGGCAAGCTCGTCGGCCGGTGACCGCCCGCCGCCGGGTCACGGGTGCAGGGTGAGCCTGCCGAAGACCGGGGTGGCTTCGAGGCGTTCGTGGGCGCGGTGGGCATCGGCGAGGGGGAACCGCTCGTCGACGATGCCGCGCAGCTCGCCGGTGGTGGCCGGTGCGAACAGCTCGGCCGCCGCGGCCGCCAGCTCCGCGGCGCCGAGCGAGTTGAGGCTGAGCGCGATCAGCGTCGGCGAGCGGTGGAACCCGGTCATGATCGCGTCGAAGGCGTCCGCCGACGGCGCGCCACCGGCGCCACCGCACAGCACGTACCGGCCGTTGGCCCGCAGCCTGCCGAGGTGGTGGCCGAGTTCGGGCCCGGCGACGGTGTCGACGACGACGTCGTAGGCGTCCGCCGACTCCCGAGCGGTGGCGCGGTCCTGGACGTGCGCGGCGCCGAGTTCGCGGAGCCGCGCGCCGCGTTCGGCGGAGGACGTGACGGCGGTGACCTCGGCGCCCGCGGCGGCGGCGAGCTGCACGGCGTGCACGCCGATACCGCCGCCCGCGCCCCGGACCAGCACCCGTTCCCCGGCCTGCACGCCCGCTCGCCGCAGCCCGGTGCGGGCGACGAGCGCGTTCACCCCGAGCGCGACGGCGGTCTCCGCGTCGACGCCCGTCGGCAGCGGGACCACACCGGCCAGGTCGGCGACGACCTGCTCGGCGTAGGCACCGCGCCAGGTGAGGGCGTAGACGCGCCGTCCGGTCCAGGCCGGGTCCACGTCGTCGCCGGTGGCGGTGACGGTGCCCGCGGCTTCGAGGCCGGGGACGAATCCGGGTTCGGCGAGCGGCGCGTAGTCGCCCGCGCGGGCCATCACGTCGACGTAGCCGACGCCGGCGGATTCGACCGCGATGAGCACCTGGCCCGGCCCTGGTGCGGGGACGGGGAGCTCCGCGGCCCGGAGCACGTCTGGTCCGCCGAACGTCGGCACGGTGATCGCGAGCATGACGCCTCCTGGTGTGCCACCGACTGATGTGCCACTGGGTGGCATCAGGCTATCAGTGGCAGAAGAGGTGTCCGTCCCGACGGCTAGCGGCGCACCGCCTGCTCCTGTCCTGGACGTGCACGGCGGGCGGGTCGTTCTTCCCGTCGGCGGCGAAGCCGCTGCGCGGCGGCGATGCTGCGCGGCGGCGATGCGTGCGGCGGGAGCGCCGGCGGGAGCACCGGCGGGTTCTCGGCGGTCCCCTCGCGAGGGCGGCGACGTCTCCGGCGGCGGGCCGCCGGTGGCATCGATCCCGCGGCGAGGGGGCCGCCGAGGTCCCGCGGCACGACCCGTCCGCGGGCGGAGCCGATCAGATCGTCACGAGCATCTTCCCGGTGTTCTCGCCGCGCAGCTGGCCGATGAGCGCGTCCGGCGCGTTGCGCAGGCCCTCCAGCACCGTCTCGGTGTAGTGGATCTTCCCGTCGCGGACCAGCGGCGCCACGTCGGCCTGGAACTTCTCCCGCAGGTCCTCGTGGTCGATCACGATGAACCCGCGGATGCTCAGCCGCTTCTTCACGATCTTGAACAGGTTCCGCGGACCCGGCGCGGGCTCGGTGTCGTTGTAGACCGAGATGGCGCCGCAGGCGGCGACCCGGCCGAAGTCGTTGAGCTGGTCGATCGCCGCTTCCAGGTGATCGCCGCCGACGTTGTCGAAGTACACGTCGATGCCGTCCGGCGCGGCCTGCGCGAGCTGCTCGCGGATCGACCCGTCCTTGTAGTTGAACGCCGCGTCGAAGCCGAGGTCCTCGGTGATGTGCCGGACCTTCTCCGCGGAACCGGCGCTGCCGATCACCTTCGCCGCGCCGTTGAGCTTCGCCAGCTGACCGGCCAGCGAGCCGACCGCGCCCGCCGCGCCGGAGACGAACACGGTGTCGCCCGCCTTGAACTTCGCGATCTCGAACAGGCCCACGTAGGCGGTCCAGCCCGGCATGCCCAGCACGCCGAGGTAGGCGTTCAGCGGCGCGGCGTCGGGGTCGACCGGGACGGCGCGCTCGGCCTTCACCGACGCGTACTCGCGCCAGCCGCCGTAGTGCAGCACGTGCTGGCCGACCTGGAACAGCGGCGATGCGGAGGCGATGACCTCGCCGACCGCGCCGCCTTCCAGGGCCTTGCCGAGCTGGAACGGAGGCACGTACGACTTGGTGTCGTTCATCCGGCCGCGCATCGAGGGGTCGACGCTCATCACGACGTTGCGGACCAGGATCCGGCCTTCTTCGGGCGCGGCGACCGGGGCTTCGACGGTCTCGAAGTTCTCGTGGGTGGGGAAGCCCTGCGGGCGGCTCGCGAGCCGGATCTCGACGCCGGTGTCCGGAAGTCCCTGGTTCGTCACGCTGGCCTCCATATATACGAAACTGGTTCGTGTCGGAAATAGTGCGCACTGAGGGTGCACTCATGGTGGGACGGCGGTGCCGCGCGTGCGCGCCGACGACGCCCCGCTGGGAGGAACCCCGCTCCGAGGTGGACCTATTCCTGCCGCGGCAGTGGTATCGCTAACGAAATCGAACCAGGTTCGAAGAATCTTGGCAACATCATTCCGGCGGCGTCCCGCGGCGCCGCGACGGCGACCAGCGGGACTTCTCCAACGAGCGCCGGAGCACCAGGTACGCCGACTGCACCGAGGCGATCAAGTCCGCCGCGCGGCCCGGCGCCACCCGGTGGTCCGGGTGCGGCATCGGCGTCACCCGCATCCAGCGCTCGTCCCACAGCGCCTCCATCGCGTGCTTCCAGCGCAGCTCCACGCCCGCCACGACCTCCTCGCGGGCCTCCTCCGCCGCCGCGATCCGCTGCCCGGCGACCGCCACCTCCTGCGCCAGCCGGGCCGACTTCTCCCGCTCGTGCTCGCGCATCCGCTCCGCCGCGCCGGTCGCCGTCGCGATGATCTCCTTGTAGCGGGCCGAAGCCGGGACCTCGCTCATTCCGCGTCCTCCTCCGGGGCATCCGCGGCCAGCGCGCCCGCCAGGTCGAACGGCAGCACCACCTCAGGCTGGGAGTGCACCGAGCGGTCGAAGAACAGGCCGCGCCGCGCCCGCGGCGACCAGTGCACCAGCTGCCCGGCGGCGAAGCTCGACAACTCCTGGCCGTGCACGTCGAACGCCACCCAGGCGCCGATCTCGTCCACCGGACCCATCAGCGTCGTCTTCACCCGCTGCGCGCTGCGCCACCAGCCCAGCACGTGCACCCGCTGCTCCGGACCCTGCTTGAGCAGCTTGCGCAGGTGGTCGAGGCCGCTGGTGAAGTCGGTGTTCTTCTTCTCCATCGCGGAGTGCGCGGCGTCGACGCCGAAGAAGAGGACGTACTCCGGAATCGAGTCGCTGTCCGCGGCCTCGGCCGCGCGGGCCTCCACTTTCGCCGCGAGATCGGGCACGACGTTCTTCGACGCCTGTTCCACCCGGTATTCGATCTCGACGTGGTGGTTCTGCTGCTTCAACGCCTCGGCCAACTCCGCGACGTCGGGAGCGACCTCCTCGACCAACCCCAGCAGGGTGAACCGGACCTTGCCGGGCTCGTGCTGCCGCGCCAGCGACAACGCCGCCGCCCCCAGCACGCTCACCGCGTCCACCCGCACCGATCCGATCACCGCCAGGTTCCGGCCCGGCGAGCGTTCCATCCGCATCGCCGCCGCCGTGCCGTTCACGTCGATGACCTGCCCGAGCAGCGCGACCGGCGACTCCTCGACCGTCGTCAGCCCGGTGAAGTCCGGCAGCTCGGACAGCGCGGGCAGCAGCGACCCGTCGAACAACCGCGGCGGCGCCGCACCTTCCTGCCGCCGCTCCCACAACCGGCGCTGCAGCTCGTCGAAGGTGCCCTTCGCGGTGGCGTCCGGGATGCGCGCGACCTCGTTGCCGTGCTTGACGCCCGACTCGTGGTTGATCACCGCGTGCCAGCGGGGCAGCGCGAGCGCCGCCTCGTTCTGGTCCGCCAGCACCCGGCGCGCCTTCGGCAGCGCGATCCGCAGGATGAACTGCTCGAAGATCGCCGGCTTGCCCCAGAACGCCTCGATGCCCGACACGTCCTGGCTGGCCAGCACCAGGTGGATGCCCTGCGAGCGGCCGCGCCGCGCCACGTCCTCCAGCAGCGAGGTGGCCTGCGCGGACACCGTGTCCCGCTCGGCGAACAGGTACTGGAACTCGTCGATCACCGCCACGATCCGCGGCCAGCGCCCGGACGGGTTCTCCGCCCGCAGCTCCTCCAGCTTGGTGACCTCGTGCTGCTTCGCCGCGTCCGCGCGGCGGCGCATCTCGGTCGCCAGGAACCGCAGCAGCGCCAAGCCGAACTCGCGGTCCTCGTTCACGTTCACGCCGACCAGCTGCGCGTGCGGCAGCCAGGTCGGGTCGCGGCGGCCCGGGGTGAACTGCGCGAACGACACGCCCTCCTTGAAGTCCAGGAGGTACAGCTCCAGCTCGTCCGGCGAGTACCGGGCCACCATGCCGCCGAGCATCGAGTACAGGAAGTTCGTCTTGCCGGACCCGCTCGGGCCGCCGATCAGCGTGTGCGGGCTCGCGTCACCGAGCGTCACCTTCACCGGCTCGCCCTCGTGGAACCCCGCCGGGGCCTGCAACCCGGATGCGGAGCGCTGCACCCACAGCGTCTCCGGCACCAGGTCCGCGAAGGTGCGCACCCGCGAGCGGCGCGTCACGAACTCGGTGGCGATCGCCGAGCAGGCCTTCGTCACCAGCTCCCGCGACGGCGGGGCGTCCAGCCGCACCACCGCTTCCGGGCCGGTCATGCTGGTGCGCGCGTCCTCGGCGTGCAGCGTCACCGACTCGACGGAGCTGTTCACCGTCATCGGCAGGTCCGCCACGATCAGCTGGATGCCGCAGGCCAGGCCGTTGCGCGCGACCCGCTGCAACTGCTGCTGCTGTTCCTCGCGCAGCGGTTCGCCGTCGCCGAACAGCACCGCGATCCGCCACGGCTCGTCCCGCTGCCCGGTGTCCTCGGCCAGCGCGCGCAGCGAGATGTGCCCGCCGTTGAGCGCGCTGGTGTGGATCCGGCGGATGTGGTCGGACAGCTCCTCCAGCATCTCGCCGAGCCGCGTCGGATCGTGCGCGGTGAGCAGCCCCGCGTTCGTCAGCGGGTACAGGCCCGGCAGCGTCCCGGTCAGCTGCGCCACGTCCCACACGTGCACCCGGACCAGGCCGGGCTTGTAGTGGCTGAGCATCCGCAGCACCAGGTTCTGCACCAGCGCTTCGCGGGCTTCCAGGCTCTGCCGGTTCGAGGTGATCCGCAGGTGCGCCTCGTCGATCATCGGCACCGCCACCGGGAACGGGCGCGGATCGGGGGAGCCGGGCACGTGGCCGGAGCCGATGTGCCACAGCTGCGGCGGCAGCGAGCTCGCCTCGGCGGTGCCCGGCTCGCCGAGCCAGTCCTGCCAGGGGCGTCCGGCGGTGCCCGGGGCGGCCTCGGCGACCAGCGCCGCCAGCCGGTCCGGGCCGTACCCGCTCCACTCGGTGAAGATCTGCTCGCGCTCGGAGCGGGCCTCCTGCATCGCGCCGTCGAACGCGAGGTCGCGGGCCTCGCAGACCAAGGACGGCTCGCGCTCCACCCGGGACAGGCCGACCGCGGCGATGCGCTGGGCGAACTCCCGCTGGGCGTAGGAGGCCCGGACCCGTTCGAGTTCGTTCTCGGCGGCGCCGAGAGCGGTCGCGACGGTACTGCGCAGGTGCCCGAAAGCCGTCTCGATGCTGCTACGCCGCTCGTTGCGTTTGCGCACACCCCACCTCGGCACCTGGTGTTACAGACCGTGAGGAAACTACCACTCGGAATGTGTGGTCAACGGCGCGCGGTGGCGCGGGACACCGCATCCCGCCCCCGCGGCGACCGGCCGGGGGCGGCCCGCTCGGCAGCCGGCTCACAGCCGCATCGCGAACGCGCGCAACGCCTCGACCACGTGCGTGATCGACTCCAGCGTGCGTTCCAGCCCGTCGTCGGCGCGGCGCAGATCCGCGGGCACCACCGTCTCCGGGTTGTCCGGATCCAGCCGGGCCAGCGCCGCCTGCGTCTCCGACAGCGAACGCCTGCCCGTGGACAGCTGCCGCCGCGCCTCGTCCAGCTTCGCCTCGGTGGCGCGCACCGCGGCGAGCAGTTCGGTCAGCGACGACACGTCACAACCGCCCAGCCCAGCTCTCGGCCGAGTCGATGCTGCTGCGAATCGTGCCGCCCACCATCCGCAGGTTCTCCGTCGCCTCCACCAGCATGTTGCGGGCCATCAGGATCTCGTCCTGCCCGCTGCCCTGGATGGCCTGGGTCAGCATGTTCTGCGCCTCGTCCAACGCGGAATGGGCCTGCTGGAGCGCGCCTATCGCCTCGTCGGCCTTCTGCTTGGCATGAGCAACTCCACTGCGAACATCGTCCACGCTCGCCATCTGCAGCCAACCTCCGGAGGGAGCTGATCGGGGTACGTCGATCCACAAGTTAGCGCCCGCCACTAGCCCGTTCGCGGGCAGGGCGGACGATGTTGATCAGAGGCGGCGACCGCACCGAAGACCCTCCGCGCGGCGCCGCGGCGACGGCGGCGGACCTCCCCGGACGATCTCCACCCGGTCATCCCGCGGGCTGCCGCTCCGCCGCACCGGGAACCGGTACGACCGCGCTCAGCTCCACCGCGGCGATCCCCGACGGCGGGGTCGGAGCCGCCGACCACCGGGAGTTCGCCGACCGTTCACGCACCTGCAACCTGGACCAGCCGCCACCGCCCAGCACGCGCACCGCGTCCCGCACGATGTCGGCCGGCTCGCCCAGCGCCGGGCCGAGGTCGAGCACGATCCGCACCATCGGTGGTCGTTCCGTCCAGTCCACGATCGTCGACGTCCGGGACAACCGGCTCGCCAGCGCGCGGGCCGGCCACTCCGCGCCCGACTTCCGCTCGGTGACCACGTCCACCAGCAGCTCCAGCCGCGGCCGCGGCCTGCCGTGCTCGTCCAGCGCGTCCAGGACCGGTTCCGGTTCCGGCGCGGGTTCGTCCGGATCGTCCGCCGCCGGGCCGAAACCGGCTCCGGGCAGCACCGAACCGGCCCACGCCTCCACCAGCACCCGCTCGCCACCGGCCACCAGGTCGGCGAGCAGCTCGGGCTCGTCCAGCACCGTCCACGCCGTCGGCGGCTCGCACGCCACCCGCAGCCCGGTGTAGCCGGGCCCCAGCTCGCGCAGGAAGTTCCGCACCGCGCGCGCCAGCGCCGCCGGACCGGGCGACTCGCCCGGCTCCCCTGCGGAGCGCCCGATCGTCACCGACCAGCAGCCCGGCTCCTCGTCGGAGCAGTCCCCGGATTCCACGATCCGGCCACCGACCCGGCGCAGCAGCCCGCGGCACGCGTCGCGTGCGGAACGGTCGTCGTCGGCGCCCACGACAACGGTGATGAGCAGTTCTAGCCCGGAGTTCTCAACCATCGCCGGGGCATTCTCCCGCATCCGGCACCCCGGGACGAAGGGTTGATCAGGTGAACCACGTCGCCGTCCGGCTCACCGGTGGCGGCCCGGCCGACCCGGACGGCGGCCGCCGAACCGTCCGGACGGGTGGCCGGGGCGTCCGTTCGCACCCGCCCGGACGGACGACGGCCCCGCCGCCCGAGGAGGACGGCGGGGCCGGTGCGTGCGGTGGGGCGTCAGCGGTCGCCCGAACCGCCCTTCTCGTCGGAGCGCTCGTGCTTGCCGCCGCCGGTGCGGTCCTGCACGTCGAACCGCTCCCGGCGCACCTCGTCCTGCACCGTGCGCTCCTCGGTGACCAGCTCGGTGCGCAGCCGCAGCCGCTCCACCGGCACCGTCTCCTTGCTGACCATCGGGCGGTCCTCGTGCAGCACGACCTCCTGCTCGTCCTCACCGAGCGAACCGGACTTGCCCATCGAGCCGCGATCCGACTCGGCGATCGGCTCCCGCTCGATGCGCACCTCCTCGTGGCTGATCGGCACCGTGACGGTCTGCTGCTCGGTCACCACGTACTTGCGGACCCGGACCCGGCCGGTCTCGATCTGCTCGGTGTCGACGCGCAGCCGCTCCTCGGAGCGGGTCATCGACGTCATGCCCGCGGCATCCCCCGCCGCGCCCGCCGTGGCCGAGCCGGACGCGGTCCGGCCGCTCGAACCCGTCGTGGCCGTGCCGCCCTTGCCGGAACCGGAGGTCGTCGTGCCGGTCTTGGCGGTGTCCTGCTCGGTGGCGCCGGTCGCGGTGCGGCCCCCGGCCATCGCCGCGCCGCCCGCGGCAGCGCCGCCGGCCGCCATGCCACCCGCCGCCGAGCCGGACCCGCCGGAGCCGGTCTCGGTCGTGCCGGACTCGGTGGTGCCGCTCTGCTGGTGCGGCACGTCCCGCTGCTGCGGCGAGGCCGACCCGCGGGCGAGCCCGTAGTAGTCGTAGAGGTCGTGCCCCTCCTTGTCGGACAGGTGGCCCTGCTCGGCGTCGACGCGCGGAGCGTCGCGCACCTTCTCCTTGGTCACCCCGACGTTGATGCCCTTCTCGCCGCGTTCGGCGCCGGACAGCGGGACGAAGCTCTCCTTCGTGCCGAACAGCCCGGTGCGGACCGTCACCCACTCCGGCTGGTGGTCGGCGTCGTCGACGTAAACGTTGCCGACCCGGCCGATCCGGTCACCTTCCCGGTCGTACACCTCGCTGCCGATGAGGTCCTGTGCACGCTTGACGTCCTTCATGACTACCGCCTCACTCGTCTGCTGGGATCGCAGCCCGGGCTCGTCGCTTCGGCCGGGACGTCGCGCAGCCCGGCCTTCGTGCGGTGCCGCGTACACCCGTGGTGCCCTGCTCGATTCGTCCGCAATCGGCGCCGCTGCCCACTTCGCTCATGTGGGTGAGCATCGGGTGAGGCTCGGCCGGGTGATGGCGCGGTTCGTCGTAGCGGTGCGTGCGAGGGAGTAGTAGCAGTCAGGCTGACGAGTGATCGCCGGTTCAGGTGTTGAGCTCGCGACCCACGAAGGTCAGCACCTCGTCCACGACCTCGGCGCGATTGGTCTCGTTGAACAGCTCGTGCCGCGCGCCCGGGTAGATGTGCTCGTGGAAGTCCTGCCCGCGCACCCGGTCGATGCCGGTGCGCGTGTCGGCCTCCGGCACCAGCTCGTCCTCCTCGCCGTGCACCCACAGCGTCGGCACCCGCAGCACCGGACCGTCGTTCACCGCCTCCAGGCAGCGGTCGATCATGTTCAACGTGCCGCGCTTGAACGAGCCGTGCCACACCAGCGGATCCGCCTCGTAGGCCCGGCCCACCTCCGGGTCGCGGGACAGCGTCGACGGGTCGATCGGCGCCTGCGGGATCTCGTCGCACTCCAACAGGTCCAGCACGTGCCACGTGCCGAGCACCGGGCTGGACAGCACCACCGCGGCCAGCTCGTCCTGGTGCTCCTGCGCGAACCGCACCGCGAACAACCCGCCCAGCGAGTGCCCGACCAGCACCACCGGCAGCTCCGGGTACCGGTCCGAGACCTCGCGGCGCACCGCCTCCACGTCGGCGACCACCTGGTCGGCATCGCCGATCAGCACCCGCTCACCGGGGGATTCGCCGTGCCCCACCAGGTCCGGTGCCACCACCAGCGCCCGCGCCGCCACCAGCTGCTCGGCGAGCCACTGGTACCGGCCGGAATGCTCGCCGTAGCCGTGCACCAGCAGCGCGATCCAGCCGGGGGCGCGCCCCGACCACTCGCGCACGAACAGCTCGCCCTGCGAACCCCCGACGGACCGCTGAATAGCCTCGATCATGGTTCCCACCCCAGCACAACCGCTCCGGCAAGACCAGCACCCGCGATGAGCCTGTCACCTGCTCGTTCCGCGACAGTGCCCGGCGCCTGCGGCACCGGGCACTCCGTCCGTCCCGAGTTCGGGGACGGGAGATCAGGCGTGGTACGCGCTGTTGCCGATCGAGCCGAACCCGCACACGGAACCCATGCCCCAGCTGATCGTCAGCGGGTCCTCCTCGTCGGGCGGGGTGACCAGGGCGCGCGCCGGTTCCGGCTGGCACGGGCCCTGCTCGGACTCGCCCTCGTGCGGGACCGCGGTCCAGTGCAGCGTGGAGCTCGCCGACTCGCCGGGAGCCAGCCGCACCACCTGCGGGCCGGGGTTCGGGGTGCGCTCCAGCTTCGTCGGCAGTTCCTCGCCGCCCGCGCCGAGCAGCTGCATGCCGCCGTAGCCGTAGAGCGTGCAGGTCTCGCCGCTGGTGTTGGTCAGCTTCAGCTCCGCGTACCGCTGGCCCGCGCCGGCGTCGCCGTCGCCGACCGCGCCGGACAGCTGCGAGGTGTGGCAGCGCTCCACCTGGCTGCGCGGTTCCGCCGCGGCCTGGCCGGAGGAGTCGGGCCGGCTGTTGGCGGCGGTCGACGGGTCGGCGTCGGTGGTCTCCGCGGGGGCGGGCTGCGCCTCCGACGGGGTCGGCTGCGGGATGGTCGAAGCCGGGGCGTCCGCGGTCGACGCCACCTGCCCGCCCGGTGCACCGCAACCGCTGAGCAGCGCCGCGCCCAGGGCCACGGCCGCCAGCGGCCCGATCTTCAGGCCCGCCCGGGTCACCACGCCCGGCTTCCTGGTGTCCAGTCGTTGCGAGAACATGGTCGCCCACCTCCATCGGCCGCCTCGTACGGCCCGTCGTCGTATCCGGTCCGCTGTTCTGAAGACGTTCGGCGCCACGGGTGGTTGCACGTCTTGCCCGGTCCGGGCGGAGTTCCCCCGGATGGAGGGTGCCGCCGTGCGAGCCGCTCCCACTCTGCCGCCACCCGGTCGGGTCCGCGACCCGCGCGCCCGAGCATGATCGAATTCTGGGGCCGTGCGCAGGCGACATGATCGCTTTGGCGAAAACAGGACCGATCGGGTGGAGCTCTTGACCTGAACGGCGGAACTCGATGATCGTTGACCTTCGATACGTTGGCTGTGAGAACTGTCCCCGGCCGGCAGCGAAGATCGTTCCTCGCTTTCGGAAGAAATGCCGGCGCCGGGGTCGGCGGAACAGACCGAAGACCGAGACGAGACCGCCGATCCGGTTCGTGCGCCGCGACTCGCGCACCGGGCCGCATCCGGTGAAGTGAGGGGGTTCGGGGATGGCGAGCATTCCAGGAATCGATGTCGCGCGATATCAAGGAGAACCGGACTGGGCCGCGGTGCGCGGCGCCGGATTCGCCTTCACCTACATCAAGGCGACCGAAGGCGTCGGCTATGTGAGCCCGACGCTGGATTCGCAACTCGGCGGAGCCCGCGGGGCAGGCCTGGTGACCGGGCTGTACCACTTCGCCCGGCCGGACACGAACTCGCCGCAGGCCGAGGCCGCGGACTTCGCGGGTCAGCTGGCCCGCACCGGCGCGGCGGGCCCGGGGAACCTGCCGCCGTGCCTGGACATGGAGACCGAGGCCGCCGACCTCGGCGCGTGGATCAAGGGCTTCGTCGACGCGCTGCGCGGGCACACCGGCCGCAACGAGGTCGTCGTCTACGCCTCGTCCACGTGGTTCAGCGACAAGCTGGCCACCGACTCGTGGGTCGACCCCGGCGTGTTCCTGTGGGTCGCGCACTACGGCCGTCCCGCCGGGCAGCCGGGCTTCCTCACCGACCGGGTCGCGATCCACCAGCACGCCTCGGACGGCAAGGTGCCGGGCATCGCCGGGGACACCGACCTGAACGTGTCGCTGGTGGACCTGCCGGTGCTGACCGGTGGCGCAGAGGCGCCGCCCGCTCCGCCCGCCCCGCCCGCGCCCGAGACCTACGTGGTGCAGCCGGGGGACACGCTGTCCGGGATCGGCGCGAAGGTCGGCGTGGGCTGGCAGTCGATCGCCCAGGCCAACGGGATCACCGACCCGAACCTGATCTACGTCGGCCAGGTGCTGCGCATCCCGCGCTGATCCACCTCGGGTGCACGGCCCGTTCGACCTGCGTGGCTGGTCGGGCGGGCCGTTCTCCTGCGCACGGTCAGGTGAGGACGGGGGCGCGGGCCAGCACCGCGCCCAGCCCGTAGGCCACGCCCATCACGCCCAGCTCCACCGCGGCCCAGGTGATCAGCGCGGTGCGCCGGTGGCGTTCGACGAGCGGCAGCAGCCGGAACCGGGCGTGCCCGCCCAGCGCGGCCAGCAGCCCCAGCAGCACCGCCTTGAGCAGCACGATCCGGCCGTACCCGGTGCCGGTCAGGCCGTCCAGCCCGGCGCCCGCCGCGGTCAGCTCGGTGATCCCGTTGAACACCCCGGACACCGCGACCAGCGCGATCGCGCCGGTGGCCAGCTTCGAATAGCGCGGCAGCGTGCTCGCCAGCAGACCGCGGCGCGGGGCGACGAACGCGGTGATCGCGGCCAGCCCGCCCGCCCACACGGCGGCGGCGAGCACGTGCAGCTGCACCGAGACCATGCTCAGGTTGTGGTACTCCCAGTCGACGGCGTGCCCGGTCAGCGGCATCGGCAGCAGGCCGAGCAGCGCGAGCACCGCGCCCAGGTCGTCGGTGAGCCGGTCGGCACCGCTCCCGCGGGCATCGCGGACGACTCCGGTGAGGCCGAGCGCCGCGCAGCCCGCGGCGCAGGCGGCGCTCAACGCCAGCGCGGCCCCGGCCGGAACTCCGGTGACGTACCCGGCCACGTCCTCCGCGGTCGGGGTGCCCCCGGAGAGCTCGGCGGTGTACAGCCCTAGCAGCAGCAGCGAGCACGCCAGCCAGCTCAGTGCGGTGATCACGGAGATCCGCCGGGTCAGCGCGAACAGCCTGCGCGCGTGGGCGCCGCGATCCGGCACCAGCCGGGGCAGCAGGACCAGCCCGACGGTGGCGACGGCGGCGACGTCCAGCAGCGCCCGGACGACCGGGGCGCCGTAGCGCACTGCGGGATCCACCAGTCCGGGGACCTCGCCGGAGCCGATGTGCACCGTCGCCGCCCACGCGGCGGCCGCGGCCACCAGCGCGGGGGCCACGAGCAGCGTCGGCGTGCTGCTCGCCCAGCGGCGGAGGCCGGTGCCCGCGCGGCGGGCCGGTGCGGACGCGCGACCCGTGGAATCGCGTTCGGGGTCGGTTCCGGTGTCGGCGGGCATCGCAGCATCGTCCCACCCCCGGTGGCGTCCGCGGTGCGGTCCGAGGCTCGCCGGGAACGGTTCAGCGTGTTGGTCCGATCACGATTCCCCGCCGGAATAGTTGATCTTGAATGCGTGATCGTCGCCCGCTGGCGTGCGTTTATTCCTACGGCGTAACGATTTGCGCGGTTCGGACGCGCCCTGG
This sequence comes from Saccharopolyspora sp. MMCC62, assembly GCF_057736575.1. NCBI lineage: Bacteria > Bacillati > Actinomycetota > Actinomycetes > Pseudonocardiales > Pseudonocardiaceae > Saccharopolyspora > Saccharopolyspora sp. MMCC62. Next base: position 65,777 of record NZ_JBYKCM010000002.1, on the reverse strand, counting down.
CGGCCGCGGGGGAAACCGCTGTTCGTTGTGTTGCTGACAAGCGTCTCAGGGGTCTTGTTCTACAGTCGTGCACGTGGATCTAGCGGGCGGTAATGAGTGGGCGGGGTATGTGGCGCGTACCCCGCCGCTGCTCGTGCCCGCGGATTCACCGGAGGCGCACGGGGCGGCGCGCCGGAACGTGCACTGCCTGCGTTCATCCGTTCACGGCACGCATTCTCAATATCCGGTTCGAGGCTTCCGCGGGGCGCCCGCGCGTTTCCCGCGCGCGGGCCGTTCGCGGCTATTCGCCGATTGTTTCCCCGCGGGTTCTCGGGGAGCTGGAAGTCTTATCGAGTGGCCGGGCGTCGTGGGCCGGGGTGCTCCGGGTGATCCCTTGCTCGGAACGGGTGGCGCCGGGGTGGAGCGCCCGTTGTTGCGGCGTTCGGACGAATCGGGGCCCGCTGTCCAGGACGAACCGGCCGAATCGGCGGAAGTGCGCCCGGGTACGAGCGGGCCGGGGCCATCATGGGGTGGTCGGGTCCGGAATGGCGGGGCCGAGCGGGCCCGGTCCGCCGGGCGAACCGGATCAGGGAAATTGAGGGTGTGCCCCGATGCGGGGCGAGCCCGCGATGCGCGAGATTGAGCGGCGTGGACGAACAGCACGGGCTGCCTGCGGCGGCAGCGACCAGGGGTGGAACCGGTGGCCGTCCGCTCGCGGGCGGCGTCACCGGTGGTGCGCGCCTCGTCGCGCACCGCGATGGACCCGCCGAGTTCGCGCCGGGGGCCTGCGCGGGAGATGACCGGCAGGTGAGCTTCGTGGAGCGGGGTGCGCGGTGAACACACTCGCGGTGGCGCTGGCCGCGCTGGGCGCGTGCGGATACGCCGTCGGCGCCCGGCTGCAGCACGGCGCGGTGCAGGACGCGATCGGCGACGACGGGCTGAAGGTGCGCAGCCAGGTGCGGTTGCTGCGCAACCACCGATGGCTGCTGGGGCTGCTGGCGCTGGGCAGCGGAGCGCTGCTGCACGCCTGCGCGCTGGGACTGGCGCCGCTGAGCGTGGTGCAGCCGGTCGGGGTGCTGGCGCTGCCGATCACCGTGCTGCTCAACGCGCGCCAGCAGGGCATCCGCACGCGCGACCTCAACGTGCACGTGGTGCTCTCGGTGCTGGCCGCGACCGGTGGCGTCGCGGCGTTCGTGTTCCTCGCTGCGGGCAGCGCGACCTCCACGCCGGTACTCCCGGACGACCAGCTGCTCGCCACCCAGCTGGTGGCGGGCGCGGTGCTGGCGCTGGGAGTGGTCGGCCTGCTCACCAGGTCGAAGGTTCGCTGCATGGCGTACGCCGCGGGCTGCGCCGTCGCGTACGGGTTGGTCTCGCTGCTGGTGCGGGCGCTGGTCCAGCAGTTCGGCAGCGAACCGCTGCTGAACATCAACCCGCTGCCGCTGGTCGTGATCGTGGTGGCGATGGTGGTGGGCGGCTGGCTGCTGCAGCACGGGTACGCGAGCGGCCCGCCCGATCTGGTGGTGGCCTGCCTGACCGTGATCGACCCGTTGGTGGCGGTGGGCCTGGGCATCGGGCTGCTGGGTGAGGCCGACGCCGTGGACGGTGCGACCGCGATCGGTGAGCTGCTGTGCGCCGTGATCGCCTGCGCAGGCGTGTTCGCGCTCGCGCGGCACCACCCGGACACCCAAGATCGGCGAGTGCAAGCAACCGCGGCCGGCGACGGCGAGGCCGACGTTCGGCGGATACGTTCTGACGGGAGTTCAACTTGACTTCGCAACCGTTCGGCGGAGATCGGCTGCGCATCGTGATCGGCGCGGTGATGTACCCGCCCGAGGTGAACGGTGCGGCGAACTTCGGCCACCGGCTCGCGACCGGGCTGGCCCGCCGCGGCCACGACGTGCACGTGATCTGCCACTCGGTGGACCGCAACGAGAGCACCTGCGTCGAGGACGGCGTGACGGTGCACCGGGTCGCGTCCTACCGCACGCCGGCGCACCCGACGTTCCGGGCCTGCCCGCCGTGGCAGGCCTCGTCGGTCGCCGACCGGTTGCTGCGCGAGATCCAGCCGGACATCGTGCACGTCCAGTCGCACTTCTTCATCGGGCGCGGCCTGATCAACGCGGCGCGCCGCCAGGGCATCGGGCTGATCGCCACCAACCACTTCATGCCGGAGAACATCTTCGGCTACGTGCGCATCCCGCGGGCCCTGCAGAAGGCCGGTGCGTGGCTGCTCTGGCACAACCTGATCAAGCACTACGGCAAGGCGCAGCTGGTCACCGCGCCCACGCCGCGCGCGGTGCAGCTGCTGCAGGACAACGGGTTCTCCCGCCCCGCGGTGCCGGTGTCCTGCGGGATCGACGTGGGCCGGTACCGCCGCCGGGCGCAGGAGCTGCGCAAGCAGGACCCGGACCCCGCTACCCGCACCGTGCTGTTCGTCGGCAGGCTCGACGAGGAGAAGCACATCGACGACCTGCTGCGGGCGATGGCGCTGCTCAAGACCGAGCACGCCACCCGGCTGGAGATCGTCGGGGACGGCAGCTGCCGCGAGCCGCTGGCCGAACTCGCGGCCGAGCTCGGCATCGCCGACCGGGTCCACTTCGCCGGCCTGGTCGACGAGGAGGAGCTGCTCGACGCCTACGCCAGGGCGGACCTGTTCTGCATGCCGAGCATCGCCGAACTGCAGAGCCTCGCCACGATGGAGGCGATGTCCGCGGTCACCCCGGTGGTGCTGGCCGACGCGATGGCGCTGCCGCACCTGGTCGAGGCGGGCGAGAACGGCTGGCTGTACCCGCCGCGGGACGTGCACGCTTTGGCGCACGCCATCGACGACGTGCTCGCGGATCGTGCCACCATCGACCGGATGGGCGCCGCGGGAGAGCGGCTGGTCAGCGGCAAGCACGACATCGACGCGGTGCTGGCCCGCTTCGAATCGATCTACCGGCACGCGCTCGCGCACGACGACGGGGCGACTCCGGTGGAGCTGCCCGCCGAGCTGGCCAGCTGAGGCGCCGCCGTGAGCAGCAGACCATCGCCGGCGAGAACGGGGCCGTCCGAACCGGAACCGCGGTCCGAGTCGCAGGTGGCGCGGATCCAGGGTTCCGACCTGCACTTCTGGACCTACCGATCGCGCACTCCCGGCGACGTGCCGGGGCGGCCGGAAGGCCCGGAGCAGCAGGGTTCTGAGCAGCAGGAGGGCTCCGAGCAGCCCGCGGGCTCGGTGGATGCGGGAGCGGATCCGCTGGTCGTGCTGGTGCACGGCCTGCGCGGCACCCACCACGGGCTGGAGCCGATCGTGGCCCGGCTGCACCGCGGCACCGCCGTCGTCCCCGATCTGCCGGGGTTCGGCGACTCCGGGCCGATGACCGGGCGCGCGCACGACGTGCCCGGCTACGCCGACGCGATCATCGAGCTCATCGAGCACCTCGGTGGCCGCGAGCGGCCGGTGGTGCTGCTCGGGCACTCCTTCGGTTCGGTGGTGGCCGCGCACGTCGCCTCCCGTGATCCGGAACTGGTGGAACGGTTGGTGCTGGTCAACCCGATCTCGACTCCCGCGCTGCGGGGGCCGCGGGTGGTGCTGTCCAAGCTGACCTCGCTGTACTACGCCCTGGGCACGGCGCTGCCGTCGCGGCTGGGGCGAGCGCTGCTGGCGAACCGGCTGGTGGTGTGGGGCACCGGGCTGGTGATGCTGCGCAGCCGCGACCCGGAGGTGCGGCGGTTCGTGCACGACAGCCACCGGCGCCACTTCTCCCGCTTCCACAGCCCGGCGCTGCTCGCCGAGACCTACGAGGCCTCGGTGACCGGCACGGTGGCCGACTACCGCGCAGCGCTGGCGATGCCGACGCTGCTGATCGCGGGGGAGACCGACGACATCGCCCCGCTGGCCGGGCAGCGCGAACTCGTCGCGGGCCTGCCGGACGCGGAGCTGGTGGTGATCCCGGAGGTCGGGCACCTCGTGCACTACGAGACGCCTGCCGCCGCCGCGGCCGCGATCGATCGCTTCCTGGGAGAGCAATGACCGCCCGTCCTACTGATCCGGCGGAGCCGACCGGCCCGGCGGAGACCGCCGAACCGGCCGGGACCGCCGAACCCGGCACCGCCGAACCCAGCACCGCCGAACCCAGCACTGCCGAATCCGGCACGACCGACACCGGCACCGGGACGACCGGTTCGTTAGGTCACGTCGGCTCCGACGAGTCCCGCGAACCGGCGGAGCCCGCAGGCGGGCGGCCCGCGCGGGTGTTCGTGGACGCCCGGTGGACCCGCGTCGACGCGCACGACGGGATCAGCCGGTTCGGCGCCGAGCTGATCCGCGCGCTGCACGCCCTGCACCCGGTGACGATGCTGATCCACGACCGGCGCCAGCTCGCGCTGCTGCCCGCGGAGGTGCCGCACGTCAAGATCAACAGTCCGTTCTCGGTGCGCGAGCTGTCCCTGGCGAGCAGGCTGCACGCGCTGGGCGCGGACGTGGTGTTCAGCCCCATGCAGGTGATCGGCGGGTTCGGCCGCCGGTACCGGCTGGTGCTCACGCTGCACGACCTCATCTACTACCGGCACCCGGAACCGCCCGGTTTCCTGCCGCTGCCGGTGCGGGCGATCTGGCGGCTGTACCACCGCGCCTACTGGCCGCAGCGGCTGCTGCTGAACCGGGCGGACTCGGTCGTCACGGTCAGCGAGACGACCGCGCGGCTCATCCGCCGCCACCGCCTCACCCGGCGGCCGGTGACGGTGGTGCCGAACGCGCCGTCCGGCCTGCCGGAGCCCGTCGATGCCGAGCACGTCCCGGCCGGCCAGGTCCGCGAACTCGTCTACATGGGCTCGTTCATGCCCTACAAGGACGTCGAGACGCTGATCGCGGGGATGGGTTCGCTGCCCGGGTACCGCCTGCACCTGCTGAGCCGGATCGCGCCCGCCAGGGAGGCGGAGCTGCGCGCGCTGGTACCCGCCGGTTCGGACGTGGTGTTCTGGAACGGCATCGACGAGGACGCGTACCGGACGCTGCTGCGCGGGGCGGCGGCGCTGGTGACGGCCTCGCGGGACGAGGGCTTCGGGTTGCCGATCATCGAGGCGATGCATGCCGGAACTCCTGTCGTGTGCAGCGATCTGGAGATCTTCCGCGAGGTGACCGGTGGTCACGCGCGGTTCTTCCCGGTGGGGGACGTCGCGGCCTTCGCCGCGGCGGTGCGCGAGGTGGACGATCCGGAGCAGCGCGCCGAGCTGGTGCGCGGCGGCTGCGAGCAGGCCGACCTGTTCACCTGGGACCGGTCGGCGCGGCGGTTGCTGCGCGTGCTGGTGCCGGGTGCGGCGGGGGCGGCCGGGTCGGCGGGCGGTGCGCCCGCCGACACCGGGTCAGCGTGACCAGATCTTGATCGCCCGCGGCACGTAGTCGGACCGCGGCGCGTGCGAACCGGACGGGTAGGTCGCGAAGTCGGCGTGCGTGTCGCAGTCCGGGTCCTGGTACACCGTGACGGGTTTCCCGGTCTGGTTGGCGAAGGACTTCACCTCCGGTTCCGCCGGGAGCGCGACGCACTCCTCCACGGCGGTCGCACGCAGCTCGGCGCGGTGTGGTTCGCCCTGGAGTTCGACGTGCGGGTAGGCGCAGAACGCGCCGTCCTGGCAGGGGATCGGTGTCGCGGGCCCCGCGTTCGCGGCTCCGCCGAGCCCGCCGAGCGCGATGCCGAGCGCGAGGAGCGGGGTCAGCGCGGAACGTGCCCTGGTCCACAGTGGACGGTTTCGGCGACGCGGCTCCGAGATCGTGGTGGCGGCAGCGGACATGCTGGATCTCCTTTCACGGCAAGGGAAAATCGGAAGAGGTGTCCTGTCGGCCCAAGACGTGGCCCGGACTGAACCCAGATTCCCGAAACCGCGATCAGAGCGCCAGCACTTCAGCTGGATACACCCCGACCGAGTGGATTTCCGGCCTGCCGCCCGGAAAGGACGGCAGGCCGGAAGATCCCGCTCACCCGCGCGGCCGGCTCACCAGCGCACGCGTCACCCGCACCGCGCCCTGCCGCACCGCGCGCTCGACGGCCCAGCGCCGAGCGCGGAACTCCGCGATCGGCAACGAGATCGCCACCGACGCGGTCACGCAGCCCGCCGGGTCGAACACCGGCGAGGCCATGCACGCCAGGCCCGGCTGGAACTCCGCGATCTCCAAGGCGATCTGCGACTGCCGCACGTGCGCGAGGTGCTCTTCCAGCGCCTCCCTGGTGCGGATCGTGGACGGCGTGCACGGCGTCATCCCGGCCTGGTCCAGGTAGCGCCCGCGCTGCTGCTGCTCCATCGCCGCCAGCATGATCTTGCCGAAGGCGGTGGCGTGCGAGGCCTGGTGGAACCCCACGTCCAGCGGCTGCACCCGCGGACGCCGGTCCGAGTCCTCCACGTGCGCGATGACCACCTCGGTGTCCCGGTAGATCGCGTAGTACGCGGCGGCGTCCGCGTGCTGGTGCAACCGGCGGATCGCCGCGGCGATCTCCGGCGGCACCGCGAGCTGCCGGGACAGCGCCTGCCCGAGGAAGCGCGCCTTGTAGCCCAGCGCGAACACCTTCTGCTCGGTCAGGTGCACCACGTGACCGGCCTCCACCAGCGTCGTCAGCAGGTGGTACGTCGTCGGCAGGGTCAGGTCCAGCTGAGCGGCGAGGGACTTCGCGCTCACCCCGCACGGGGAATCCGCGATCGCCTCCAGCACCCGCAGCGCACGGCCCACCGACTGCAACGTCCCCGTCGGCGCCTTGGCGCCGTTGTGCCGCGGGTTCCGCCCGCCGGTGGGCAGCGCGTCCATGCTCCTCAATGTAGGCGAGGCCGGGCGGTTTCCCCGCCTGGCCCGTACCGGGTGTCGAGCAGGCCACGACACCAGCCGGCGTTGCCCTCGATGCTGACCCGCGTGGTGCGGGCGAACCGCAGCCGCGCCGACAACCCCTCGACGGGCACCGGAGCACCCTCGTCGTCGACGAGCAGCGGAGCCTCCGGTCCGGACGGCAGGCCCAGCTGGCCCCGCCGCCTGCGCAACCGGTCCAGCGCGGGGCTCGGCGGCAGCTCGCCGATCCGGACCCGCACCAGCTGCTCCAGCTCGGTGCCCGAACGCAGCAGCTGCTGGGCAACCTGCTCCTGGTAGGCCAGGTGCGCTTTGCGCAGGAACGTGCTGCGCAGCTCTTCCAGCTCACCGGCGGCCAGCCCGGGGAACGCGGCGTCGAAACCGTCCCCGGCAGCCACTCCCGCGTTGATCTCTTCGGACGCGAAGTGGTCCAGCAGCCGCACCCGCACCCGCCGCACCCAGGGCAGCTCGGCCACCGCGTCGTGCGCGTCGGCGACCATCAAATAGGCGAAGTTCGGCGCGCAGAAGTAGGTCGGCAACCGCAGGTCGACCTGCACGTCCGCGCGGTCCACCGCCACCCGCGACACGAACTCCAGCTCGGTGACCGGCTGGTCCAGCTCCGGGTCGAGCACCGCGTCCAGCGCCCGCCACACCTCGGTCTCCAGGTCCACGGCCGCGGTCATCACGACATCACCTCCTGGTTCAGCTCGGAGGCCACCGGTTCGCGGCCGGCCGGGACCTGGGGCTCGGCGGCGCGCATCTCCGCGGGCACCTCGATGTCGTACAGCCGCGCCGCGTTCAGGCCGAGGATCTTGCGCTTCGCGTCGGTGGTCAGCACCCCGTACTCGTCCTGCATGTCCTCCGGGATCTGGAAGTCCACGAACTGCTCCACCAGCCACTTCGGCGTCCAGATCGCGTAGTCGCTGGAGAAGGTGATCCGGTTCTCGTCCAGCCAGAACAGCAGTTCACCGATGATCTGCGCGAAGTAGCGCGGCCGGTGGTGCATGAACGCCATCGCCACCGCGAGTCCGCCGTAGACGTTGGGCTCCTGGGTGGCGATCCAGCAGAAGTCCTCCAGCCGCGGCAGCCCCACGTGCTCCACGATGAAGTTCAGCTCCGGGAACGCCGAGGCCACGTCGTCGACGTCGGCCACGTCGAACGCGTCCCGGTTCAGCGGGTAGATCGTCGGTCCCTTGTGGATGTGGATGTTGCGGATGCCCAGCTCCTGGCACTTCTCCAGGTAGCGGTAGGCCCACGGGTCGGTCAGCTTCCAGCCCTTGGACTCGCCCTTCCACTCCGCGGTGTAGAGCTTGGTGCCCTTGAGCTGCCAGCGCTCCGCGAGCCGTTCCAGCGCGCCCAGACCGGCCTCGCCGTCCCGCGGGTCCCAGCCGCCGTTCACGATGAACTTGTCCGGGTGCTTCTCCGCGAGCGCGCCGTCCTGCTCGGTGGTGTTGAAGCCGTTGACGAAGAAGTCGGTGAGGTAGGTCGGCTGGAAGATGGCCTTGTCGACGTACCCGACCTCGAACAGGTCGTGGAGGATCTTCTCCTCGCTCTGCTTCTGGAACTGCTCGTGCGTCCAGATCTCCGACTCCGGGCTCAGGTTCCGGTGGTAGTCGAAGAAGCAGTTCAGGAAGCCCTCGCCGTAGCGGTTGGCCTGGTTGGCCGGCGTCCCGTCCCACGCGTGGATGTGGCTGTCGACGATGAAGTACTTCGTTCCGTCCTTCTCATACATGGCGAACCTCCGTGGTGGGGCGGGTCAGGGGACGAGGATGGCGCGGCCGCCGGGGATGCGGCCCGAATCGAGGTCGTCGAGCGCGTCCAGCGCGGCGTCCAGCGGGTAGGTGCGGGTGCGCAGCGAGACCTTGCCCTGCGCGGTGAGCGTCATCAGCTCGTCGAGGTCCAGGTACGAGCCGACGAGGTTGCCGACCACGTTGATCTCGCGGGAGATGACGTCGATGGTCGGCACGTCGAGCCTGCCGCCGTAGCCGATGACGAAGTACGACCCGGCGTCCCGGGTCATCGCGATGCCGTCCGCCTCGGTGCCGTTCTCGCCGACGAAGTCGAGCACCACCTCGGCGCCCTTCCCGCCGGTGATGTCGCGGACCGCGTCGACCTGGCCGCCGTCGGCCCGGACCGCGTGGTGCGCGCCGAGCTGCTCGGCCAGCCGCAGCGCCTCCGGGGAGCGGTCCACCACGGTGATCTCGGCGGGGGTCAGCGCCACCAGGGACTGCAGCCCGATGTGGCCGAGCCCGCCCGCGCCGATCACCACCACGTGGGCACCGGGGTGCAGCAGCGGCACCGCCTTGCGCACCGCGTGGTACGCGGTGAGCCCGGCGTCGGCGAGCGCCGCCACCTCGGCGGGTTCCAGCCCGTCGTCGAGCTTCACCACCGAGCGGGCGTTCGTGCGCAGCAGCTCCGCCATGCCCCCGTCGGTGTCGATGCCGGGGAACAGCGAGTTCTCGCAGTGCACGTCGTCCCCGCCGCGGCACGGGCGGCACAGCCCGCAGGTCACCAGCGGGTGCAGGATGACCTTGTCGCCGGGGCGTACGTTGCTCACCGCGCTGCCGACCTCGCGGACGGTGCCCGCGTTCTCGTGCCCGATGACGTAGGGCAGCGCGACGCCGCTCTTGTCGGCCCACTGCCCTTCGATGATGTGCAGGTCGGTGCGGCACACACCCGCCGCCCCGACTTCGACCAGCACGTCCAGCGGTTCCCGCACGGCCGGATCGGGAACCGATTCGACCACGGGTCTCTCGCCGTAGGCGTGCACTCTGACCGCTCGCAACGCGGACTCCTCTCCGTTGAGCTGTGTCCTGGTTCACAGGCTTGCCGGAGCGTCCCGCCGCGTGGAAGAGCCGTTGTCAGATGCTGATAACCGCATGCGTCCGACCCGGCGGGGGAAGGTCCTTGAGCGGTTCAGCGCAATCGCGGCCGCCGGATGCGAGAGCGGGCCTCCGCGGACTGGCGTCGGGGGCGGCCCGGCGGCCTATAGTTCGCAGAGCTTCCGACCGAGTGAGCAAAGGAGTCGCTGGTGGCGTTCGACGCCGATGTCATCGTGGTGGGGGCCGGGCTCGCCGGCCTGGTCGCGACCGCGGAGCTGGCCGACGCAGGTCGCCGCGTGCTGCTGCTCGACCAGGAGCCGGCGGCCTCGCTGGGCGGGCAGGCGCACTGGTCGTTCGGCGGCCTGTTCCTGGTGGACTCCCCGGAGCAGCGCAGGCTCGGCGTGCGGGACTCGCACGAACTGGCCTGGCAGGACTGGCAGGGCACCGCCGGGTTCGACCGCGACGACGACCACTGGCCGCGCCGCTGGGCCGAGGCGTACGTGGACTTCGCCGCCGGGGAGAAGCGGTCCTGGCTGCGCGAGCAGGGGTTGTCGCTGTTCCCGCTGGTGCAGTGGGCCGAGCGCGGCGGATCGCTGGCCACCGGGCACGGCAACTCGGTGCCGCGTTTCCACGTCACCTGGGGGACCGGGCCCGGCGTGCTGGAGCCGTTCCTGCGCCGGGTGCGCGCCGCCGAGGAGCGCGGCCGGGTGGAAGTGCGCTTCCGGCACCGCGTCACCGGGCTGACCACCACCGGAGGTGCGGTGGACGGGGTGCGCGGCGAGGTGCTGGAACCCAGCGGGGTCTCCCGCGGCCAGCGCAGCTCCCGGACCGCGATCGGCGAGTTCGACCTGCGCGCGCAGGCCGTCGTGGTCACCTCCGGCGGCATCGGCGCGAACCTGGACCTGGTGCGGCGCAACTGGCCCGCGCGGCTCGGCCCCGCCCCCGCGAAGATGATCGCCGGAGTGCCCGACCACGTGGACGGGCGGATGCTGGAGGTCGTCGGGGACAGCGGTGGCCGCATCATCAACTCCGACCGGATGTGGCACTACACCGAAGGAATCCGCAACTACGGTCCGGTGTGGACCGACCACGGCATCCGCATCCTGCCGGGACCGTCGTCGTTCTGGATCGACGCGCTCGGCCGCAGGTTGCCGCCGCCGCTGTTCCCCGGCGCGGACACGCTGGCGACCTTGGCGCACATCGGTTCCACCGGCCACGACCACACCTGGTTCGTGCTCAACCGGCGCATCATCAGCCGCGAGTTCGCGCTGTCCGGTTCGGAGCAGAACCCCGACCTCACCGGGCGCAGCATCGGCGAGGTGCTCGCCCGCGGCGGCGAGGTGACGCCGGGCCCGGTCGCCGAGTTCGTCAAGCGCGGCGCCGACTTCGTCACCCGCCGCACGCTGCCCGAGCTGGTGCGCGGCATGAACGAGCTGACCGGTACCGACCTGATCGACGCCGAGCAGCTGGAACGCGACATCGTGGCCCGGGACCGGCAGGTCACCTCCGGGCTGGGCAAGGACGCGCAGGTGTCGCTGATCCGCGCCGCCCGGCACTACAGCGTGGACCGGCTGGTCCGGGTCGCCCCGCCGCACCGGCTGCTGGACCCGGCGGCCGGGCCGCTGGTGGCGGTGCGGCTGTCGCTGCTGACTCGCAAGACCCTCGGCGGGGTCGAGACGGACTTGGACGCGCGGGTGCTCGGCGCGGGCGGTGCGCCGCTGCCGGGGCTGTACGCGGCCGGTGAGGTGGCCGGGTTCGGCGGCGGTGGCATGCACGGGTACCGCTCGCTGGAGGGGACCTTCCTCGGGGGCTGCCTGTTCTCGGGGCGCGCCGCCGGACGGGCGGCCGCGCGGGCGACCGCTTGACCGGGTACCGCCTGACCGGGCGACCGCCTGACCGGGCGACCGCTTGACCGGTGGGCCGCCTGACCGGGCGACCGGTGGACCGCCTGACCGGTGCCGCTCCTGCGAGTGGTGGCCCGTCCGCGCCCGCGCGAGCGGACGTCCGACGTGGCCCGTCCGCGCCCGCGATCGGCCTGGACAGGGCGCCGACGTGGGGCCGCCCGACCAGGCCGGTCCGCGCGAGCGATCCGATCGAGCCGGTCACCGCGGGTGCCCTCCCGGCTGGAGCTCGCCGCGCAGGTGGCAGCCTGACGAGGACCGTTCGCGCAGGTAGGCCGCCCGACACCCGGAGCGTCCCCGCATGGGGCCGCCCGGCACCGGGACCGTCCGTGCTGGTGGCCGCCCGACCACGACCGTCCCGCGGGTAGGCCGCCCGATACCGGACCGTTCGTGCCGGTGGTCGCCTGACCAGGACTTTTCGCGCAGGTGACAGCCCGCCCAGGGCCATCCGGACGAGTGGTCGCCCGACCAGGACCGTTCGCGCAGGTGATAGCCCAGCCAGGACCGTTCGTGCAGGTGATAGCCAGCCCGGGACCTTCCGCGCAGGTGGCGGCCCGACCGGGCTCTGCGCGGGTGGTCGCCGGATCGGGCGGCAGCCGGCGCGACCGAAGCCGGTCGGCCGTCACAGGAAGCAGGAGCTGACGTACCCGGTGACCCGGGTGCGCCGGTCCAGCACCTGCCACCACGTGTGCTGCGCGCCGCCGTCCGGGCAGGTCACCCGCTCGCCGTCGACTTCGCGGCGCTGCACCAGCCGGTCGCCCGGGTTGCCGACGCCGAGCACCACCGAGGAAGTGCCGGGACCGGCCCGCAGGTTCACCCCGGGGACTCGGAAGTCCTCGGCGCGGTCGGTCCCGGCGTCCCTGCTGAGCTCGGCCAGCCGGTGGCCGAATTCGAACACGAAGTGCGCGACCCCCGCGCCCAGTCCGTGCACTTGCAGCACCATTGCGGCGATTCCCGCCAGCACGGCGTTCCGGATCGTGTGCATGATTTTCCCCCTGGCTCCCGCGGCCGGGTCGAACTCCGGGCGGGAGTTTCGCGAACAGATCGTTCCGACGTTTCCCCTTGGTCGAACAATCAACGCGCCGTTCATCTTATCGGCCGCGGCGGGGGTGCCGGGAGTGTCCGATCGTGTGCTTCGGGGAATGGTCCGGCCGTGCGCCGAATTCCGAAAAGAATTCGCGCCCGGACATCGGTGCGCGATCGCGATTGCTGCATCAGTGTCCACGATCCGGTGAAGTGAAGCGCGCGGTTCACCGCTGAGTCACCAACTCGGGCCGGCGGTTAAGCTGCCCGCGAAAGCGGCGGCATTCCGGCGGGCCAGCGCGGAACCGGTGCCGCCGGATCGGAGTGGACCGGAGGAATCGATGGCGGATGCGGATCCCTGGGACGGTTTGGCCGTTCCCGCGGGGTTGTGCCGGTACTGCGAGCACCCGTCGCTGAACCGGACGCGACGCGGTGTCACGTACATGCGGTGCACCCGCGCCGGATGGGATGAGCGGATTCCCCGCTATCCGGGGCTGCCGGTCGCGGAATGCGTCGGATTCGAACCCCGCGCGGGCGCCTGACGACCGCTCCGGGGGAAAGCCCGGGGCTCCGAGCGGCGCGGACGCTCCCGGAGCCGCACCTCCGGACGCGTCCGCGCGAGCGCATCAGCCCTTGTCCGCGCCGATCCCGGTGAGCGCGCGGACCTCCATCTCGTCCTGCTTGTCCGCGTCCGGTTTCTCGGTGCTGAGCAGCGTGCCGATCGCGGCGAACAGGAACGAGATCGGGATGGACACGATGCCGGGGTTGCGCAGCGGGAACAGCGCGAAGTCCATCCCCGGGAAGATCGAGTCCGGGGCTCCCGAGACCACCGGGGACAGCACGACCAGCACCAGGCAGGACGCCAGTCCGCTGTAGATCCCCCACAGCGTTCCCGCGGTGTTGAACCGCCGCCAGAACAGCGAGTACAGCAGCGTGGACAGGTTCGCCGAGGCCGCGAACGCGAAGGCCAGCCCTACCAGGAACGCGATGTTCTGCCCGTTGACGGCGATGCCGCCCAGGATGGACACCCCGCCGATGCCCAGCGCCGTGTAGCGCGCGACCCGCACGACCCGGTCGGAATCGGCGTTGCCGTCCTTGATCAGGTTCGCGTAGATGTCGTGCGCGAACGAGGCCGACGCGGTCAGGGTGAGCCCGGCGACCACGGCGAGGATGGTCGCGAACGCGACGGCGGCCACGATGCCGAGCAGGAAGGTGCCGCCCACCTCGTACGCCAGCAGCGGCGCCGCGGAGTTCTCGCCGCCGGGGGCGTCCAGGATGGTCGGGGTGCCGACCAGCGCGGCGGCGCCGAACCCGATGATCAGGGTGCACAGGTAGAACGCGGACATCGTCCACACCGCCCACACCACCGAGCGGCGGGCCTCCTTCGCGTTCGGGACCGTGTAGAAGCGCATCAGCACGTGCGGCAGCCCGCCCACGCCCAGCACCAGGGCCAGCGACAGCGAGACGAAGTCCAGCCTGGTCATGGCGGACAGCCCGTACTGCACGCCCGGGGCGAAGATGTCCCGCCCGTTCGGGTTGTTCTCGGCGGCGTAGACCAGCAGCTTCGACGGGTTGTAGCCGAACTTCCCGATCAGGAAGATCGTCATCATCCCGACGCAGAGGAACAGCAGCCCGGCCTTCACGATCTGCACCCAGGTGGTGCCCTTCATGCCGCCGACCAGCACGTACAGCACCATGATGACGCCGACGACGGCGATCACGATCGCCTGGCCGCCGGTGCTGTGCACGTCGAGCAGCAGGGCGACGAGGCCGCCGGCCCCGGCCATCTGCGCGATCATGTAGACGAAGGTGATGGCCAGCGTGGAGACCGCGGCCGCGGCCCGCACCGGGCGCTTGCGCATCCGGAAGCTGAGCACGTCGCCCATGGTGAACCGGCCGGTGTTGCGCATCCGCTCGGCGATGAGCAGCAGGTTGATCAGCCAGGCGACCAGGAAGCCGATCGAGTACAGGAAGCCGTCGTAGCCGTGCACCGCGATGGCGCCGGCGATGCCGAGGAACGAGGCGGCGGAGAGGAAGTCGCCGGACAGCGCCATGCCGTTCTGCGCGCCGGTGAACGAGCCACCTGCGGCGAAGTAGTCGGCGGTGGTGCTGCGCCTGCTGCTGACGCGGTAGACGAGGAACAGCGTGATCAGCACGAACCCGGCGAAGATCGCGGTGTTCACGGCGGGGCCGTCGGCGGGCAGCAGCGAGTCGTCGGAGGAGTCGCGGGCGGCGAGGACGAGGGCGTGGTTCATCGCCGGTCACCGTCCGTTGCGGCGGCGGGGGAGGCGTCCACTTCGGCGCGGAGTTCCTCGACGAGGGGGTCGATGGACCGCTCGGCGAACCGGACGTAAGCGGTGGTGATGAGCACTGTGGACACGAATTGCCCGATTCCGAGCAGCAGTCCGATGTTGATCAAGCCGAGCACGGGGGTGGCCATCAGCTCGGTCTGGTAGGCCGCGAGCAGGACGTATCCGAGATACCAGAGGAGGAATAACGCGGTCATCGGAAATACGAACCGGACCACCCTGCGGCGCAGGGCGTGGAATTCGGCGCTCGCCGCGATAGTCCGATAATCGGGGCCGGTTCGCTGCGCGATGGCGGTGGTGCGCTCGATTCCGGCGAAGGGTTTCGGGGTTTGTCGCCGGGCGCGGTGTTGGGGGTACACGCGGATTAGGGTTTGAGAGGCGTCGCTCATGCTTCCTTCCCGGAAGTTCTCTGGTTCGGGTCGGTCGGAACTCGGGGGACCCGGTGGATGCGATGTCGAAGCTCAGCGGCGGCGAAGTTAACCACCTCTCCGACGCAATTGGGAAGAGATGTCGCCACACAGGATGACGAGTCAATCACTTAGCGTGACGAACGGGGGTGTCTCAGGCGCCTCGTGACACGTCCGGTTGAACTTCGACCACGCGGCTGCACGCCGCGGCGAAGGTTTTCCAGGCGGCCCGGCAGCGATCGGACGCGCCCGATCGTGCTTCCGCGCAGTGAAAAATTCCTCGTTCCGGTACGTGCGGAGCTGCCGCGGGAACACGTGACGTGCGGTCTTCCGCGGAGTCGATTGAGTCGAAAACGCCCTCCGCTGTTTCCTGGGGGCAGGGTTTATAGTGCAGGCACCCGAAAGCAGACCGCCTCCTCTTCCTTCGCCCCGGTTAGGTGTCCGTGTCCGGAATGCCGTCAGTCCTGGCACAGCCCGTAGCGATCGGTTCGGTAACGCTCGGTCTCGCTGGCGCCGCCGCACCGATACGGTTCTGTGCTGGAAGTTCGCCCCGCCGACTGCGAGCCTGCCCGCCGCCGGACCGCTTTCCCCCCGACAACCCAGACGACGATTGCGGGATCACACGCATGCGCCGTTCCCCGACGCCAAGTTCACTCGAACGAGATCGCCTGCCGAGCCGGGCCGCCCGGCCGATGCCGGGGTGGTGCTCGTGACGGCGCCCACCCCGCGCAAGCGGGCCCTGTTAGGCCAGTGGCGCAACTGGAGCCTCCCGGTCAAGTTCGCCGCCGTCGTGCTGGTCCCGGTCGTCTTCGCCGTCGGTCTGGGCATCTCCCAGATCCGCTGGCAGGTCGCCCAGGCCACCGAGTACGAGCGCGTCGCGCACGTGCTGGACGGCGCGCAGAAGGTCGAGCCCCTCGTCGCCGCCCTGCAGGACGAGCGCAACGCCGCGGTCCTGTCCAACAACGCCGAAGAGCTCGACCTGCGGGTCGCCGAAGTGGACGCCGCGTTCGCAGCCGTCGACGAGGAGTTCGAGCAATCGGCCGGTCCCGGCGAGATCGACTACGGCCAGATCGTCGACGACCGCCACCACGAGGTGCACGCCGCGCTCGATCAGCTCCGGTCCGCGCGCGAAGCGGTCCGCCGCGAATCGCTGTCCACCCCCGACACCATCAACGCCTACAGCGCCGCCATCACCTCGGTGCTGTCGCTGGACCGCGCGCTCACCAGCACCGTGTCCGAGCCGTCGCTGGCCGCGACCGCCTCGGCGCTGCAGGACATGCTCGCCATGATGGAAGAGGTCCGGCTGCAGCAGGCCTGGGTGCTCAGCGGGCTGTCCCAGGGCCAGCTGGCCCCGCAGTCCGGTGACGCGCTGCAGGGCTCCCGCGCCCGCCTCGTCTCCAAGATCGCCGACGCGCGCGCCACCGTCGCCCGCCACTGGCAGGAGCGGCTGGACGCCACCACCCAGGGCCCGGAGATCATCCAGCGGAACGCGATGCTCACCCAGGTCCTGATGGCCGGGATGAGCGGCGGCGAGCTCCCGGTGAGCACCGAGCAGTGGAACGGCGTCTCCGACCAGGTGGTCGAACTCATCGACGACGGCCACAACGACCTCGCCGACGAGGTCCGCGCCGGGGCGAACACGCTCCGCGAGGACGCGGGCAACGCGGCCGGGTGGGACTCGGCGCTGCTGCTGGCGGCGCTCATCATCGCCGCCGCCGTCATCACCATGATCAGCCGCCAGCTGATCGGTTCGCTGCGCCTGCTCCGGCAGGGCGCGCTCGACGCCGCCCAGCACGGGCTCCCCGACGCGGTCGCCGGCATCCGGTCCGGTGAAGAGGCGCAAGAGCTGCGGCCGCTGCCGGTGCAGACCACCGAAGAGGTCGGCCAGGTGGCCCGCGCCTTCGACCAGGTGCAGGAGCAGGCGCTGCGGCTCGCCGCCGAACAGGCCTCGCTGCGGCACGGCTACAGCGAATCGTTCGTCGGCGTCTCCCGGCGGAGCCAGGGCCTGCTGGAACGCCAGCTGCGGCTGTTCGAGCAGCTCGAGCAGGACGAAGAGGACCCGGACCAGCTGTCCCGGTTGTTCCAGCTGGACCACCTCGCGACTCGGATGCGCCGCAACAACGAGAACCTGATGGTGCTCTCCGGCAGCGACCTGGCGCGGCGGTTCGTCCGGCCCACCGAACTCGGCGACATGCTGCGCGCCGCGGTCTCCGAGATCGAGCAGTACCCGCGCGTCGTCGTGCAGCCGCCGCCCCAGGTGCGGCTGCTGGGCCACGCGGCCAGCGACCTGGTGCGGCTGATGGCCGAGCTGATGGACAACGCGGCGAACTTCTCCGCGCCGGACACCTCGGTCACCGTCTCCAGCTACCAGGCGGGCGACGGGTCGATCACCGTGGACGTGCTCGACGAGGGCATCGGCATGGGCGACCAGGAACTGGCCGCCGCGAACGAGCGGATGTCCCGGGTCGACGAGAACGACCTGGCGACCTCGCGCCGGATGGGCCTGTTCGTGGTCTCCCGGCTCGCGCTGCGCCACGGCGTCACCGTGCGGCTGCACGGCGGCCCCGATGTGGACGGTGTGCGGGCCACAGTGAACATCCCCGCGGAGCACGTGGTCGCGGGTTCGGCCGTCCCGCAGCAGACCAGCCCCGCGACCGGCGGGCAGCGCAACGGCGTGGCGCACCACGACCTGCCGACCTCCGGCACCTTCGGGACCGGGCCGCAGCCGACCGCCTCCGGCACCGAATCCGGGTCGCAGCACGACGACACCGGGTTCGTGTGGAGCGCGGGCGGCGACACCGGGTTCAGCACCGCGGACGGCGGCTTCGGCACGGCGGAGAGCGAGACCGGGTTCAGCACCGGCACCGGCTTCGCCGCCGAAACCGGGTTCGGCACCGCATCCGAGCCCGCCGGGACGAGCTTCGGCTTCGGCGGCGCGGACCCGGCCGAGACCGGGTTCAGCACCGCGGAACCGGACGCCGATCGGAACACGTTCAACACCGGCTTCCTCACGCCCGCCGAGTCGAACTCCCCGCTGCCCAAGCGGGAACCGGCGGCCGGTCTCGTCGGCCCCTCGCAGCAGGAACCGGCGGGCGAGCTCGGCAGCCTGTTCACCCCGGTGGACATCCCGGAGCAGGCCGATTCCCACGACTTCTCCGCGGACTGGACGTCCTCGGACCTGGCGTGGCCGCCCGCACCCGAGGAGACCTCGGCCGCGTCCGACGCGCAGTCGCCGATCTTCGAAGAGGTCTCCACCCAGTGGTTCCAGCCCATCACGGACGAGGACCTCGACGAGTACGCCCGCCAGCAGGAGCAGGAACGCGCGCAGGAGCAGGGCGGGCAATGGCCCGATGACGAGCAGGCGACGTCCATCATGGACACCGGTTCCTGGTCGTTCAGCGCGGATTCCGCGGCGGAGGCCGAAGCCGGCGCCGAAGCGGCGGACACCACTGGCGGGGTCACCGCCGCCGAGTCGGAGTTCGCCACGTCCGGATTCCCGGGCTCCGGTCCCGACGACTCGGGTTTCAGCCGGTCCGGCCCCAGCGACTCCGGGTTCGGCGACAACGGCCGCAGCGACTCCGGGTACGGCGACGGCGGCGTCGGCGACTCCGGGTTCGGGGAGACCGGTTTCCGCGAGTCCGGTTCCGGCGAGTCCGGCTCGACCGGGTCCGGCCTGCCGCGGCGCAACGGCAGCGGTCCCGCCGGGGCATCGGCGGTGCACGTCGACGAGGACGACCCGCTCGGCATCGGCGAGCTCGAGCAGGACGGGGCCGGCGCGACCGCGGCCGCCGCTCCGAGCACCTCGGCGGAGCGCAGCCCGCAGGAGCTGAGCCGCAGACTGGCCGACCTGCAAGGCGGCCTGCGCTTCGGGAGGAACGGCGCCATGACCTCGTCGTCGCAGGACGGTCCCGCCGAGGAGCCCGCGCAGGACGCCGCGGGCGGGAACTCCGGCTGGGCCGGCGGCGAGGCCGCCCCGGCGTCGAACGGGAACGGCGACGGCGGCTGGAGCTTCGCGACCGACGAGTCGTGGCGCCAGGCCGAAGCCGTCACGAGCATGAACCCGACGTCCTTCACCGACTCCGGTCTGCCCCGGCGCACCCCGAAGGCGCAGCTGGCCCCGGGCAGCGCGCAGGTCACGTCGAGCCGGCCGGAAGGCCAGCGGTTCGAACGCGACGCGAACGCGCTGCGCGGCAGGCTGTCCAGCTTCCAATCCGGTGTCGAGCGCGGCAGGCACCGGGCGCCGGACGAGTCGTAGGGAGGGCGCGTGCGGAACTCGAACGCTGTTCATGGCCCCCACCGGAAGAAGGAGCGCTAGCCAGGCCACTGAGGGCGCGGAACACCCGCGTCCGGTTCCACCGATTCGGCAACATGGAGTCGTTCGGACATCCCTCGGCGATTCCACGACCACAAGCCAGGAGGTTGCATGACTCCCCAGGAGACGATGTCCCGGCGGTTCGGGTGGCTGGTGACGGACTTCACCCAGCGCGTCGCCGGTGTGGCACACACGATCGTGGTGTCCGCGGACGGACTGCTGCTGACCAGTTCGGCGAACCTGCCGAGGGACCGCGCGGAACAGCTCGCCGCGGTCTCGTCCGGTCTGCTGAGCCTGACCAACGGCGCCGCGAAGTGCTTCGAGGCGGGCGAGGTCACCGAGACCATCGTGGAGATGCAGTACGGCACGCTGATCCAGATGGGCATCAGCGACGGATCCTGCCTGACCGCGCTGGCCGCACCGCAGTGCGACATGGGCCTGATCGCCTACGAGATGGCGATGCTGGTGGAGCGCGTCGGCCAGATGCTCACCCCGGAGCTGCGGCACCAGCTGCAGGGCGCGAGAAATCCGTTCTCCCGCCCGGCCGCGGTGAGGTGACGCGATGAGCGAGCCGGAGTTCGGCGAGCAGGACCGAAGACGGGACGAGCCGGACGAGAACACCTTCGCCGACGTGATGAACGGGTTCACCTTCGACAGCGGCCGCGGCAGGCGCGGCCGCCGGAAGAAGGCGGACCAGGCGGAGGGCTCGGCCGCCGATCAGGGCGCGGGAGACGCGGGTGCGCCGCAACCCCAGTCGGGGCAGCCGCACTCCCGGCGACCCACCGCTCGGCCTCCAGCGGATCCGTTCGACCGGCGCGATCCGTTCGAAACTCCGCTGGAGTGGGAAACGCAAGGCCCGACGTACCGCGAACCGGACGAGACCTGGGGAGGGACCTCGGAATCCGGTTCGGGGACGGCGGAATCGGCTCCGTGGACGGTCGGGAGACAGCCCGCGGGCCGACCGGGGGGTGGTGAACCGGTGCCCGAGCAGTCCAGGGGGGCGTTCGGCGCACCGGGGCGTGAACCGGAGCCGCAGGCCGAGGTTCCCGCCGCCATTCGCTCGTACACCTGGACCGGTGGCCGGACCAGGTCGAACTACGAGCTGCAACTGGAGACGCTCGTGTCCACGAGCGAGGCCTACCGGCCTGGCTCGGCGGGGCGGATGGAACACGAGTCGATCGCTGAAATGTGCCGGCATCCCAGGTCGGTGGCCGAAGTCGGAGCGCTGCTCTCCGTTCCGATCGGGGTGGCTAGGGTGTTGCTGGCCGACATGGCGGAACTGGGGATGGTCACCGTGCACCAGACGGTGACCGAAAGCGGTAGCGCACCACACCTGTTGTTGATGGAAAGGGTATTGAGTGGACTCCGTCGGCTATAGAGCTCCCCAAGGAGGCGCTCGGGGGCCGGTTGCTCCCCAGCGCGGTGCCACCACCTCGGCGAAGATCGTCGTCGCGGGCGGCTTCGGGGTCGGGAAGACGACGTTCGTCGGTTCCGTCTCCGAGATCGTCCCGCTGACCACCGAGGCGGTGATGACGGAGGCCAGCGCGGGCGTGGACGACCTCGCGGCCACACCGGACAAGAGAAGCACCACGGTCGCGATGGACTTCGGCCGCATCTCGCTGGATTCGGACCTGATCCTGTACCTGTTCGGCACGCCCGGGCAGCAGCGCTTCTGGTTCATGTGGGATGACCTGGTCAAGGGCGCGATCGGCGCGGTGGTGCTGGTCGACACCCGGAGGCTGGCGGATTCGTTCTCCGCAGTGGACTTCTTCGAGGACCGCGGGCTGCCCTACCTGATCGCGGTGAACTGCTTCAACGGCGAACTGCAGCACCGCATGGAGGAGATCCGGGAAGCGATGGCGATCGGACCGCACGTGCCGATCGGACCGTGCGACGCCCGGGACCAGCAGTCCACCAAGCAGGCGCTGATCGCCTTGGTGCAGCACGCGATGCGGCACTGGCAGCAGCAGGGCCAGCCGGGGCAGCAGGGCGGTCAGCAGATCGCGCGGTGAGCCCCGCGGCGGATCGGCCCGCAGGTCGAGGACCGGGTTGTCCTCGGCGATCGCGGGTGGTGGTCCGACAACTGGAGCAGTGCAGCCGAGCGCGCCGGCGGAACGGACGTCCGTTCCACGGCGCGCTCACTGCTGCGCGGGTGCGGTCGACGGCGGTTTTCCGGGGAGCGGCCCGAGTTCCGCGGGGCTCGGGTTCCGCGGGAGAGGTCGAGTTCGGCGAGCTGCGGCCAAGTCCTGGGGGCGGAGGCCCGGTTCCGCGGGGCCTTGGTTCCGCGAGCTGAGACCGGGGTCTGGGGGTGTGGTCTGGTTCCGCGGGAGGTGCCTGAGTTCCGCGAGCTGGGGCCGAGTTGTGCGAGGAGGGGGCCAGTTCGCGGGAGGGGCCGAGTTCCGGGAGCCGAGGCCAGGTCCTGCGAGCGGGGTCTGAGTTCCGCCGGAGGGGTCCGGACTCCGTCGGTGGGAGCCGAGTTCCGCCGGAGGGCCCGGGTTCCGCGGGATGGCCCGGGTTCGGCCGGAGGGCCGGGGTTCCGCGGGATGGCCCGGGTTCCGTTCTCGGGCCCGAGTTCCGCGGGGCGGGGCCGAGTTCCGGCGCCGGGGGAGTCGCGGCGGAAGCGGCGTGCTGGGGCGGCTGCGGGGATCTCAGCCGGTTTTCGGGGTGGCGGGGAACGTGGCGCGGAGCCCGGGGACCGGATCTGGGCGTGGTTCGGTCCGGCGGGGCGTCGGGCGGGAGTTCCGGAGGGGGCGACGGACGGGGCGGCGGGCGGCCCGCTCGGGGTTCGCCGGAGCGCGGGTCGGTCCAGGCCGCGCGGAGGTGCGGACCGGCACGCGGACCGCTGGGAGCTCATCCGGTGCGCACGAGCGGTGTCCGGGCCTGCGATCCGCTGTCGTGGCGCCGCGGGGTCGGGCGGATTCCCGCGCTGCGGCGGGGTTTTCCGGTGTCCGGTGCGCTGGTGCGGCAGGACTGTCCACCTTGACTAGTGGATCTTCGACGCGGTCCGGCCGGAGGTGGCGGCGCGCCACCGCCCTCGGCACGACCCGGCGGCGGGTGCCGCCGAACGGTGTGATCGCGTTTTCGCTGCCATAGCGCGACTTTTCAAGTGGTCCGACGCCGATTCGGGCTGGTTAGCGCACTTGTCGAATACCGTCCGCTGTGGACGAAAGAGCGGAAGTCGGTTCGGTTCGGGGCTTCGGATATTCACCCAATTGAAAGAGTGCGCGGATCGTTATCGTGCGGCTAGCATTCTTTTATAGCGGCCAGTGGTCGACTACTTCCACTTCTCAAGATCACCTGAAACGCACGGGCTCGGCTGTCCGACCAAGATCTTCTTGGTTGGCGGGATTCGTCGTGCCAGGTGGTTTTCCCAGTCATGCAAGGCGATCTGATGAAAGGTGGCCACTGTGGACTTCGACGCGCTCTTCCATTCGCACTTGGCGGCGATTCGAGCCAGCGTCCACGAGGGGTTCCGATTCCGGCACCTGCCGACCGGGCGCGAGGACGAGTTCGTGCTGCAGGGCTTCCGGGTGCAGAACGGCGTGATGGACACGTTCCTCGCCTATGCGGCCGACGACGCCGTCGCGGCCCGGTATCGAGTCTCCGACCTGGAACTTCCCGATCCTCCCGCGTTGTGGCGGCGGGACGGACCGGTGGACGAGGTGGTGCAGGCGTTGCTCGCGCTCCCCGCGCACGGGGCCCGCGGTTCCCCCATGTCCGGCGGATTCCCGGTGCACTTCGGCATTCCGCGCAGGCGGCGCCCGCGCGGCGGCCCGCCCGATCCGGGGATGCCGGGCGGTGCGCCGGTCGACGTGCTCTCCCGCATCCCGCAGCCCCGCTGCGGTGGCTGCGGGCCGCGACCGGGCGCCCCGCACGGATCCCGCCACCTCGGAGGTGGCCGATGAACGGGAAGAAGAGCCTGCCGATGACCTGGCACTTCGAACGAATATCCGCGCGCGAGTCCTACACGTTCCGCTGGGGCCGCGGCTCCGGGATGATCACCGTGCACCGGGGGGACGCGCGCGGTTCGCACAGCGACGACAACCTCGTCGATTGCGTGCAGGTCGGCATCGACTGGATAGACGACCAGGACGTGCGGGTGCAGGCCCGCAAATGGATCAGGGTCAACGCGGGACGTGGAGTGCGATGAATGCGCCGCTCGTCGCAATGCGCATTCCCGGCCGGGGTGCCATTCGATTAATTCCGAACCGCCGATTCCCGCCCGGAACGCGCGCCGCGCATTCGACCGGCCGGGAGCGGTGGAGTTCCCGCGGCGCACGATCCCGCCGCGACGTCCCGACCGCGCGGACGCGCCGGACGCCCGCGCGAGCGCGATCCCCGCGCCGACGGCCCGGCCGTGGTTCCCGCGGGGCGCGCGAGCCACCAGGGACGCGGTCCGCGCGGTGCCGGCTCCCGAATTTCGCGAGCCGTTACCCGCGCGACCCCGCCGGTCGGAGCGCGCGGGGTAGACCTGTGGGCGGGGCCTCCCCACCCGGCGGCCCCCCCCACGGAGCCGGAAACCCCCGCGGAACCCGGCAGAACAGGAGGTGCGCGGTGAACGTCCTGCCGCCCGCGCCCGCCGCGGAACTGCCCGCCGAGTGGTCCTGGTGCCCGGACTGCTCGGGAACGGGCCTGCCCGAACCCGACCCGGCCGGCCCGGCGCTCGACTCCGCGGAGGAGTGCTGGTCCTGCCGCGGTCTCGGCGCCGGGGCGCGGCACGTCCTGTGATGGAACCGACCCGGCCGGTGCCCGCGCGGCACCGGCCGGATTTTCCGTGCTCGGACGGGAATTCCCGGCCGCAGCCGGGAGACCGGGGCGAATCCGCACCCGGCTACCCGTTCGCCCGGAGGCCGCGGTCCACTACCGTGGAGTGGTTGGTTCCCCGCCGGGAGGAGGCCGCGAGTGGCGACGCAGCGGGTCCCGTCGGACGTGTTCCGCTTCGCGGTCGGCGCTCAGGCCGAGTCGTACTCGGCGATCTTGCGCGCGTTCGCCGACGCGGCCGAGCGGTGGGAGGGCTCGCTCGGCATCGACGACGTGCGGGAGCGGGTGCGCGCGAGCGGCGGGCTCGACGCCCTCGGTGACGGAGACCTGGCGGAACGGCTCAAGAAGCTCGCCGAGTGGGGGCTGCTCGAAGCCGTCCAGCAGCACGCGGAGGACTACCGCACCGCCGCCGAGTACGAGCGGCGGAACCTGCACTACGCGTTGACCACGGCGGGTGCGGCAGCCTGGGCGGGGCTGCGGCACGCGCAGGCCGCCTTCGACGAGACCGGCGCGCTGCAGACCGCGGTGCTCGACGGGATCGCCGACCGGCTCGCCGAGATCGCCGCGCTGCTCGCCGATCCGGGCTCGGCGGACCGGCGGCTGTTCGCCGCGGTCCGCGAACTGGAAGGGCACCTGGAATCGTTGCGCACCGGCACCGCGCGCTTCCACGCCGAACTCCGGAAGACGGTGTGCGCCGACGGCACCGGCGGTTTCGACGAGGTGCGGGCCGCGACCGTCGCGCACCTGCAGGAGTTCAGCACCGACCTCGACCGGTGCGCGCCCGCGATCTCCGCCGCGCTCGCCGAGGTCGACGCGCACGGCACCGCCGACCTGCGCCGGCGTGCGCTGCGCGGCGCCGACCTGCCGCCCACCGCGGACGATCGGCACTGGCTGGAGCAGCGGGCGGCGCACTGGCGGACGCTGCACGAGTGGTTCCGGCCGCCGGAACCGCGCATCGAACTCCTCCGCGCCACCACCCGCGAATCCGTCGTCGCGCTGCTGCGCGACCTGGAGCGGATCACCGAGCACCGCAGCGGATCGTCCAGCGCCGCAGCCGATTTCCGCGAACTGGCCCGCTGGTTCACCACCGCCGACCGGGACGAGGACCTGCACCGCCTCTGGTCCGCCGCGTTCGGCCTCGGCCCCGCGCGGCACGCGCACCTCGCGCACGAGGACCCCGAACTGGTGGCGCCCGCGACGCCGTGGGCGCAGGCCCCGCGGGTGCGGGTCTCGGCGCTGCTGCGCAGCGGCGGGCGCGTCGAGAAGTTCGGCAGCACCGGGAAGGTGCGGGACGTCGCGCAGCTCGCCGCGCTGCGCGCCGCCCGGGCCGGGCAGGAGCGCACCGAGCTGGACGCCGCCTGGCAGCGCGTCGCCACCGGCGGTGCGGTCCGGCTCTCCTCGTTCGCCGAGCTCGAACCCGGCGTGTTCGACCGGCTGCTGGACCTGCTGGGACGTGCGCTGGCGAGCCGCGCCGACGACGCGGGCGTGCGCCGCGCCTGCACCGGCGACGGGCGGGTGGAGATCGAGCTGTCCGACCCGGCCGACGGGCGCACCGCAGAACTGCGCACCTCGCGCGGAGCGCTGCGCGGCCCCGACTTCGCGGTGCACGTGCGGCTCGTCGCCGACCGCGCGGTGGAGGCGGGCGGATGAGCAACCTGGCCAACCAGCTGGTCATCGCGGAACGCGCCGACCTCGCCCGCGGCATCAGGCTGCTGCTGGGCAGCCCGCTGATCCGCGCTGCCACCGACCCGGACGCGTTCGACCTGGTGCGGCGGCGCGCCGACACCCTCGCCGGCTGGTTCGACTACCACTGCGGCTGGTCGCTGGTGGTGGAGCCGCGGCGCGGCTACGCGCGGCTCGCGAAGGTGCGCTCCGACCCGGACTCCTCCCGCCCGGCGCGGCGGGACCGCGGCAGCAGGGCACCGTTCGACCGGCGGCGCTACGCGCTGTTCTGCGTGGCCGCGGCGGAACTGCTCGCCGGTCCCGCCACCACCGTCGGGCTGCTCGCGGACCGGGTCGCGCAGGCCACCGCGGCCGATCCGGTGCTGCCCGGGTTCGATCCGGCGCTGCGCGCCGAGCGGATGGCGTTCGTGGACGTGCTGCGCGCGTTGGAGGGCTTCGGTGCGCTGGAACCGGTCGACGGCAGCACCGAGGACTTCGCGGACTCCGCCGGGGCGAAGGTGCTGTACCGGGTGGACGCGGCGCTGCTGATGCGGCTGCTGGCCGCGCCGAACGGGCCCTCGCGGTCGCCGGACGGGGACCGGCTCGCCGGGTTGCTCGCCGAACCGCGCTACGGCGGTGCGGGCGGGACCGACGTGCAGCGCGCGCTGTGGCTGCGGCATTCGGTGCTGCGCAAGCTGTTCGACGACCCGGTCGTGTACTGGGCGGACCTGACCGCGGAGCAGCGCGGGTACGCGACCTCCCGCACCGGCCGCGGAATCATCCGGAAAGCCGCCGAACAGGGCGGATTCGCGCTGGAGGAGCGCGCCGAGGGAATGCTGCTGGTCGACCCGGAATCCCTCGCCACCGACGGCAGGTTCCCCGACGACGGGGACAACGCGAAGGTCGCCGCGCTGCACCTGCTGGACTCGCTGGGCGCCTCCCGCGCGGGGCTCACCGCCGAACAGCTGCGGGAGGACGCGGAATCGGTGCTGGACCGCTCGCCCGGATCGGCCCGCACCTACCGGTACTCCGACGGCCCGGCGCGGCTGGTCGCGGATGCGGTGTCGGTGCTCGTGGACTTCGGCCTGGCCCGCCGCAGCGGGGAGCGGATCGTCGCGCTGCCCGCCGCCGCCCGCTACACCATCGTGTCCGGTTCCCCCGACTCCGCTGGAGGAAACCCGTCGTGACGGCCCTCGAACCCGCCGCGGCCCGCTGGCGCCCGTCGCGCGCCGGAATCCTCAACGTGTGGCGCTACTACGACGAGGTCTTCGAATTCCACAACGGACGGTTGCTGCTGCGCGGCCCGAACGGGACCGGGAAGTCGAAGGCGCTGGAGCTGCTGCTGCCGTTCCTGTTCGACGCCGACCTGCGGGCGAACCGGCTGTCCACGTTCGGCAGCGCGGAACGCACCATGCACTGGAACCTGATGGGAGCGGGCGCGTCCGGGGTCACCCGCGTCGGCTACGCGTGGCTGGAATTCCGCTGCGGCGACGGGTGGTTCACCTGCGGCGCCCGGTTGCAGGCCAGCAGGCACACCGCCGAGGTGCGCGCGGACTTCTTCACCACCTCCCGGCGCGTCGGTACGGACCTGCGGCTGGTCAACGGCAACGGGCAGCCCCTGACGAGGACCGCGCTGGAGGAGGCGCTCGGCGAGCGCGGCACCGTGCACGACACCCCCGCCGCGCACCGGGACGCGGTGCGCGCGGCGCTGTTCCCGGAGCTCAGCGAACCGCGCTACGAAGCCCTCATCACCGCGCTGCTGCAGCTGCGCACGCCGAAGCTGTCCGAACGGCTGGACCCGAACCTGCTGTCCACCCTGCTGTCCCGGGCGCTGCCGCCGCTGGGCGCCGCCGAGATCTCCGAGCTGGCCGAGGGTTTCGAACGCCTCGACCGGCGCCGCGAACAGCTGGCGCGGCTCGACGAGCAGGTGCGGGCCGCGGAGACCGTCGCCGACCGGCAGCGCGGCTACGCGCAGCGGGTGCTGCGGGCCGCCGCCACCGACCTGCTCGCGGCGAACGCCGAACTGGACCGGGCCGCCGACACCGCGGCCGACGGCGCGCGCCGCCACGAGCAGGCCGCCGCCGAACGGGACGAGATCCTGGCACAGCGCGGTGAACTGGACCGGGAGGCCGCCCGCGCCCGGGCCCGCATCGCCGGGCTCGCCGAAGGCCACCACGAAGCCGCCGAGCTCGACCGGCTGCGCGCCGAGACCGCCGCCGCCGAGCGCACCGCCGCCGCGGTGCGCGACCGGGCCGACCGGCGCACCGCCGAAGCCGACGCGGACGAGGAACGCGGCGCCGCCGCCGAATCCCGCGCCGCCGCGGCCGCCGAGCGGGCCGTGCGCGCCGAGCGGGACGCGCGCAGGCACGCCGAACCGGTCGGCCTCGCCGGGGCGTTCCACGAGGCCGCGGGCACCGCGGACCGGCGGCGGGCCCGGCTTCTGCTGCGCGCCGCCGCGCGCAGCGAGCACGACCGCATCGCGGAGGTCCGCGCCGCCGTCGATCGGCACGACCGGGCCGTGGCGGCCCGCACCGCCGCCGAGCAGGACCTGGAGGAGGCGCGGGCCGAGCAGTCCGCCGCCGCCGAGCGCAGCGCCGCCGCGACCCGGGCGCACGCCGAACTGCTGGACGTGCAGGCGCGGCGGGTGCGGGACTGGGCGGCGGGCCTGGCGGAACTGCCGGTCGCCGACCTCGACGCCGCCGCGCACGCCGACACCCGCGCCGACCTGCTGGAACGGCTGCACCCCGACTACCTGGCCGCCGCGGCCGAGCTGGTGCGCGCGCACACCGCCGCCACCGCGCGCCGGGACGAGCGGCGGGACCGGCTCGCCGAGCTCACCCGGCAGCGCGACGCCGCGGAGCTGTTGACCGAGGCGACCGAGGCGGCCGAAACGACCGAGGCGGCCGAACACCCCGGTGCGCCGCTGTGGCGGTTGGTGGCGTTCCGCAGCGGCAGCACCCCCGGCGTGCAGGCGAAGGTGGAGGCCGCGCTGCACGCCGCCGGTCTGCTCGACGCGTGGGTGAGCCCGGACGGCGCGCTGGACGGCGCAGGCACCCGGCTCGACCCGGACCGGTTGCGCCCGGTGGACGGCACCTCCTTGGTGGAGGTGCTGCGGCCCGAATCGGGCGCGCCGGTGCACCGGGACCGGATCTGGGCCGTGCTGCACGGGATCGGCTACGGCGCGGCGCACGTGGACCCGGCGCACGTGGACCCGGCCGACGACCCGGCGAGCGCGGGCAGGCACCGCAGCGCGGACGGCGTCCCCGCAGCGGCGATCGCCCCGGACGGCCGGTGGCGCCTCGCCGGGCTCACCGGAGACGGCGTGGAACCCGAGGTCGCGCGGATCGGCAGCACCGCCCGCGACCGGGACCGCAGGCGCCGCGACGCCGAACTCGGCGAGCGGATCGAGAAGGTCACCGCGGAGCTCGCCGAACTCGACACCGCCGCCGATGCGCTGCGCGCCCGCCGGGACGCGCTGCGCGCCGAATGGGACACCGCGCCCGACGACCTCGCGGTGCGGGAAGCCCGGCGGGCCGCCGAGGTCGCCGAAGCCGAGGCCGCCGCCCGCGACGGGATCGTGCACCACCGCGCCCAGCAGGTCGCCGCGGCCGCGGATGCGGCGCGGCGAGCGGGGGACCGGTGCGCCGAGCTCGCCGCCCAACTCGGGCGGCCCGCCGACCGGGCCGCGCTGGACGAGTTGGACCGCCGGATGGCGGGCTGCACCGATGCCGCCGCCGACTGGTTCGACGCCCGGTTCGAAGCGGACGCCGAACGCCGCGCCGCCGACGCCGCCGCCGACACCGCGCGGCGCTCCCGGGACGTCGCCGCCGAACGCCGCGCCGAAGCGGACGAGGCCGGGCTGACCGCGCTGCGGTGCGCCGAGCGCGCCGAGGCCGTGCGCGCCACCCTCGGCACCGGGCACGGGCAGGTGCTGGACGAACTCGCCGAGCTGCGCACCGCGCTGCACGACGTGGAACAGCGGCGGGAGCGGCTGACCGACCGGCTCGTGGATCTCGCCGGACGCCTCGGCGCGCTGGAGCACCGGCGCACCGCGGACGGCGCCCGGCACGAGGCCGCCCGCACCGCCCGGGACGCCGCCGCGCACCGGCTGCGGACGCACGCCCACGCCGGATTCGCGCTGGACGCCGGGATGTCGCGGGACACGGGGATCGGGCAGGCCGCCGGGGTCGGGCAGGACACGGGGATCGGGCAGGACACGGGGATCGGGCAGGACACCGGAATCGGACCGGCCGCCGGATTCGCGCAGCCCGCCGGGATCGCTCCTGACGCCGGGACCGGACCGTCCACTTCGGACGACATCGGCGCGGTGCTCGCCACGGCCCGCGAGATCAGCACCGCGTGGGACGAGCTCCCGCACGGCCCGAAGGACCGCGCCGACGCGCTCGGCAGGCTCGCCGAAGCCGTGCACGGCGGCCGCCACGTGCTCGCCGAACGCGCCGACCTGCGGCTCGAACCCGGCGCGGACGCGCAGCTGTTCGCCGCCACCCTCGACGGTGTCCGCGTCGGCGCCACCGGCCTGCGCGACGCGCTCCGCGCCGAACGCGACGAGCTGCGCAGCGGCATCACCACCGCCGAGCGGGACCTGTTCGACCAGACCCTCACCGGCGACACCCGCAGGCACCTCGCCGCCCGCATCCGCCAGGCCGGCGAACTCGTCGACACCATGAACTCCCGGCTCAAACGGGTCCGCACCGCGTCGAAGGTCGCCGTGCGGCTGGTGTGGGAAGTGGACCCGAACCTGCCGCCGGGCACCGGAGCCGCGCGGGAACTGCTGCTCACCGATCCGGACCGGCTCGGCGATGCCGACAAGGACGTGCTGCACGCCTTCTTCCGGAACCGCGTCGACGAAGCCAAGCGCCACGGCACCGCCGCCGGGTGGGAAGGCCAGCTCGCGCAGGTCTTCGACTACACGTCCTGGCACCGCTTCGGCGTGCAGATCGACCGGGCGGACGGGGAGGGCTGGCAGCTGCTCACCAAGCGGCTGCACGGCGCGCTCTCCGGCGGGGAGAAGGCCATCGCGCTGCACCTGCCCCTGTTCGCCGCCGTCGCCGCGCACTACCAGGCCGTGCCCGCCGCGCCCCGGTTCATCCTGCTCGACGAGGTGTTCGTCGGCGTCGACGCCACCAACCGCGGGCAGGTGTTCGACCTGCTCACCGCGCTGGACCTGGACCTGGTGCTGACCAGCGACCACGAGTGGTGCACCTACCGGGAGCTCGACGGCATCGCGATCCACCAGCTCATCACCGGCGACGGCGACGACGCGGTCACCACCGCCCGGTTCGTGTGGGACGGGCGGGCGCTGGTGGAGGAGCGCGGTGCTCCCTGACGGTCTGCGGCGAGCCGAGTTCGCACCCCTCTGGCAGGCGGTGCACGACCGGCTTTCCTCGGGTCGGGCGGTCGACCGGGTCCGCGTGGGCCCGCTGGGCCCGCGGCAGCGGGAAGCGCTCGCGGGACTGCTCGGCGCGGACCGGCTGCCCGCCGACCACGTCACCGTGTCCGTGGCGCGGCTGGACGCGGTGCTCGAACCGCACTGCGGGATGCGCTGCCGGGACATCGTCGAAGAGCTGATCGGACCCGTGCAGGACCGGGCGTCGCAGCGGGAACGCGCGCAGCGGCAGCGCGCCGCCCTGTGGGACTGGCTCGCCGGGCACCCGGTGGTGCGCGCCCAGCCCGCGCTGGCCGGGTGGGCCGAGCAGGTGCGCCGCGGCGGCCTGCTCGGCGGATCTCCCGCCGCCACGGGCGAACTCCTCGACGCGGCGCTGCACGTGCTGCACGCGCTGCCCGCCCCGGGCACGCCGCTGCCCGCGTTCGCCGAGGCGGTGCTCGGCGATCCGCGGGCCCTCGACCCGGGCGGCTCGCTGTCCGGGCTCGTGCTGCGCGCGCTCGCCGAGGTCTACGGCGTCCCGCTGCCCGCGAGCGACGGGCAGCGCCGCGAACTGTGGCGCTGCGCGGGAATCGGGGAACAGGAACTGTCCACTGTGGTTCTCAGCGCCGGGGTGCAGCCCGTCGGCGGACGGCTCTGCGGCGAGATCATGCGCTCCTGCACCGATTCCGGGCACGCCGCCGCGATCACCCTCGGCCAGCTGCGCGACGCCGGACGGATCTCGCTCGGCGTGCCCGACGTGTGGGTCGTGCAGAAACCCGCGGTGCTGGACCGCGCGCTGCGCCGGTTCGGCCGCACCTGCCCGCCACTGGTGTGCACCTCCGGCTGGCCCAACGGTGCCGCGATGCTGCTGCTGCGCACCCTCGGCGCGACCGGGGCGCGGCTGCACCACCACGGCGACTTCGACGGCGACGGACTCCGCATCGCCGCGTACGTGCAGGCCAAGGCCGGGGCCGTGCCGTGGCGGATGAGCACCGCCGACTACCTCGCCGCGCTGGACCGACATCCGGCCGGGCCCGACGCCGGGCGGATCACCGCGGCGCCCTGGGACGCGGCGCTCGCCCCCGCGCTGCGGGAGAACCGGGTCGCCGTGCCGGAAGAGCGGGTCGCCGACCGCCTCCTCGACGAAGCGGCGTGGCGGACGCCCTGAGGCTCAGCCGCTGATGAACTCGTCCAGGGCCGCGGCCGTCCGCTCCGGAGCCTCCTCCGGGACGTAGTGGTCGGTGGGCAGCGGCAGCGCGCGCACGTCGGAGGCGTACTCCCGCCACACCGCGGGCACGTCGTAGTGGCGTCCCACGAAACCGTGCTCGCCCCACATCGCCAGCAGCGGCACCTCGATCCGGTTGCCGCGCCGCGCGTCCTCCTCGTCGTGCTCCAGGTCCACGGTGGCCGCCGCCCGGTAGTCCTCGCAGGACGCGTGGATCGCCGCCGGATCCGCGAAGCAGCGCACGTACTCGTCGACCGCGGCCGGGTCGAACGCCGCCCCGCCGCTGTGCCGCGAGTTCATCCTGGTACGGACCCAGAAGTCCGGATCGCCGCCGATGAGGTGCTCGGGGACGCCGCCGCCCGCGGTGAGGAAGAACCAGTGGAAGTAGCCCTCCGCGAACGCCTTGTCCACGTGCCGGAAGGCGTGCCGCGTCGGCACGATGTCGAGCACGGCGAGCGCCCGCACCGCCGCCGGGTGGTCCAGCGCCAGCCGGTGCGCGACCCGCCCGCCGCGGTCGTGCCCGGCGACGGCGAACCGGTCGAAACCGAGCTCCCGCATCACCCGCACCTGGTCGGCGGCCATCGCCCGCTTCGCGTACGCCTCGTGCCCCGGGCCGCCCGCGGGTTTGCCGCTGTCCCCGTAGCCGCGCAGGTCGGTGAGCACGACCGTGTGCCGCGCGGCCAGCAGCGGCGCGACCCGGTGCCAGATGAGGTGGGTCTGCGGGTAGCCGTGCAGCAGCAGCACCGGCGGGCCGTCCCCCGCGACGACGGTGTTGATGCGGACGTCTCCCGCCTGCACCGCGGTGCGGCGGAACGAGTCGGGCAGCGGAACGACCACGCGAATCCTCCGAGTCCGGCCGGTGTCCCACCGGTCGGCGGGGCACCGGCCGACGCTACGCCGGATCAGGAGGGGAATGCGGTGGCGGCGGAGGCCTCCTCCCACCGCCGCACGTCGCCGAGGAGGCGTTCCACGTTGGTGCGGGTCCGGCCGACGGCGTCGGCACCGAGCACCAGGTGCATCGGCGGCTCCGGGGCGGCGACGGCATCGAGGATCACCTCGGCCGCGCGCGCCGGGTCCCCCGCCTGCGCTCCGTCCGTGCCCTGCATCGCGGTGACCGCGGCGCGGGTGTCGGCGTAGTCGTCGAGCGCGGTGGCGGTGCCGCGCCGGGAGCGCTCGGTGAGGAAGTCGGTGCGGAACTGGCCGGGCTCGACGACGGTCACGCGGACGCCGAGCGGCGCCACCTCCTTCGCGAGCGCCTCGGACGTCGCGCCGAGCGCGGCCTTCGCGCCCGCGTACAGCCCCGAACCGGCGCCCGGGGCGAGACCGGCGATGGACGAGACGTTGACGAGGTGCCCGGACCGCTGCGCGCGCAGCACCGGCAGCGCAGCCTGCATCACGCGGAGCGCGCCGAAGAAGTTCACCTCGAACACGTGCCGCGCCTCGTCCGCCGAGGCCTCCTCGACGGCGCCGAGCAGCCCGTAGCCCGCGTTGTTCACGACGACGTCCAGGTGCCCGGTGATGCGGTGCGCGGCGGCGACGGCGGTCGCGGCCTGCTCCGGGTCGGTGACGTCGAGCGGCACGGTGTGCAGCCGGCCGTCCGCCGCGTCGAGATCGGAGTCGCCGGTGCGGGTGGTGCCGACGACGGTGTGGCCGTGGCGCAGCGCGGCTTCGGCCAGTTCCCGGCCGAGGCCGCGGGAGATTCCGGTGATGAACCAGACGGACACGGGGTCCCCCTCGCAGTTGGTGATCCACAGTGGACGGCCCGGTGCCGGGCCGATGAACCCACGCTAAGCACCGAGGACTCCCCGAGGGAGGCCGCGCGACTGCTACCCACTCCGCGACGGACGACGGGAACCGCGCCGCCGGTGCCTTCCCCGTCAGCGGCGGAGTCGCTGAGCTGACGCCACCCACGCCACCGGCACCGCAGCGGGTTCGCAGCGTTCTCAGCGGTCCCCTCGCGAGGACAGCGATTTCTCCTGTGGCGGAGCGGTGAAATCGATCCCGCACCGAGAAGACCGCTGACTGCCTGTCGCTGAACCTGCCCGACGGCTCTTGTCGGTTTCCTGCCAGCGGCGACGCCGCTGAGCCGACGACCACCCGAGACACCGGCACCGCCGCTGAGGTTCCGCCACCCGAGCACTACGCGGCAGCAGCAGCGAGAACAGGCAGTGCGGTTCCGCCACCCCACCCCCTCGGCGATCCGAGCCGACGGTTTCAGAGCATCGCCAGGAGCATGGCTCCCATGCCGATGCTCATCGCGCCGTGGCAGGCCGCGTCCCAGGCCAGCCGGGTCGCGTGCGGGTCGGGCGGGGTTCCGGTGGAGTCGGCGGTGTTCAGGTTGTGCCGCGCCGCGTCCACCGCCGTCGAGATCCACGCCACCGAGGACAGCACCAGGAACGCGCCCAGCACCGCCGACACCAGCACCACCGGTGCCGGGGGCGCCGCGGCGGCCGCGGGCGCGGCCAGCACCCCGGACGCGGGAGCCCCCGCCGCGTGATGGTGCCCGCCGCCCCCGGAATCGTGCGCGCCCAGCATGAGCAGCGGCATCGCCGCCACCATCCACACCATCGCCGCCGACATCACCGCGTGGTGCCCGTGCGCCAGCCGCGGCGAGCCGTACCCGTGCGCGCACGGGACCCGCAGCACCGCGAGCGCCGCGAACCACACCGCGGTCGCCGCGAACAGCACCAGCTGCGGGGTGGCCGGCACCCCCATGCCCCACGGCCACACCATCGCGATCATCAGCAGGCTCATCGCCAAGTGGCTCGCCGAACTCAGCCGATCGCTCGGCCGCAGGCCCGGCCGGGTGGCGCTGATCGCGCACCACACCGCCGTCACCGCGAACACCACCGTCAGGACCCAGCTCAGCAGCAGCGATTCGACCACGATCAGACTCCCGGGCTCCGCCGGGCGCGCGCGCCCAGCACCATGTCGACGACGAGGAACAGCAGCAGCGAAGCGCCCAGCAGCGGCAGCGCGTACGCGACGAACGCGGCCACCACGATGATCGGCGCCATGATCCGCCCGGGGACGCGCCGCCACGCCCCGCGCTCCGGCACCCGGCCGACCCGGCCGCCGCCGCGGGTGGGCCTGCGCAGCCACCACATCCGGTAGCCCCAGAAGATCATCGAGAGCAGGCCGAGCATCAGCGCCGCCAGCACCAGCTGGTTCGCCAGCCCGAACAGCAGCCCCATGTGCGCGTCGATGCCCCAGCGGGACAGCTTCGCCATCAGCGGGTAGTCGGCGAACCGGATCGTCTCGGTGATCGATCCGGTCGACGGGTCCACCGCCACCTGGTCCTGCTTCGTCGGCCAGCTGCGCTGCACCTGCTGCACGGTGTAGGCGGAACCCGGGTCGGCGGGCGCCGTGATCTCCACCGGCCCGTCCAGGCCTGCCTCCAGAGCCGCGACGTGCACCCGATCGATGCCCACGTCCCGCGCGGCGTGCGACGGCAGCGCGGTCGACACCGCCGGGGTCTCCCAGGACAGCTGCTCGCGCACCGCGGTCACGTTTTCGCCCGCGTGCACCGACCAGGTCAGGCCGGTCGCGGACAGGAACAGCAGCCCGAGCGCCGCCCACAACCCGACCGCCCCGTGCCAGGACAGCACTCGCCTGCGCCCGGCCGGGCGGAACTCCGGCGCCAGCAGCAGCCGGGCGCGCCGTTCGCGGCGGGTGCGGCCGATCCACAGCGCCACCCCGCCCAGCACCACCAGCCACAACCAGCTCGCCGCCAGCTCGCTGTAGAGCCGGCCCGCATCGCCCAGGTGCAGGCCCCGGTGCAGGTTGTCGATCCATGCGCGCAGCGGCAGCGCCTGGCCCGAACCGTAGGTGACCAGGTCGCCGCGCACCTCCAGCGTGTGCGGGTCGACGAAGACGGTGCGCACGTAGCTCTCCGGGAGGTCCGGCGCCGCGAAGATCACTTGGGTGGTGTCGGTGCCGGTCGCGCCCGGGCGCACCGCCTGCACCCGCTCGCTCGGGCGCACGCCGCGGGCCGTCGCGACCTGCTCCGACAGCGGGTGCACCGCCGACGCGGCGGGCACGTGCAGCTCCCGGGCGTAGACGGCCTCCTCCAGCTGCGGTGTGAACACGTACACCAGGCCGGTCAGCGCGGCCACCACCAGGAACGGTGCGATGAACACACCCGCGTAGAAGTGCAGGCGCAGCACCAGCGGCCGCAGCACCGCCCACGCGGGCGGGTCCGCCGGCCGCGCCGCCTCCGCACCGGGTGATTCCGGCGCCTGCTGCTCCGCGAGACCTGGATCCGTGGCCATCGCCGCTCCTGTCCTCAGCCGCTTCGGTCGATCCACTAGTCGCCTGATCATCGTGCTCGGTTCCCGCTGTGACATCCCCCTCCACGATGTGGGAGCGGACGGAGGTGCCCGCTGCCCCGTTCGCCGAACCCGACGGGCGCGGGTGAGCGGACCGTTGGTCCAGTGGGATTGGGCGAGGGGTCCGTTCACTCGGGTTCGGGGTGGGTGAGCGGACCGTTGGTCCAGCGGGATTGGGCGAAGGGTCCGTTCACTCGGGTCCGGGGTGGGTGAGCGGACCGTTGGTCCAGCGGGATTGGGCGAAGGGTCCGTTCACTCGGGAACCGGGGTGGGTGAACGGACCGTTCGTCCAGCGGGATCGGACGAACGGTCCGTTCACTCCGCCGGAGCCGGGTGCGAGTGAGGTCACAGCGGGTGCGCGGAACTCGGGCAGCGGGGTGCGCGACCAGTCGGGGAACGGGCAGCGGCCCGTTCCCGGGGCGGGCCGCCGTCCGCCGCCGGACGCCGAGCACGAGGACGAACGCAGTGGCACCACCCGGTTCGCAGCCCCCGCACCGCCTGCCGTGGATCGCGGGCGCGAGCGTCGCGGCGCTGGTGTCCGCGTTCGTCGCCGTGTTCCTCGGCGAATCCGGCTACGCGCTGCTCGGGTTGTCCGATCCGGGCGTGGTGGTGCGGATCGGGATCGGGCTGGTGCGGCTGGTGGCGGACTCGGCCGCCGCGATCACGCTGGGGGCGTTGGCGTTCGCCGCGTTCTTCACCTCGCCGCGGGAGTCCGGCGGCATCGCGCCGGACGGGTTCGCCGCGGTGCGCGCGGCGGGTGCGGCGGCGTGGGTGTGGGCGGTCGCGGCGGTGCTGATGATGCCGTTCGAGATGGCGGACGGGACCGGCCATCCGCTGCGCCGCGTGCTGCCCCCGGATGCGTTCACCGGGTTGTTCAGCGCCCTGTACGAGCCGACCGCGTGGGCGATCACCGCGGGCGTCGCGCTGGTGGTGGCGATCAGCGCGCGGATGACCTTGCGCTGGCGGCCCGCGCTGGGTCTGGTGGCGCTCGCCGCGTTCGGGCTGCTGCCGCCCGCGGTGGTGGGCCATTCGGCGTCGAACGCGGGGCACGACTTCGGGACCAACGCGATCGTGCTGCACGTGCTGGCGGCGGCGCTGTGGCTGGGGCTGCTCGCGGCGGTGATCGCGCACCTGCGGCGCGGTGGCGCGCACCGCGAGCTGGTGCTGCGCAGGTACCGCCGGTTCGCCGGGGTGAGCTGGCTGGTGCTGGCGGCGTCCGGCCTGGTGGACGTGCTGGTGCTGATGCCGCTGTCCGACCTGGGGCGGACCGGGTTCGGTGCGCTGGTGCTCGCGAAGATCGTGCTGCTGGCGCTGCTCGGCGCTTGCGGGAGCTGGGTGCGGCGCCGGTTCGCGGCGCCGGTGGCGCTGCTGTCCGCCGAGCTGGTGATCATGCTGGTGTCGGTCGGGGTGTCGATGGGCATGGCGCAGACGCCGCCGCCGAACATGCTGGACCGCGAGGCGAGCTCCTCGGAGGTGATCCTCGGCTACGACCTGCCGGGCCCGCCGAGCGCCTGGGGATTCCTGGGCACCTGGCGCTTCGACCTGGTCCTGGGCCTCGCCGTGGTGGTGCTGGCGGCGCTGTACGTGGCGGGGGTGCGCCGGTTGCGCCGGCGCGGGGACCGGTGGCCTGCCGGGCGCACGGCGGCGTGGCTGCTCGGCTGCGCGACGGTGCTGGTCGCGACGTCCTCCGGGCTGGGCGTCTACTCGTCCGGGGTGTTCAGCGTGCACATGCTGGTGCACATGGTGCTGAACATGCTGGCGCCGGTGCTGCTCGTGCTGGGTGGTCCGATCACGTTGGCGCTGCGGGCGTTGCCGACCGCGGGCCGGGGGAATCCGCACGGTGCCAGGGAGGTGCTGCTGGCGGTGGTGCACTCGCCGGTGGCGCGAGCGGTGGCGCATCCGGGGATCGCGACGGTGCTGTTCGTGGGTTCGTTCTACGCCTTGTACTTCACGCCGTTGTTCGAGAACGCGATGTCCGAGCACTGGGCGCACGAGTTGATGAACGTCCACTTCGTCCTCATCGGCTACCTGTACTACTGGACGGTGATCGGGGTCGATCCGGCGCCGAAGCCGCTGCCGCACCTGGGGCGGCTGGGCATGGTGTTCGCGGTGATGCCGTTCCACGCGTTCTTCGGCGTGATCGTGATGGGCATGAACGACGTGATCGCGCAGAACTTCTACCGGACCCTCGACCTGCCGTGGGCGCACGACCTGCTCGCGGACCAGAAGCTCGGCGGCGGCATCGCGTGGGCGGCGGGGGAGGCGCCGCTGGTGGTGGTGCTGATCGCGCTGCTGACCCAGTGGAACCGGCACGACACGCGGGTGGCGCGCCGCGCCGACCGGTCCGGGGACGACGAGCTCGCGGCCTACAACGCGATGTTGGCGAAGCTGGCGGAACGCCGCTGACGGAGGGTCCGCGAACCTGCCCCGACCGGCAACGGGATTCGGGGGACCGGACCTGGACGAGCCCCTATCCTCGGCGGGCGTGCGACCACGTGGAGTGCGGCTGCGCGTCGAGGAGCTGCGCGGTCTCGACGCGCGGCGGGACCGCGCGGAGCCGGAGCGGGCCCGTGGCCGGGCATTGGCCTGGTTCGTGCACGGCTGCGCGCTGCTCGACCTGGACGTGGCGACGAGCGGCGTGGTGGAGCTCTACCGGGAAGTGCTCGCCCTGCTGGACGATCCGGCGCAGCACCGCACCGGCAGCCACTGGGAGCGGGCCGTGCTGTGCTGCGTCGACCAGCTGCGGGAACCGCTGGCGGAGGTGGCGGCCGATCCGCACCGGCACGCCTCCCGCGACGAGCGGCTCGCACTGGCCCCGCTGGTGGAGATCCCGCCGCAGGTCCTGATCGGTCCGGGCGGCGCCGAGCGGTCGTTCCCGACGGCGTGCCGGAACGCGGCCGGTGCCCTGCTGGACGGGATGATCTCGCCGTACCCGGGCCGTCGGGTTCGTCGTGGGTGTCGGCCACTTCCACCCGGACCTGGAGCTCGCGGCGATGCGGGAGTGGCGGGTCCGGTACGAGGACGAACCGGATGCGCGTCCCACGCTCGACGCGGAGATTCGGGCGTGGGCGCGCGACCGGGCCGTCGGCCGGTGCTGGTGCGGCCCGGTCGCGCGCGTCGCCGCTAGTCGGTGCGCAGCCCGGTGAAGCGCCGCAGCCGCAGGCTGTTGGACACCACGAAGAACGAGGACAGCGCCATCGTGGCGCCCGCGATGAGCGGGTTGAGCAGCCCCAGCGCGGCCAGCGGCAGCGCGGCGAGGTTGTAGCCGAAGGCCCACAGCAGGTTCCCGCGGATCGTGCGCAACGTGGCCCGCGCCAGCCGGATCGCGTCCGGTGCGACCGTCAGGTCGTCCCGGACCAGGATCAGGTCGGCGGCGTCGATGGCGATGTCGGTGCCGGTCGCGACGGCCAGCCCGAGGTCGGCGGTGGCCAGTGCGGGGGCGTCGTTCACGCCGTCGCCGATCACCGCGACGACGTGGCCTTCGGTGCGGAGACCGCGCACCACTCCGGCCTTCTCGTCGGGCAGCACTTCGGAGATGACGCGTTCGATGCCGACCTCGTCGGCCACCGCCCGGCCGGTCGTGGCGTTGTCGCCGGTGAGCAGGATGGTGCGCAGCCCGAGCCGGTGCAGTTCGGCGACAGCCCGCGCGGCGGTGGGTTTCACCGCGTCGG
This sequence comes from Saccharopolyspora sp. MMCC62, assembly GCF_057736575.1. NCBI lineage: Bacteria > Bacillati > Actinomycetota > Actinomycetes > Pseudonocardiales > Pseudonocardiaceae > Saccharopolyspora > Saccharopolyspora sp. MMCC62. Next base: position 25,180 of record NZ_JBYKCM010000002.1, on the reverse strand, counting down.
CCAGCGCGAACACGGCGACGGCCGCGCCGTCCTCGCCACAGAGCACCGCGGTGCGGCCCTGCGCCTCCCAGCTCTCGCGGAGCCGGTCGAGCCCGGCGGGCACGTCCCAATCCCGTTCGTCGAACAGCGCGCGGCGGCCGATGAGGACGTCGCGGTCCTCGACGACGCCGTGCGCGCCGAGTCCTGGCCGGGCCGCGAACGAGTGGACCGCGGGGAACCGGACCGCCGTACTGTCCTTTTCGGACGGTGCTCCGGTATCGGTCCCGCCGGTATCGGTCGCTCCGGCACCTCCGCCGTCGGCGCCCACCGCGCGGGAATCCGCTTCGGTGCGGGCGAACGCGGTGATCGCGGCGGCCACCGCGTGCTCCGAGGCGTCCTCGACCGCGCCCGCCCGGCGCAGCACCCCGGCCCGGTCGTGCTCCGGCAGGACGTGCAGCTCCACCACCGACATCCGGCCCTCGGTGACGGTGCCGGTCTTGTCCAGCACCACGGTGTCCACGTCGCGGGTCGACTCCAGCGCCTGGTAGCCCTTGATGAAGATGCCCAGCGTGGCGCCGCGCCCGGACGCGACCATCAGCGCCGTGGGCGTGGCCAGGCCCAGCGCGCACGGGCAGGCGATCACCAGCACCGCCAGCGCCGCCGTGAACGCGCGGTCCGGGTCGCCGGTCCACAGCAGCCAGGCCAGCAGGGTCAGCGCCGATCCGGCCAGCACGGCGGGCACGAAGTACGCGGAGATCCGGTCCGCCAGCCGCTGCACGGCGGCCTTGCCGGACTGGGCCTCGGACACCAGCCGCAGCATGGCCCCGAGCCGGGTGTCCGCCCCGACCTGGGTGGCCCGCACCACGAGCCGCCCGTCGAGCACCGTCGTGCCGCCGAGCACGTCGTCCCCGGCACCGACCTCGACCGGCGCGGATTCGCCGGTCATGGCGCTGCGATCCAGCGCACCGCGACCGTCCTCGACGATCCCGTCGGTGGCGACGGTCCCGCCGGGCCGCACCAGGAACCGCTGCCCGGTGCGGAGTTCCGCCGCCGGGACCTCCTGCTGGGAACCGTCGTCGAGCAGCACGGTCACGTCCTTGGCCCGCAGCGCGGCCAGCGCATGCAGCGCGTCCCCGGCCCGCCGCTGCGCCCGCGCCTCGAAGTAGCGGCCGGCCAGCACGAACGCGGTCACGCCCGCCGCGACCTCCAGGTACAGCGCGCCCTGCGGGTTCAGCAGCAGCCACCAGCCGGGTTCGCCGACCGGGTCGGGCCGGGCGAACATCGCGTACAGCGACCAGCCGACGGCGGCGGTGACGCCCAGCGACACCAGGGTGTCCATCGAGGACGCGCCGCGCCGGGCGCCGCGCAGCGCGGCCCGGTGGAACGGCCACGCGGCCCAGCCCGCGACCGGCAGCGTCAACGCCACCAGCAGCCACTGCCAGCCGGGGAAGCGGGACTGCGGCACCACCGTGAACAGGATCGACAGGTCGCACAGCGGAACGAACAGCACCACCGCGACCAGCATCCGCCGCCACAGGTCCCGCACCCGGTCCGGCGCGGACCCGTTCGCGGCGGGTTCGGGCTCTGCGTCCGGTGGGGGCACCGGTTCCGCGTCGTAGCCGGCTCCGCGCACGGTGCCGATCAGCCGCTCGACCTCGTCCTCGGCCCCGCGTCCGGCGGAGAGCTCGACGGTGGCGACGGCCGTCGCGTAGTTCACGGCGGCCCGCACGCCGTCGAGCTTGTTGAGCTTGCGCTCCACCCGGGTCGCGCAGGCGGCGCAGGTCATGCCGCGCACGGACAGCTCGACCTGCCGGGACGGGGCGGTCGGCGCCGATCCGGCGGGCGGTCCGGTCGGCTGGGTCGTCGTCGGGGACATCGGGCACCCTCTCGCGGAACTCCGGTGGCCGCGATCAGGCCACCCGTGCACACAGTCGGTCCGGCCCGGTGCGGGGTTCCCGCGGCTCGTTGTGAGCTGCGGAACTCCGGGCCTCTTCCATGATTACGGGGTCGAACAGGCGTTCGCCATTACACGATCGGTCGTCGTCAGGACGGGTCCTTGACCAGCTTCGCCACGAAGAACCCCTCGAAGACGTCCGAGGGCCGCACCCGCACCGCGTGCCGCAGGCCCTGGTCGAACTTCTCGCCCCGCCAGGAACCCAGGCCCGGCAGGAACTCCTCCTCGCTGAACCCGAGCGGCGCCACCGACAGGTCGGAGTGCCTGCGCAGCACCTTGTGCACCGGGAACTCGTCCTCCTCCGGGCTCAACGTGCACGTCGAGTACACCAGCGTCCCGCCCGGCTTCAGCAGCTTGTACGCCGCGTCGCACATCTTCGTCTGCAGGTGCTTGTACTTCTCGATCCGCTCCTCCGACCAGAAGCGCAGCGCGTCGGACTTGCGCAGGTTCACCCGGCCCTCCCCGGAGCACTGCACGTCCAGCAGGATCCGGTCGAACCGCTCCGCGGGCACCGACTTGTCGATGTACTGCGCGTTGTGCGTGGTCAGCTCCGCGTACCGCACCCCGTAGAGCTCGGCCAGCTCCGCGAGCTTCGCGGCCCGCGGCGGGGCCGAGTCGTTCAGCCACAGCTCGCCCTCGTTGCCGGTGCGCGCCGCGATGTGGAACGCCTTCCCACCGGGGGCGGCGGCGACGTCGAGCACCGAGTCCCCGGGCTGCGCGTCCAGCGCCACCGGCGGGATCAGGCTCGCCGCGTTCTGCAGGTACACCCGGCCTTCGTGGGCGAGCGGCAGCACCTCGTCGAAACCGTCGTTGTCCGGCCAGAAGAACGAGTGCTCGCACCAGTCCACCGGGATCAGCCCGGGCGCCTCGGCCCGCACGAACTCCAGCGTCTCCCGGTAGCGCTCCTCGTCCAGCAGCCGGTTCACCCGGATCGAGGTGGGCCGGGCGCCGCGGAACACGGACTCGACCTGGTTCGGGCGGATGCCGAGCACCTCCGACATCCGCTTCTCGAACGCACGGGTCTTGCGCTGGCTGCTCACGGCCGCTGCTCCTGTCGGGTCGTCCGGTCCGGTCCCCGAAGCCTGGCACGGCGGCCTCGCGCGCGGCTCCCCCGGGCCCGGCCCGCCGGTCACCGGGCAGCCGGGAGCGCGGCGTAGCGATCACTCCCGGGCGGGAGCCGATTCCCTCTGGCGGGGGAGTCGGAGGACGGGCGCGCGGGACGATTCTCTTGGCATGGCGGAGGAACGTGGTGAGCAGCGGCGGTGGGGCACCGCCGCCGCGCACGGAGCGGCGGCCTGGGCGGCGCTGTTCGGTCTCGTGCACGTGCACTGGCTGGCGGGCGGCACGATCGGCCTGCCACCGGGAACGTCCGTGACCTCGAACCTCCCGCTGCTGGTCATCGACATCGTGGCGATCCCGCTGTGCGCGGTCGCGGTGGCGGTGGCGCTGGCGCCGGTGCGGCCCTGGGGGCGCCGGGTGCCGAGGTGGCTGCTGCACGCCGCGGTCTGGGGGTCCGCGGCGCTGCTGGTGGTGCACGCGGCGCCCTCGGTCGTCGACTGGCTGGCACTGGCGTCCGGGCGGCTCGCCGTGGCGGACCTGGACCCGATGGCCAGGTTCGCCACGGTGGTCTACGAGCCGGTGTTCCTGACCGGTGGGTTGCTGTTCGGACTCACCGGCCTCGGCTGCCTGCGCGGCCGGTGACGCACGGGTGAGGATCAGCGGATGAGGCAGTGGACGCTCGGGCCGGTGCTGCGCGGTTCGACCTACCGGCGCTGGGCGTACCTGGTGTTCGGCGGGGCGATGCTGGTGCCGCCGCTGGTGTTCGCGGCGGTGGCCGTCCCGGCCGCGGTGCCGGTCGTGACAGGTCTCGGCACGGCGTTCGCCATCGGGACCGCGCTGACCCTCGCGGCGACGGTGGCCGTCTCCGCCGTGCCCGCGGTGCGGGTGCTGGAGGGGACGGCGGTGCGGGTGCTGCTCGACGACCCGGCGCCGGAGGCGGACGCGGCGGAACCGGCGGTGCGGCTGCGGATGAGCGCGCTGTTCGTGGCGCACGCCCTCGTCGGCGGGCTGGTGAGCGCGGCGAGCCTGGTGCTGCCGGTGGTGTTCGTGCTGGCGTGGACCGCCCCGTTCACCGGCGAGTTCGGGCTGGGCCCCGGGGGGATGGTGCCGGTGCCCGCCGGGTGGGCCGGCGCGTGGCTGCCCGCCGCGGCGTCGGCGGCGCTGCTGGCGCTGGTGTGCGTGGTCGCGGGCACCGGTGCGCTGTTCGGGCGGGCCGCGGCGGTGCTGCTCGGCGTCCCCGCGGGGGAGCGGATCGCGCGGTTGCAGCGGCGGGCCGAGCGGCTCGTGGAGCGCGACCTGCTGGCCCGCGAGCTGCACGATTCGGTCGGGCACGCGCTCAGCGTCGTCTCGGTGCAGGCGGGGGCCGCGCGCCGCGTGCTGGACCGCGATCGCGACGGTGCGGAGGCGGCGTTGCTGGCGATCGAGGATTCGGCCCGCGCCGCGCTGGAGGACCTCGACCACGTGCTCGGCTTGCTGCGGGACGAGGCGCCGCACGAGGAGGCGGGCCTCGCCCGGTTGCCCGCGCTGCTGGCCGCGACCGAGCACGCCGGGATCGAGGTGGACGCCGAACTGCGCGGTGACCTGGGGGCCGTCGGGGCGGAGCCGTCCGCCGCCGCGTTCCGGATCGTGCAGGAGAGCTTGACGAACGTGCTGCGCCACGCGGGCAAGGTGCCGGTCGTCCTGCGCGTCGAGGTGGCGGACGGGTCGCTGCGCGTGCGGGTGCGCAACCCGCGCGGCGAATCCCGCTCGCGCGCCGTCGCGCGCGGCGGGCGCGGCCTGGTCGGCATCGCCGAGCGCGTGGAACTGCTGCGCGGGGAGTTCGCGGCGGGGCCGAGCGGGGACGAGTGGGAGGTAGCGGTGCGGATTCCGCTGGAGGGCGCATGACCGGAGGCCTCATCGGCGTCCTGCTGGTGGACGACGAGCCGCTGATCCGCTCGGGGCTGCGCGCGATCCTGGACTCCGAACCGGACATCGCCGTGGTCGGTGAGGCCGCCGACGGCGCCGACGTGCCGGACCAGGTGCGCCGGGCGAAGCCCGACGTGGTGCTGATGGACGTGCGGATGCCCGCGGTGGACGGCATCAGGGCCACCGAACACCTGGTCGCCGCGGACGGGCCGCCGAAGGTGGTCGTGCTGACGACGTTCGAGAACGACGACCACGTGTACGACGCACTGCGCGCCGGAGCCAGCGGTTTCCTGCTCAAGCGGGCCGGGCCGGAGCAGATCGTCGCCGCCGTGCGCACGGTCGCCGCGGGCGATTCGCTGCTGTTCCCGGCCGCGATCCGGCGTCTCGCCGCGCACCGCGGTGCGACCGGCTCGGGCGGGCTCGACGGGGCCGGGCTGAGCGCGCGGGAGGCGGAGGTGCTGCGGCTGATGGCGGCGGGCCTGTCCAACGGCGAGATCGCGCAGCGGTTGTTCGTCGGGGTGCAGACGGTGAAGACGCACGTGGGGAACGTGCTGGCCAAGCTCGGCGCGCGGGACCGCACGCAGGCCGTGATCCGAGCGTTCGAATCGGGGTTCGTCCCGCCGTCGACCGGGAGCTGACCGGGCCTGCGGGCAGGTACCATCGTGCGCAGCGGTGGTGGGGCTCGCCGCTCCGAAGGTCGGAGAACCGCGGCACGACGCCGCCAACGGTCCCTATCGGACCGGACGCGTGCGTCCGATGCCGGTAGGAGGCGTGCATGGCGAACCCCGACGACGTCATCGATCCGGACGTGGACACCCGGATTCCCGCGCAACGGCGCGAACTCTCCCGCACCAGAGGTGCGGTCCTGCTGGTCATCGCCCTCGGTGGCGGGCTGGGCGCGATCTCCCGCTACGGCGTGGGGCTGCTGCTGCCGACCGAGCCGGGGCGGTTCCCGTGGGGGACGTTCTCGATCAACGTGCTGGGTTGCCTGCTCATCGGCGTGCTGATGGTGCTGATCACCGAGGTGTGGACGGCGCATCCGCTGGTGCGGCCGTTCTTCGGCGTCGGCGTGCTCGGCGGGTTCACCACTTTTTCCACCTATGCGGTGGAGTTCGGCGCGCTGCTGGCTCCGGGGAGCGCGCTGGTCGCGGGGGCCTACCTGGCGGGAACGTTGCTGTGCGCGCTGTTCGCGGTGCTGCTCGGCGTGGCGTTGACCCGGTGGGCCGTGGTCAGGGAGGTGGGCTGAGATGGCCTTGCGGATGTCCATATTCCTCGGTGCCGACGACCGGTGGCATCACAAACCGCTCTACCACGAGATCGTCAAGCGGGCCCGGGACGCGGGCCTGGCCGGGGCGACCGTGCTGCGCGGCGTGGAGGGCTACGGGTTGTCGTCCCGGGTGCACACGACGCGGTTGCTGGACTTGGCGGAGGACCTGCCGGTGCTGGTGGTGATCGTGGACTCGGAGCAGAAGGTGCGCGATTTCCTGCCGCAGCTGGACGGGCTGATCGGCGATGGCGCGGTGGTGCTCGACGAGGTCGAGACCATCGTCTACCGGGGGAGCGAGCGGGCGTGACGGTGGCACTGGTGTTCCTCGGGGCGATGATCGGTGCCCCGCTGCGCTACCTCACGGACCGCGCGGTGCAGTCCCGGCACGACACGCTTTTCCCGTGGGGGACGCTGACGGTGAACGTGCTGGGTTCGATGGTGCTCGGTGGTCTCGCCGGGGCGGGCGGGGCGTTACCGCCGCTGGTCTCGGAGCTGGTCGGTGTCGGGTTCTGCGGCGCGCTGACGACGTACAGCACGTTCGGTTACGAGACCGTGCGGCTCGCGGAGGACCGCGCGTACTTCTACGCGGGGTTGAACATCGCGATCAGCGTGCTGGCGTCGGTGGGCGCGGCGCTGCTCGGGCACACGGCGGTGCAGGCGGTGGTCTGAGCAGGTCGTGCAGGTCCGGCTCGCTCGGCCGCGGGTTCCCGGGCGGTGGGCCACCGGGATCGCACTTCCTCGAACGGCGGAATCGGGTTCCGCCGCGATGTGCCGACGATTCCTCCTTCGTGGGGGGAATCCCCGCAGGGCCGAGTTCCGGAGTGATGTCGGCGGCGGTCTCGTCGTACACCGGGGATTGAATGTGAGTGCGGCATCCGAGCGGTGCCGGTTTCTGCTTTCGCGAAGGGAATCCCCACATGGGAATGAACAATTCTGTCCGGCGCATCTCCGCGGGCGCGGTCGCGCTGCTGGGTGGCGCGCTGCTGGCGGGGACGGTCGGCGCGACCGCGGCCTCGGCCGCCGTGCCGGGCAAGATCGAGTTCTGCGCGCAGGGCGACTACGCGGCGTACGTGGAGGTCCACTCCGTCGACCTGGGCGGCGGCATGAGCTCGCCGGGCATGGCCAGCACCATCCAGAACCCGGGCCAGTGCTGGAACCACGACTTCTCCTCGGCGGGCCCGAACGCGCCGGTCGACGTCTGGGGCATCCGCGCCGACGGTTCCACTTTCCACGTGGGCGCGTCCACCTACAACGCGGGCTCCGGAATCGGTCTCGGCGCCCAGGGCAGCGAGGGAAACCCCTCGATGGTCCAGTGGTGATGTAGTTCTCGGGTGGGTCCGGAATTCTTCGGCGCGAAGAATTCCAGGCCTTTCCTGAATCATTTTCAAGTTCTGGTGTCACGATTCAGCAGGGAACCTGGCGCGGAACGGCGTCCACCGCGAAGGTGGGAGCGCACCGGACCGCAGCACCAGGAAGGACCACCATGACCGCACGGTTCCGCCCGCGCGCCCTGCTGTTCGACATGGACGGCACGCTCGTCGACTCCACCGCGGTGGTGGAGCGGGTCTGGCACGACTTCGCGGAGCGGCACGGGCTGGACGTGGCCGACATCCTCGTCGACTCGCACGGCCGCCGCGGCGGCGAGACCGTCGCCCGCCACCTGCCCGCGGGCGCCGACGTGGCCGCCGAGACCGCCCGCATCGACGAGCAAGAACTGTGCGACCTGGACGGGGTCGTGGCGATCCCCGGCGCCGCCGAACTGCTGGCCGGGCTGCCCGGCGGGAGCTGGGCGCTGGTGACCTCCGCGGGACCGGCGCTGGCCGCGCGCCGCATGGCGGCCGTCGGGCTGCCGATGCCGGACGTGGTCGTCACCGGCGAGGACGTGCGGCGCGGCAAACCCGACCCGGAGGGCTACCTGCAGGCGGCGGCCGCGCTCGGCGTTCCCGCCACCGAGGCCCTGATCTTCGAGGACGCCGAGGCCGGGATCGAGGCCGCCCGCGCCGCAGGCGGCCGGGTGGTCGTCGTCGGCTGCCGCACCGGACCCGCGGCGGACGGCCTGCCCCGCATCTCCGACTTCACCGGTGTCCGCGCCACCTCGGCGGAATCCGGTCTCACCGTGGAACTCCGCGCGCACACCGGCGGGGAGGCCGCGCACCGCTGACCTGATGGCCGACGGGAACGCGCCGATCGGCCGAGGTGCCCGGGACCGCCCTGCGGGGATGCTGCTCCGCGTGGCCGACGCGTACCTCTTGCCGATCCGCACCGCCGCGGTGCTGTTCCCGCTGCTCGCCTTCGCCCTGCTCGTCCCGGTGGCCGTGGTGCTCTACCGCAGGCACGGCGTGGTGCGCTGGTGGGCGCTGTCGTTCTACGCCTTCCTGTACTACCTGATCACCGCGTACTGCCTGGTGCTGATGCCGCTGCCCGGCGCCTCGGTGGACGTGTGCCGCGAGTACCCGCTGATGGGGCAGTGGCAGCTGACGCCGGGCAACACGTTCCTGGACGTGTGGAAGGAATCCGGGCACCGGGTGACCTTCGGCGACCTGGTGCTGCACAACTCCGCGGTGATCGAGACCGGGTTCAACCTGCTCCTGCTGCTGCCGCTGGGCGTGTTCCTGCGCTACCACTTCCGGCGCGGGCCGTGGACGTCGCTGGCGGTGGCGGCGGGCGTGGCGCTGTCGTTCGAGGTGACGCAGGGGACCGGCGTGTTCGGCCTCTACCCGTGCCCGTACCGGCTGTTCGACGTGGACGACCTGCTGGTGAACACGCTCGGCGCGATGCTCGGCTGGTGGCTCGGCGGGCAGGTGGGGCGTGCGGTGCCCGCGTTGAACGCGTTGGACGAGCGGGTGCTGGCGCGGCATCCGGTCCCGTTCGGACGACGGGCGGTGGCGCTGCTGCTGGACCTGTCCGGTGCCGCGGTGCTGAGCGCGATCTCGCTGCTGGTGGCGCTCGTGCTCGGCCTGCCCGCGTGGTGGGGGCCGGCCGTGGTGCTCGGCGGCTGGTTCGTGGCACTGCCCGCGTGGATCGGGGCGACCCCGGGCAAGCGCCTGCTGCTGCTGGAGCTCGTCGACGAGTCGGGAGCTCGTCCGGCGGCGTGGCGGCTGCTGCTGCGCGCCGTGGTGCTGGCGGTGCCGTTCCTGCCGCCGCTGCTGCTCCTGGTGGTGGCGACCGGGGTGCTGTGGGGCCGGGGCACGCCGGGCGCGGTGCTGGAGGTGTTCCGCTCCGGCGAGCTCCACGAGAACGTGCTGCTGGTGGCCTTGGCCGGGGTGGCGGCCGGGCTGCTGTCGATGGTGTTCGTCGCGCTGTACGCCCTGGTGGTGCGGCTGCACCCGAAGGACCGCAGCCTGCACGAGCTGGCGTCCGGAGTGCACAACCGGGCCCGCCCGCACCACAACGCACCCCGCCCGGCCCCCGAACCGCAGCGCAGCGACGATCCGGTCGCGGCACCGTAGCGCGCGACGGCCCCGGCGAGGACGTTCGCCGGGGCCGGTCCTGCTCACGCCTCGAAGCGGCCGTTCCCGACCGCCCGCACGAACGCGGCCCACTGCGCGACGGTGGCGGTGAAGTGGCCCGCGCCCCGGTCCTTGCTGTCCCGCACCGCGGCACCTCCCCCGACCCGGCCGACCTCGACGCAGTCGCTGTGCTGGTGGCTGCGGGTGGACTTGCGCCACCCGGTCGGTGTCGACGAGTTCGAAACAGTCACGTCGTTCATCCCCTCCGTTCGAGAACCTCGCCGATGAGCCCGACCGTGTCCGCCGGACTCATCGCCATTGTCTCGATATCGTCTCGCGCTTCCACGAACGCGCGGACATCACCTTCGTCGCGGAGGAACGTCGACGAACGGAGGTGTTCCATGAGCACCACTGGCGAAGCCTTCGCGAACTCCAGGAGCACGTACTGACCGGCGTGGATCGGCGTCCATCCCGCTGACTGCGGCACGACTCGGATCGTGACGTTCTCCCGCTCGGACATCTCGATGAGGAACTCCAGCTGATCGCGCATCGCCGCGTCGTCGCCGATCGGTTGGAGCAATGACCATTCGAGGAGGAAAGCCGTGTACTGCACCGGGTTCCTGCGGCGAGTCAGCACGTCGCGACGGCCGATCCGCATCGACACCATTCGGTCCCGCTCGGCGTTCGACGCGCTGCCGTCGACGATGGCTCGCGCGTAGTCCGACGTCTGCAGCAATCCCGGGATGACGACGGGTGCCACGTTGGTGATCCGCTGGGCGTTTCGCTCGAAGTCCATCAGCGCGGCCAACACATCCGCTTCACCGTCTGCCCCGACGGAGACGGAGTTGGCCAATTCCGCGGCAGCCTCGCGGGCGAGCGTGATCACACGTTCACGCGCCTCGCCGTTGATGTCGAGCACGGCGCACAACGCGACGATCGAATCTTGTCCCGGTACGCGTTCGCCACGTTCCCAACGGGCGATCACGGAGTGCGCGACGTCCAGTTTCTCGCCCATGGCGCGGAGCGAGTGTCCGCAGCGCTTCCGCGCCTCCCTGATCTCGGAGCCCAGGATGTACGCGCGTGGTGACGGCGTGGTCTCTGGCATGACCACAGGCTAAGCGAAGCCCGTGCACTCGAAAGAGGCATTGATCATGTGCTCGAGTACATGGAAGCTGTTCTTGATACAGCGAGAACAGTGAGTCCACGGCTGAACAGCTCGGAGGACTTCGGGACAGGGATCGAGAACCTGTCCCTCGAACCTCGGGAGGCGATCGTGAACGCCGATGACGTCGTGCGGGTCCGCTACGCGCCGGGCGTGGTGGGTGAGACCCGGCGGGTCGTGCACGTAGCGATCCGCCGCCCGGACGGAGCGTGCGCCGCGCTGTGCGAGCTGGTGATCGAAGCGACGGAAGCGGAACTGCTCGACGGGCCCGCCGGGATGCCGTGCCTGGTGTGCGTCCGCGCGCTGGTGCTCGGGTCGGGTGGGGCAACGGCCGAGCTCGATGCGGAGGCGTCGCGGTGAGCGGGTGGGCTTGGCTGACGTCCGAGTGGTGCTCGACCTGGCACGTGGTGGGACGCGACGCGGCCGGTGCGGTGATCGTCGCGACCTGCGGGCACCCGCTGACCGGCCGCATGTCCCGAGTGCTCGGCGGACCGCCACCGCCGGACGCGCGCGAGGTCTGCCAGTCCTGCGTCGCCGCGGCAGGGCAGGACGACGTCCCCGGCTTGTGGTCTCCGTTCGAGGTCGCGCTGGTCGTGATGTCCGAACGCCGCTCGTTCCACGCCGTGCCACCGGAACCGGAGCCACCGATCACCTGGCCGGAGCAGGACCCGGACGCGCCGGGGCGGATCGCGGAACCGCAGTGGCTCCCGCCCGTCCCGGGATTCGGCCGCAGCCTCAGCGCAGCGGCCTGAACTGGACCGCGGCCGCCGACGCGCCCCCGTCGGTCGGTCGCGCCTCGCCGGAAACCGCTCGCTACCCCGACCGCGAGCTCCGGCGGGGAACCCGGCCCCGGTACCCGGAACCCTTCCCCGACGGGTGCCGGGGCCACCCCCGACCCGCCCACCATCGGTCGGCGACGGCCGCCCGCACGTCCGTCGCGCGGCTCGGCGCCGCAACCGGCGCGCGGGCGGTCAGCGGGGTGGGGCGTCTGCCGGGAACTCCTCGGTGCCGAGGACCAGGAGCAGGTCCAGGCGTTCGCGGGTGTCGGTGTCGGCGGGGGTGAGGACGAGGAGTTCTTGCCGCTGGTCCGGGGTGACGAGCGTTTCGCAGTCCATCAGCAGCGGGCCCACCCGCGGGTGCACCAGGGTCTTGCGGTCGGCGCGGCGGACGGCCACCTCGTGCTCGTCCCAGCGCCGCCGGAACTCGTCGCTCGCCGCCCGCAGCCGTTCCACCAGCGCGGCCACCTCCGGGTCGTCCGCGCGGCGGCCCGCGGTCGCCCGCAGGTCCGCGACCAGCTGGTGGGAGTGCCGGTCGTGCTCCTCCGGCAGGTGCCGCAGCTGCACGTCGGGGTCGGTGAACCAGCGGTGCACCAGGTAGCGGTCGTCGCCGGTGAACCGGGTCTGGTCGCCCATCAGCGCCAGGCTCGCCGGGTTCTGCGCCAGCACCTCGCCCAGGTCGGACAGCACCAGCGCGGGCGTGTCACCGAGCAGGTCGAGCATCCGCACCAGCCCGGCGCGGGCCGTGCGGGCCGTCCCGGCCGCGTGCGGCGGGTGGTGCCCGGCGAGGTGGAACAGGTGCGCGCACTCGTCGTCGGACAGCCGCAGCGCCCGCGCGAGCGCACCGAGCAGCTGCGTCGACGGCTGGCTGCTGCGGCCCTGCTCCAAGCGCACCACGTAGTCCACCGACATGCCCGCCAGCATCGCCACCTCCTCCCGGCGGAGTCCGGCGGTGCGGCGCCGCGGCCCGGCGGGCAGCCCCACCTGGGCGGGGCGGACCGCTTCGCGGCGGCGGCGCAGGAAATCGGCCAGGGCATCACGCTGCACGGTTCCATCTTGCTCCCGGCCGCCGACCGCATCCAGGGAGCGGCTCTCCCACGATGCACGCTCGCTCCCGCACCGCCCGGTTCCGGCGCAAGGTGGACGGCGAGACCTACGAAGGAGAACACGCCATGCGGCAACGAAAGCTGGGGACGACCGGACCGGTGAGCTCCGCGCTGGGGCTCGGCGCGATGGGCATGTCCGGGGAGGCGTACGGCGCGTCCGACCGGGCGGAGAGCATCGCCACCGTGCACCGCGCGCTGGACGCGGGGGTCACGCTCATCGACACCGGCGACTTCTACGCGATGGGCCACAACGAACTGCTGCTCGCCGAGGCGCTGCGCGACCGGAACCGGGAGGACTACCTGCTGAGCGTCAAGTTCGGCGCGCTCCGCGGCCCCGGCATGCGCTTCGGCGGGCAGGACAACCGGCCGGCGGCGGTGCGGAACTTCCTGGCCTACTCGCTGCAGCGGCTGGGCACCGACCACATCGACGTGTACCGGCCCGCGCGGCTCGACCCGGCGGTGCCCATCGAGGACACCATCGGGGCGATCGCCGAGATGGTCGAGGCCGGGCACGTGCGCCACATCGGTCTCTCCGAGGTGGACGCGGACACGATCCGCCGGGCCCACGCGGTGCACCCGATCGCGGACCTGCAGATCGAGTACTCGCTGCTGTCCCGCGCGGTGGAGGCCGAGGTGCTGCCGACGTTGCGCGAGCTCGGCATCGGCCTGACCGCGTACGGCGTGCTGGGTCGCGGCCTCATCTCCGGGCACTGGAGCGCGGAGCGCAGCGGTGCCGCCGGGGACGCGCGCGGGGCGTCGCCGCGGTTCTCCAGCGGCAACGTGGAGCACAACCTGGCGCTGGTGGAGGAGCTGCGCCGGGTCGCGGACGAGAAGGGCTGCACCGTCGCCCAGCTGGCCATCGCGTGGGTCGCCGCGCAGGGCGAGGACGTGGTGCCGCTGGTCGGCGCCCGTACCCGCGACCGGCTGGCGGAGGCGCTGCCCGCCGCGGACCTGGACCTCACCGCCGACGACCTGGCGCGGATCGAGGCGGCGGTGCCCGCCGGTTCCGCCCGCGGCGACCGCTACCCGGCCGCGTTCATGGCCGAGCTCGGCGTCGGGAACTGAGCGGGTTCGCCGCGCCGGGCCCCCCCACCCCGCGGTGCCCGGCGCGGCGGCGGCCCGCGCTCGCACCCCTCAGGCGAACGCCTGCCGCAGACCGAGAGCCCCGTTCCCGGCCTCACGCGGTCGCCGCGCTCCGGCGGGCCGCGATGGACAAGGTCAACGCTTTGCGCACGTGCGGGAGCCGCTCGTCGACGTGCGCGGCGGCCGCTTTCGCCGCGTCCTTGTGCGCGCGCCGCTCCTTGCCGGTGAACGCGGTGCGGACGTCGCCTTCGAGGGCGAACGCGGCCAGCACCACGTCGTCCGGTTCGTGCGCGGCGGGCGGCCGACCGCCCAGCACCACGTCCCGCACCCGGCCCTGCAGTTCCCGGACCCGCCCGGGGTCGGCGGCGGTGATGTCGTGCACCGGGAACAGGCCCAGCGCGCGCCGGCGCTCCGCGGTGATCGCCCCGGCGGCGGCGAGCTGGTCGCGCACCGCGGCCTCCGCGTGCTGGAAGCCGGTGTCGATGAGGGTGGTCCAGCGGCGCGGCCGGTCCTCGCGGACGGCGCCGAGCACGTCCGCGAGGAACGCGTCGTCCGGCGGGAACGCCGCGGCGGGGGCGCGTTCGACCTTGCCGCCGGATTCCCGCAGCAGGCCGCGCTGCACCAGTTCCACGACCGCGGCCGCGCGCAGCAGCGATCCGCGGACCAGCACGCTCGCCGCGTCGAGCTTGCCCTTGTCGACGTCGTAGGAGAGCAGGAACATCCGGTGTGCCAACGACTCGTTCACGGCGTCTCCCCGTCTTCGGGCAGCGGCAGCGGGTTCTCGGCGAGCAGCTGCTCCAGCCGCACCAGGACCTTGATCTGCGCCGGGTTGTAGAGGTCGATGATCGCCTTGCCCATGGTCTCTTGCGCGAAGCGCTTGCCGCTCGGCGCATCGACGTTCGCCGCGTGCAGCCCGGGGAAGTCGCGGTACAGCTCGCGGACGAACGGCGCGGTGCGTTCCGCCAGGTCCTGGCAGGCCGCGTCGTCGGCGTCCGCGGGCAGCGCGTCGAACTCGGCGCTCATCGGATCCGGCGGCATGTCCTGCAGCATGTCCGAGTAGGCCTGCACGCCCTGCGGCCCGAGCACCCGGGACATCACCACCACCAGCGAGCGGTCCGCATCGGACAGCTTCGTCTTCGCGGCGGGCGCGAACTCCGCGGGCAGATCGGTCGGCATGGACTGGCGCAGGATCAGGCCGAGTTCCACCCGGGCGCGCTGCAGGCGTTCGATGGTGGTGGCGAGCTCCGCGTCGAGGGTGCGCAGCGCCTCCTCCGGGTGGTCGTCGGCCTCGCCCATCTCCGCGATCTGCGACAGCGAGAACCCCAGATCGGTGAGCCGCTTGATCCGCAGCAACCGCACCAGGTGTGCCACGCCGTACTGCTTGTAGCCGTTCGACCGCCGTTCGGGCTCGGCCAGCAGGCCGACGTCGTGGTAGTGCCGCACCGCCCGCAGGCTCGTCCCGGCCAGCTCGGCGATCTCCCGAGTGCTCCACGCCACTTCCGACACCTCATCGTCCGCATCGTCCCGACGCGTCCGCGCCGGATACCGGTAGTCCAAACCGTGCCGCTGCGGCATGGTCAAGCCCGGGCGGCCAGAAAAGCAGAAAAGTGACCCGCATCGCAGCGGTGGCTCCCGCTGGCCGGAGCCGTCCGGCCCGCTGGCGGTGGCCGCGGCCTGCCCGCGGGAGGCTCACCCACTGCGGCCTGCTCACGGGGCCCACCCGCGGCGGCCCCTCGGCGTCCCGCCCGCTCGCCGAGGGTTTCCCCGATCGCCCTCGCGCGGCCGCACCGAACCGGGCGCGATCCTGGTTGGTTGGCCCCGAGCCCGAGCCCGAGCCCGAGCCCGAGCCCGAGCCCGAGCCCGAGCCCGAGCCCGAACCCGAACCCGAACCCGACCGCGGCCGTGCGACGGCGCCGCCCGCTGCGTGAGCCACCTCCGCCGAGGCGGGCCGCCCGCGCCGGTGCCCGGCTGCCCGGTGCCGCCGCGGCAGGTTCCGCCCGGCACCGCCGGCGCCACCGAGCAGCGCGGCCCGGCGAATGCGGGAGGGGCGTTCGGCATCGACGTGGGAGCGCCGCCGAACACCCCTCCCCGGCCGAACCCCACGCTCGCGCGCGTGGTGGGCGAGCCCGATCCGCAGGTGCCGCGGATCGGGCTCGCGCCGGTCCGCGGTCACCGGGCGGGGCCGCCCGTGCGTTCCGCGACCAACCGGCCCGACCGCGTGCGCCGAACCGGTTCCCGCGGAACCGGCACCGTGCGAACCTGGTGCGGGGCGGAGGTGGTGCGGATGCGGCAGGTCGACCGCTGGGTCTCGGCGCATCCCGTCCGCTCCTCGATCGTCCTGGGGCTGGCCGTCGCCGCGATCACCCTGCTCATCAGCGGGCTCTTCCACCCGGACGGCCTGTCCCACGGCCTGGGCAAGCTGTGGCTGACCCCGCTAGTCGTCCTCCTCCACCTGGTCATCGTCCGTCCCGCTTCCGCGACGCACCGCCGCGACTAGCAGTCCTCAGATCCAGGTGACGGGACCCCGGGGTTCCACCGCGCCCCGGCGAATCCCGCACTCGACGTCCTCGTCGAGCGCGATGTTCCACGCGCGCAGCCCGGCGATCGTGCCGCTCTCGTCGAACGGGACGTCGCGCCGGCAGAACACCGTGCCGGGGAACCCGTCGAGCCGGAACCGCAGCTCGAGCTCGGTGTCCAGGCCGCTGCCCCGGACGACGAGTTCCGCGTCCCGCGCGCCCACGTCGACGGCGGCCCGCAGCTGACTCCGGGAGAAGTCCAGGTATTCATCGAGTTCGCGGCGCACCTCCCGCTCGTCCCGGCGACGCGGCAGGCACCGGTCGGCGACGTCGAGGTCCGGCACCGGTGTGCTCGTCACCCCCTGCCCGGTCGCGGTGAGCACCAGTGCTGCGCAGCGCGGGCGGAACGGCCACGGCCGCTTGTTCTCCCGCTGCACGCAGACCACCGCCGTGTCGTCGAGGAAGGCCTGCGCGAGCAGGCGGGCCGGGGCGGGGAAGTGGATCCGTTCGTCGCCGTGCAGCACTTCGGCGTGCCAGTCCCAGATCCCGAGGTGGCTGCGGAACGTCCACTCCTGCCACCGTTCCTCGATGCTCTGACCGTCCGGCCGGTGGCTCAGCCGCCGATTCCGGCGCGGCTGCGGCGGGATCTCGGAACGCTCCACCGCCGAAGTGGACAGCCGGCCACCCGGGTCGGCGGCGACGGCGATCGTCGAGCGCGCGGTGGGGCGGTCGGACGCGCCGGCGTGCGGTGGCCGGTCGGAGACGAAGGCCCGCTCGCCACCGCTCGCCACCACGCGCGTCCCCGTGCCGAGGGGCTCCGCCGAGTCCGCCCATCCGACCACGTCGAGCACTTCCCCCGACCTCGACAGCGAGATCGCGACCGGCTGCACCTGGTCCACCAGGACGAAGCACGAACCGACGGCACGCGCGAAACCGGGGCGGAACGGGCGTTCCGAGGTCATGCCGCACCTCGCGGGCCTGGTCGTCGGCGGACCGCTGCCCGGATGGCGGGCGAGCGGTCCCGGGAGTCGCAGTGAACCGCGCGAAGCCGTCCCGGTCCACGTTCCCCGGCCGATGTGACCCGTCGCGCTCCGATTCCCGGGCGTGAACCTCGCGAAACGGATGGCGTTATGCCGATGGCCATCTCTATGCTGATGACATAGAAACGAGGTGGAGGAGGTCCAGGACGTGGTGGGAGCAGAGGCGCACGAGGCCGTGCGGGACTCGTCGGCCGGGCACTCGCGGCGACGGCAGGTGATCGCGCTGGTCGTGGCGCCGATCCTGTTCGGCGTGCTCGCCGGGGTCGCGCTCAAGTGGTCGGTGGTGGCCTGGTGGACGATGCAGGGCCTCGGAGTGGTCGGTGCGGTCTTCGCCGGGCGCGAGCACAAGTACGGGTGGTCGGCGGCGTTGCGCGGGATCGTCGCCGGGCTGATCGCCACGAGCGTCGTCATCGGCATGCACGCGCTGCTGCCGGGAACCGACGTCGAGGCGCTGGCGCTCCCGTCGTACCTGTTCGAAGCGGCCGCGGCGTCCGCGGTGCTGCACCTGATCGGGGCAGCACCGGGACGGATCCGCCGCCGTGCCGCGCAGGTGTCCGCGCGGCTGCGCACCCGATGATCGACGAGGAGGGCAGAGCAGTGCGGGAGTGGAACGGATCGGTCGCCTTCATCACCGGTGGCGGCCGCGGAATCGGTCTCGGCATCGCCCGGGCGCTCGCCACCCGCGGCGTGCGGCTGGCGCTGGCCGACATCGACGAGGAAGCGCTGGCACGCAGCGCCGACGAGCTCGCGCAGGTCACCGAGGTCGTGACCACGCCGCTGGACGTCCGGGACCGCGCGGCGTTCACCGCCGTCGCCGACACCGTCGAAGCGTCGCTGGGCCCGGTCGACCTGCTGTTCAACAACGCCGGGATCGCCCCGCACGCACCGGTCACCGAGTGGACCTGGGAGAAGTGGGACGTCGCGCTGGGCATCAACCTGCACGGCGTCATCAACGGGCTGCAGGCGTTCCTGCCCCGCATGATCGCGCGTGGCGCGGGCGGGCACGTCGTGAACACCGCGTCCGGTGCCGGCCTGATCGCCAACTCGAGCGTGCTCTACACGACCGCGAAGTTCGCGGTGGTGGGGCTTTCCGAGTCACTGCAACGGGAATTGAGCGGGTACGGCATCGACGTGAGCGTGCTGTGCCCCGGACCGGTCGACACCGGCATCCTCGGCAACACCGGCGCGATCGACGCGGACGTGGCGGTGAGGCACGGGCGCACCGAGAACTACCTCAAGTACGGGGCGAACATCGACGCCGTCGGCGAGCTCGTGCTCGCGGGCATGGCGGCGCGCGCCACGTGGATCCACACCGACGACTTCGTGCGCCCGATGTTGGAACGCCGGATGGCGGACCTCCTCGACTCGCTCCCGGCTCACTGAGCCGGATCGCCCCACACGTCCCGGAGGTTCCCCTCGAACTGGGTCGCGACCAGCCGCATCGCCGCGTCGAAGTCGACGTCGTCCTGGTCGATCAGGGCCTGCAGGTGGATGCCGAAGAGCGCTCCGATGAACGCCACCGCGAACGCCCGCTCCCGCTCCGGTGCGGTCTCCGGATCGGCGGTCGCAGGCCGACGTGCCTGCAACCGGCGCTCCAGACCGCGCCGGTGCCGGGCGAAGTACTCCTGGTACTGGCCGCGAACCGCCCCCGAACTGCCCATCGCCTCGGTCAGCGCCACGAACACCAGCGCCGATTCACCGTTCCGCACCCAGGCCGCGAACTCCTCGGCCAGCTCGGTGAGCGTCGGGGGAGCCGTGCGGGGCTCCGGCGTCATCACGCGGTCCATCGCGCGTTCGATCACGGCGAGGAACAGGCCGTGCTTGTTCTTGAAGTGCCACGGGATCGAGCCACGGCTGATGCCGGAGCGCTGCGCGATCTCGGCGAACGAGGTGCGCTCGAATCCGCGCTCGGTGAACAGCCCCTCCGCCGCGTCGAGGATGCGGCGGCGGCTCTCGTCGCCGATCTCGTCGATCCGACGTCTTCCCTGGGAGTTCACGCGCGCCGTCCTCGAGGTCCGCGCCCGGCGGGCCCGGGCCTGGGCGTGCCGGCGAGCCGAGCCCGGCCGCCATGCCGCGCACGCCGTTCACCAGCGATGTTCTGCGCCCCCTGCGGCACGGGCGGTTCAGCCGGAGCCGTGCGGTGGGCGCGGCGAAGTCTAGCCGTCACCGCCGTGATCCCCTGCCGGGTGACCGGCCGCGGTGCACGGCTGGGGCGACGGGCTGCGGTGCACGGCTGGGTGACCGGCCGCAAACGACCGGCCGCAGTGCACGGCCGGGACGGCCGGTCGGCGCCTCCCGCCGATCGGCCGCCGCCCGAACTCCGGGCGCCCGGCTTCACGCGCGACGGGAGGCTCCGGCCCGCAGCGGGGTGAACTCCCAGTAGGTGCCGCACCGCCACGCCCACTCCAGCGGCCCCTGGCGGAACCGCCGGAGCCACCACGCGGAGAAGGCGCTCTGGAGCACGATCACCGCCAGGCAGAACCCCAGCGCCGCCAAGGCCGACAGGTGACCGGACGTCACGAGCAGCGGGAGGACGGTCGTGCAGACGACCGTCTGCCCCAGGTAGTTGCTGAACGCCATCCGCCCGTAGAACCGCAGGAACGACAGCACCCGCTCCGCTCCCGGGTGGCGCAGCGCCAGGACCAGTCCGGTGACGTACATCAGCCCCGGGATCGCGGCCGTGCGGAAGGCGATGTCGTGGGCCTGGTCGCTCCCGGCCAGCAGCGTCCACACCCAGATCGGTACGGAGCAGGCCGCGGTGACCCAGAAGGCGATCTTGACCGGAAGCCGCGCGCCGACCTCGAACAGTCCCCGTTCGGCCGCCCAGAAGCCGAGTGCCATGTGGCCCAACGTCCGGGCGAATTCGAACAGCACCGTCAACTGGGGTGGCAGCCCGGCATCGCCCGCACCGAGCGTGGCGGTCAGCCGCAGGAAATCCGGAACCAGCGACGCCACGACCCCCACGGTCACGAGGACCGTCCGCGGCAGGAACGTCAGGAGCAGGAGCACGAAGGCGAGCACGCCGTAGGACATGAGCACGTCGATGCCGCCGAGAGCCGAATTGAGCACCCCGGCCAGAACCAAGATGATCATCCGCCGGGAGTACGCCCACAGCGATCTCTCCTTGGCCCGGAGCCGGGACAGGAAGAGGAACGCACTCGTGCCGAAGAGGAATGCGAAGACGAAGTGGAACTTGCCCAAGGCGACGAGGTCGACGAACTTCCAGAGCGCCGCATCGGAGCCGCCGGGGACCTCGGACCAGCCCGCCAGCCTCAGGAAGTAGGTGATGTTGATCAAGAGGATGCCGGCGATCGCAACACCGCGGATCACATCGATGGACACGATGCGGTCCGCCGCCGATGAGACGACCGGAATGCGCTCCGTTGGGGCGTTGTGCACACCCGCTCCTTTCTCGTCCGAGGCCTCGGCGATGCCGAATCCACCGGTCGCGATGGCGCCTCGGTAGCAGTGGACGAACAGCGGTGTTCACCCGATGCGTCCGCACGATCGCGCAGCGGATGGCGAAGATCCGATCGCGGTCCTGCTCGTGCCCGGCCTTGAATTCCCGCAGTTCACGGGCCTTCATCGGCGGACGGAGGGCAAGAATCCGGGCGCGGGAATACGCGCGCCGATGAGCGCGTCGCGATGCGGAACCGGCTGCCGACGTGAACCGTCGACGTCCTCATGTCCTCGCGAGCACGTGAAACCATTCCCCCTCGGTCGGCGACCGCAAAAGCGGCGAACACCACCCGACCGCAAGCTACGTGCGCCCCGAGCCGCCCGGCGCAGCGCCGACGAGCCGGGAAGGGGATCAAAGGGGAAACCTCCACGGCACCCGAAGTGCCTCCGATGCCCTCCGAGAATTCCCCGATATCCACGTGAACCGAACCCTATCCACAGGTCCGAATCAGGTCTCCGCAGCGCGGATGCGAACGCACTCGAAGCCCACCGGAGAACGATGATCAGCCGTCAACATGATGCTTCCGTTTGTTGATGACTCATCGCCATCGATTGACGACCCAGTTCCGCACGTGAATAACCGTATGACTGCGCGGTGACACCGTCGTGCGGTCACGGGGGGTGTGGCGGCACTGCTGAGCATCGCAGTCCGGGAGGTTCTGGGACCGCCGAGGCGTCCGCGGAGCTGTTCGAGAAGGCGATCCGGGTCGCCGAGCGGCTGCTCGCCGAGGCGCAACCGGGCGGCGGACGGCGGTCGCCGAAGCGCTCAACGGCCGAGCACCGGAAGAAGTCGCCCCATATCTGCCCTGCGCAGAACCGTCCTCATCGGACGGAAAGATCATCGCTGTGGATTTCCGGCGCAGGTCAACGGGTAGTTGATCAGAGCGCCCCCGGCAGGATTCGAACCTGCGACACCGGCTTTAGGAGAGCCGTGCTCTATCCCCTGAGCTACGGGGGCGTGGTCGACGTGTCGACTGGTCGAAGGGTACCGGCCGGGGTGCGGCGGGGGACAGCAGGGCCGGGCCCGAACGGGATCTGCGCGCTGGGGTGATCGCGTATGGTGAGGTGATCGTCACTGGGAAGCGACACCGGCACGGCCGGTGCGGTCTGGGCCGGTGCGGTCCGGGGGAGTGGGATGGGCAACGAGAACCGCGGCGACGTCGAGCAGCTCGTCCAGGCCGGGTCGATCGGGCAGGTGCACTTCCACCAGCGGGTGCCGGTGGCGTTGCGCGCCGAGCAGTTGCAGCCGGGGCAGGCCGGGTTCGTGGACCGGGAGGCCGAGCGGGCGGAGCTGGACGCCGCGGTGGCGCGCAGTGGTGACTACCCGGCGTGCGTGCTGGTCAGCGGCCCGCGCGGGGCGGGGAAGACGGCTCTGGTGCGGCAGTGGATGCACGAGTCGGCGCACGGGTTCCGGCACCGGATCTATCTCGACCTCCGCGACCGGGACGCGACGAAGCTGGACGTGGTCTCGCACTGCCTGCACGCGTTCGAGCTCGACGTGCCCGCCTCCGCGGACGCCGCCGAGGGGCTGTACCGCAGCTTCACCCGGGAGCACGACGTGGCGCTGGTGCTGGACAACGTGGCGAACCCGCGCGAGTTCCTGCCGTTGCTGCCGTCGTCGCCGGACGGGTTGCTGGTGCTCATCGGGTGGCGGCAGCGGCCCGAGCTCGCCGTCGAGGACGTGGTGCCGCTCGGGTTGCGGCGGCTCGACGCGGATTCCGGGGTGGCGCTGCTGCGCGCCGGCGCCGGTGACCGGGTGGTGGCCGAACCGGAGCAGGCGCGGCGCATCGTGGAGCTGTGCGGCGGGCTCCCGGTGGCGATCCGGATCATCGCCGGGTTGCTGGCGAAGCGGCCCGGCCGGTCGCTGGCGCGGATGGCCGACGACCTGGCGGCGGACGGGCGGCTGGAGAAGTTCGTCGAGGACGGCGTACCGGTGGTGCTGCGGCACTACGACGAGGTGCTCGCCGCGCTGCCCGCCGACGAGCGCGCGCTGCACGGGCAGCTGGGGCACGTCCCCGGGCCGACGTTCTCCGCGGGCGCGGTCGCGGCGCTCGCCGACCTGCCCGAGGACGAAGCGGAGCGGCTGCTCGACGAGCTGCACGCGGCGAACCTGCTGGAACGCACCGACCACGACGGCGAATACCGGTTCCACGACCTGGTCCGGCTGCACGCCGAACGGCTGCGGGACGCGGACGACGGCGCGCTCGGGCGGCTCGTCGGCTGGTACCGGGTGCACGGCGCCTACGCGGACCGGGCGGTGCTGGAGCCGCAGCGGCTGCGGATCGGGCAGGACGACGCGCTGCTCACCGCGCCGAACCCGTTCACCGATGCCACCGCGCGGGACTGGCTGGACCGGGAGCGGGTGAACCTCGTGCACGTGCTGGCCGCCGCGCATGAGCACGGCCTGGACCGCGAGGTCATCTCGCTCTGCGACGGTCCGCTGTGGACGTTGCACCAGCAGCATAAGCACTACGCGGACGTGGTGCCCGCGCTGGCCCTGGGGGTCGAGGCGGCGCAGCGCTGCGCGGATCCGGTCGCCGAATCGCGGTTGCGGACGCTGCGCACCCAGCTGCTGCTGGAACTGCGGGACCTCGACGCCGCCGAGGAATCCGGGCGGCGGGCCCGGGAGCTCGCCGAGCAGGCCGGGCACCGGCGGGCGCTGGCCTCCGCGCTGGAATTCCTCGGCAAGGTGCGGACCGCGCGCGGCGACTGGGCCGGGGCGCTGGACCTCCTCGCGCGGTCCAGGGAGATCAACCTCGAACTCGGCAAGCCCCGAGCCGCGGCGCTGCAGGAATACCTGATGGGGCGCGCGCTGGTCGGCGGCGGCGAACCGGTCGCGGCGCTGGACGTGCTGGACTCCGCGCGGCAGCGGCTCCGGGACTTCCCGAACGACCGGCGCACCCCCGACCGCATCCGCGTCGTCGAAGCCCGCGCGCACCAAGCGCTCGGGCGGCACGCGGAAGCGCTCGACGCGCTCGGCGCGGCCGAGGACGGCATCCGCGCCCGCGGCGGCGGGCACGACCTCGCCGAAGCGCTCGAACTGCGGGCGGAATCCCTGCGGCACGACGGGAACGAGGCCGCCGCGCGCGAAGCGCTCGCCGAAGCCGTGGCCCTGCTCGACACCGCCGGTCATCCGGACGCCCCGCGGCTGCGCGCCCTGCTCGGCTAGTCCGACCAGGGCTGCGGGACGAACGGGTCCACCGGCTCCGGGTTCGCCGGGAACGCGGGTTCCGGCAGGCCCAGCTGGTCGTAGAGCACCGCGCGCAGCCGCGACACCGCCGCCACCGGCGGCAGGAACGCCTGCGCGGCCAGGAGTTCGTGCTCCGGCACCGGCTCCGCGGCCGCCACCTCCGACACCGAGGTCACGTGCCGCGCCCGCGCGCCCAGCTCCGCGATCGGCGTGCCCGGGGCCAGCTCGTCGGCGCCGAAACCCGCCAGCAGCAGGGGTTTTCCCAGCGCCGCCGCGTACAGCGCCAGCGATCCGTGGTCCGCCACCACCACGTCCGCCGCCACCAGCACCGCCCGCCAGCCCCGGTGCGGCGGCACCAGCAGCAGGCCCGCGCGCCGCGCCGCACGCGTCCACCGGGTCAGCTGCCACGCGCTGTGCCGCGCCCAGATGTTCGGGTGCAGCACCAGCGCCACCTGCGCGTCCGGGTGCGCGGCCGTCAGCTCGGCCGCCAGCTCCGGGTGGCGCGCGAACAGCGAGTTCGGGCCCCACGTCGAACTCACCAGCACCAACCGGCGATCGCCCACGCCCAGCTCGGCGCGGTACCCCTCCCGCATCGGCAGGCTCGCGCGCAACCGGGCGAAGCACGGATCGCCCACCACCTCGGCGCGCTCCGCCGCCCGCGGGCACGACTCGCGCAGCAGCTCCAGCTGGTTCCGGTGCGACAGCGCCAGCACCGACGGCACGACACGTCCACTGTGGATGATCTGGTCCGCGGACAGGCCGGAGATGTCCGCCGCCGCACCGGAATCCGTCGGGCGCAGCTTGTGGTAGCCCGCGCCGTGCGGCAACGTCACCACCGGGACGTCCAGCTCGTGCAGGGCGCCGTTGCTGCTCGGGGACACCGCCAGGTCGACGTGCTCCTTCGTCGCCGACGCCCAGGGCAGCGAGCGCATCCCCGCGGCGTCCAGGAAACCGCGCAGGTCGCCACCGAACTCCGAGCCCTCGGCGACCGCGAACCGCGCCTCCACCCGGAAGTCGTCGGCGAGCACGGCGAAGACGTCCTGCAAGCGGTCCAGCGCGGTCAGGGTGCGGACGACGCCCAGCACCCGGCGGCGGACCGGGACCGTGGACCAGCGATCCGCCCGCTCAGCCACGACGCCACCGGCTTCCGGGCTTCCGGGCTTCCGGGCTTCCGGGCTTCCGGGCTTCCGGGCTTCCGGGCTTCCGGGCTTCCGGGCTTCCGGGCTTCCGGGCTT